>CAXMQZ010000127.1:0-52571 GCA_964195975.1 uncultured Polyangiaceae bacterium | reverse complement strand
TCGTAGCAGCGCAGATAGTCCGTTCGCCTGCGTAATCTGTCTTCACGTAGCAGAGACTCCCTTTGTTTCGAGGGGGCCTCCTGTGCCCGCATCGACTAGACGCTCAGGCGTTTGCGCCCTTTGGCACGACGCCTGTTGATGATGGCTCGACCCTGACGGGTCCGCATGCGAAGCCGAAAGCCGTGGGTGCGCTTCCTACGGCGATTGTTTGGTTGGAAAGTGCGTTTCACTGTGGTTCACCGTGTTCTTGTTTCTGACTGGTTCCGTATGGTGCCGCACGTCGCGGCATTCTTCTAAATTCCAAAGACGCAATACGTTACTGCAACAGGGTGGCAGGGTCAAGGAGCCAGTGAGCTTTTGCTTTCGCGCAGCGTCGATAGTGACTCTTCCTCATCATCGCCAAATCGCCAAGCCACATGGTCCAATTGAGCTGGTGGCGGAGAGGGTGGGATTCGAACCCACGGACCGCTTGCGCGGTCAACGGTTTTCGAGACCGCCCCGTTCGACCACTCCGGCACCTCTCCGTAAAAGCTTCAAAAGAACGTGGCTCCCCGCTGCCTAGAAGCACTGGGCAGTGCCTCTTCCTCATCGCCAAGCCACATGATCCAATTGAGCTAGTGGCGGAGAGGGTGGGATTCGAAGCGCACGCCACTTCGTGGCGGCACTTCGTGACCATGTTCTCTGCTGGCAGTCTCGCGCAAGCGCTCGTCTCGCTGGGTTCAAATCCCACCCGCCTCCTGTTTCCACTGTCAAAGACCTACACCATTCCACGACATGATCCAATTGATCTAGTGGCGGAGAGGGTGGGATTCGAACCCACGGTAGAGTCACCCCTACACACGATTTCCAGTCGTGCACCTTCGGCCACTCGGTCACCTCTCCAGAAAAACTGTGGCCGCCCTGTTTCTGGGAGGCCGGCTCAAAGATCCCGGCGTAGACTAGCAAAGAACGACTTGAGTAGCGTCGAGCTTTCCTCGGCCAGAAGACCCGTCGACACTTCGAGTCGGTGATTTAGTCTCGAGTCCTGCACCAGGTTGCCCAGGCTGCCTACAAAGCCCGCCTTGGGATCGCTGGCTCCAATGACCAGACGCTCGACCCGACTGTTTACCAAGGCCCCCGCGCACATGGGGCAGGGCTCGAGAGTCGCAAACAGCGTGCAGTCGGTAAGACGCCAGCTGCTCAACGCGGTCGCAGCCTGAGCTATGGCTTCGAGCTCAGCGTGCGCCAGCGGGTTCTGGTGCCTCTCGCGGCGGTTGTGCCCACGGCCAATGATCTCGTCGCCCAAAACAACCACGGCTCCAACCGGGACCTCGCCCTCGTCTGCTGCTTTGCGGGCCTCCGCCAGAGCCTCGCGCATGAATTTTTCGTCGCTCATGGGTTTTGATTCGCCCAGCTCGCGCCGATGCTAGCAGGGGCAAGGCGTTGAGTCTGTGGCTACATGTCGCCGCCCGACACCGATACTTGTTCATGCCTCGGCTATCTCGGGGTTTCGTCTTTACATGGCACGAGACTGCGCGTAGCATGGTGCAGAGTAGGGGCCGAGGAAGGGTTCGGGTCCTGTGCACCGGCCGTTACCGAACCTCGTCAGGCCCGGAAGGGAGCAGCGATAAGGCATCCGCGTCGGGTGCCGCAGATCAACCGGAGCCCTTCCTCGGCCTCTGCCCAGTTCCCCCTATCACCGCAATGGCTTATCAGGTACTCGCCAGGAAATGGCGCCCTCAAGACTTCTCGAGCGTCATCGGGCAAGAGAACATTGTTACGGCTCTTCGCAATGGTCTTGGAGAAGGGCGAATTGCACAGGCCTATCTTTTTTCAGGAATCCGCGGGGTGGGCAAGACGAGTGTCGCGCGTGTCCTGGCCAAGGCCTTGAACTGTGAGAACGGGCCCGCATCTGATCCCTGCAACGAGTGTCAAACTTGCTTGGAAATCACAGCGGGCTCCGACCTCGATGTGATCGAAGTCGATGCTGCGACCTATTCAAAAGTCGAGCAAGTTCGCGAGCTGACCGAGAGCCTCAAGTATGGACCGGCGAGAGATCGTTACAAGGTCGTGGTAGTCGATGAGATCCACCGCCTGTCCAGACAGGCCTTCGACGCGCTTCTCAAGATCGTCGAAGAGCCTCCGCCTCATCTGGTTTTTATTTTCGCTACGACCGAATCCGATGCGGTGCCAGCAACTGTCCTTTCGCGCTGTCAGGAGTTTCACTTTCGGCGAGTTCAACCCGTCGTCCTGACTCAACATCTTCGAGCTTTGGCCGAAAAGGAAAACATCAAGGCCAGCGACATGGCCCTGCGCCTGATTGCTCGGGCCAGCGAGGGAAGCGTGCGCGACGCGGTGGCCCTGCTCGATCAAATGGCCACATACGGCTCTGGAGAAATCTCCGACGAAGACGCTGCCAATGTCCTAGGCGGCGTCGACAGAAGTATTCATCACGGATTGCTCTCTTCGATCCTCGCTGGCAGTTCCTCTGACATAGCAGGAGTGGTCGCCAAGGTCGAGGAACAGGGGTGGGATCCGCGACATGTCTTTGCAGAGTTTCTCGCCTACTGTCGCGACGCACTCCATCTTTCATTGGGTGTCGATGCCGACACTGTCGAGCTCCCAGAGGACGAAACCGAAAGGCTCGCGGCGTTGGCGCGCGAGGCGGGTTACGAAAACCTTCTTCGTTTGCTGCACCAACTCCTCGCCAGCGAGGCGACCGTGCGAAGAAGCGACTCGGGAATCCTTGCGGCCGAGATCGCTTGGCTTCGAGCCGCCGAGCTTCCAAAGCTGACCCAAATCGAGGATCTCTTGGCGGGCAGACCGAGACCCCCGGCAACCAAGGAACCCGTCGAGGCAAAACAAGAGGCCCAGAGCTCCTCTGCACCTCCTTCTGTCGAGACGGAGACGGCCTCGAGCGGGAGCGAAAGCCCTCGAGGCGCTGACGAGCCCAAGGAGCCCAAGGGGGAGGATGAGAGTCAAATTGGCGATGGCTCGGCCGCGACGGCTAGCACCGCCTCTGATGGCTGCGCAGACAATAGAGAACTTCTGGAGAGGCTGATCGAGGAAATAAGTCGGCGCCGGCAGTCCCTTGCCGCTCATATCGGCGGCATCGAAAATTTGGCACTTTCCGAAGGGGAACTTCAGATCTCTGAGGATCCCGCCGACAACAAGTGGCTGCAAAAAGCCCTCGGCCGAGGCAAGAACCGGGCGATTCTAGAGGAAAGCCTGGCCGCGGTTTTGGGCGACGGGGCTCGTTGGAAACTCGTCGAGGTAGAAAAGCCTCCCGCTCCGGATATACCCGCGGAAGAGAAGAAGGCGTCCGATCCGCTGTTGAGCCACCCTCGCGTTCAGACTGCCCTCGATATTTTTGGCGGTACCGCCTACACAGCAAAGCGCGAAGAAACCTAGGAGCAAACCACGCAAATGAATATTCAAAAACTCATGAAACAGGCGCAGCAGATGCAAGAGAAGCTGCAGCGCGAACAAGGCGATACCGTCGTTGAGGCCATCGTCGGCGGTGGCATGGTGACCGTGAAAATGAATGGCCACAAACAACTAGTCGCCGTTTCGATCGACCCCGAAGTCCTGGACCCTGACGATCCCGGCATGGTCTCGGACCTGGTTATCGCCGCTGTCAACGAAGCTGGCCGCATGGTCGATGAAGAGCTTCAGCAAAAACTCGGTGGTCTGGCCGGAGGAATGCCCGGGCTCTTCTGAGGCGAATGTCCTATGGTTCAGGCAGACCCCCTTGCGCGTCTGGTCGGTGAGCTCTCTCGACTTCCCGGCATTGGCCCCAAGACCGCCTCCCGGCTCGCGAACCACATCCTGAAAGCCTCCCCCTTGGAAGCAGAGGCTCTTTCTGGGGCGATCATGGAGGTCAAGGAGAAGCTCTTTCATTGCTCGGCCTGCAATTCGATCACCGCAATCGAGCCCTGCGGGTTTTGTACCGATCCGGAGAGAGATGCGACCCAGATCTGTGTCGTTGAAGAGCCCTACAACATTCAACCCATAGAACGGACCGGGGAGTTTCGTGGCCGTTACCATGTCTTGATGGGTGCGCTTTCGCCACAGCGGGGCATTGGTCCAGATCAGCTTGCGGTGGCTGGGTTGCTCGACAGGCTCGACGGCGTCGAAGAGATCGTCATCGCCACAAACCCTGACGTCGAAGGAGAGGCAACCGCGCTTTATCTTGCAAGGCTACTCAAACAGAACAATCTTCGGGTCACCCGGCTCGCATTTGGCATGCCCGTCGGCGGAGACATCGAATACACCGACGAGGTGACCCTGGCCCGATCGATTGCAGGCCGCCGTGAAATCTAGGCAGGCTAGAATGACCCGACCATGAGCGAGAACCCTCGTTGTAAAGTCGCCTTTATTGGCAGCCATGGCGTCGGAAAAACCACCCTCTGCTACGGCCTGGCCGCACGACTCAAGGTGCGCGATGTCGCCTTGGAGGTGGTTCGTGAGGTCGCTCGTCGTTGCCCGCTCCCGATCAATCAGGCGACGAGTGTCGAGTCCCAGTCGTGGATCCTTCACACCCAGATCGCGGAAGAGCTGGCTGCGCAATCTAACTACGGGGTCGTTCTTTGTGACCGAAGCGTCTTGGACAACTATGTGTATCTTCTGGTGGCGGCCGGCTCACAGGCTCCGCTCGAGCCACTGGTCGACGAGTGGATGCGGACCTACGACCTGCTGTTGCATGTGCCCATCGTCGACATACCCAGCCCTGACGGCATTCGTGCCACCGATCCGGCTTTTCAGAGGGCCGTCGATGACCGTCTGCTCCACGAGCTCTCCCGCCGGGGTCTCACTATCCACCATATGAGCCCTGATCGGCGGACCGACTGGCTCGAAATGGCCGAGACTCTTGTCGTCGACGCTCTTGCCCTGCCTCAGATGCTACTTCTCTAGTTTTGAAGATAGGATCTTGCGCTATGAGCACCGTAGAAATCCTTCGAAACTTCCGCATTTTCGATCACTTCAGCGACGCGTGGATCGAGAGCCTGTTGGAGCTTTCTACCGTCGAAGAGATCGCCGAAGCATCCACCATCGTATCGCGTGGCGATGCCCCGACCCAGCTCTATCTGGTGCTCAAGGGTGCGATTCGCCTGCAGCGGTCGGGTCACTACGGCCAGCTCACCCTGGCACACATACTGCCTGGCGATCTGTTCGGTGAGGTCGGCTATGTCGACGGCAAAGAGCACGGCTCCGACGCCATTGCAGAAACTGATGCCGAAGTGCTCTGTTTCGATATCGGGACTCTCGGCGCTGCTACCGACTCCGACCCCGTCTTGGCAACCGCTCTCAGCTGGACCATCTGGAGGGGCCTTTCGGGCAAACTGCGAAAGGCCAACAACCGCCTGGCTGGGTTCTTTGGCAAAGAGGGTAAGCCCCTTCCGGACGAGAGTCCTCTTGCGCAGCTGTCGAACAACGAGGCGTTCCGCGTCGGCATGGATGCGAAGCGCGCACTTTTCCGTGAGCAGCAGCTTTCTACTCTCGAAATCAACCTTCTTTCTTCGATGTCGCGCGAACAACACTACGAGCCGGGCGAAACCATCTTTCTCGAGGACGAAGACGCGGACGCCCTGTACGTCGTTTTGTCGGGAGCGGTGATGATCAACAAGTTCATCCCCGGCGCCGGGGATGAGGCCTTGGCCTTTTTGGGACGGGGTGACTACTTTGGAGAGATGGCCCTGCTCGACCGCCAGAATCGATCTGCCGGAGCCAAGGCCCATGAAGAAGGTGCCACCGTTTTGTCGATCCCCCGAGATGTCGTTCTTGGCCTCCTCGACATCAATGGGGTGTCTTCCCTGAGGCTGCTCAAGCTATTCTGCGGGATGGTCGCTCACCGCTTACGACAGAGCGATGAGAAGCTCTATGGCTGGTACTTGCTCTCTGCGGGGCAGGCACCTCCTTGAGTGCGGCTCGACGCGATCTTCTTGAACACCTTTTGAACCAGTGAGGAGTGGGGAAGCGTAGCGATGTCTTTCTCGCCAAGCCATGCCGCCTCGCGCCCTTCGGCCACAAAGGCACCCGTTTCCACAAGAGCGTCTCGAAGTGCAATCTCAAACAATCTGACCGTAATCGCGTGGCGAATCGTTCCGCGACTCGCACCAAGCGACCAGCGTCCTCCATAGCGGTCAGCCAGCCCCTCTTCGGGCGCCCGCTTGTTGTCGGACTCGACCCACGGCAGTTCCCAGGTTCCGGCCAAAAGATTGCTGTCCTCGGGTCGCTTGAAAAACAAATACCTTTCGCCCCTGCGAACCACTGCGATCAATCGGCGCTTGCGCAACCTTTTGGCTCGCGGCTTTATCTTCGGGTGTTCCTCCGGGCTCCCCCTTTGCGCGGCACCACATCCTGCCTCGAGCGGGCAGCTACCGCACCGGGGCTGGCGAGGAGTGCAAACCGTCGCGCCGATCTCCATCAGCGCCTGGTTGCTGTCACCGGGGCGCTCTGGGTCCAAGAGCGCTCGCGCGCGCTCACGAATCTCATCCAACGCTTTGTCGGCCTCCACCTGAAGCGCAAGCATTCGACCCACGACTCGCTTTACATTCCCGTCGAGCGTCGGTTCCGCCAGGCCAAACGCGATGCTGCCGACCGCAGCCGCAGTGTACTCGCCGACACCTGGCAACTCACGGAGCCCCTTCAGTGTCGAAGGGAAATCACCGCCTTCATCGACGATCAAGCGGGCGGCCGCATGCATCAAGCGGGCGCGTCGGTAGTAGCCAAGACCCGACCAGAGCGCCAGCACCTCCTCGGTCTCTGCAGCCGCCAGGGAGTCGACTGTAGAAAAGCGCTCGAGAAAACGCGCGTAGTAGGGAAGGACCGTCTCGACTCGGGTCTGCTGAAGCATGACCTCGGACACCCAGATTGAATAGGGGTCGCGACGCCTTCGCCAGGGCAGATCACGCTGTCTCTCTTCATACCAGCTCAGCAGGGCCCCTCTGAGGGACTCGGCACCCCTGTCTAGAATCTCTGTGCTCATTCGATGATCGGCGGGTTGCTCGACTCCGGGGCGCAGCAGCGCTGAATCTTGCCGCGGCGCGTCAATCTGGCATGCCATTCTGTCGCTGCTGAGGATTCTAGCGAGCCCGGAGCCACGGGAAAACCCCGGCATGCAACCCCCCTAGTGGAGGTTCGAGTCCGGGGGAGGTGTTGAAGTGGTGGGGTTTTTTGAGTTTACCCCTGGAAAATTCAGGGGGAGTGGGGTGAGATTTTTCGATGGGTAGAAGGCCGTTTTCGGGCTTCTATTTGAGGTGGGTTGATTCGATAGGGGAACCTCCCCGAAACTCGCTGCATCTACTAATCATAACAAGCAATTATCATGCCGAATTCCAACTCCCCGCGTTGGGGTTGCTCAAGGTAGACTTCTGGTCCCACTTTTGGGGACCGTTCTTCAATAGGCTCTCGGATGAAGCGTTTACTGATTATTTTCGCCGTTCTCGTCGCCCTTGCTCTTCTCCTTGCTGGAGTTGGCATCATGTTCAGCTCCGGAACAACGCCCCTCGGTGGTCCAAAAGTTCTGGTCTGGACCCTCGATGCGCCCTTGCTCGACTACTCTGAAGCGCCCGATCTCCAGCTTTTCCGACGCCGTAGCCCCCAGGGGCTGGCCGGCATTTACCGATTGCTCGACGCTGCCGCCAAGGACGACAACGTTGCCGGAGTCGTGTTCAACATTCAGCAAGCACGTCTCGGTTTTGCCAAGGCTCAGGAGATACGCGACCTGCTGCATTCGATTTCGGAGTCGGGGAAGTTTGTCGACTGCTATCTCGAAAGCGCCGGGGTTGGCAACAACGGCACGCTTGCGTACCTGTTGGCCACGTCATGTCAAAGCATTACCCTTCCTCCGTTGGGCGAGATCAACCTGCTCGGCCTGTTCGCGGATAGCTCCTTCTTAAAGGGAACCCTGGACAAGCTCAAGATCGATGCCCAGATGGGACACGTGGGCGAATACAAGAGCGCGGCCGAAACTTTTATGGAGACCGAGCACTCTCCTGCTGCGAGGGAGGCGCTGACCGCCGTGCTCGACGACCTCTATGGTCAGATTGTGGCTGCGGTCTCCGAGTCACGGGGGCTGACCAGCGAGGCCGTTCGAGAGCTCATCGACCGCGCGCCATTGTCTCCCCAAGAGGCCATGGAAGCAGGGCTGATCGACGAGATCGGATATCCGGACACTTTCGAGGATCGGATCAAGGAGAAGGCCGGCAAAGATTCGCGGATGGTTTCTCTAGCCGACTACGCGACGGGGGGCGACCCGTTCTCGAACAAGCGGCTTGCCGTGGTCTTTGCTCAGGGCGCGATTGTTCGCGGCTCGAGCGGCACCGACCCCTGGTCGCAGCAGAGATACATCGGCGCCGACAGCATGCGTGAAATTTTTCGTGGTCTCAAGGATGATGACGATGTTCACGCGGTGGTACTGCGGATCAACAGCCCTGGGGGCTCGCCCGTCGCCTCTGATCTCATTCTGCGCGAGTTGGAGTTGTTGCAAGAGGAGAAGCCCGTCATCGTTTCGATGTCCGATGTGGCCGCCTCTGGCGGCTATTTCATTGCAGCAAAGGCGAGCCGTATTGTTGCAGACCCGGCGACGATTACCGGGTCGATCGGCGTCGTCGGAGGCAAGATTGCCACCGGTCGTTTTCAGGAAGAATTATTGGGAATCACCCACGATGGAATCAAGCGTGGCGCCAATGCGGACTTCTATTCCTCCGTCCACCCCTGGAGTCAAGAGCAGGCCGCTCAGTTTCAGGGCCTGATGCAGCGAACCTATGATCTCTTTGTCGATCAGGTGGCTAGTGGCCGGGGTATGACTCGAGAGGAGGTCGACGCTGTTGCACGGGGACGCATTTGGTCCGGCGAGAGAGCCGTGGAGATTGGGTTGGTCGACGAGTTGGGTGGTCTTCATCGAGCGATTGTTCTGGCCCGCGAGGCGGCCGGATTTGCTCCGGAAGAAGACGTCTATCTCGATTTCTATCCTCGGCCGCCGAGCTTGTTCGAGGCTCTCGCGCAGGGCCTGGCACCGTTTCTACAGCTCCGTGCCGTTCCTTTTTCGCTTCTTCCGAGCCTTGAAACTCCCCTCGCGTTCGAGGTCCCTCAGGACCTCTTGCGGCCCTTTCTCGGTGTGCTATGATGCCGTCCGCTCGGCTCAATTTTTAGCGGCCCAGGGCCACGAAAATAGTCCACAGCTTTTCCACAGGATGTGGAAAAGCCTCTTCGCGGAGCAGGTTCAATGCCGTCCTCTGTTTGGCACCGCCTTCAAACTCAACTCCAACAAGAGCTCGACCCAGACGAGTTTTCCACATGGTTTGCACCGTTACGCGTGCGCTCCGAAGAAGGGAACTGCCTGGAGCTGCTGGCTCCCAACAATCGTTTCGTCACAACACTCGAAGAAAGTTATCGCGGCGCCGTCGATCGTGCCGTTGCTGGCCTAGAGGGGCCGGCCTATCGGGTTTTGTTCACGGTTCAGGGCGGCCCGACCCGTCCTGTGATGCAACAATCGGCGTTCAACGCCCGATACGAGTTCGAATCGTTTGTCGTCGGCAGCTCGAATCAGTTTGCTCACGCTGCAGCTCGAGCCATTGCGGAGAATCCCGCTCGTTCGTACAACCCTTTGTTTCTGTACGGCGGCGTAGGCCTGGGAAAAACCCATCTGCTGCACGCCATCGGTCATACGATCCAACGCAAGCACCCACAACTCCGGGTGATGTATCTACCTGCCGAGCAATTTGTCAACGAGCTCATCAGCTCCCTGAGATTCAATCGAATGCCGGATTTTCGGGAGCGTTACCGGAATATCGACTTTCTCATGGTCGACGATATTCAGTTTCTGGCCAACAAAGAGCGGACTCAGGAGGAGTTCTTTCACACCTTCAACACCCTCTACTCGAGTCAGAAACAGATCGTTCTCTCGTCCGACTCCTCACCGCGCAACATACCTGCACTCGAAGAACGGCTCAGGAGTCGATTCGAATGGGGGTTGATTGCAGACATACAACCTCCGGATCTGGAGACCAAGGTTGCGATCCTGCGAAGAAAAGCAGATCACGATGGCGTCGATCTCTCAGACGATGTGTCGCTGTTTATCGCCCGGCAGGTCAAATCCAACATTCGCGAGCTCGAGGGCATGCTCAATCGGGTCGCCGCTTTCGCTTCGCTGACAGGAAAACCCCTGTCTCTCGATCTGGCCAAAGAGACCCTCAAGGACATTTTGCCCGCCGATGACCAACGCGTGCTTGCTCCCGAGATCATCAAATCGGTAGCCCGGCACTATGGGCTCAAGGTTAGCGAGATCAAGAGCAAGAACAACGCCAAGCAAATCGCGTTTCCTCGTCAGGTGGCGATGTATCTTTGTAAGAATCTCACCGAGCTTTCGTACCCGGATATCGGCAAGCAGTTCAACAACAAACATCACTCGACCGTCATGTATTCGGTTGAGAAAATCGGGAAGCTCCGCGCCGAAGATGCTGAGCTGGACCGAGCACTCGAGAGACTCGCCCAACACTTTTCATAAGTCTCCAGTCGGCTCCTTCAAAATGCTGTCGAAGAGTCTGTGAGAAGCCTGTGGAAGCGTTGAGGATTTTCGAACAGCTTTCGTTTTTTTCCTCGTCATCCACAATCCATACACAGGGCTTCTCCACCAATTGCGGATGTTCAAACCGCCAACATTTAAATGGCTCTACAGACGTTTTCAGAGATTTCCTAACCACCTACTACTACTACCTCTATGATATTCTCAGTTTCTTCTAAGAAGAAGGAGATCCCATGGAAATTCGCGTCAAACGCTCCGAACTGCTCAATGAGCTTGTGCCCATGCAAGGAATCGTCGAGCGTCGAACCACGATCCCTGTGCTTTCACACATTTTGCTTCGGGGTGACGACGATCGTCTGAATATAGCGGCTACGGATTTAGATGTATCACTTACAACCGCTTGCAAGGCGGACATCGATGGCTCGGGCGGACTCGCAGTACAGGCGAGAAAGTTTTTGGAGATCATTCGAGCAATTGTCGCGGATGACGTAATGCTCGTGCTCGAGGACGACAAGCGGCTCAATATCATTGCCGGAAAGTCGCGGTTCAAGATCAACGGCCTTGCGCCGGATGATTTTCCGACTCTTCCTGATGTGACGGGTGAGCAGGGGACCGAGATATCCTTTGCAAAACTCAAGGCGATGATCGGCAAAATTATCTTTGCTGTTTCATCGGAGGAGTCGCGGTTCCAACTCAACGGCGCCTTGCTGCACCTCAAAGATGGTGGACTCGAGATCGTTGCCACCGACGGACATCGCCTGGCTCTGATCGAAAACGACCTCGAAGGCAGTCAGGAAAGTGAAGGGATCCTGGTTCCCCGGAAAGCTCTACAAGAGCTCTTGCGGTTCGAGGGCGAAGAAACCGTGACATTTCGAAAAGGCGAACACCACCTCTCGTTCCAACTCGGTCAACGGGAGCTGATCTGTCGAATCTTGGAAGGAACTTTTCCCGACTACGAGCGAGTTATTTCGAAAGACAACGACAAGAATGCGGTTTTTGAGAGAAAGAACCTGGCCGAGGCCGTTCAGCGAGTGGCTCTTCTCACCGGCGATCGAGCACGTGCAGTAAGCCTGCAGATCGAAGGCGAGCGCCTTCTGATATCAGCGGCGAATCCAGACCTTGGCGAGGCTTCGGAAGAGGTCGAGTGCGAATATGGGAGTCCTGATGAAATTCGTATGGGAATCAATCCCGACTACATGGTTCAGTTTCTATCTGCCGTCGGAAGCGAGAAAGTTCGTTTCGAGCTCAAGGACGAAAACACACAATGCGTTGGTTTTCCGGTTGATGGGCAGGATAAGCGCTATCTCTGCGTCATCATGCCCATGCGTATCTGACCCAGGCTGGTGCTGACCCAGCTCATCTGTAGGACTTTTCGCAACCTGGGCGAAACACAATGGGAGCCAGGTGGAGGCTGCCATCTGATCCTCGGTGGAAACGGTGCGGGTAAAACCAGCCTCCTCGAGGCGGTCTATGTCGTTGCGACGACCCGCAGCTTTCGCACCGCGCAGCTTCTCGACTGCCGTCGTCACGGCACCAACGAATTTTTTTTAGAAGCCGAAGTAGAGAGCGATCAGCGATCTCGGCTCGAGGTGGGGCTTGCAGCTTCAGGCAAGACTCGTTCCGTTAACGGAACGGGAGCCTCACTGGCGGAGCATCTTCGGGTTCTCCCAGTGGTTAGCTGGACCGCGGCCGAGGGAGCCCTGCTCAATGGTCCTCCTGAAGGCCGCCGGCGGTTTATCGACCAGGGAATAGTCTCGGCCCGCCCGGCATCTCTCGAGGTATTGGCACGCTACAGAAGGGCCTTGGCACAGAAACGCCAACTCCTGGTTCGCGGCGAGTCTGGATTGGATCCGTGGAATCAGATCCTGGCTCAGGAAGCGAGCGCTCTCATGGTCTTGAGGCGCGACTATTTGGTTCGACTTGCCGAAGCGCTAGACAGGGTTGTCAGCGAAGTGGATCTCGATCTGCCATCGATAGACCTCAGCTACAGACCGTCGATTGAGTGCGACTACGACGATAGCGACAGGGTGTGGCAGGAACTGGACGCGGTTCGCAGTCAAGAGCAAATCGAGTCTCGGCCCCTTCTGGGACCTCATCGGGACGAGGTGGAAATTCGCTGGGGAGGCCATCTGATCAAGCGGGTTGGATCGGCAGGAGAGCGCAAGATATTGGGTCTTCTGATAAGCGTCGCCAGAGGCCGCGTTCTGTCGACCGTAGGGCGGTCGCCGCTCTACCTGCTCGATGACGCTGACAGTGAGCTCGACAAGCGTCGGCTGGAGGCGATCTGGGCACTTTTTCGACGGTCTGATCAAGTCTTTGTAAGCTCCAACCGATCAGCAGTTTGGGAGATGGATATGGAGGCAAAACGGTGGCATCTAAAAGCAGGTTTTTTAAAGCCTGGATAAAGCCTTTTGTTTATGTAATTTACGCGCTAAACACCTGAAAAATAAATAACTTACAGTTTGATTTCCAGTCCAGTCCATGCTATGGTTTTAGCTGGCCACGGAGGGTGCAATCTTCCGGCCGAGGACTACCCGGACAAAGGGCTCGAGAACGACCTCGACAGGGCTCGAGGCGCCGTCGAACTGAACCCTGTCTCGGTAGCAATCCAAGTCGAAAAAGGGAGGCGCATTTGACCGCTGCGGACGCCACCTATACCGCTGAAAACATCAAGGTACTCAAAGGCCTGGAAGCCGTTAGAAAACGGCCGGGAATGTACATCGGCGACACCGATGACGGTTCGGGTCTTCACCACATGGTCTTCGAGTTGGTCGACAACTCGATTGATGAAGCTCAGGCCGGACATAGCACCAAGGTCGATGTGACTATTCACAATGACAATTCGGTGACCGTAGAGGACGACGGTCGGGGAATCCCGGTCGATATGCACAAAGGAGAGGGCCGCTCGGCGGCCGAGGTCATCATGACCGAGCTCCACTCCGGCGGAAAGTTCGACAGCAACTCCTACAAAGTGTCGGGTGGACTCCACGGCGTGGGTGTCTCAGTGGTCAACGCGCTCTCGGAGACCCTCGAGCTTGAGATCAAGCGCGACGACAAGGTTTGGTATCAGAGCTATCAGCGGGGTGTGCCAGACGAGCCAATCAAGGCAATCGGTACGACCAAGCGGACCGGAACCAAGGTTCGATTCATTCCTGATTCCAAGATCTTCTTTGACCAGGAGTTTCACTACGAGACGCTGGCTCAGCGCCTGCGCGAGCTCGCCTTCCTCAATAGCGGTGTTCGGATCGAGCTCCTGGATGAGCGAACCGGGAAGTCCACAGAGCTCTCGTACTCAGGTGGCATTCAGAGCTTCGTCGAGCATTTGAACCGAAACAAGACAGCGCTACACAAGAAACCGATTCATCTCCTGGAGACCCGCGACGCCCCAGAGGGTACGGAGACAGTAGAGATCTCACTTCAGTGGAACGACGGTTACCAGGAGCAGATCTTCTGCTTCACCAACACCATCAACAATCGAGACGGTGGAACCCATCTGGTCGGATTCAAGTCTGCCTTGACTCGAACGATCAACGCCTATGCCAACTCGACGGGGTTGATCAAGGACCTGAAAGAGAACCTGACCGGTGATGATGTACGCGAAGGACTGACCGCCGTTATTTCGATCAAGATTATCGACCCCAAATTCTCTAGCCAGACCAAGGACAAGTTGGTCTCCTCCGAGATCAAGGGGTGGATCGAACAGGTAACGAACGAGAGCCTCGGTTCGTTCTTGGAAGAAAATCCCAAGATCGCCAGGAGAATCATCAATAAGTGCGTGGAAGCCGCGAGGGCACGAGAAGCGGCGCGCAAAGCTCGAGAGCTTACTCGTCGCAAGGGCGCGCTCGACTCGTCGAGCCTGCCCGGCAAGCTGGCCGACTGCAGTGAGAAAAACCCCGAGTTTTGCGAGCTCTTCTTGGTCGAGGGCGAGTCGGCCGGTGGCACCGCCAAGCAGGGGAGAGACCGGAAGTTTCAGGCAGTTCTGCCGCTCAAGGGCAAGATCCTCAATGTCGAAAAGGCTCGTTTCGACAAGATGCTTTCATCCGAAGAAATCAAAACCCTGATTTCGGCGCTTGGTACAGGGATCGGCAGAGAGGATTTCGATGTCTCCAAGCTGCGCTATCACAAGCTCATCATCATGTGCGATGCCGATGTCGACGGCAGCCACATCCGCACTCTGATTCTGACCTTCTTCTTCCGTCAGATGGAAGAGATCATCAAGCGGGGTTATCTCTATGTGGCACAGCCGCCGCTCTACAAGGTCGGCGAGGGGCGAAAGCAGACCTATCTGAAAGACGAGAGTGAGTATCACGACTTCTTGGTCGAGCGTATTCAGGATAGCTGGGAGCTCGGGATCGGCAACAACGGAAGCAGCAAGCGTCTACGTGGTAGCCGGCTCGCGAGCTTTCTGCAGCAGGTCGAGGATTTCCAAGAACAGCTCCAACGACTCAGAGCTAGAGGCTACCCCGAGGATGCCCTACGGGTGGCATTGCTCAACGGGCTATCGGACAAGAGATCCCTCAAGGACACAGCAGGTCTCGCGGAGATCGCCCAGATCATCGAGGCCTCCGGCTTTCACAGTGTGAGCGTCGGCGAGGACGAAGAGCATGGCACCAGCTATATCTCATTTGTGAGTCGCCGCGACGGGGTCGAGCGAGAAGCTCGGCTCGATTGGGATTTGGTGTCGACCGCCGAATACCGCTCGCTGGTTCGCAACAAGCAGGGCTTGGAGGCTCTACGGGCCTCGGAGTTTGTATTGCGAAACAACGATGATGAGATCGAGGCCGCAACCTTAGAAGATGTTCTGGAGACGCTCTATAAGGGGGCCAAGAAAGGGTTGTCGATCCAGCGCTACAAAGGTCTTGGTGAGATGAACGCCGACCAGCTTTGGGAGACCACGATGGACCCCGAAAAACGCCGTTTGCTCCGTGTCCAAATCGAAGACGAGATCGGCGCGGACGACCTGTTCAGTGTCCTGATGGGCGATCAGGTTGCACCCCGCAGAGCGTTCATCATCGAAAATGCGCTGAATGTCAAGAATTTGGACATCTAACCCGAGAAGGTCAGACTAGCGAACGCGCAGAGAGCGGCAACCGGTGACATGTTCACCAAAACAATGAACAACGAGGCGCCATGACCGAGAACGACCGCGTTCTACCATTCGACAACTCGATTCCTGTTGATATTGAGGAGGAGCTGAAGCGCAGCTACATCGATTACGCCATGAGCGTAATCGTCGGGCGCGCCCTTCCCGAGGTTCGCGACGGGTTGAAACCGGTCCATCGTCGAGTTCTGTACGGTATGTTCGAGAGCGGAACGACCTCCGGAAAGCCCTACAAGAAATCGGCTCGCATCGTTGGCGACGTGATGGGTAAATATCATCCCCACGGCGACTCCGCGATCTACGACACAGTGGTGCGGATGGCGCAAGATTTTTCATTGCGCTATCCCCTTGTCGACGGACAGGGAAACTTCGGCTCTGTCGACGGCGACAGCGCGGCCGCGATGCGTTACACCGAGGTCAGACTCACCAAGCTGGCCGAAGAGATGCTCAAGGAAGACATCGACAAGGATACCGTCGGGTGGGCGCTCAACTACGACGGCTCGCTGCAGGAGCCGCAAGTTCTTCCCGCGAAGTTTCCGAACCTGCTTGTCAACGGTTCGTCCGGTATCGCCGTTGGAATGGCAACCAATATTCCGCCACACAACCTCTCGGAGGTCATCGATGGTCTGCAGCAGATGATCGCCAACCCCGACGTGACCACGCAGGAGTTGATGCAGTCCATCCCGGGACCTGATTTTCCAACCGCCGGGTTTATTCACGGCGTCGATGGCATTCACTCCGCATACACGACCGGCCGGGGCGGAATCCAGATGAGAGCGCGGGCGGGAATCGAGACCGAGCGTCGTGGTGATCGTCAGAGGATCATAGTCACTGAGATCCCCTATCAGATCAACAAGTCCCGCCTCTTGGAGCACATGGCCGGGTTGATTCGGGACAAGCGTATCGAGGGTGTCAGCGACCTTCGCGACGAATCAGATCGCAACGGCATTCGAATCGTCCTCGATATCAAGCGAGGCGAGGTTCCTGAAATCATTCTGAACCAGCTTTACAAGCTGACTCAGATGCAGACCACCTTCGGCATCATCCTGCTGGCGATTGTCGACAACCAGCCGAAGGTTCTGACCCTGCGCGAAGCTCTTGGAGAATTTCTCAACCACCGCAAAACGGTGGTCGTTCGTCGCACCCGGTTCGATCTTCGCAAGGCCCAGGAGCGAGCCCATCTTCTGGAGGGCATCCTCAAGGCGCTCGATCACCTTGATGAGATTATTGCCGCGATCCGCTCGAGCCATACGCCAAAAGAGGCTCGAGCCCGATTGATGGATGACTTTGCGCTGAGCGATGTTCAAGCGCTGGCCATTCTAGACATGCGGCTGCAGAAACTGACCGGTCTCGAGAGGGAGAAGGTGGTCGAGGAGTACAAGGAGCTCATGACCCTGATCGAGAAGCTTCGGGCGGTTTTGGGCTCAGACCAGATGGTCCTGGACGAGATAAGCAAAGAGCTTGCGGCGATTCAGAAAACCTACGGTAATCCTCGCCGAACCGAGATCATTCCCGAGACCAAAGACATCACCATCGAGGACATGATTGCCGATGAAGAGATGGTTATCACGGTGACCAACTCGGGGTATATCAAGCGGTCACCCCTGTCGCTCTATCGCTCCCAGGCGCGCGGGGGCAAGGGCCGGCGTGGAATGGTGACGAAAGACGAGGACTTTGTAGAGCATCTCTACGTCGCTACGGCACACAGCTACATCCTGGTGTTTACGGAGAGAGGTCGGGTTCATTGGCTGAAAGTACACGAAATTCCCCAGATGGGACCGGCCGCCAAGGGCAAGGCCATCGTCAACCTACTCCGGCTCGAGCCCACCGAGAGGGTTGCCACGACGGTTCCGGTGCGCGAATTCGCCGCCGACCAATTTCTGTTCTTCGCAACGGAGAAGGGGACGATCAAAAGGACTGCGCTCGAAGCCTATTCCAATCCGCGGGCCGGCGGCATCATCGCCATCAAGATCGATGATGACGACCGATTGCTGGATGTTCGGGTCACCGACGGACAGAAGTCCATACTTCTGGCGACAGCCAAGGGGTTTGCCATTAGATTTCCCGAGGACGATGCTCGACCCCTGGGCCGTGCCACGCGGGGCGTGCGAGGTATCGCGCTGCGCAAGGGCGATCGGGTCGTCGCCATGGAAGCCCTGGCTGAGGGCGAAGGCGAGATTTTGTCCATGGCCGAGCGGGCTGTCGGAAAACGCACAAAGGTCGAGCTGTATCGACTTCAGGGCCGTGGAGGCAAGGGAATTATCAACCTCAAGGTCTCCGCCAAAACGGGCGAGGTCATCGGCGCCAAACAGGTCCGACCCGAAGACGGCATGATGCTGATCACTTCAAATGGCAAGATCATCCGCATCAACGTCAAAGGAGTACGAGTCAGCGGGCGGTCCACACAGGGAGTCAAGTTGATGAACCTGGCGGACGAAGACCGCCTTGTCGCGGTTGCCAAGCTGGTCGAGCAGGACGACACCGAGGCGGAGGCCGAAGCTGCGCCGCTGATCGAAGGGCAAGACGAGCCGGTCAACTAGCCTGAACTTCTCACAAGCCTTCTACTACAAGGCCGGGTGTGTGTCAGCACATCGCGGCAGAATGAACACACCCTGAGCAGCAGGAGCACGGCGCTATCGCGGAACCCACGAAGTCGAGCTGGATCTACCGCATGGCCTGGATCTTCTACCTGGTCCTGGCACTTGCGGGAGCTCTCTGGATTGGGTTGCGAGATGGCCAGGTCGGGCTTGGCGAGTTTGTCGATCTGCAAGGGTGGTGGATCGATCTCGGATTGGGCATTACTGCCGGCACCCTGCTGCTGGGTGTTTGGGCGCTTGCAAGGCGGTATGTCGGGTCGGCCGAACAGCTGGAAAGCCAACTGAGGGAAGTTCTCGGCCCACTCGAGCCGAGTGAAGTTGTCGGTCTGGCGCTTCTGTCGGGCTTTTCGGAGGAGCTTTTCTTTCGCGGCGCAGTTCAGGGTGCCTGGGGGTGGTTCCCGGCGACGGTCTTCTTTGCCTTGTTACACACCGGCCCGGGCTCCACTTATCGAGTCTGGACAGCCTTCGCGGGGATAGCCGGGTTGGTGCTGGCAGGGCTCATGGCGTGGCGAGGAAACCTACTTGCCCCCGTGGTTGCACACGCCCTGGTCAACGGCGTGAACCTCGGCAGAATGTCGCAAAAAACTGACTGAACCCTCTGCTAGACTCTTTAGTCCGGCTGAGGTACTCAGGAGGGATGACCCAATGTCGAGCGACAGCCAAGATGTACTAGGACGTATCGAGGAGCACAAAGAAGGCTATCTCGAAGACCTGAAGGAGTACCTGCGCATTCCCTCGGTTTCGACCGACCCTGCGCACAAAGAAGATGTGCTGCACTGCAGCGACTTTGTCGTAGCCCAGTTGACCCAAGCGGGCCTGACGGCCGAGCGGATCGAGACCGAGGGGAACCCCTTGGTCTATGCCGAATGGACAGGCGCGGGCAGCGACAAGCCAACCATCCTGTTTTATGGACATTACGACGTACAGCCGGCGGATCCGCTCGAAGAGTGGAACAGCCCGCCGTTCGAGCCAACAGTCGAGGGCGATCTTCTGATTGCCCGCGGTGCCACCGACGACAAGGGGCAGTCCTTGGCGCATATCAAGGCGGTCGAAGCGGTGCTCCAGGAGCGTGGCGCCCTGCCTATCAACGTCAAGTTCATCTTGGAAGGCGAGGAAGAGGTCGGTGGGGAAGCGCTCGAGAAATTCGTGCGCGAAGATGCCGGCCAGCGTCTCGCTGCAGACGCCGTGGTGGTGTCTGACTCCTCCATGTTTGCTCCTGGCCAACCCTCGCTTTTGTACGGCCTCAAAGGCATAGCCTATATGGAGATCCAGGTCACCGGGCCCAACCGGGATCTCCACTCGGGCTCATTTGGTGGCGGAGTTACAAACCCCGCCAACGCGCTCTGTCACATCGTCGATCGACTTCTCGATGCCGAGACGGGGAAGATTCTGATTCCCGGCTTCTACGACGACGTCTTGGATCTCGAAGACTGGGAGCGGGAAGAGTTCGCTGCTTTGCCGTTCGATGAGGAGGTCTACAAGGCCGAGCTTGGCCTAGAGGTGCTGAGTGGCGAAGAGGGTTACACCACGCTCGAGCGAGTGTGGGCCCGACCAACCTGCGACGTCAACGGCCTGTTTAGCGGCTTTCAGGGCGAGGGTGCCAAGACCATCATTCCTGGCCGAGCGGGCGCCAAGGTCTCCATGCGGTTGGTACCCAACCAAGATCCGGAAACTGTTGGCAAGCTGTTCGAGGACTATGTCAAGGAGATCGCGCCCCTGGGGGTGACAGTAGAGGTTTCGGCGATTCATGGTGCGCAAGCGGTTCTTGTCGACATCAAAGGCCCGGTTGCCGACGCGGCGATGGCAGCCCAAGAAGACATCTGGGGCGCCCGACCCGTCAGGATCCGCGAAGGAGGATCGATTCCCATCGTGGGGACATTCTCCGATGTCCTGAAGGTGCCAACACTTCTGATGGGATTCGGGTTGCCGGACGACCGGTTGCATTCGCCAAATGAAAAGTTCAACATAAGCCACTTCTACAATGGAATTCGCACCATCGTTCGTCTGATCGATCGGGTAGGTGAGACAACCTAGAACGCCATGACCGAAGCAGCAGAAGCCAAGCCGGACAAACCGGTCGAGCAGGAAGAGTGGGAGCTCAAATTCCACTGTCCGAGCCTGGAGGATCTTCGCGAGCGGTTGCGCGATCTCGATGCCGAACGATTGTCTGCGGCAGGAGCCGAGGACAACACGGTTTACGATCGAAGGGGTCGTTTGCGCCAGGAAGGAAAACTTCTCCGGCTTCGGGTGGAACCAAAAGGGTCACGACTCACTTTCAAGGGTCCGGCCCGATTTGAGGGCCAGGTAAAAATCCGAGTCGAGCACGAGACCGAAGTGGAGGACGCCAAACAGATTCACGCCATTCTTACGAGTCTTGGCTTCGAAGTTGTGCGGCGCTATCAGAAGAAGCGCGAAGAGTGGCACGTTGGGGGTGTAACGGTTTCTCTCGACCACACGCCGATCGGCGACTTTGTGGAGTTCGAGGGTACCGGAGCCGACACGGTGGCGAGGCGATGTGGCTTTGTGCTCGATGAGGCCGAGAAGCGCACTTATATCGAGCTCTATGAGGATTACCGCGAAGAGAACCCCTCCGCCCCGCCCGACATGGTTTTTTCTTGAAGAATCTTCATCTCCGAGCTGTGGTGCTAGCGGCAGGGCAGGGAGAGCGCCTACGACCCCTGACCGATTTTTTGCCCAAGCCGCTGATGCCGGTTCGCGGACAATCGGTTGCTGCACGCACCATAGAGGAGTTGGCCCGAGCGGGCTGTGAGGCGGTCGCCATAAACCTGTTTTATCGCGGCGATGACATTCGGAAAGCACTCGGAGACGAGCAATCCGGTGTACCCATCACCTATTCTCAGGAAACGCGGCTGCTCGGTACCCTAGGGGCCCTTTGGCCGCTGCGGGAGTTTCTCGAGCCGGCCGATCTGGTGGTTATTGTCAACGGCGACAGTCTCTGTCGCTGGCCGATCAAGAAACTGATTCGACGCCATCATCGAAATTCATCCCTGTCGACCCTGCTGGTGTCGAAACGGGTCGATCCGGCGCCGTTTGGTGGCGGGATAACCGTCGACAAGAAGGGCAAGGTTGTGTCGCTGCGCTCGAAGGTGCCGACGGAAAACGATCAGCAGCGCCGGCTCTTTATGGGGGCGCATGTGTTCTCACCTAAGCTGCTCGGGCGATTGCAGCAGGGCCGGTCGAACTTTGTCCCCGATCTCTACGAGCCTCTCATAGCAGCGGGCGAAGCGCTGGGCACGGTTTGCACGACTCGACCCTGGCATGACCTTGGCACGCCGCGACATTATCTCCGCGGTGTTCTGGCATGGGGTCGGCGTGGCGGCTGGGTCTCTCCTGCCGCTGAGGTCGCCAGTTCCGGGAAGATCAAGCGGGCGGTGATCGAAGGCGGGGTGCGGGTTGATGAGGGCACCGAGATCACGACCGCGCTGGTTCTTCAGGGAGCTCGGATCGGCAGCGGCTGCCGCGTCTTCGACTCGATTATTGGCCCCGGCGTTACCCTGCCTTCGAATACCTCTGTCGAAGGCCGATTGGTTACCGTGGTGCGCGACGGGGACGCTCGCTCAGAGAGCCCCTCGGTTTTGGTGGGCGGGTTGCAGTACAAGGAGATGTAGCTCGGGGTAGCTGTTACCCTTGACCCCGACCAAAACGAGGGTTCCGATGACGACATCTGGGAAGAACGGATTCGAACTGTTCATCTTTGACTGGGACGGCACCATCGTGGATTCCATTGCCAACATCGCGGCGTGCACCCAAGCAGCATTGCGCGAGGTGGGCCTGCCGCGGGCTGACGAAGAGAGGCTTCGTCGTAGTATTGGGCTAGGCCTTCGGGAGATGGTCGAGGGCTTTTGTCCTGGTTGTAGCGACGAAACCTTCGGTGCCATCGTCGATGCCTATCGACGACTCTGGTTCTCAGACTACAGCCGTCAACCAAGACTGTTTCCTGGGGTTCGTGAAACGCTCGAGGTACTTTCCAAGCGTCGGTATCTGCTCGCGGTTGCCACGGCCAAAGGCCGTCGCGGGCTCGACGTCGAGCTCGAGGCTTCGGGTCTCGAGTCGCTTTTTGAGGCCAGCAGAACCGTAGATGAGGCGCAGGCAAAACCCAACCCCCAGATGGTGCTCGACCTCATGGACGAGCTTGGCACCAGGGCGGATCAAACGGCGATGATCGGCGATACACCTCATGACCTACAAATGGCCAAAAACGCACGCACAACCGGCATCGGAGTCACCACTGGGACCTATGGCTCGCTCGAGCTCGAAGAGTATGACCCAGTGATTGTTCTCGGTGGGGTTGTAGACCTGGTTCCATGGCTTGATAATGTAAAGGCCAAGCCAGCTAGAACAGAGACATGATCTGGAAGCGCAAGCTCGAGCGGATTCCGAAGGTCAAATCGGTGATGAGTCCGTTCCCCTACTCGATCGATTGCCGCGACTCACTGGAAGAGGCCGTGGCGATGATGGAATCTCACGAGATTCGCCATTTGCCAGTGATGGACAAAGGCAAACCCGTAGGGGTTATCTCAGCTCGAGATCTGTCTCGTGCGACCAAGAAGGATCGACGGGTCGAGGACGTAGCCCACCTCGAGGCCTATGTCGTCGATCTCTCGACACCACTCGACCGGGTTCTTAGACATATGGCGCGGGGACACATCGATGCGGCGCTTGTGGTGAAGAAAGAGCGTCTTGTAGGCATCTTCACACTCACGGACGCCTGCAAACAGTTTTCAGACTGTCTGCAGGCAATTTTTCCGTCGGGGAAGGGCAACGAGGCGGCCTAGCGCTGCAACAAACTGAATACGTCATCGACCTGCTCCCAGCCGACCCGCATGAGGAAAGTCGAATTTCTACCATAGGACTTCGAGCCGAGGATAAAGAAATTGGGCTCAGGGTTGACCAGCGTCTCCGCACCGTGGCCGGCTTCATCGAGACAGTTGGAGCTCGAGGAGCCCAACAGGGCCGAGGCGAGCTTCATCGGACCGCTGGTGGCCCAACACTCGTGAACTTGGAGCTGTCGATAAATCTCATGGTCGCCATGAAAGCCCGTCAGGGAAAGTATGCGATCGACCTCGACCTTGGTGGTCTCCTGATCCTGGTGGCGAAGGAGAACCGAGAGTCGACCGTTGTGTCGCTCCAGGGTGTCGACCACAACACCTGATATGCAAAGCACCGCCTCGGTGGCAAAGCCAGCAAGCTCCTCGGCTCGTCGGGTCAGCTCTGCGCGCGCCGGCAGTGGGTCACCGGGAACGATTTGCCAGTTGGAGTGGGGCTTGCGAACCACCCAGATAACCCGGGTCGAGGGATGTTTTTCGGCGAGTCGACCGAGCTCGACTACCGCGGTCTGCGCCGAGTAGCCGGCGCCGACAAGAAGCGTTGTCTTGCCAGCCCACATCTCCGGATCCTGGTCGAAGTCAGGGATGGTGCGAATGATCATATCTTCGAGCTGTGACTCACCGGGCGCGGGGATCCCGCCGGCGCCGAGTGGGTTGGGATGACCATAGTTCCCGGTGCAGTCGAGCACGATCTCTGTACTCACTGCCCACTCTCGGCCATCTGTATTCCCCAGTAGGAGCCTGAACGGATGCTTGGCACGCACCGGATCACCGACCGCGTCATTTTTCAAAAGCCCTTCGCGGCTGATGGCAAGGACCCGGATGCCGAGCTCGAGACAGGGAGCGATGGTGTCGGAGGTGGCCAGGGGTCGTAGAACCCGCTCGACGAGCTCGGCGCCGGTGGGACACTCGGGACCTTCGGGAACCTCCTCACCTAGCTTTGTGAGAAGCCTTCGCGCCCTCGGCGACACATCGAGATCCCAGGGAGAAAATAGCCGCACGTGACCCCACGAGCGCATGTACGAGGCGACATCATCGCCCTGCTCATAGAGGGTAAAGCCATAACCGTTCTCCTGCGCAGCGAGAGCGGCTTCGATGCCGGTAGGTCCCGCCCCGATGATAGTTAGATGGGGTCGATCTTCGGGCATGGCGCTACTCTCTAGAATCGCGAAAGTCGTCTCTCGCGGGCAGGTAGGATCTCGAGACAGGTCGTCCACCAGCCAGCCAGGATGGTTTCGACGAACACAGCAGGCAGCTCTTCGTGCCGCATCTCCTCAGCCAGTCTCTGATGAGCGTAGCTCAGCGGCACCAGTTTCACTGCGACATCTTCCGCACTGGCCTCGAGAAAGGCATACCAAACATGGGGATTACCGTCGTTTGCGGGTCGGCCAATCACGCCCACATTGACGACGTTGCGACCAGAGGGCAGCTTTCGATGCCATTGAAGTCCGGTGTGGGTACACAAGAGGCCGTCGCAGCCTTCTTGATCGAGTAGAACTTCCAGAAAGGAATCCGGCGAGGTGGAGGAAAACAGAAACTCGTTGATCTGCCTGGGAGAGCCGTGGACAAGTAGCAGCTCACGAGCACCCAGTCGAACCCGCCGTCGCGCGGGCAGGGAACCCATCCACTTCTTGAATCCGTCTGAACAGTTACGCGCGGTGTAGCCATAGGAGATCTCGGCGAAGTGGTTGTCGCGCGGGTCGGTGTAGCCGCAGTTGCAGTCTTCGCGGTCGCTCGAAAGCGACTCTTCATAATTTCCTTGAATCGTGCGAACCTCTCCATTCTCGAGCAGCGGCCATACCTTCTCGGGATTGGGCCCGAACCCCCCCAGGTCGCCCAGACAATAAACCGCCTCGGCTCCGCGCAGAGCCGCATCCTCGAGCAACGCTTCGAGAGCCAGATGATTGTTGTAGATGCCGCCAAAAACGACGATGCGATTGAAAGGTCCCTCGAGGGTGGTCGTATCCGGGCGGGCCTTCAAAAACTCTCGCGTCGCCAGGCGACGTCTCGATTCGTCGAGTTGACGCCCGGTCGCCTTGACGGCTTGGCGAAACTCGCCGATGGGAACCAACCGCTCTCCCCAAGTCGCCATGCCGCGGTGCGTGGTCAACTTGCCGGTCAACCGACCGGGAGAGGAGCTGCTCGTCAGGCCCTCCCTGCGGAGCTCTTTTGGATTGCGTGATTTGTTCACTGCCATACCCTCAGGTCTTACAACTCACACCATAGACATGACAAGTCCAGCAAGCAGGGTGCTCGAGCGGAAAAGAGTCGAGGGTGTCGGCGAGTCGCGCGCCCATTTTGCCGCTGGGCTCGTTGACAAGAATCGGACACACCCAGACACCCTGATCGGTCACCATGCGGCAGGAGCTGCACTGCAGGTGATCCCAGCAGCCTCCGGGTGTATCACTCTCTCGCAGACGCTGCCAGTGCTCATACGTTCCGCCCCGTTCGGCTTCGGCACCGATTTGAAAGACCGGCAGGATCTTGAGGCGGGGTTTGGCGATGCCGAGCTCACGCAGGAGCTCGAAGAACCGCTCCTTGCCCGTGACGGTGCCATTCTCGCTGAGCACTTCGGTTACCGTGATCACTGGGTTGAGGCCGGCAGCAACCAGGTTGGAGATGCCTTCGAGGATACGCACAAAGGTTCCCTCGCCCCGGATGGGATCGTTGCTCTGAGCGTCGTAGCCGTCCATGGAGACCCGAAAATCGAGCGAGTAGTCCGACGCGTCCGCGATCTGTCTCAGCCGGACACATCGGTCGGGATCCAGCAGCAACCCGTTGGTGAGCACGTTTGCCGGTCCAAACCCGAGAGTCTTCTCGAGGATGGCTTCCATCTCCGAGTTCAGGAAGGGCTCGCCGCCGGTGAAGTAATACTCCTTGACGCCAAGACTCACGCCCTCCTCGAGAAAAGGAAGGATCTGGGCAAGCGACATCATCTCGTGGGTGTGGTTGGTGGGTGAGCAAGAGACAAAACAGTGAGTGCAAGCGAGATTGCAGAGAGTGCCACCGACCTGAAACCAGAGTGTGTCGAGCGAGCCGAGAGAAACTCGCGGAGCCGACCTGTCACTGGTGCATGAAGTGCGTTCCGGAGCCAGGGTCATTGCCCAGCCCTCCGATTCAGATACTCCCGGGTTTCAGCGCACCTCGGGTTGGAGAAGATGTCGCCGCAGCAGGCGGTCTCGATCACTTCGCCGATGCCGTCTCGCAGACAGATACACGCGACAACTCCGGCGACCCGCCGCGCCTGGCCGAGGTCGTGAGTTACGAGGACAATCGTGTGACTGTCTTGGAGACTCAGAATCAGCTCCTCGATAGCCTCGGTCGACCGGGGGTCGAGCGAGCTTGTGGGCTCGTCCATCAGCAAAACCTCGGGGCGCACCGCCAAAGCTCGGGCCAGACAGAGTCTTTGCTGTTGGCCAACCGACAGGGTTGTTGCGGGCTCATCCAGGCGATCTTTGACCTCATCCCAGAGCGCAGCACCCCGAAGAGACTCCTCGAGACGCTCCTCTTGGTGGTTGCGGTTCATCTTCTCGTGATGGAGAACCCCAAACAGGGCGTTTGCTCGGATGCTCTTGGGGAAGATCACCGGTTGTTGAAACAGAGTGCCGACTCGTCGACGAAGCTCGTCGGGATCGACACCCGAACCGTACAAAGGCATACCATCGAGCTCGACCTCGCCTTCGACCCGGAGCGGCGGAGCTTCGAGATCGACCAGTCGATTGAAGACTTTGAGCAAGGTGCTCTTGCCGGCCCCAGACGGCCCGATAACACCGAAAACCTGGCCGCGCCGAACGGAGAGATCGATGTTTCTGAGCAACAGCTTCCGGCCAGCCCGCACGGTGAGACCGCGCGCAGCAAGCACGATTGGCTCGGGATCGACGTGTACCCGCAGCAGCTCAGCCATGGTGTGCCTCCTCCGCGCTGCGAAGTCGGGCCGGCAACGCCAGCAGGCTCAGGAGCACGACCAGGCCGAGCAAGACGGCTGCCGCACCCCACATCTGTGAGTGGGCAGCAGGGTTGAAGGAGTCTTGGGCCAGCACAAAGATGTGATACGGCAGCGCTACGATCGGACTCTCGCGGATTCCTGACGGCAGGGTGGCACCGGAGAAGACCGCGGCGGTAAACATGATAGGAGCGGTCTCGCCCGCCGCGCGAGCTAGCCCCAAAAGAGCGCCGGCCAAGAGGCCGCCACGGGTCTGTGGAAGGATCACGGAGCGGACGATTTGAGAGCGGTTGAGCCCGGCGGCAGCCGCGGCAGCCAAGTATTTTGTGGGTAGCGCTTCGATGCGCTCCACGAGCGCCACCGTGAGGGTCGGGAGAATCATCGCACCGAGCACCAGACCGCCAGCCAACCAGGACTTGCCCCAGCCGAGCAGCTGACCAAACAGGATGAGCCCGAAGATGCCAAAGAGAATCGACGGCACCCCGTTGGCGGTGTAGATGGCTAGCCTGAGGCGTCGTTTGGCCCGCACCGAGTCGAGGTAGGTGGTCTGAATCAAAGACAGACCTATCGCAAGCGGCGCGCTGACCGCAAGCGCTGTGGCTACCAGAATCAGCGTACCGAGGGTCTGGTAGAGGATACCGCCCGAGCCAAACTGCTCTCCCGGGCCCAGTAGCAGAAACTGCCAATCGATCGCCGGCAGTCCCTTGACGAGTATGGTCCCGGCGATGCCTAGAAACAGAGCACATGCCCCGAAGGCACAGGCCCCTGTTACCACTCTGAAGATCCGATCGAGAAGTCTACTCATGGTTGCTTGCCTGAGGTGATCTTCGCGGTAGTAAAACGCCCGCCGATCAGGGTCAATGTCGCGACGAGGATCAGAAGCACCAAGGCCAGGCCGATCATCGCTGCCCAATGGAGAGGATCACCATAGGCGAGAAAGGTTTCCGACCCCCCGAGCTTCGAGGTCAGGGTCTGACCGGCTTCGACCAGGGGACGAAGAGAAAAAAAGGTCTCCGGCCACTGATTGTCTTGCCGGCCGACAACCAAGAAGACGGCAATGGTCTCGCCCAGGGCTCGACCGAGAGCGAGAAGCAAGGCGGCCACGATACCTGGCGCGGCTTGGGGCAAGCTGACACGGTGAGCGGTTTGAGAAACCGTAAGACCGAGACCACGCGCCGCACGGCGCTGGGATGCGGGGACAGAGCGCAGGGCGTCGTCGGAAAGCGTCATCACGGTTGGAAGAACCATCACGGCCAGCAGCACTCCGGCCGTCAGCAGAGTGTCGCCGCTGAGGGGGTCGAAGGGCTCGAGCAACTGATAGATCCAGCCACGCAGAAGAAAGATTCCGAGGAGCCCGTAAACCACCGAAGGAACGCCAGCCAGCAGCTCGATCGGAACCTTGATCCATAGTCGCTTTCGAGAAGACAGGACCTCTGAGGTGAACAGGGCCGCTCCGATGGCTATCGGTCCGGCAAGAAGCAAGGCGATAGCCGAGACGGCAAGTGTCCCGTAGATCATCGGTAGCACACCGAATGTTTCGGCGCGGAAGTGCCAGACCTTGCCGGTAACATATCCAACGCCCTCGTTGAAGAAGACCGGAAGACTCTGAAGTACGAACAGCATGAGCATGAGCGCAAAGAAACCACCCACAAGAAAAGAAGTACCCCAGGAGGCCAAACGGAGCGGGTCGAGACGACGAGTCATGGGCTCAGCGGCTCCGCGTGGGACTTGGAAAGCGGAAGATAACCATGACGCTCGAGGATTTCCGATCCTCTGGGACCGAGGATGAAATCGATGAGCCTCTTGGCTTCATCGGTGGGCGCATCGTTGGTAAACAAGAAAAGAGGACGCGCCAGCGGGTAGGTTCCGCTCGAGATCATCTCCTTCGAAGGCACTCTTTCGGTTCCGTCTTCATCCCGAAGCGACAGAGCGAAGACACGAGTGCCATCCGCCCACGCTGCCGAAAGCTGGGTAACGGCGCCGGGAGTCGAGCCGACTTTGTTGCGAGCCTCCTCATTCGAACCGACCTCGGGGTGATTCACCAGGGGAGCGTCGTCGGCGTCACCATAGAGCCACGTTGCAAAGACTTCCCAGGTCCCCCGCCCAGGCTCTTTGTTGAAAAAGGCGACCCGTCGGTCGGGACCACCGAGCTCGCTCCAGTTCTTGATGGTGCCTTCGTAGAGCTCGCGCGCCTGTTGCTTGGAGATCTCTCGCACGCCGCCTTCCCAGACATCGCGCGCGACCACCAGCGCCAAGGCATCTGTGCCGATCCGAGTGGAAAAGAAACGCACGCTTGGATAGCGGGTTGAATCGTGTCGGTTCAGAGGGCGCGAGGACATGGCGATTTCGGCCCGACCGTCACCCAAGGCAGCAATCCCGCCAGAGCTCCCACCGAGCGTGTCGATCTGAATCTCCAGACCTTCTTCGGCACGCAGGATGTTGGCGGCTTCGACCACTACTGGATTTACGGTTGTCGATCCGTTGATCCGGATAGCGGCATTCGCCGAGGCAGCCAAACCGGCGGCCGCAATAGCGACGAGAGTGAGCGAGCGGTTGAGGGTCAGTTTCAGCAACAGTCGTCAGGCCCGCAGCAGTCGCCGGCCACCTCGGTTGTCAGGTCGTAGTCCTGGCCCTTGGTCTCACGTGGATCACGCAGGCGGGTGCTGGAACAATCGAATAACGGAGCATCAGCGAGAGGAACATCGTCGAGCGGCTCGACAAACTCGAACAGCCCCCGATAAGGCTCGTTTTTGTAGAGATGGAATGTCTTGTCGCAGACGGCATAGCGGTGGCCCCGACGGTAGCGATGTCCGTCGTCATCGAGCACCTCTTTGAAGGGGCCCTTGTAGATCACGGCCTGGTTTCGCTCGAGACAAACGCCCTCTTTGCCCTTGAAGGCTTCGACGGTCACCGAGCGAAACTCGATGCCATTGACGGTCTGCCAGGGCTCGGTTGCACGCTCCAAGATGCGCACGCCATGAAAACCTGCGGTTTCGAAAGCCTCGAGGAACCCGCTCTCGGTGATAGCGCCCGAGATGCAGCCGCTCCAAAGGTCCGGGTCCTCTTGCATTTCTACCGGCACCGCTTCGTCAGCGACGATGTCGGAGATGACAGCCCGGCCACCATTTCTGAGGACCCGATAGATCTCTCTGAAAAGCTGTCGCTTTCGGCCGTTGCTAACCAGGTTGAGAACGCAGTTCGAGACCACGACATCGACCGAATCATTGTCGACGAGAGGCTTGGTCTGCCGCAGTTCCTCGGTTAGACGCTCGACGTCGTGTAGGCCTTCGACGTCGCTCACCGGCTGGGAAGATAGCCTCTTCTCGAGTAGATCCAGATCGAGGGCCAGATCTTGAATGCGGCCACGACGGAACTCGACGTTGGAAAAGCCAATCCGTTCGGCGACCACCGGCGCATTCCGCCGCGCCACGTCGAGCATCTCAGGAGTCATATCGATCCCGATGACCTTGCCTTGGGATCCAACCACCTGCGCCGCGATGAAACATATCTTTCCGGTGCCGCTACCGAGATCGAGAACGGTGTCACCCGGGTGAAGATGGCGGCTTGGATCACCACACCCATAATCGCGCTCGAGCACCTCTTCTGGGATGACCTCGAGATATTTCGGGTCATAGTCGGTCGGACAGCACAGGGCTGCCACCGAGGCCTGGGCGCCTTCGCTGTAGCGTTCGCGCACGATCTTTTCTACATTCGCAACACTCATGGTGCCTCTTTTCTCAAAGCCAGTTTCTTTTCTCGGAAGCGACACGACAGCTTCCTAGGTATGACGGAACCTTGGAGGCCGCCAAAACCCATCGGGGAATCGATTTGGATTGGGTTCAGACAGGGGGGCCGCGACCGGTTGGCGCGGCGACCATGGCGGTTAGAGGCCACCCAAGCCTGGACGCTACCAGGGGACGGCGAAGATCAGCCAGAAGCTCCAAAAGCCAGTGGACTAAGCCCTGGATGAGAGCGGAGCCCTCATGGGCCAACCACATCTCGAGATCCTCGGAGCGATCCAAGTCTCTCAGCGGCGAGAGAAGGTGTGTCGACAGACTCTGAGAGTGGAGGGCGTCGATCAGCGAGGCGAGGGTGTCTCGTCGACACCATTTGACCCGCGACAGTACCTGATCGATCGGTTGGCGCGTCGCAAGTAGGTAGAAGCCACCGTCGGGACAGGGTCCTAGAACCACGTCCTTGGGTTTCACGGCGACTCTGAGCAAAGCGGCGCGGATGTGATCAGCCGCGAGGTTTGGAACATCTGTGCCCACAACCACTACAGGAGAACCGGGTCGCTCTTTCTGCAGCACGCGCATGGCGTTTCGAAGCCGCGAGCTAAAGCACTCACCCCGCTGATAGAGATGCCGAACGTCCCCTGGAAGAGCCAGCTCCCGTGGCGCTGCAACCACCACTCGACAACCGGATGAGCGACCAGCCTCGATGGCAACGTCGAGACCAGCTTGATGAAGTCGGTGCTCGGCTGCTGAGAGACCGCTGGGAAGTAGGCTCTTTCTCAGACTCTCTCGGCAGGGGCCGAGGGTGAATATGAGCAGCGTCGGTTTCTGGTGAGAGGATGTCATTTGGTTTCTCAAGCCCGTATACGCTCCTCAGGGGGGTTCGGATCCCCCCAGAAAGAGCCTTGTTGCCGATGCCTGCTCGGCTATGATCGGGCTCGAGCGAGAGTCTAGCGCATGAGAATAGCAGCCATTGGCAAAGCCTTTCCGCCCAACTACTACAGCCAGGAGTCTCTGTTAGAGGCTTTCCGTGAGGTGTGGGGACGAAAATTCTTCAATCTGGATCGTCTCGAGAGGCTACACAAGAACGTTCTCGTGGGTGGACGGCACTTGGCGTTGCCGCTCGAGGAGTATCGGCAACGCATGCAGTCGTGGGGTCAGTCGAACGATGCTTGGATCCAGGTCGCTCAGGAGGTCGGCGAGGCGGCGATTCGAGAAGCACTCGAGCGGGCCGATCTCTCGACTGATGACGTCGATAGTCTGTTCTTTGTCACCGTCACAGGTGTGGCGACACCATCCATTGATGCGCGACTGATGAACCGGCTCGGCCTGCCGTCGAGGGTCAAGAGACAACCGATTTTCGGACTCGGTTGTGTAGCCGGAGCGGCGGGTATTGCCCGAGCGTCAGACTATGTTCGAGCCTATCCAAACCAGGTCGCGGTCTTGCTCTCGGTCGAGCTTTGCTCGCTTACGTTGCAGCTCGAGGATTTCTCGATCCCCAACCTCATCTCTTCCGGTTTGTTTGGTGATGGCGCTGGAGCCGTTGTTGTCGTTGGCGAGGAGAGAGAGGCCTCGGGCCCACGGGTGATTGCCACCCGATCCGTTTTCTACCCGGACACGGAGCGGGTTATGGGCTGGGATATCTCGGAACGGGGGTTCCAGGTCGTACTCTCTGCCGAGGTTCCAGAGATGGTGCGGAATCACTTACGACACGACGTCGATGCCTTTCTGTCGGATGAAGGACTGAGCCGAGCCGACATTCAGTCCTGGGTAGCGCACACTGGCGGTCCCAAGGTTCTAGAAGCGATGGAGGAAAGCCTGCAGCTTCCACCGGACGCGCTCGCCGCGACCTGGAAGAGTCTTCGAGAGGTTGGCAACCTGTCGTCGACCTCGGTGCTTCTCGTGCTGGAGGATACGATGTACAACGACCGCCCCGAGGAGGGCAGTTTTGGACTTCTTCTGGCCATGGGCCCCGGTTTCTGTTCCGAGCTGGTTTTATTGGAGTGGTAGCGAGCGTGACTCAGGTTTTCGGAATCGACAGTTGGACCCTATACCTGATCTTGATTGGTGTGGTGATCGTCGAGAGGCTCATCGAGTTGTCGATTGCGAATCGCAATACCCGAAGACTCAAAAGCCGAGGGGCGCTGGAAGTGGGCAGAGAACACTATCCAGCCATGGTCGCGACGCACGCTCTTTTTCTAGTCTCGGCGCCGCTCGAGGTCTGGCTGCTCGACAGGCCCTTTCTGCCACCGCTGGCGATCTCGATGTTGGTGGTGCTGGCCGCCGCGATGGCACTCCGATACTGGGTCATCGCAACATTGAGAGAGAGATGGACGACCCGCATTATTTGTTTGCCCGGTTCACCACTGATCGCGACAGGACCCTACCGGTATCTGAGACATCCCAACTACCTGGCGGTGGTGGCGGAAACCTTTGCTCTGCCGATGGTACACACAGCATGGATGACAGCGACCCTGTTCAGCATCTTCAACGCTCTGCTGCTTCGAGCTCGAATTCGGGTCGAGGACAGAGCGCTTTGGCGCCACAGTGCATTCCTTGACGACAGGGCCAGCGAGCCACAACCGGAGACGAGGGCGTGACCGAAACCGAGATTCTCCGAACCGTGACGGACCTGGCGCGCCAGCACCTTGGCTGGTCGGGTCCGGTCAGACCTGATATGGACTTGATCGAGGACCTCCAACTCGACTCGCTCAAGCTGCTGACGTTGGCGGTTCAGGTGGAGAATTATTTTCAGATCTGTCTCGATCCAGCGGATGAAGCAAAGATCCGACTAGTATCGGACCTGGTGTCGGCCATCGAGCAAAAGCTCGAGTGTCGCGGCCAGGCGCCGAGAGTGGCTACGGACACTGCGCCACCGAGACGATGAGAGTGCCGATGAAAGTGCCGAAGAAAGTTCCTGGGAGCCAGATCAACACCCTCACCGATTCACTTGCCCGAGCGGCGACGGTTCAAAACACCGGCCTCCGGTTTCTCGATCGACGGGAGCGGCCGACCTGGCTCGAGTGGGCGGAAGTCTATGAGCGAGCCCTGATCGTAGCCGGCGGGCTCAAGGCTAGAGATCTGAGGCGAGGCGCAGCCGTAGGGTTGCTCTATCCAACCGGGGAGGAGTTTTTTTCAGCCTTCTTCGGCACTTTGCTGGCAGGCGCTGTTCCGGTGCCGCTTTATCCACCGGTTCGACTCGGTCGGATCGGCGGGTACCAGGATCGGACCGCGAGGATGTTGCTGGCCGCCAGGATCGAGCTGACCCTGGTCGATCGTCGGGTTCGCGACCTGGTAGCCGTAGCCTTGGAAAAGGCCTCCTGTCAGGGCCTGACGCTGAGCGAGTTGCCCAAAAATGGTCCGGTGTGCGAGAAAATCGACGGTGAGGACCTTGCGCTGGTTCAATTCTCTTCGGGTACCACGGTCGAGCCGAAGCCAGTAGCGCTTTCTCATCGCGCGGTCATGGCGCAGATCCAGGCTCTCAACGATTTCTGGCCAGACGGCGACACACATCACCACACTGGAGCTTCCTGGCTACCGCTGTACCATGACATGGGTCTTATCGGGTGCGTCTTACCAGTGCTCGAACGGCCTTCGGAGCTGACGCTGATACCGCCAGAGGTATTTGTTGCTCGACCGGCCCATTGGCTGCGAGCGATCTCACAATATGAGGCGACAGTTTCTCCAGCCCCGAACTTTGCCTATGGTCTCTGTTTAGAAAGAATCCGGGATGAAGAGCTTGCCGGTGTCGATCTCTCGAGCTGGAGAGTGGCGCTCAACGGCGCCGAATCGATCGCCCCAGCGGTAGCCAGAGCCTTCTGTAAACGATTTGCTCGCTGGGGCTTTCGTCGCGAGGCAATGACGCCGGTGTATGGCCTCTCGGAGGCCGCTCTTGCGGTGACATTTTCGCCGATCGCCGAACCGTTCGAGACCAAGAAAGTGGCTCGTGAGCCGCTACGCAAGAAGGGTGAGGCCGTCCTTGACGAAGACGGCATGGAGTTGATCTCGGTTGGCAAACCGATGCCAGGGTTTGCTGTAGAGATTCGAAACCCCGAAGGCGATCGACTACCAGAAGCCAGAGTCGGCTCCATCTGGGTCAAGGGCCCGTCCTTGATGAAGGGGTACCTGTATCAACCCGAGGCCACAAGCGAAGTGATGCCGAATGGGAGACTCGACACCGGCGATCTCGGATTCATGCTCGAGGGCAAACTTTTCGTCACGGGGCGAGCGAAAGACGTGTTGATTGTCCGAGGCCAGAATCACGCTCCAGAGGAGATCGAGTCGGTCGTGAATGCCCTGCCCGGTGTCCGGGCGGGATGTTGTGCGGTTGTCGGTTACTTACCGGAAGGTGAGGCGGAGGAGCGAGTGGTCCTGTTTGTCGAGCGAGAGAGCAGAACAAACGGCACGGGCTCGGCTGGGATCGCAGCCATGAGCGCGAAAGAGGTTTTGGCCCTTACGGGGATCTCGCTCGACCGAGTAGAGGTCCTGAAGCCAGGAGCCATACCGCGCACGTCGTCGGGAAAAATTCGTAGAGCCGAGACCTTGCATCGGTTTCTCTCAGGGGATCTGAGGACGTCAAACCCTTTCACTCCTCGGCGAATGATCCGAGCTGACAGAGGATCGGCCAAGGAGAGCTATCGCCTGAAACTGGACTCTTAAAGCAATGCAACCACCTTCCCAGATCGATGTGCTGGTAATCGGCGGTGGACCCGCTGGCCTGGCAACCGCGATCGAACTGGCAAGCCGCGACTACGGTGTTTTGGTAATAGATCGCGCGACGCCCCCGATTGACAAGCCTTGTGGCGAGGGTCTGATGCCCGATGGAGTGCTTCGACTCGAAGAGCTGGGAGTCGAGCTGTCTGCTGATCAGAGGGCTCCGTTTCGAGGCATTCGCTACATCGAAGGGGCGCTTCGGGCCGAAGCGCGATTCCAAGAAGGCGCTGGCTTTGGCGTACGCCGTCCGGTTCTTCATGCGGCTCTTTGCGACAGGGCTCGAGAGGTGGGCGTAGCGTTCCAGTGGCAGACCGTTGTGCGGGGCCTGACAGACGAGGGGGTCGAGACCGACCGGGGTGAGATCGAGGCGAGATGGACGATAGGGGCCGACGGATTGCGCTCGCGCGTGCGCAGCTGGGCCGGCCTGGCGGCGCCGAGTGTCGGCCCAAAGCGGTTCGGCGTGCGTCGTCACTACAGGTGTCCACCCTGGAGCGACTTGGTCGAGGTTTACTGGTCCGATGGTTGCGAGGCCTACGTGACACCGGTTTCGAGAGAGATGGTAGGGGTAGCGATTCTGTGGAGTGGCTCCAAGACGGGGTTCGATGGTCTGTTGACGAACTTTCCAGAGCTCATGAGTAGGCTCGAAGGTGCGGCCGTGACCGGCAGCGACCTGGGGACCGGTCCGTTTGACCAGCGCTGCAGTAGTGTCTATCGCAAGCGAGTCGCGCTGGTGGGGGACGCAGCCGGATATCGGGACGCGATCACGGGGGAGGGGATGTCGCTGGCTCTGCACCAGGCATCTGCTCTGGCAGACGCAATCTCGGTGGGTGATCTAGCCCAGTATCAACGAGCGGTTCGAGGGATGACAGCGCTGCCTTTTAGGTTGATCGGCCTTCTGTTGATCGCCGAACGGAGGCCCTGGCTGCGACACCGACTGCTCGCCACCCTGGCCCACGAGCCAGCGATCTTTTCCCGCCTTCTTGCGATCCACGCCCGCCAACGGCCGGTCCGGGAGTTGGGGGCGGGAGGATTGCTACGTCTCGCACGGGGCCTGTTGTCGGGCTAACATGCGTCTCGCCGTGAGCCACCACACTTGTGAGACCCACCCGGAATCGGCCGACACTCCCGATTCGAGCTAGCCTGAACTTCTCACAAGACTTCTACTACAAAGCCGGAAATGCCTGAAGCTACTACGTTTTCTCAGTTGATCCCTCCTCGACGTACTGCAAGTACGCCTGCGGGGGATAAACTCGTCAAGCCTTGTACCTCCAGGCATTTGCGACCTTTCGTCACGAAACTTGTGACAAGTTCAGGCTACTCCTGATTTCAACACAATGAGCATCACTGGAAAATCAAGCAACAGGAAACCCGAAGGCTGGAAAGTCACCAGGGCCGACGAGCGGCCGGTTGGCACCTTCCAACACCATGGCCAGTACTCGTTGGGTTTGGCCTATGCGAATTCCTACCACATAGGGATGTCCAGCCTGGGCTTCCAGCGCGTCTACGAACTGGTGCACGAGTTTCCTGAGTGGAACTGTGAACGATTCTTTGCCGATGGCCAGGCAACACCCTTGTCGGTCGAAACCGAGACGCCGCTCAGCAGCTTTGGAGTCGTAGCCTTCTCGGTTTCGTTCGAAGAGGACTACGTAAATCTGCTTCAAATGCTCGACCGGGCAGGAATACCCATGCGTCGATCCGAGCGCCGCGAGTCGGACCCGTTGATCGTGATGGGTGGCTCTTGCGCCATGATCAACCCGCTGACGATGAGCGAGTTCGTCGATGTCTTCGCCCTCGGAGCCGCCGAGAATCTACTCGACAATTTGTTGGGCGCGGTTTCTGAAGAGTCGAGCAAGAGCGCCGTGACAGAGCGGTTGGCATCGAACCCGGGCTTCTACATACCCGAACACCACTTACCCGAGGATACACAGTTTCAGAAGCTACTCAAGCTCGAGCTCTCCGAGGAGCAGATGCGTACACCAGGGCACCTGCCGACGACAGCGATCGTTACCCCGCACACGGAGTTTTCTAGCAAGTTTCTGATCGAGATGTCGCGGGGTTGCCCCGAGAAGTGCCGCTACTGTTGGGCAACTTTTGGAATGGGTCGATTCCGCTGGCACCCGACCGACTACATTCTTTCGGCTCTCGAGCTGGCGCGGCCCGTAACCGACCAACTCGGTTTTGTGGCGACCGCAGTGGGCGACCACCCGGAGATCGAGCGCATCCTTCTCGACGCCAATGCGCTGGGGTTTCGCACCGCAGTCTCTTCGATTCGGATACCGGCCGTAACGGAGGGCGTAGTGAGTGCCCTGCGGGATTCGGGCGACCGATCGATCACGTTGGCACCTGAGACGGGGAGCGATGATCTGCGGATGAAGCTCAACAAGCCGATTCCCAACAGCCTGTTGCTGGAAAAAGTGCGCCTCATCTTCCGCTCGGGAATGACCAACCTCAAGCTCTACTTCATCATCGGTCTGCCTGAGGAGACGATGGAGGATGTCGAGGCGATTGTGGATGTCGTCGCGGAGTGTCGTTCGATCATGGTTGAAGAGCTTCGCCCGACCGGCAGGCTCGGGCGTGTCCAGGTCGGTGCCAATGTCCTGATTCCCAAGCCCTATACCGGCTATCAACGTGAGGGTATGGAAGACCCCGCGAGTCTGAAACGCAAAATCTCGTTATTGAACAAGGGTCTCGGTCAGCTACCCAATGTCGGCCTGGGAACGATGTCGGTCAAACAGGCCATCTGGCAGGGCTATATCAGCAAGGCCGGAGCCGAGGCGGCCACGGTCCTCGAGCAGGTGGCCGGCGGTGACAGCATCGCCACGGTTCTGCGTCGCCATGCAGACAAGATTCAACCACTGGTGTTCGAGCGCCAGACCGGAAACCTCGACTGGCAATTCATGCGGACGGGTTAGCAGTTTTAGTCCCGTGGCGGGGTAATGTCCTTGAGCGGTGGCTTGTCGTCCGGATGGGTTGGCTCGATCTCCCCGGACTGCTTCTTCCACATGCCGAGCAGGAGGGTGACAAGCCCCAGGAGCACCTCGTCGATAAAGGGAATGAGGTCGGGTATGAGCATGTCGAGAAGAAACAGTGCCGCAGTGAACATGAACAGCTGCGGGAACCGCAACTTCGCCGCAAAGCTGCCGATCAGCGACGGGATCAGACCTCTCGGAGAACTCGACATCGAAAGCATGATAACCGACAGTGGGCAGGCTTGACCTGGTGTCGGGGAACCAGGCATCGGGGAACTTGGCATCAGGAACTCGTCTCGAGCTCATCCAGTGTCCTTGGCCAATCGTCTTTGAGCAATCGCGAGAGCATGCGGTCGGCAAGGATCTTGCCTCCGGTCTGACATCCCGCGCAGTAGTTGGCCTCATTCGCGGCGTAGACGATGCGTTGTACAGGAGCGCCACAGACCGGGCAGGGTTCACGGAAACGCCCGTGGACCGCCATCTCCTTGCGAAAGGCGGTCACCTTGTCAGGAAACCCATCACCAGCTTCTTGCCGGAGACGCTCGGTCCAAGCGACAAGGATCTCGCGACAGGCTTCAAACAAACGGGCGCACTCGTCTTCGGTTAGATCGGTCGATATCTTGAACGGGGACAACTGGGCATTATGGAGGATCTCGTCGGAATAGGCGTTGCCGATCCCCGAAAAGAGATGCGGATCGGTCAACGAGCGTTTCAAGGTGTGGCGCTCGGTTCCGAGCCGAGTTCGAAATTGCGCCAGAGTACACTCGAGCACCTCGAGTCCTCCGGGGTCGTGCGCAGCCAGGCCTTGCTTGCCGCTGACCAGATAGAGCGACGCCCTACGCTTGCTCCCTGCCTCGGTGAGAAGAAGCGCCCCAGAGGTGAAATCAAAGGCAGCCAGGCCTGATCGCCCGGGAATCGGAGTGCCCGGTTTCGACCACTTGAGCCGCCCGGCAATCATCAAATGAAGCACCAGATAGAGCTCGCCTCTCAGGGCGAAAACGATGCGCTTTCCGAGTCGATTTACGGTCGTGATGCACCTGGCGTTCGCCTCGGAAATCGGGGGACTGACCGACCGAAGTAGAAAGGGGTTGGCGATGCGAATCGCCGTCAGGTTCTCTCCCCGGACCCGTTTGTCGAGGGAATTGAGGTAGACCTCGATATCGGGCAGCTCTGGCATGACGCGAGACTACCTGGATCCACCGATCGTGCCCAGGGCTCCAGATCGGGAGCTCCAGATCTGGAGCTTCAGAGCAGGGGTGTGACCTGGGACTCCAGATGATTTGGCCACCTGGTTATTGTCGAGGCTTGGATGGCTCTGGTAGCTTTACGAGCCCCTTTGGGCTGATGACACATGAGAAACGCTAACAGAGAACCGTTACAGATATCTGGCCTCGACGGTGTCGAGCCGCAGGGACAGCGACTCGAAACCGCGATCTGGGTCGCAGTCGCTTTGGGGATTGCCCTTCGGCTACTGGTTTACCTGCTTCGATTCCCGCTCTGGGTAGACGAGGCGAAGTTGGCCGCGAGCTTTCTCGATCGCAGCCTTCTCGAGGTGCTCGAGCCACTCAATTATGGCCAGATCAGCCCAGTCGGGTTCATGTGGTTGAGTCTGGCCTCGGTCAAGCTCCTCGGCTTCAACGAGCTCGCGTTGCGGTTGGTCTCTTGTGTTGCAGCGATCGCAAGCGTTCTGGTGATGTGTCGTCTGTCGAGACGGCTTCTCAGTGGGTTGCCCCTACTGTTCGCGGTAACGCTGTTTTCAGTCTCCTATGCCCCCATACGCTTTGCGGGTGAGATCAAACCCTATGCAACCGATCTTCTTGTCGCGGTCACCCTGCTTGCCATCGCGGTCGAGTGGTGGGCCGAACCAAGACGGTCGCGGTGGCTCTGGGTTCTAGCGGGTCTTGCACCGGTGGCAATAACGATGTCGAACCCGGCGATTTTTGTCGCTGCTGGGATTGGTCTTGCCCTGATGGGTGCCGTCTGGCGCTCAAGAAACTGGTCGAACCGACTCGCGCTGGCCTTGTTTGGGCTGTTTTCGCTGGGCACCTTCTGGGTCAACTACGCATATGTTGCACGCACGCAATACGAAGCCTCGATAGATCTTGCCTACACGATGGTTTTCTGGTTGGGTGCGTTTCCGCCGCTCCAGGATCCGATCGGACTGGCAAAGTGGTTGCTGTTGGCACATACAGGCCGGATGTTTGGTTACCCAGTCGGTTTCGATCCTGGAGGTGGCGCGTTCACCTTCGTTTTTCTTGTGACCGGCAGCGTGGTTTTCTATCGTCAGCGCTATCGCACAGACCTGGCATTGCTTCTCCTACCCTTCGGGCTCGCACTTACCGCGGCGTTCCTGCGGTTGTACCCCTATGGGGCCAGTGCTCGAATCGCACAGTGGGCAGTTCCAGCGATCTGCATTCTGTCGGCAACCGGCGCCAGCTGGGTGATCGCTCAATTCTCCAGTGCCAGAGTGCGTGCTTCAGCGATGAGGGTGTTGTTGGGTTTTCTGATTTTTTTTGGTGTTGCACAGGGAGTTGCGTACATTGTCCACCCCTACAAGGCGCAGCGCGACCGTGCAGCGCGTGACTTCGCCCGATGGTTCTGGGTGGAAAAGGCTCGCGACGCAGAGTTGGTCTGTGCCTGGAACGATCTGGAGCTTCCCTTTGCCAAACCACGAGGCTCACATGCTCTGGGCAATGGCCAGTACTGGTGCAACCAGAGGATCTACTCAGCGCGGCATCGACGTGGCGAGGCGGCGGATTTGAGCCGTGTCACGGAGGACCACCCAATTCGGGTCGTGTTTCTGGAGTCGATGATCAATATACCGAACAATGGCTTCGCGGAGTGGCTCGACGAAATGCGCCTCCAGTACCAGCAAGTCGGGATGGAGCAGCACAAACCGGCGCACTACACGGACTCGCCCGATTTCGAGCAGGAAGAGGTCGTGGTGTTCGAGTTCAAGCCTCGGACCAGCCCTGAGGTCAAGCGTTTCGAACGCAAGGAAAAACGCCGCAAGAGGCCTAGAGGGAAAAAGGCAGCAAACGAGAAAGAGTCAGGCTAGTAGCGGTCCGGTTCCTAGAGTCGAATTCGAGCGTCAACGGCCTTGCTGCCATCTCTGTCGGCGGCCAAGAACGGGTTGATGTCGATCTCCTGTATCTGAGGATGGCGCCTGACCAGTTGCGCGATCCGAAGCAGAACCTCTTGAAGATACTCGAGATCGGCACCTTTCTCACCGCGAACACCCTCCAGGAGTGGAAAGCCTCGGATGCCACGGATCATCTCGTTGGCCTCGGTGGGATTGAGCGGCAGCACACCAAAGCGAACATCGCGAAAGACCTCGACATACTTCCCCCCCAGACCGAACATCAACAATGGACCAAACCGTGGGTCGGTCGTAACCCCGTAGATGACTTCATGTCCACCGCGGGCCATCTCCTGCACCAGAAACTGGGGATCGGTAATTCCCGCCTCTGAAACCGACTCTTCGATCTGGGTCAGCGCAGCGCACAAGTCAGACTCATCGCGGAGATCGACCTTTACGGCGCCAAGATCGCTCTTGTGGACCAGGTCGTGTGCGACCGCCTTGAGCACAACCGGGTAGCCGATTTCTGCAGCAGCCGGCACGACCTCATCCGCAGATTCGACCTGTCGCCAGGCGACCACAGGGACTCCGTAGTGCTCTAGGACTCGAAAAGCGGAGTCCTGCGGGATGAACTCCCCAAGAGGACCCACCAAGAGACGAGTCACAGCCTCGTCATCGACCGGGAATTCGGGGATGCTCTGATGGAGCGGTTTTTGACGCCAGGAGGCATATCGCCAGAGTTGAGCCAGTGCTCGCGCCGCGCTCTCTGGGAAGCGGTAGACCGGCGGCAGATCAGCCCGGGTTTTGACTTCGTCGTGAAATTCCTCGGTGGCCATCATCACAGCAAGAACCGGCTTGTTGCTGTCTTTGGTAACCGCGCCGACCCGATCCATCACAGCGATGGGATTTGTAAGCAGAGGCCGAACGTTGATCACCAGAACCATGTCGACCTGCTCGTCGGCCTGCAGAAATTCAAGCGCTTTCGCGTAGCCATCCGGGTTGGCCGAGGCGATCATGTCGATCGGGTTGGTGATACTCGCCTCTGCGGGTAGAAAATCGGCCAGTCCAGCCAAAGAAGCGTCGCTCAGGGTGGCCATCTGGAGTCCCTGGTTGACGCAGGCGTCGGTGGCCATGATCGCTGGGCCTCCAGCGTTGGAGAGGATTGCCACTCTAGGGCCATGAGGAAGAGGGCATCGGTCGAGCGCCCGGGCCACATCGAAGAGCTCTTCAATTGTGTTGGCTCGCAAGACTCCACACTGTTCGAGTATGGCGGAGACCGGCACGTCGGTTCCCGCGATGGCACCGGTATGGCTGGAAGCGGCGCGGGCCCCTTCGGCGGTTCGACCCGATTTGACGACCAAGATGGGTTTGATCCGACCGACCCGTTTGGCGATCTCGGTAAACTTGCGCGGGTTTCCAAAGGACTCGAGATACATACAGATAACGCGTGTTTCCGGGTCGTTTTCCCAGTACTCCAGAAGATCGTTGCCGGAGACGTCGGCCTTGTTCCCCATGGATACAAACTGGGTCAATCCCAGACCCAGGTCGAGGGCGGCGTTCAGAATCGCGACCCCCAGCGCACCGGACTGGCTGACAAAGCCGATCGAGCCTCGCCGCGATGGAGTCGGAGAAAAGGTGGCGTCGAGTGAGATATTCGGCTCGGTGTTGATGACACCCATACAGTTGGGTCCGATCATCCGCGCATCGCTCTTGCGAACCATCTCGACGAGCTCGCGTTCGAGCCGAGTTCCCTCTTCTCCAGTTTCGGCAAAGCCCGCCGTGATGACCACGAGCCCTCCGACGCCTTTGACCAAACACTCCTCTACGACCTTGGGCACGAATGCTCGCGGCACGACGATTACGGCGAGATCGACCTCGTCAGGGATCGCACCAATGCTTGGGTAGGCCTTGAGGGAGTGAATCGAGGAAGCCTTGGGGTTGACCGGATAGATGGTTCCACTGAACTGGTTGATCACCATGTTGTGGAGGAGAGCAAACCCGATCGAAGCTTTGTTTCTGGAGGCGCCGACCACAGCGACAGATCTGGGTGAGAACACGCTGTCTAAAGAGTGTGGCGGACGCTTTGGTTTCAGCTCGGACATGCTATTGGACCCTCGATGAATCTTAACCCGCATTATGCTGCGGGGTTTCATGAATTATGGGTGTTAACTCTTTGGCAACCCGAATGCCTCAGAGGGCAGTGGTTGCAGGCGTCAGGAGGGTCAGTCGCTGTGGTGCGATGGTCAAGGTGACCGGCAACTCGAGCGGCATGGCATCACCATCGATTTGCATCGGTATCCCGGCCGGGCTCAACACTTCGATCTCCTGGGCTCGGATGATCTCGACATCGTCGCGCCGGATGTGTCGGCCCAGGGCAAGATCCCTGGCGAAGGCGAGGGTCTGTAGTCGCCCGGTGCCTCGGAACAAGACCAGATCGAGGGCGCGATCGGTGATGCTGGCACCCGGAGCCAGCTTCCACTTGCCGGCGTAGTAGGGCAAGTTGCAGACAGCGGCGAAGGTGGCAACATGAGGTTGACCATCAGCCACAACTCGAATTTGTGGATAGTCGTAGGACGACCACCGTTGAAGGCCGGTCCAGACCACGGACGCCTTGCCGAGTCGTCGTTTCAATCCCGGGTGAAGGTTTTCCATGATGTGGGCGTCGAGACCGGCCGAGGTCAGAATCAAGAACGGTTCTTTGCCGCAGGCTCCGACGTCCATCTCCAGCGTGGTCGCATTGGCGAACGCTGCGGCAGCACGAAGTGGCTGAAGAGGTAGGCCGAGCGCCTGTACCAAAACGTTGACAGTGCCACCGGGAAGCGGGCCCAGGGCTACTCCGGTGCCTACCAACCCCGCCGCCGCTTCACGGATGGTCCCATCGCCGCCGAAAACAAAGACCGCCTCGAACCCCCCTGTTGCTGCTTGTCGTGCCAGATCGGTGGCATGCCCAGGCCTGGCCGTTTGCTGCAGCTCCAGCGAAAAGCCCGAGTTGCCGAGAATCTCGCTGATCGACTCCACACGGTGCTCGGTCCGCCATCGACCGGCTCTTGGGTTGAAGATCAGTGCGGCCTTGGCAGACACGTCTCTAGCTCACCCCTCCGATGAGTGCGCAGCCCATGGCCGGCATGGCTCGAAAGCTTTGGTCAAAACAACGAGGATGACGAGTCCGACGGGGGCGGGTGACCGAGATGCTCATAGGCTCGCCGGGTCGCGACACGTCCCTGTTGTGTTCGTTGCAAAAACCCCTGCTGAATCAGATAGGGCTCGTATAGGTCTTCTAGCGTGCCACGATCTTCTCCCACTGCGGCAGCGATAGCAGCGATCCCAGCCGGTCCGCCCTGGTAGTGCTCGATCAGCGTAGTGAGAATCTTGCGATCGACCTCGTCGAAGCCGAGCTCATCGACCTCGAGCTTCTCGAGAGCCTTCGACGCTGTTTCCAGATCGATCACACCATCGCCTTCGACCTGAGCGTAGTCGCGAACCCGGCGCAGCAACCGATTGGCGATACGGGGTGTCCCCCGGCTTCGTCGCGCCAGCTCTTCGGCCCCTGCGTCGTCGACTTCGATGTCGAGGATTCGTGCCGAGCGATGCACGATCTCGGCCAGCTCGGCAGGATCGTAGAAATCGAGCCTGTGAACAATGCCAAACCGTGCACGCAGCGGACCTGTAATCAGGCCGGCTCGAGTTGTTGCGCCCACCAGGGTAAAGGGGCGAAGATCGATCTGCATCGTCCGGGCAGCCGGGCCTTGTCCGATCACGAGATCGAGCTTGTAGTCCTCGACCGCCGGGTAAAGGATCTCCTCGACAGTTGGACCCAGGCGGTGCATCTCGTCGATAAAAAGAATCTGTCCCGGTTCGAGGTTGGTCAGGATCGCTGCCAAGTCACCAGGTCGCTCGAGCACCGGACCAGAAGTGGTTCGCAGCGTGGTCCCCATCTCTTGCGCGATGATGTGGGCAAGAGTGGTCTTGCCAAGACCCGGAGGTCCGAAGAGAAGCACGTGATCGAGCGCCTCATTGCGCTCGCGAGCGGCCTGCATGAAGACTTTGAGCTTGCTGACAATCCGCTTCTGTCCGACATAGTCATCGAGCTTGGACGGCCTCAGAGATTGCTCGAGGCCGATGTCTTCGGGGTCGAGCGCCCCGGACAGCAGAGATGAATGATCGTTCACCGGGTGATTGTACTAGGGCCGCGGGTGCCAAGGCTTCATTGGTGCGGCTTTCGCTCCGCATGGGCCGTGTCCCGAGGTGGCAGAGCTCAGACGTGTGAGAGTCGTTGCAGGCTGAGACGCAAGAGCTCCGAGAACGGAGCGTCGGGTCTTTCTTGCTTTGCCGCGTTCACGGCGCGCTGCGCCGCGATGGCCTTGTAGCCGAGATTGACCAGCGCCTGGACCAGATCGCCCTCGGTCACGTCCGCCGCAGAAGGCTCTACCAACTCAGCGGCCAGATCCTGCACTCGGTCCTTGAGCTCGACCACCATTCGCTGTGCGGTCTTTTTGCCGATTCCCGGGATCGTTTCGAGCCGGGCGATGTCACCCGCCGCCAGGGCCGACACAAGCTGTTCCGGGGCCATACCCGAAAGAATCACTCGGGCGAGCTTTGGCCCAATGCCACTGACCGCGATCAGCTTTTCAAACAGAAGCTTTTCGCGTTCAGTCCAAAAACCGAACAGCTCGAGAGCGTCCTCGCGAACGTGGGTATGGATAAAAAGGCCAACCGCTGACTCGGGACCCGCTTTCTCGACTTCGTAAAAAGTCGATAAAGGAATGTTGATCTGGTAGCCAACACCCTGGATGTCGAGCAGTAATTTCTCCGGAGAGCTTGCGAGCAGTTGTCCCTTGAGAAATCCGATCATCGATTTGAGGAAAGCGTTTCTAGCTGACAGGTGCCAGTTCGAAGTTTTCTAGGAACTGTGGATCGTAGCGCACACCCATCTCGTCGCGACGCTGCGTGATCAAGGAGGTGAGCATCTGGTTGAACCGTTCAACGCGAAGCGTCTGATGAGCTTCGAACTTCTCTTTCTCGAACTCGGCCGGGTCGTAGTGGGTTCGGTTGATAACCTCGAAGAGGATTACGTCGCGGTTGTGAACCACGGGTCCTTCGATCGCTCCGACATCGAGAGCGAGCGCGGCAGTGACGATCCGAGGGTTGGCACCCAGACCCTGAACCGTGTCGCCACGCCGAAATTCACTGCTTTCGCTCACCGAGAGGTCGATTGTCGAGCCCGCCTCTTCAAGGGGCGAACCCGCTTCAACAGCGCTTCTGAGCTGGGTCAAGCGCTCGTTGGCCAACGCGAACTGTAATTCGTCGCTCAGTGCATCCTCGACGGCGTCACGAACGTCTTCCAGCGCCGGGATCCGAGGCTCCTGAACCTCACTGAGTCTCAAGAGAGCCCAACCGCGAGTCACTTGAACAGGATCCGAGATCGCTTCGAGGTCGAGGTCGAAGGCCTTGACGCTGAAGTCGGTTCTCCGACCGATTCCAGGAACGTTCTCATCTAGCGCGAACGGGGGACTGGAGTGGAATGTCACGCCAGCCTCCGCTTCGGCCAACAGACTCAGTTTTTCTGGCTCACCGAGTTTTTCCTTACGGATACGCTCTGCCATCTCCTGGATTTGAACCGCGGCCAATTCCTCGGAGCGCTCGCTCGTCAACCGGCTGCGAATCTGCTCGGCCACTTCATCGAGGGCCCGAGTTCCGGCGGCCTGCTTCTCTTCGACCTGGATCAGGTGCAATCCAAAGCTGGTTTCGATGGGCCCAACCAAATCCCCGGGCTCAGCCGCAAAGGACGCTTCCTCGAACTCTCCGATCATCTGTCCACGGCCAAAAAAGCCCAGGTCGCCTCCCCGGCTCTTGCTGCCTGGGTCATCTGACATTTCTGCCGCCAGCACGGCGAAGTCCTCGCCCGCCTCGACTCGAGAGCGGGCCTCTAGCAGCATCGCCTCGGCCTCTTCAACGGTGCGTTCGGCACTTACTGAAAGCAATATATGCCGGGCCTTGACCTGTTCTTCCCGGGTGAATTCTTCGCCGTTATCCTCGTAGTAGATACGAACATCCTCATCTGTGACTTCGACGGTGGATCGAAGCTCGTCGGGATTGAGCAGCAGATAGTCCACCACTCTTCGCTCTGGGAGCTTGAAGTCCTCTTGGTGTGTCGAAAAGAACTCTTCGAGTTGGGTGTCCGAGAGGTCGATCTCGTCGTGCAACGTGTCGATCGGCAGGCGTAGATATCGGATGGTGGCCGTCTCGACCCGATTGCGATACGAGTCGATGACTTGCTCCTCAGATACATAGAGATTGTCGGACAGAACCGCTCGAACCTTCTCGTTCAAGAGATCGTTTCGTACCGACTGTTCGAATTGATCGATGGAGACGCGATTCGATCGCAGGATCTCTTTGTAGCGCTCCTCGCCAACGAAGCCACCGTCGGGCAGCTGAAACGAGCTGATGGCACCTATGGACTCGGCCACCTCCCCATCGGTCACCCTCAGCCCCATTCGGTTCGCTTCGGAGAGTAAAATTTTATCGGCAATCAGGTTGTCGATCACCTGTATGGGCAATCCCATTCTCTGGGCGAGTTCGCGATTAAACTGTTCGCCGTAGGCTTGGCGATAAAAATCCTCGGTGCGGCGGTAGGTTTCCTCGAATTCGGCGTAGGTCACTTTGTATCTGCCGACAGTTGCCGCGGCGTCGTTGGGCGCTGTTCTGCCAGTCGGAACCGTGGCACCGAAATCGACAAAAACAAACAGGACAAAAACGATGATAACGAGCCACAAAACCCAGCTCAGATACTTGAGATTGTCACGGAAAACCTTAAGCATGTGGATCTCTCCTCCTTCGCAGGGCGCGAAGAAACCCGAACTCTACCAATCGGAGTTGGGAGCGGCAACTGTTCTGGCGCTTCCAGCCCACAGATTCTCGTGGCCTTGTGCTATATTCGCCAATCCGACTAGGGGCCTTCTGAGACCCGTATTTCTGCAGGAGAACCATGGCATTCGCGTCATTTCTTAGGTATTTTTCTAACGATCTAGCGATCGATCTCGGCACCGCCAACACCCTGGTCTATGCCAGAACCCAGGGTATCGTTGTGCGTGAGCCTTCCGTAGTTGTTATCAACAAACTGACGAACAGAATCGAAGCGGTTGGAAGTGAAGCCAAGCAGATGCTTGGTAGGACACCGGGCAACATCGAATCGATCCGACCCATGAAGGACGGTGTAATCGCCGACTTCGAAGTGACCGAGCGAATGCTCGAATACTTCATCAAGAAGGCCCATGGGCGCAAGATGTACGTGCACCCAAGAATCGTCATCGGTGTTCCATCTGAGATTACGCAGGTCGAAAAACGCGCCGTAAGAGACTCTGCCACCCGGGCGGGAGCTTCGGAGGTGTTTCTCGTGGAACAGGCGATGATGGCCGCGATCGGTGCGGGTTTGCCGATCACCGAGCCCTCGGGCAACATGATCGTAGACGTCGGTGGAGGCACTACCGATGTCGCGGTGATTTCGCTTGCAGGCACTGTCTATAGTCGCTCGGTCCGGATTGCCGGTAACGAGATGGACGACGCCATCATCCAGTACCTCAAGCGCAAGTACAATTTGTTGATCGGTGAACGCACCGCCGAACAGGTGAAAATCGATCTGGGCTCCGCCTTCCCACTAAAGGAACAGATCCATCTCGAAATCAAGGGTCGCGACCTGATCGAAGGAGTGCCTCGGACACTCACGATTGGCGATGAGGAGATTCGTGAATCGCTCGCTGAGCCGGTAACGACCATCGTCGAGGCAGTGCGTATGGCCCTCGAGCGCACGCCGCCCGAGCTCTCCGCCGACATCATGGACAAGGGCATCGTGCTGTCTGGAGGTGGCTCCATGTTGCGTGGTCTGGATCAAAGACTTCGCAATGAAACCGGGCTGCCTGTAGTTCTGGCCGAAGATCCTCTTTCCTCGGTTGTGCTCGGGACCGGGAGGGTGCTCGAGGATATCGATTTGCTGCGCAAGGTCTCCATTCGCTAGACCGACCTGGTTGGCTCTTCAGAGCCACCCGCGTCCAAGTCCTGTCGCAGTTGTGGTCTTGGTCGCGGCGGCGACGGGCCGCACTCGCTACAATCAGCCACATGAAATGCAGGCTGGGGGCAGCTGTGTGAGCGAAAGGCATACGCGTTGGTTGCTCGCGTTGCTCCTGATGGCACAGGTGCTTTTGTTGACGGGCCAGGTTCGCAAACCGGGAGGCGAAGGCTCCTATCTCGAAAAGGGCGTCGTTCTCGCGCTGGCGCCGGTGGCGTCTCTGGTTGCTACGACCCTCGATGGGGTGCGAGGCCTTGGCGAGGGAATTCGGCTCAATAGCACCCTCAAGGCTGAGAACAAGCAGCTTCGTGAAGAGCTAGATGGGCTCCGCGAATTGAAGATTCGCGACTTCGGTCTGCAGCGGGATATGGACCGGATCTCGGAGGCCCTGCGCTATGTTCGCGTTGCAGGGGTTCCCTTGCAACCTGCCGACATCGTCTATATCGACCATGAATCGTCGCTGCAGTCGGCAATTCTGTCGGTTGAAAGTGACTCGGTCCGAGTCGATCAGGCAGTTGTGTCGAGTAGCGGCTTGATCGGCAGAGTTGTGTTGGTCATTGGAGGGTTTGCCAAGGTTCAGTTGATCACCGACCGAGCCGCGAGCGTTGGAGCCATGATCGAGCGCACCCGACGCCAAGGAATGATCCGCGGCGGCGGAAAGGGCGGCCTAGCGCTTGATTTCGTGCCGCTGCAGGCCGACGTCGAAGAGGGAGATGTGATTGTCACCGCCGGAATTGACGGCGTCTATCCCAGGGGGATTCCCATCGGCGTGATCGAGGAGATCGAGCCCGGTCTCGATCTGTTTCACCGCATCAGCGTCGTGCCCTACGTCGATCCGGGTCTGATTGATCAGGTATACATCCTGAGAACCGAACCCATCCCAGACAGCGTCAAAGGAGAGCTTCCCGATGCGAGCCCTTAGGTTTGCTCTAGCTCTCTTGGTTGTCGCAGTTCTGCACTTCGTGGGAATGCAGCTTTTTCCATGGTTCTTTCTGGCCGCAGATCTCTTTCTTGTCGTGCTGGTTTTCAATGCCATGGATGGCGACACGCTGGCGGGCATGCTTGGTGGCGCATCGGCAGGGCTTTTGACCGACGCTCTCACCGGAGGACCCTTCGGTCTGTTTGGCATCGCCGACACGATCGTCGGCTACGCGACAGCGGCGGCGGGACAGCGGCTGGTCATTCAGCGTGCATCGAGCAGTCTGCTAGTGTTCTGTGTGGCCGCTGCCGCACAGCAGGCGCTGGTTCTGGGAATTTCGGTGCTGATACTCCCGAGACCCGAGGTGCCGGATTTTCGTTGGGTTCTGATCAAAGTGGCTAGTACCGGAGTATTGGGTCTGATTCTTTATCAAGCTCGCACACGCTTGCTGATTCGGATGGATTCGTGGCGCCGAAGTCGCACTTCAAAAGTTCGATTTGGTCGTTGAGAGACGCTCATGAGCCAGGTACGCGAAAACCGTGAAGCCCTTCTGGGGCGACTCCCAAAATTACGAGTGGTTTTTCTCGCCCTTCTTTTGGCCGTGGCGGGCAGGTTTTGGTTTGTTCAGGGTGTCCGTGGAGCCTACTATCGCGAGCTTGCCGACAACAATCGGATACGAAGGCTGTCCGTCGAGGCCATCCGAGGGCTCATCTTCGAGCGCAACGATCAATTGCTGGTCGAAAACATCCCGGTTTACAACCTGCTGATCGATCGCAGCCGTAGTCGCGATCTCGAGCGCGGCCTCGAGTTTGCCGCGACGACAGTGGGACGGCCCAGAGAGGAGTTGGAGGAAGCTCTGGAGAGCCAGCGCAGCAGGTCGATGTTCCAGCCAGTTCTGATCGCCGAAGAGTTGACCCTGGCACAGGTTTCGCGATTGTCGGTGTCCGCTCTGGAGTATCCCGAGTTCGAGGTCGACGTGGGTCATCAGCGTCTCTATCGCTACGGCCCAACGACATCCCATCTCCTCGGCTATCTGGGCGAGGTGAGCGAGGCCGATCTGAAGAAGCAGGACAGTCCCTACCGTCGCGGAGATCTGATTGGGCGAAAGGGTGTTGAGCAGACCTTTGACACCGAGCTGCGAGGCAGCGATGGTCAGAGAGAGATCACCGTAGACAGCCGGGGACGGTTCAAGGAGGAAAACCGACTTGATCCTGCCACGCCTGGCGCGAGGCTCGATATCGCCCTCGACCTCGAGCTCCAGCAGGAAGCAGTGAATTTTCTAGAGGGTAAAGAAGGTGCCGTGATTGCCCTCGACCCCAAAAGCGGCGAGATTCTGACTCTACTTTCGACACCCTCCTACGACCCGAATCTCTTTAGCCGCCGTCTCGACAAAGAGGCGTGGAAGGAGCTGATCGAGAACCCTAGACATCCGCTTCACAATAGGGCGATTCAAGGGACCTACTCGCCAGGTTCTGTGTTCAAGGTCGTCATGGCTCTCGGTGGGTTGAGCGATCGGGTCGTGACCCCGGAATCCACGGTTTACTGTCGCGGGGCGACCCGAATCTACAATCGACGGTTTCGCTGTTGGAAACGGGGTGGCCATGGCAGCGTGAATATGCGAAAGGCCATCAGGGAATCGTGCGATGTCTATTTCTACCACCTGGGCCAGCAGCTGGGCATCGAAAGAATTGCTCACTATTCGCGTCTTCTGGGTCTTGGATCCAAAACCGGGATCAAGATCAGTGGAGAGAACTCAGGCTTGGTTCCGGACCCGGAATGGAGTCGGAGAAGGAGAGGCACTCCCTGGTACCCCGGCGAGACCATTTCGGTAGCGATCGGTCAGGGCCCGGTGTTGGTGACGCCCCTACAGATGGCTACGATGATGGCGACAGTTGCCTCGGGGGGCCACCGCGTCGAGCCGCTTCTTCTTCAGCCTCGAGGCAGAGTGTCCCAGGAAAGGATCTCCTTGGACCAAGAGGCGCTCGAGATCGTTCGCCAGGGGCTGTGGGAAGTGGTCAATGAGAGGAAGGGCACGGGCTATGCGTCGCGAATACCGGGTTTGGATGTCTATGGAAAGACTGGAACAGCTCAGGTGATCGC
>CAXMQZ010000126.1:0-83359 GCA_964195975.1 uncultured Polyangiaceae bacterium | reverse complement strand
GTGGGCAGTGCCATGCTCTGTGTCGGATTCGCGCTCGGCGCCTGTGGCTCGGAGAATCAACCGACCTACACCGATACCCGCAGCGAGACAGAAGCGCAGTCGGCTGAGGCTCGGGTTGTACCTGGATTCGAGGGTTTGGTGGTACATGCTCGAAAGGCCAGAGAGGCAGAGGCCCGGGAGGATTGGGCACTGGCCCGCGATGAGTATCTGATGGCCTTGGAGCAGGAACCTCGACACCCGACCGTGATGTTTCGAGTGGCGCGGTTCGAGGCCAAGCTGGGCGAGGCCGACGCGGCAATCGAGCACCTCAACGGGGTGGCTGATCTTGGTGCCACCGCCGACGTGGCCTCAGACGGGTTTTTCGAGGGGCTGAGCGAGCGACAGGACTTTCAAGCCGTAGCGGAGCGGCTGCGCCAGAACGGTAGACCCCATACGCCGGCCGAGGTTGTTGTGACGTTCGACGACGCCGAGCTCTGGCCCGAGGGCATCGCGACAGATTCGGCCACCGGTGATGTCTATGTGGGCAGTCTCCATCGAAACAAGGTGGTGCGGATCTCACCTGAAGGCCATGTCGAAGACGTCGGTACCATGGCGCAAGATGGCTTGCAGTCGGTGGTCGGAATCTGGGTCGACTCCGAGCGACGCGAGCTCTGGGCTGCAACCGGCGATGAGGGCACGCCGGATGCTCCGCCGGTCCCAGGCGAAGTCGTGCGCTATGACCTCGAAACGGGCGAGCTGATGGCTCGATACCCCGGTCCTGACGACGGGGAGCCGCAGCTGATCAACGATGTGACTGTCGGCCCTGACGGTACCGCCTACATCACCGAGAGTCTGGGGAACCGGATCTTCAGAGTGTTGCCGAGTGGCGACTCCCTCGACCTCTACAAGAGCTACCCACGACTCGGGTTCATCAATGGCATAGCCATCACCGATGACGGATCGACCCTCTACTTCGCCCATGTCGAGGGGTTGAGCGCGGTCGATCTCGACACCGGAACTACTCAGAGAGTGATTGCAGACGACGGCTCGGTCTTGGGAATGGGTGATGGCCTGAGCTGGTCTGGTGATGGTCTGGTGATCGTTCAGAATCAAGCCCAGCTCAATTTTCGAATCCTGCATGTGACCCTGGATGAGACCGGGCGGCGAGCTGTCCGGGTCGAGGTCTTGCCGAGCGGTCTCCCCGAGGGGCTGATTCCGTACACGAGTGCCGTTCTCGATAATGAGGTATTCGTGGTGGCAACAGGGAACTTTGCGCTGCTTGATCAGGGCGAGGTGCCTCCCGCGCCCGCGGTGGTCAAGATGAATCTCTAATCGGTTACAATCCGAGGCATCGACGCACTGATATTTCGTTGGTCTCGGGGTAGGGAATGATCGGTCAGACGGTTGGGCACTACAAGATCGTAGAGAAGTTGGGCGGGGGTGGGATGGGTGTGGTCTATCGAGCGGAGGATTCTCGGCTCGGACGATCTGTGGCGCTGAAGTTTTTGCCCGAAGAGCTGGCGCGCGACGAGCAGGCGCTGGAGCGGTTTCGGCGCGAGGCCCGCGCATCTTCGGCGCTCAACCATCCGCACATTTGTACGGTCCACGACATCGGCGAGCATGAGGGTCAACCCTTCCTGGTCATGGAGTTTCTCGATGGTCAGACGCTCAAGAGCAGGATCGGAGGCCAGCCCGTTGCGATCGATCAGCTGCTCGAGTATGCCGAGGAGTTGACCGATGCTCTCGATGCGGCGCACGAAGCAGGGATCGTCCACCGCGACATCAAGCCGGCCAACATTCTTGTCACTCAGCGGGGAGGTTGCAAAATCCTCGACTTCGGTCTGGCCAAAGTCGGCCAAGATCCAACCGACTCGGCCTCTGCCATGCCGACCCAGGTCGCCGAAGATTCGCTGACAAGCCCAGGCACGACTCTGGGAACGGTGGCTTACATGTCACCCGAGCAGGTGCGTGGCGAGCCCCTCGATAGTCGTACCGATCTCTACTCCCTGGGCGTGGTCATCTATGAGATGGCAACTGGACGCACTCCTTTTGGCGGTCAGTCCGACGGATTGGTTTTTAGCGCCATCCTCACCAAGCAGCCACCCTCGGCCCTGGAATCGAATCCGAATCTACCGGCCGAGCTCGACCACACCCTGAACAAGTGTCTGGAGAAGGACCGTGAGACTCGCTACCAGACCGCGAAAGATCTACTGGCAGACCTCAAACGGGCCAGACGAGAATCGACTACCAGCCATACAGCGGTTTCCGCCGCGGTCGAGACAGCCTCGACTCCATCGACAGCCCTCTCCTGGAAGACGTGGCTTCCGGTGGCAGTCGCACTTGGTCTCGTTGGCCTGGGGTTCGGCTATTGGGCAACTCGTGGTGGTGATGAGCCAGAGATCGCTGCTGCACCGCAGACCATCGATTCGCTGGCCGTTCTACCGTTGCAGAACATCTCTGGCGACCCAGAAGAGGAGTTTTTTGCCGACGGCATGACTGAGGAGCTCATTACCAGTCTCGCCAAGCTCAAGAATGTGAGGGTGATCTCGCGCTCTTCGGTGATGCAGTACAAGAACACCGAGAAATCCGCGCCGGAGATCGGCCGGGAGCTGGGGGTCGCGGCTCTGGTACAGGGATCAGTCATGAGGGCCGGAGATCGAATCCGCGTTACTGCCCAGCTCACGGACGCCTCCAACGACAGTCTTCTTTGGGCGGAGCGCTACGAACGAGACGCTTCGGATGTGCTGGCCTTGCAGGGCGAAATCGCACAGGCGGTCGCTGTGGAGATTCAGGGTCAGATCGCGCCGGACCAGGCACAGTCCCTGGTAGCGGCGGCCGAGATCAACCCAGATGCCCACGAGGCCTATCTCAAGGGCCGACAGCTGATGGAAAGGCGAAGCCGCGAATCGCTAGCTCGGAGCATCGAGAGCCTTCGAAGAGCGCTAGAGCTCGAACCCAACTGGGCCCCGGTGCACGTAGCGCTAGGCGAGGCCTATAGCATCTCCACCAGCTATCGCTATGTCCTGCTCGAGGAAGGTCTTGAATTGTCGAAGCGACACCTGGCAAGGGCGTTGGAGCTGGATCCAAGTATGGCGCGTGCCCAGGCCGGTTTGGGCTGGCTTCTGGCCAACTTCGATTATCGATGGGAAGACGGGGTCGCCGAATACGAGGCTGCGCTGGAAGTCGAGCCCAACAATTCGCGAGCCCATCACACCTATTCGTTGGTCCTGAGCTACATGGGGCGGCACGAAGACGCGATCCACCATGCGAAGAAGGCGCGTGAGCTCGATCCGTTTTCGCCAATCATCAACGAAAATGTCGGCGATGTGCTCCGAATGGCCCGGCGCTACGATGAATCGGTCGAACAGCTTCGGGCCACGATCGAGATGAATCCCGGTTTCGTGGTTGCGTACCATACTCTCGCCAACACATACGAGCATATGGGGGAGTACCGGAAATCGCTGGATGCAAGACGGATGAGTGCCGAGTTGGACGCCTGGGCCGATGAGTTTGAAGTCTACGCGAATGCCTTCGAAGATGGAGGTTGGCAGGGTTATCAGAGAGCTCGTGTCGAGTGGCTGCTGGAGCTAGCAGAGACGGGAGAAATGCGGCCCGCAGAGATCGCTGATGCCTACAGCCATCTAAATGAGTATGAGGAGTCGCTGGATTGGCTCGAGAGGGCCTTCGAGGCTCGGGCGCCATGGCTCACCGGTATCAAGGTGGAACCATCTCTCGACCCCCTCCGCTCCGAGCCGAGATTCCAGGCCCTGATCGATCAGATGGGCCTCGCCGATTGAAGTCGCGCAGCTTCGGCCTTTCGGTAGAAGGTTTGTGAGAAGGTCGGGCTAGCTGAGACCAGGCGGCTCGAGACGTTTTTCCACTCGACCCAAAACAAGATCGACCAGCAGTGCCAGGGCAGCCGCGGGCAGCGCTCCCGACAGTATGAGCTGGGTGTCGGCCAGCTGTAGACCGGTGACGATCGGCTCGCCCAGACCCCCGGCGCCGATAAAAGCGGCGAGTGTCGCCGTCCCGATCGTAATGACGGCGGCTGTGCGGATGCCCGCCATGATCACGGGTGCGGCGAGAGGCAGACGAATCTGGCGCAGAATCTGACCATCGGTCATGCCAAGCGCTGTCCCGGCTTCGACCGCCTCGGGTGCGGCGTCGCGAACGCCGGTGAAGGTGTTGCGCAAGATCGGAAACAGGGAGTAGATCCAGAGTGCTACCAGTGCTGGAGCGACACCAACCCCGAGCACCGGGATCATGAACGCCAGCAGCGCGATCGAAGGAATAGTCTGGGTTAACCCTATGGACCGAATAGTCGGTTCCGCCAGCTTGCGATGCCGCTCCAGCCACAGACCCAGTGGAACGGCGACCGCAATGCCGGCCAACAACGCACCCAGTGTGAGTAACAAGTGTCGCGCTGTCTGCTGGCCGAGACGTCCGCGAGTCGCCCACATGGTGCCGAAGATATTCCTCGGCCGACTAGGTGCGACGGTGGTAGAGGAGGCTTCGATCAGACCCAACGCGACGAGCGCATCGGTCGCGACCGTGGCTTCCGAGTCTCCCTGTTCCTGAAGACGCAAGTTGAGATCGCGCATGGTCGACTCATCGAAGGCGCCGGCTAGTAACCCGAGAGCGAATCCGATCTCCGGGTACGCTTCGAGAGTATCTGCTCGCACCAGGGGGGCTGCCTCGTAGGGAGGAAAAAAGCCCTGGTCATCCTCGAGAACCTTCAGGTCATAGAGGTCCAGACGGCCGTCGGTCGTGTAGACGTCGAGCACTTGAATATCGCCCGCAACCGCAGCTTGGTATTTCAGCGCCTGCTGTAGCGGTTGAACCTTGTCGAACTCGAGTCCGTAGGTCTGAGCCAGACCCGGTAGGCCATCTTGGCGCTCGATGAATTCGAAGCCAAGCCCGGCAGTCAGATCGGCTGAGACTCGAGCGAGATCGGAGATTGTAGAAAGATCCTTTTCTCGAGCCAGGTCGCCGCGGACCGCTATCTCATAGGCGTTTTCAAACCCGAGAGGATCGAGCCACCAGAGGTCCCACCGCTCCAGAAACTGGCGTCGTACTTCGAGAAACGTTGTGGAGGCATCGCCGATCGGTTGTTCTCCGAGCAGGCTCGCCAACCCGGTCCCGGTGTACTCGGGATAGAGATCCAGGGCGCCGGTCTTGAGTGCTTCGAAACAGATCTGAGTTCCCGCCAACCCGAATCGCCGTTCGACTTCGAGGTTGGTCTTCGCTTCGAGAAGCTGCGCAAAGATCTCGGCCAGCAGGCGGCTCTCCTCGAAGTTCTTCGAGCCTACGACTACGGTTCCATCGGCTCGAGCTGGCAAGGGCGCCGAGGCCGCTACCAGAAGCGTGAACACCAGTGCCCTGAAGACCAGCGCCGTGAACACCAGCGCCAACCTAGCCAACGACTCCTCCTCGCGCGAGCAGTTCGGTGACATAAGGGTCGGCCGGGTCTGTGATCAGGTCCTGGGGCCGGGCCACCTGGAGCATTCGACCGGAGTGCATGACACCAACACGATCGGCTAGACGAAAGGCCTCGACGAGATCGTGGGTCACGAGTAGCGTTGTTTTTCCAAGTCGGTCCTTGAGATCTGCGAACTCCTCCCGAAGCTCGTGTCGAGTAATGGCGTCGAGGGCTCCGAAGGGCTCATCCAGCAGTACCACCTCGGGGTCGGCCGCCAGGGCCCGGGCGATCGCCACCCGCTGACGCTGCCCGCCCGACAGCTCGCTCGGATAGCGGCTGGCGAAAGTGTCGGGATTCAAGCCGACCAGCTCGAGCATTTGCGCCGTCTGATCCCGGACCCGGTCCGGTTCCCAGCCCTGAAGCGTTGGAACCAACTGCACGTTGCGCTCGACGGTCCAGTGGGGCATCAACCCGCCATCTTGCGGCACATAGCCGATTTGTCGACGAAGAACGGTGGGATCCCGGCCGAGGATCGACTGGCCTTCGATCTCGATAAGACCCGAGTCGGGCTCCGTCAGAAGGTTGAAACAACGCAGCAGCGTGGTCTTGCCGGACCCGCTCTCACCGATCAGCGCGACGGTTTCGCTCCGGTTGACGCAGAGACTCACCTCGGCCAGGGCCTGGACCCCGCCGGGATAGCTCTTGCTGATCTGGGTTGCTTTCAGCATCGTTGAGTTGATCTGGATTAGACCACAGTGTCGGTCCCGGAAGGGGACTCGGCCAAGGTGGAAAACCGATAGACTCGGTCCCGACATGCGAGCGCTGATCAGTGTGGTTCCGGTTTTCGTAGGATGGGTCGGGTTGGCGGCACTTGCGGCAGCCACGGGCGCACCGGCTCTGTGCTCATCAGATTTGGCCTCATCAGATCCACGTTCATCAGCTCCGCCATCGCCAGCCCCGACGTCGTCAGCTCAAGGGGAAAACATGGACGAGAATTGCAGGATCGAGATCGTCGAGCTCCATCAATTCTTCCAGGACTGGTTCAATGCGGTCATCCCCGACAACGACGAGTCCTTTGCCCGGCTCGATGATGCGCTGGGATCTCGGTTCGAGCTGATCGGCCCCGAAGGAAAGGTTGCTGAGCGGGACGGACTCGTGGCGGGCCTACGATCGGTCTACGGACAGTGGAAGGACAATCCGGGTCGCATCTGGATCGAAAATATGCGCCGGCTTCACGCCGAGGACAACGTGGTCCTTTTCAGCTACGAGGAGTGGCAAGAGGTCAATGGAGAGACTGCCGTTCGTCTGAGCAGCGTCCTTTTCGGAGTCGACACTCGAGCGCCCAACGGGGTCGAGTGGCTCCACCTGCACGAGGTCTGGAAGCCCCAGTAGCCGGAACCTACTAGGGCGCGCCGATCCGGGCACAGCCGGCCAGCTCGCGGTCGTTGATCATGATGGTTGCCGTGAAGCTGTATTGAGCGTCCGCCATGGTGTCCCGACATTGCCGCTCTTCGATCGACACTTGAATCTTGTGGGCAGAACCGTCCTCGGACGCACCCCAGTAAACCCGCTTGGTCTGCGAGGCGAAGGGCTCTTTGTAGGGGAACCAGATTTCGGCTCCACCTGCTTCAGAGTAGACGATCCCACCGGGTGAGATCTCGACTCGCCAGAAGGGCTCGTTGCCGAAGGCGACGAAATCGATATCGCCCACCTCTTCAGATTCAGAGCAACCAGGACCCTCGGTAGCCGCTTCTCGTAGATCCGTAACTATCAACTGTTGGTCATAGTGGGCACCAAAACCCGACGATGGTGCGGGACCCAGATCGCCATGTACGACCATGAACACCGACCGATTGGGATAGCCCGACAACTCGCGGTAGGTTATCCACAGATCGTCATCAGATTTGTCCTCGATCCAGACTCCGGTCTCCGCGCCACAGATCTTGAAGCTTCTCGTCTCGAGCCCGACGCCTATTGTCAGATGGCCGCGGTAGGTTTGAAGCTCTTCCTCTGGGATCGTGCTGGCGGTCGTTGCGGGAGGCTCGGGTGTCGCGACAGGCGCAGGTGGTGGAGGAGGCGGACTTGGAGCCGTGGGCTGCGGAGCTACGGTGGGCTGCGGAGTCACGGTCGGCTGCGGAGCTACGGGCTCAGTCTGTACCTCGAGGACCGCCTGTTTCTCGGCTTGTTCCTCGACGGCAACAACGGTCGTTTCTACGACCTCTGTTTCCATGGTCACGGGTTCCGTGGTTCCAGGGCCCGTCTCTACCTGAACCATGACGACCTCCTCGGTAACCACTTCGGTTGCACCGAGTGCTTGGCCCTGGGGTGGCAGATCGGCCAGCTCTGGCGGTAGCGCCGTCGAAGGAGAGTTGGCATTGATCATCGTCAGAAGCTCGACCACCCGGAGTCGTACCGAGGAGGCATCGGCCGGCGCATTGGGAACCTGTTCCTCTGCCACCACGACCTCGTAGGCGAACCCCTCCTCCCAATCGAGTCGCTCAATCTCGTCGTACCAGAGTTTCCAGGGGTCATACATGTTGTCTTTGATGAGATAGCACTTCTGGGGACCGACACCGACACAATCGGCCTTGTAATGGGCGATCCAGACGATCTTCTGGTTGTCCTGGGCTGGCAGAGCTGGTCCAATTGCCAGCAGACAACAGGTGTAGAGGACTAGAAACGAGATCTTTATTTGGTTACTTCTGTGCACTTGGAGATCCTCCCTACATGGGCGCTGATGAAGGGCGCTGAGAGTTCGACCATATTCTATCGGGCCGAGGGTGACCTGAGACTTCTTTCTTGTCAGGAATCGAATTCGGGGTGGTCTCGTAGCTAGTCAGCTATCAGTGCTTGAAAACGCGGATCGTCGCGCAGCGGATCCCACCAAGGTTCCAGGCGCAACCTGTGCACGGTCAGCGAATCTTCATAGACGGTGGTGAGTAGCCGCTCGATCAGATCGATCGACTCCTCGCTCCGCCCGGTCCAGGCGTAGACCTGGGCGAGGTTCTCGAGCCGGGTCGGTCCAGAAAAGGCATCCTTCGCCTCGATGTCGACCGCTAGGCGTGCCTCTTGAATCGCCCTGGTCTCCTCACCGAGCATCGCCAGGCTGGTCGAGAGCCCGGAGTGAAAATCTGCGTTGCTCGGTGCGGTCTCGACCATGCCCTCCATGGCCTGGGCTGCCGCTTCGAGCTTGTCTCGAGAGGCCTCGAGACCTCGATCGAAATAAGTGAACCAGGCTTCAAGGCCGAGTTGGAAGGCCTTCCATGCAGGCACGTCGAGGTCGATCGAAGAAGCCATCTCCACTGCCTTGGAAAACTCCCGCTCACGCACCGCCTGCCACATCCAGGCTAGGTCGACGAACAACGCATTGTTCCCGGGCGTGCCTTCGAGGACAGCACGAGCGGCTGCCACATCACCGGTCAGCGCCGCGATATCGTCGGCTTTGCTCAAGTAGGGTTGATCGGCGGTCGGCTGCACCGCCATGGCTCGGTCGTAGTATTCGATAGCTTTGTCGCCCTGACGCAGCCCACGATGGATCGCTGCAATGTTCATAATCAGGGCCACGTCCTGAGGGTCGATTTCGAGGGCTCGGTTGAGCTGGTCCAGACTCTCTTCCCAACGGCCCTGGCGGCGGTAGATAAAGCCAATAGCCTGGATCACATCTGGGTCGTTGGGTCGGCTTTCTGCGGCAGCCAGAAACTCCTCGAGCGCCAGACCATATTCCCGGAACCCGTAGTAGTGATAATAGCCCCGCGCCAGCCGGGTCCAGGGTAAGTCCTCGCCAATGGCCTTGGCGCCTTCAACTGCCAGCTTGACCTGCGCCAGTCGCTCCTCGGTGCGGTCGAAGCTGACATAAATGAGAGCCTGCCGCTGCGCCAGACGTCCCCAAGCTTCGAGAAAACTCGGGTCGAGCTCGACCGCCCTTTGATACAACTCGACGGCCTTCTCTACCGCCTCCACAGGATTTTGGGTGAGGTTCATGTTCTGCTCGTACTCCCTTGCTCGCAGAAAGGCCTGATAGGCCTCGACGTTTTCGGTGGGACGTACGTCCAGCGCTTTCTCCTCCGCGCCCAGAACTGTGACGCCCAGAGCGTCGATCACCTGGCCCGCAATCTCACTTTGGACTTCGAAGATGTCATCGATCTCCCGATCGTAGATCTCGGTCCAGATCTGTTGATCGTTTGCGACGTCGATCAGCTCCGGAGTGATCCGGACCCGGCTCGAGCCGTCGGTCTGCTTGGCCCACCGCACCGTTCCGTCGATGACATAATCGACGCCGAGCTCGTCTCCGATTTGCTGCATAGATTTGTCGGTTTGGGCGTACTGCGCGGCGCTTTTTCTGGAGATAACCCCCAGACCGCTGACCGAAGCCAGTCGGCCGCTGATCTCGTCGGTGACCCCGGCTGCGAAGTAGGCGTCCTCGGCGGGTCCGAGGTTCTCGAAGGGCAAGACGACAGCCATGATTCGGTCGGCCTTCGCTGAGCTCGAGATCGCTTTCTCGGCAGGTTCCACCTGAGTCTCGGTGACAGCATCACGATCGGGTCGCCCCGTCCATATCCAGATGATTCCAAGCCCGAGCAGGACCAGAGCAGCACCCAGGGCTATGGGTAACCAATTGCTCTTGGGCTCCGAAGGTGGGGCCACTGGCATCGAAGTAGAGGTGACTCGGGCCACACCCGATTCGACCTCTCCTTTGAGGCCCTCGAGCTCGTTGCGCACGTCCTTTGCGGTCTGGTAGCGTTTCTCTGGATCCTTCTCCAGACAGCGATGAATCACTCGCCCCAGATGGTGGGGGAGCGAGGCGTTGAAATCGGTCACCGAGGTCGGTGTGTCCCGCAGGATCGACGAGACGAGATCGGCCGAGCTCTGGCCCTGGAAGGGTCGCTGGCCGGCAACCATCTCATAAAGGACGATTCCGAGCGAAAAGATGTCGCTGCGTTGATCGACCGTGTCGCCACGGACCTGTTCGGGCGACATATAGGGAACGGTACCGACGGCCAAGCCCTCCTGAGTCAGCGCCTGGGTCGGTTGGTCGGCGGCCAGGTCTCCTTCGGTCTGTTCGAACAGCTTCGCCAGGCCAAAATCCAGGACCTTGACCCGGCCCTGGTCGGTCACCATGATGTTGGCCGGTTTCAGATCGCGGTGGGTGATGCCTTTGTCGTGCGCCGCTGCGATGGCATCGGCGGCAGGAATGGCCAGCTCGAACACCCTGTCGAGCGACATCGCTCCGGTCGACATGAGCTGGCCGAGAGTCTTCCCTTCGACCCACTCCATGGTCAGAAAGTGAATTCCATCGTCCTCTTCGACCGAGTGGATCGTGACGATGTTTGGATGGTTGAGCGCCGCCACCATTTCCGCCTCACGCTTGAAACGGGCCAGTCGCTCTGGATTGTCGGCGGTCTCGGTACTGAGAACCTTGAGGGCAATCTTGCGTTTGAGCTGGGTGTCTTCGGCTAGATAGACCTCGCCCATCCCTCCTGCGCCAACCTTCTCGAGAATCTTGTAGTGGGAAAGAGTGTCTCGATCCAAAATCTACCTCTCTGGGAAAATCGAACCCTGAGCCCTGCAACAATAGTAGGGAGCTGAGACGCAATTCTAACTCAGATCGATGAATCGAAGCCCAGTCGATTCTCGATGATTCGCCCCCGGCGAGCTTACGCTCAGTAGAGGACGCGATAGTGTTCATTGATAGCCTTGTGAGAGTTGGCAATGTTTGATTCGATCGAAGAGACGTCATCAGAGCTGGAGCGATTCTCCTACATCGCAGACAGCGGTCTGTCGACGAGCCTGTTTTTGGCGCTCAAGATGGAGCGGCCCCTGTTTTTGGAGGGGGAGCCCGGGGTCGGAAAGACAGAGGTGGCCAAGGTCCTCAGCCAGGCTCTCGAGACACCCCTGATTAGACTCCAGTGCTACGAGGGTCTCGATATCAATCACGCAGTTTACGAGTGGAACTACCCCCGGCAGCTCCTGGAGATACAAGCGCATCGGGAGAGTGGCTCTTCGACCGAAGACATCTTCAGGGAAGAGTTCTTACTCAAACGGCCCCTGCTGCAAGCCATCGATCAGAGCCGTGATCGCGCCCCTGTACTGCTCATCGACGAGCTCGATCGGGCAGACGAGGAGTTCGAGAGCTTCTTGCTCGAGCTGCTATCCGAGTTTCAGGTGACGATACCCGAAATCGGGACACTCAAGGCAAGACACAAGCCGGTGACGATCATCACTTCGAACCGGACGCGCGAGATTCATGACGCATTGAAACGGCGGTGTATCTACCACTGGATCCCATACCCCTCGCTTGAAAAGGAAACAGAGATCGTACGTCGCAAGTTGCCCGATGTCCCTGAAGCATTGACGCGCCAGATCGTGGCGTTTGTGCAATCGGTACGCGCTCAGGATCTCTACAAACAGCCAGGTGTGTCCGAGACCTTGGACTGGGCCGAAGCGCTCGATCACCTGAATTCGGAAACACTCGAGCTCGAAACCGTCGAAGCCACGCTGGGTTTTCTCTTGAAGTACCAGGACGACGTAGACCGGGTGCGTCGCGTTACGGCCGAGCTCGTGGCAGAGGTTACTCCGGGTTGAGGACCGATCCGAGTTGAATCCCGCCATCGCCACAGCCGGTGCGCCGTTTCTATCCAATGTTGTAGTGTTCGGTAGGCTTCTTCGCCGAGCAGGTCTACCGGTCTCAGCCGATCAAAACCTCACCTTTGCGCGTGCGCTGACCTGGATCGATATCGGCAATCGGGATCAGGTCTTCAGTGCGGCTCGCTCCTGCTATGTGACGAGATCAGAGGATCTGACTCTGTTTTCGCTACTGTTCGAGCGCTATTGGCACCCGCAGACCTCGAGCAGTACCGCCGGCCGAGCCCAGGCACCGATCGCACCTCGCTACGACCTGAAAAAGCAGCGGCAGTTCAGTCTTGTCCACTACATGGCGGCAAGGGCGGGGTCGAATGATCCGAAGATCGATGTCGCCGATCGCACCGGCACCTATAGCCAGGAAGAGATCGTTCACCGAAAGGGTTTTGCCGACATGACTCCGGATGAGCTCGAGAGCGTGCGTGAACTGATCGAGGGTCTGAGATGGCAAGCCGCGCTACGCCGAACCCGGCGACGAGTCTCGGATCCCAGAGGGCGAAGGATTCATCTTCGGAGGATCATTCGCGACGCCGCACGGTTCGATGGTACTCCGATCCGTCTCTGGTACCAGTCGAGGAAGATCAAGCAACGACCGATAGTTCTGATTGCCGACATTAGCGGCTCGATGGAGAAGTACTCGCGGCTGGTTCTGCAGTTCTTCTATGGCCTTACACACAGTCTTCACCGGGTCGAGAGTTTTGTTTTTGGTACCCGTCTTTCGCGGATCACGAACGAGCTTCGTCTGCGCAATATCGACCGGGCGCTCTACCAAGCCGGTCAGGAGGTTTTCGACTGGGCAGGTGGAACCCGTATTGGAGACTCGCTAAGCGCCTTCAACCGCGAGTGGGGCCGGCGGGTGTTGCGAAGGGGAGCTATCGTCGTCGTGGTCAGTGATGGATGGGAGCGGGGAGATGTCGAAACCCTGAGTCGCGAAATGAGGCATCTTCACCATCGATGCCATCGCCTGATCTGGCTGAATCCGCATCTTGGCCACGATTCCTATCAGCCGTTAGTCGAAGGAATGGCAGCAGCGATCCCGTATGTGGACGATTTTTTGCCGATTCACAACTTTCAATCGATAGAAGCGTTAGCTCGGCGTCTTGGAGCCCTGCCGCGACGACGGTCGGGATCGGTGAAATCAGGCGATTTTGCCTCGGCCGGGCTCCCACCTGGGCTGTGATAGCTTAGGTCAAAAGCGGCTCTTTTGAATTCTGGCGGCGAAGTGTGAGTCAGGCGATGCGCCGACCGGAGAGGAGGTTTCTTGTTCGGGTGGCGATGTGGGGGCTGAATCCAGGGGAGATATCAGATGAAGGTGGAAGGCGACTACTTGTTCGATGTCGGAAAAGAGGAGGTGTGGAACGGTCTTCTCGATCCGGAGGTGCTGGCTGCCACGATGCCGGGTTGCGAACGACTCGAACTTGTGGGTGAGAACCAGTATGAGGGCGATCTGAATATCAAGATCGGACCTGTGCAGGGCCTATTCAAGGGCAAGATCGGACTAGAGGACATCCAGCCACCCAACGGCTACAAGATGACGGTGGATGGTCGGGGCGCACCTGGCTTTGTAAAAGCCACGGCCACGGTTGCTCTCGTTTCCGAGGGTGACCAGACGCGGATGAGCTACACCGGAGATGCTCAAGTAGGTGGAAGGATAGCCAGCGTCGGCCAACGTCTACTCGACAGCTCGGCAAAGGCCATCATCAAACAGAGTCTCGAAGGGCTCAATGCCACGCTCACGGCTCGAGCCGCAGCCGCCAGCGCGGTCGACGGGTCAGGAGATCCGGGCATTGAAGCTGCACCGATCCCAGCTCCGCAAGCGCCTTCTCAAGCCGAGTTTGCCGCCAACGTAGCGAAGGAAGTCGCCAAAGACCTGATTCCGAAGCCGGTGATGATCATCGGCGTGATCATCATCATCTTGATGATCCTCTATTTCGTGCTCTGAGCCGGGTCGTTGCGACTCCGCGTTCCAGAGCCCATCTTGAAGAGTAGGGAGGCCAAACCGTGATACCAGGATCTTTCGAGTACCACTCGCCTACGTCGTTGGAGGAGGCGGTTGCATTGCTTGGACAACACGGCGACGAAGCCAAAATCCTCTCAGGCGGGCAGAGCTTAATTCCTGCAATGCGCTTTCGTTTGGCTCAGCCGGGGATCCTCATCGATATCAATGGACTCCCGAACCTCGAATACATCCGCGAAAAGGGGAAACATCTTCTCATCGGTGGTTTGACCCGGGAGTCAGCGATCGAAGGGTCGCCCTTGGTGCAGGAACGCTATCCGCTTCTCGCCGACACGGCTCGAGTCATCGCCGATCCTCTAGTCCGCAATATGGCCACGGTAGGAGGCAACCTGGTACACGCGGATCCGGCCAACGATCACCCAGCAGCGATGCTGGCCTATGGAGCCGAGATCATGGTTCATGGGACCAACGGCGCTCGAGCCATAGCAATCGATGAGTTTTTCATCGGCTTGTTTGAAACCGCGCTTGCGGCCGATGAGATTCTCACCGAGATACGAATTCCAACCCCTTCAACAGGCAGTGGCGGTGCCTATCTGAAGATCGAGCGCAAGGTGGGCGACTACGCCATTTCGGCTGTAGCAGTTCAGCTGCAAATGGATGGGGATACCGTGTCGAGCGCGCGCATTGGCCTGACCAACGTCTCACCGACTCCGATGCGAGCTGTCGAGGCAGAGCAAAGCATTATCGGGAGCGTCGGTTCTGCCGATGCTCTCGAGGCCGCTGGAAAGGCTGCAGCCGCGGCCTGCGATCCGTCGGCCGATCTTCGCGGCTCAGTAGAGTACAAGCGAGACCTGACCCGGGTTGTGACCAAGAGGGCCATCGCCAAAGCGATCGACCGAGCCAAAGGAGGCCAGACATGAGCCACCACTCGATAACCTTGAACGTCAACGGCGAAGAGGTCACAGGTGAAGTCGAAAGTCGGATGCTGCTGGTTCACTTTATTCGCGAGAATCTCGATCTCACGGGCACTCATATCGGTTGCGATACCACGAGTTGTGGCGCCTGCACCGTTCTGTTGAACGGCCGCGCCATCAAGAGCTGCACGCTGTTCGCGGTGCAGGCAAACGACAAATCAATCGAAACCATCGAGAGTGTTGCCAACGGTGGTCTTCATCCTCTTCAGGAGGGTTTTTGGGAAAAGCACGGCTTGCAGTGCGGCTTTTGCACTCCGGGAATGATCATGAGCGCCAAACAATTGCTCGCCGACAATCCGAACCCGACGGAGGAGGAGATTCGCTGGGGCATTTCGGGGAATTTGTGTAGATGCACGGGTTACACCAAGATTGTCGAGGCTATCGAGTACGCAGCTGACAAGATTTCAAACCCGACCTCTGAGGAGGTGAGCTCATGACCCAGTTGGAAGATCGATTCGAACATCACTCACCCACACCCGAGGGCTCATCAGCGCAGGTCGAAACCACCGACAAAGTGAGGATTACCACACCGGAAAACATCTGCGGAATGGGTCATCGAATGAAGCGCAAGGAGGATCCGCGATTCATTCAGGGCAAGGGCAACTACGTCGACGACGTCAAGCTCCCCGGCATGCTCTACATGGACATCGTCCGCAGTCCTTACGCCCACGCCAAGATCATCAGCATCGATGACAGTGAGGCGCTGGCGATGGAGGGCGTCGTGGCAGTCATCAAAGGTCAGGACCTCGAAGCTGCCGGCAACCTGCATTGGATGCCGACCCTGATGTCCGATACCCAAATGGTTCTGCCGATCGACAAAGTCATCTACTACGCTCAGGAAGTCTGCGTAGTGATCGCTACCGACCGATACATCGCGGCCGATGCAATCGAGAAGATCCATGTCGAGTACGAGCCGTTGCCGGCGGTGGTCGATCCCCGTGAGGCACTCAAAGACGAAGTGATCGTTCGCGAGGACAAGGAGAAGCCGACCAACCATATCTGGCATTGGGAGGCCGGCGACAAGGAGGCGACCGACAAGGTCTTTGCTGAAGCGAGCCATGTCGTCAAAGTGCAGATCTATCTGCCTCGGCTCCACGTCAGCTCGATTGAAACCTGTGGCATGGTGGCCAACTACAACAAGGTTACCGAGCACATGCAGATGTACATGACATCACAGGCACCTCACGCCCACCGCACGGTGTTTTCGATGGTGAGTGGACTGCCTGAGCACAAAGTGCAGATCATCTCACCCGATATCGGTGGCGGTTTTGGCGGCAAGGTGCCCATCTATCCGGGGTATGTCTGTTGTGCGGTTGCTAGTCTAGTGACTGGAAAGCCGGTCAAGTGGATCGAAGACCGAAGCGAGAACCTACAGGCCGACAGCTTTGCCCGCGACTACCATATCGAAGCCGAGATGGCAGCAGATGACAATGGAAAGATCACGGGTCTGAGGGTGAACACAATCTCGGATTGTGGTGCAGCCGACGCGGCGGCGAACCCGTCGAAATTTCCCGCCGGGCTCTACAGCATCTGTACCGGTTCCTACGACATGAAGGCGGCACACGTAGTCGTCGACGGTGTCTACACCACGAAACCGCCGGGTGGGGTGGCCTATCGGTGCTCGTTTCGAGTCACCGAAGCGGTTCACATGATCGAGCGGCTGACCGACATAATGGCAGCAGAAGTCGGCGAGGATCCGGCCGACTTCAGGCTCAAGAACTTTATCCGACCCGATCAGTTTCCCTACAAGTCGCCGACCGGCTGGGAATACGACAGCGGTAACTACGAGGCCGCACTCAAGAAAGCCATGGAGATGATCGACTACCGCGCGCTTCGCGAGGAGCAGGCAGCCAAGCGTGAGCGGGGTGAGTTGATGGGAATTGGCATATCGAGCTTCACCGAGGTGGTCGGGGCCGGGCCGTCGAAGGACTACGACATTCTCGGGATCAAGATGTTCGATTCCGCAGAGATCCGCATCCATCCGACCGGGAAAGCGATTGCTCGTTTCGGGACCAAATCCCAGGGTCAGGGCCATGAGACGACCTATGCCCAGATCATTGCCGAAGAGCTCGGACTGCCAGCAGCGGATATTCAGATCGAAGAGGGCGACACCGACACGGCCCCTTACGGCCTGGGGACCTATGCCAGCCGTTCGACTCCAACGGCCGGTGCAGCTGGCGCCATGGCGGCGAGAAAGATCAAGGCCAAGGCGCGCAAGATCGCGGCTCACCTTCTAGAGGTTGGAGAAGAAGATCTCGAATGGAATGTCGACAAGTGGCAGGTCAAGGGCTCCCCCGATCAGGCCAAGACGATTCAAGAGATAGCCTTTGCCGCCTATACGAATCATCCACAAGGCATGGAGGCTGGTCTCGAAGCGACCGACTACTACGATCCACCGAACCTAACCTTTCCATTTGGAAGCTATATCTGTGTGGTGGACATCGACACCGGCACCGGTGAGGTACATGTGCGTCGATTTGTGGCTGTGGATGATTGCGGCAACATTATCAATCCGATGATCGTCGAAGGCCAGATAGAGGGTGGCTTGACCATGGGTCTGGCTCCGGCCTTGTTCGAGGAGATCGTTTACGACGAGAACGGCCAGAACCTGACAGGTACGTTTGCCGATTACCTGTTGCCGACGGCGGTCGAGTCTCCAAAATGGGAACTCGGTAAGACGATCACGCCGTCACCACATCATCCTCTGGGTGCCAAAGGGGTCGGTGAGTCGCCAACCGTAGGGGCGCCGCCCGCGATTGCCAATGCGGTTGTGGATGCTCTTTCGCACTTGGGAGTCAAACACATCGATATCCCCATAACACCAGACAAGGTGTGGAAGCTGCTGCGGGATAACGGTGTTACCGACTAGACCGACCGTCTGATTGCCATGTACCGGGAATTCTTTGCCAAGGCGCTCGAGCTTCAGCGTCGTGGGCAACCCTTCGCAACGGCTACCGTTGTGCGGGTCGACAAGCCGACATCAGGGCAGCCGGGTGACAAAGCGATCATAACCCTCGATGGCGAGTTGTTTGGCTGGATCGGTGGGAGCTGCGCCCGACCGACGGTTCTGCAGGAAGCTCTGGCTGCCCTTCGGGACGACCGACCAAGACTGATTCGCCTCTCGTCCGAGCCCGACAACCAACAACAGCGCAACGGCATGACCGATCTTTCAATGACTTGTTTTAGTGGTGGAACTATGGAGATCTATATCGATCCACATCAACCTCGTCCCGATTTGCTGATCGTGGGCAACTTACCTATCGCTACCGCTTTAGTAGCTCTCGGCAAAACCATGGGGTATGCGATTTCAGGCGTCAGGATTCCCGACGTGAGTGAGGCGGTAGACGGCGCCGATCGGGTCGCCGACAGTCTCGACGGGATAGACAGTCTTATCACACCGCTGACCTATGTCGTCGTTGCGACACATGGTGACCATGATGAGCTGGCGGTAGAGCGGGCTTTGGCTGCCGGTGCTGGCTATGTCGGTCTGGTGGCGAGTCCCAAGCGTTCCGAGTCGATCCGCGCATTTCTGCGAACGAAGGGATTCTCCGAGGAGGATCTAACACGAGTCGATGCACCGGCGGGGCTCGATATCCAGGCGCGTCTGCCAGAAGAGATCGCACTGAGTATTTTGGCGCGGGTTGTCCAGCTTCGCTGCAATACAGAGGCAATCGACTGGTCCGATTCCGAGGATTCTGTTGCTGAATCGGTCGAGACGGACCCGGAGTTGTCCGCGGAGATCGCAATCGATCCGATCTGTGGCATGACCGTGAAACCTTCTGGAGCTTCAAACGTCTACAAATATGAGGGAGTCGACTACTACTTTTGTTGCGGAGGATGTATGGCCAAGTTTTCGGCCGGCCCCGAACGATATCTCACCCAGAATCCTTGACTTGCCAAGGGCTGGATCGTAGGCTGATATGTATCTCGGCAAAGGGTCGGACCACAATTGATCGAGCTACGGTTGTCAATCATCGCAGGAGGACCGTCATGCGAACCATCTCATTGCTCGTCCTGGGAGTGATCCTTACATTGACTTTGTCGGCCGCGGCGCCGGCGGAGGCCCAGAGTTCGGATCTGGTCGGATCGTACGAGCTCATGTGGCGCGATTTGAAGGGTGGCAACAAACTCCACGCTCCCAAAGGAGTCGCCGGGATGATGACCTATTCCAATTCCCGACGCAATTTCAACATTACTTGGAAGCACAAAGATGGCTCAACGGCCTCGATCTCCTACGTGGGTGAGTACAATCTCACCCAGGATCAGTACTGCGAGACCCCCATTTATTGGATGCAAAACAACGTAGATGGGCTAGGGGTTGTTAAATATGGCGCTCCTCCGGAGAAGGTAGGCTGCTCCGCTGTGATGCGAGACGGCAAGACGATCCTATTCAGCTTGAAGGGTGAGGCCGTGATTGCGATGTTCGAAGGCAATCGAGTAACCGCTACGTCCACCGACGAGAACGGCGATGTGGTCTTTGTCGATCACTGGCGTAGAGTCGACTAGCCCACAGTGTTTTAGAACTCTACAGCATAAGGCCGCGGCTCATCTCGTGTCCGGTATTCGCTCCTCGAGATACTTCAAGGTTGCCTCCGGTATTAGGGCCTTCGTGCGACCCGATCTGGCAGGCGGTTGCGACATTCTGCTGGCGCGGCCAGGAACAATACGGGCAGTAGGCCCCAAGAGATATGCAAATAAGGCTATTTCTGCGCACAGCAGGCTAAGCAAACTGTTTTCATCGAGATAGATCGATATCTCATACCGTCCTGGGAAGGACGGTCCCACCGCTCTGAGCAACTCGAGATCGTTGGCACTACACTCGGCTTCTGGTCGTTCGAGGAAAAGGGCGTGCCGCCGCTGAACCAGGCCTGGATTTCACCTGTCCTCGGACGCCACAAGATTCACATCGAGATCTGCGGTAAAGGTACCGGGTCCCGATCCGCATGAGACGAGAAAGGGAGGTTGAGTCTGTGGGGAAAAGGGGAGAAGGCGATCGACGCGTGTACACAGTGCTCAGTATGGAGAAGCTCGACGAGATTCCCTTGCTCGATCTGAGAACTAGCCTGGTACTGGTAGTTCTTGGTCTGACATTTTGCGGGTTGTTGATCTGGAATTTGCTCGACTTACCTTTGTAGGGGGCCTTTGTAGCAGGCCTTTGTAGCAGGCCGATCTTACGGGCCCTCTGATGGGGCTAATCCAGATAGACTTCAAGAGTCCCTGGTTTCGGATCGTGACACCCTTGGTGTCGACCCTCTGAAAGGAGCGTCTCTTTGAGTCATTCAAGAACGCGCGACCCGCTAGAGCCACTCGAATCGGCCCTCCACCCATTCCTCCCCATGCTGTATGTGGCTTGGGCCGACGGAGATTTGAGCGACAGCGAGATCAGCTCGATCTGTTCGAAGCTGAGTGAAGTAGATGGTGTCGACCAACCCTGTCAGAGGGCATTGAAAGGGTGGCTCGACCCAGACGACCCACCCACATCGTTGGAGCTTGGATCCTTGCTGACCCTGATTCGGACCACGGCTGCCTCATTGTCGGCCGAGGAGCGGCTTTCCCTAACCGATCTAGGGGCCCAGATGGCCAAGGTCGAGGGTGTAGAGATCTCGGATCCGGTGCGTAGCGCACTGATCGACCTCGAGCGGACCCTCGCTCTGGGAGGTAGAGAAGTAGTGCGACGACTTCTGGCACCTCCAAGACCGGCGGTGTCGCCCAAGGAGCCGAAGCCATCCTTTGATGTCGCAGCCATGACGACTCTGCTGGACGGAGACCAAGTAGCGATTCGCAGGAAGGTTCGCGACCTCATCAGCCAGCCCGAATTCGCTTATCTCTACGGAGTGACTACGGAGGAGTACCGGGAAAGGGTGCTGGAACGGGTCCAGATTCTCGCCGATGCTGGCATCGGCTCGCTCAGCTTTCCCGTCGACGTCGGAGGTTCGGGTGATATGGCCGCTTTTGTTGCCGCCTTCGAGACCGCGGCGTACGGTGATCTGAGCGTCCTGATCAAGATGGGTGTTCAATTCGGGCTCTTTGGCGGCAGCATCCTTCAGCTTGGCACCGAGCGTCACCACAAGACCTACCTAGCTCGAGTGGGGACACTCGATCTTCCCGGTTGTTTTGCCATGACCGAGACCGGCCATGGATCGAATGTCTACGATCTTGAGACCATTGCCAGGTACGACCCAGACTCGGATGAGTTCTCCATCAATACCCCCAATGAAAATGCCCGAAAAGACTACATCGGCAATGCCGCTCTGCACGGCAGGCTCGCAACCGTATTCGCCCAGCTCGAAGTCAAGGGACAGAACCAGGGCGTTCATGCCCTTCTGGTTCCAATTCGTGATGGCGACGGAATCCCCTGCAAGGGTGTGGGCATCGAAGACTGTGGCGAAAAGCTGGGTCTCAACGGTGTCGACAACGGTCGCATCTGGTTTGACGACGTTCGAGTACCCAGGCAAAACTTGCTCGATCGATTTGGTTGGGTATCGGCTGATGGCGAGTACGAGAGTCCGATTGCCAGCCCTGCGAAGCGTTTCTTTACGATGCTCGGCACCCTGGTCGGAGGACGGGTAAGCGTTGCTCTTGGCGCACTGAGTGCCTCGAAGTCAGCCTTGACCATTGCTACGCGGTACGGTGTTCGGCGTCGTCAGTTTGGCCCGGAGGGACAGCCTGAGATTGTTCTGCTCGACTATCGGACCCACCAAAGACGTCTGATGCCTCGACTGGCGACGACTTATGGTCTCGACTTCGCTCTCAAGTATTTGACCCAACGATATGTCCAATCGTTCGATGAGGATCGTCGTGAGGTGGAGGCGCTTGCCGCGGGACTGAAGGCGTACGCGACCTGGCACGCGACCGATTCGATCCAAGGGTGCCGCGAGGCCTGTGGGGGCCAGGGGTATTTGTCGCAGAACCGATTCGCCGCGCTCAAGGCAGACACAGATGTCTTCACCACCTTTGAAGGTGACAACACGGTCTTGCTTCAATTGGTATCAAAGAGCCTTCTGACAGGGTTCCGTAGACAGTTCGGGGAGATGGGAGTGCTCGGATTGGCTCGATATGTCGCTGCGCAGGCGGCGACAGCCATGGCGGAGCTCAACCCGGTCGTGACACGTCGAACGGAGGAAGAGCATTTGAGAAGCCGTGAGTTTCAGAGCGCGGCTCTGCGCTGGCGTGAGGAACACCTGTTGATCAGCTTGGCCAAGCGCATCAAGAAACGACTGGACAAGGAGCTGGACAGTTTCGAGGCCTTGAATCAGGTGCAGGACCACGCCATAGCGTTGGCCAAGGCTCATGTGGAAGCGGTCGTTCTCGAGCAGTTCATAGCTGGCATCGACTCCTGCGACGACAAGTCGTTGCGAGAAATGCTGGACCTGGTGTGTGATCTCTATGCTTTGAGTCGCATCGACGCCGGCCGTGGCTGGTTTCAAGCGCACGGCTATCTGGAGGCTCCCAAATCAAAGGCGATCCGAAAGCTGGTCAACAGACTATGTGCGGAGGTGCGATTGCAAGCGGTTCCGTTGGTCGATGCGTTCGGCATCCCCGACGAGCTCTTGGCTGCTCCCATTGCTCTAGATGGAGTCGCCAGCGACCCCGGTTAACCGATAGCATGCGATCGTGCAAACAATTTCGAGGCTTCTAGGCTATTTTCGGCCCTATCTGGGCAAGATGGTGGTCGCCAGTATCTTGCTGGCTCTGTCGGGTGCCTTGATGTCGATCGTCGTTGCCTCGATGAAGCCACTGGTGAACGAGGTGCTCAGCAGCACGGTCGTTGAGGCCGGGCCGGACATCTTGGACAGATTCGAAGAGTGGATCCCGGCCGGAGCGATCCGAGACTGGATCAAGGATCGCTCGTTCATCCAGGTGCCGATTCTGACCGTCGTAATTTTCGCCCTGCGAGGCGTTTTTCTTTACTTTGGTCAGTACATGACGATGAAGGTGGGTGCCTTGGTCATCAGAAATCTTCGTACGGAGCTTTTCGAGGAAGTCACTCGCCAGTCACCCGGATTCTTTACCCAGCACAGTACCGGTTCCATGCTCTCTCGAATCATGAGCGATGTTCAGAGACTTCAGGTCGTGAGCACAGTCGTTCTGGCGGATCTGGTCCGGGTGTCAGCGATGATCCCGTTCATGTTGATCGTGGTGTTGGTACACGACTGGCGAATGTCTCTGTTCGCTCTTTTCGTCCTGCCGTTGATGGCATATCCGATGATACGGCTAGGAAAGAGGCTTAGAAAGGCCTCGAGGCGATCGCAGGAATCGATGGCGGAAGCCTCTAATCTTCTGGCGGAGACGGTGTCGGGGATCAAGGTTGTACAGGCGTTTGGGATGGAGCAGTTCGAGACCTCTCGGTTCAGGGATGCCCTCAATCAGATGCTCAAAGTGGATTTGAAGGCCGGCAGGGCAGCCGCAGCTGCATCTCCGATCATGGAACAGGTCGGTGCTGTGGCCGGGGCCTCTCTATTGATGATTGCCGGTTTTGGCATCGCGCAAGGCTATATCGATCCTGGCAACTTCTCCGTCGTCATAGGTGGCCTGGGGGTTCTCTATATTTCTGTGAGAAAGCTCAACGTTGTCAATGTCCAGATTCAGCAGGCGTTGGCTGCGGCCGACAGAGTCTTCGAAGTGCTCGATACGCAGCCCGATATTCAGGAGATTCCAGGTGCCAGAGATCTCGACGGATTCAATCACGAGATCCGGTTCGAGCAGGTCGAATTTGCCTACGACCACGATCCCGTTCTTCTCGAGTTGGATCTGTCAATCCCAAGGGGATCAATGGTGGCTCTGGTTGGCCCATCAGGCGGCGGCAAGACGACCCTGGCCCAGCTAGTGCCTCGCTTCTATGATCCGACCTCAGGTCGAATCACGATCGACGACCAGGATATCAGCCAGGTAACCCTAACTTCGCTACGAGGCCTGATCGGTCTCGTAACTCAGGAGACGATACTGTTTTCCGACTCGGTACGCGACAACATCAGCTACGGTCGCGAAGACATTTCATTCGAGCAGATCGTCGCAGCATCCAAGGCGGCGAACGCGCACGATTTCATCGAGAAGCTACCCGATAAGTACGATACTCAGCTCGGAGAGGGAGGCTCGGGTCTCTCGATGGGGCAGAGGCAGAGGATCGCAATCGCGAGGGCGCTGCTCAAGGATCCGCCCATCCTCATCTTGGACGAGGCGACCTCGGCGCTCGATGCCGAGTCGGAAAGTCTTGTGCAGGAAGCGCTCGATGTGCTGTTGAAGGGTCGAACTAGCCTGGTCGTAGCTCATCGTCTCTCGACGGTGCGGCAGGCGGATCGAATCGTCGTCCTGGAGGAGGGAAGGATCATCGAGCAGGGAACCCATGAGGATCTGCTTCGTCGTCGTGGCCTCTATGCGCGATTACACGATCTCCAGTTTAGAAATGGCGCTGGTATTCGCCGTGAGCCCAGTTCGGTAGAACCGGCTAGCTGGCGCGAAATCCAAGAAAGACCGTAAGGGCTACGAGGCCAATTACCATCCAGTACTCTTTGTTTCTCGCCATGCGATCGAACTGCCACTTGCCAGGGGTGGCGTCGGCGTAAGGTGGAAGCTTGGGAAACAGCGCAGGAACCGCTGCGAAGTAACGATCAAAAGGCTCGCCATGCACCTCGCGCAGTCGCGTTGGCTCGACCCGTTCCTTTCGAGGTAGGTAGTAGCCAAAAAAAGCGGCGTAGCCCAGCAGAAGCATCACCCAGCTGCCGCCGTAGGGTAGATGCACCATGACGCAGACCCCGGTAAAGATCAGAAACCGTCCTAAGTAGAGGGGGTTTCGGGTGTAGCGGTAGGGACCGCTGGTGATCAACTCCTTCGTCTTGAACAGGTGGCCGGCAGCCCAAAAACGGACCGCTTCGCCGATCGCGACAAGAACCGCGCCAGCAAGAACACTGGTCTTGGTGGGCTCGGAGAAGTAGAGCAATGCCGCCACCAGGGCGAACATGGCTGCGAGTCTGAGTCGTCCCAGGGAGCGGTTGTAGGTTCTGGACGTCATCTCGATTGAGTAGTCTCCGACAGCGAATTCGGCTATCTTGTCAGGGAAGTGGACAGCCCAATGAGTGATGGCGACAGCATAGCATCCAAAACCGGGGCCCGACCGGCGTCTGGTCTTCCATCGCGCGCTCCCAAGCGCGAGGAGCTGGCGGCGTCGACGATCGACAGATTACGTGAAGACCGGCCCTATAACGCCGATCTTCTCGTGGTGGATATCGGCGAAGGTCCAGTGGTGGTCAAGGACTTTGCTCCCAAGCCCTGGTGGGTGCGTCTGATGGGCTGGATGTTGATCAGCCACGAGTGCAGGGCCTATAGACGGCTGGGTGCAATGCGGGGGGTGCCGGCCTTTGTGGGCCGAGTCGATCGATACGCGCTGGCGATGGAGAAGATCGAGGGTGTCCAGCTGACGACCTCGCATGATCGCTACGAAGAGGGGGAGCAGTATCTGCGCGAGTTCGCCAAAATACTGGACCGGCTCGAGGAGCGCGGGTTTCTTCATCTGGACCTGAGAGGACGTCAGAATGTTCTGCTGAAAGATGACGGCGAGCTCGTGGTGCTCGACCTGGCTGGTGCCTTTTGGTTTCGCCCCGGAGGGTTCTTGCACCGCATGTTTTCTCCCCTGATCTCCTGGAACCATGACAACACGTTAGCCAAGTGGAAGGTTCTGCTTGCACCCGACACTTTGAGCGAAGAGGACCTTGCTTCGCTCAGACGCTTCCGGAACCTTCAATTCATCTGGTTGTTCAATCGTAAGGGCAGCAAACACCGGGAATACCCCTTGACGCCTGGCGACCGTTTACCTAACGACAAACCCGACAAAGACTAGGATCACCAGTTTCCTACCCAGTGGCACGAGATTTCGAGCTCGGGGAATAAGAGAGCCTTCTTTGGGGTTGATATGAATAAGATATCTTTATGATATCATCTATTCAGGAGGCCCAAGCTCATGAGCACTCGAGAATTCAGGACGGTGAGCGAGTATTCTGCAACCACCTTCAACGGTTTTGGCATGCTGTTGGTTGGACTGGTCTTTTGCGGTTTCGGAACCTAGAGTTTTGTCCAGGCAGTGAAATATGAGGCGATCGGCTCTCTGTTGTGGGCGGTTGGATTGATCGTCTTTGCGGTGATTCTTCTAGTCGGTCTTTTTACCGTACAGCCCAACGAAGCAAAGGTGTTGATTTTTTTTGGCCGCTATATCGGCACCTGTCGGATCGAGGGATTTCGATGGGGCAACCCGTTCGCCATCAAGAGGCGAGTTTCGTTGCGAGTGCGAAACCTGACCAGCGAGACCATCAAAGTCAACGATGAGAGCGGTAGCCCAATCGAGATCGCTGCGGTAATCGTTTGGAGAGTGATTGATAGTGCCAAGTCGCTGTTTGACGTCGATCAGTACGAGAAATTTGTCGGTGTCCAAGTCGAGACCGCGGTCCGATCATTGGCTACGAGCCACCCCTACGATCCGCGGGATGCCAGTGGAGGTGAGGTCTCGCTGCGTGGCAATCAAGAGGAGATCGCCGATGAGTTGCGCGAGGAGCTTCAGGCCAGGCTTCAAGTAGCCGGCGTCGAGGTAGAGGAGGCACGGCTGACTCATCTGGCCTATGCGCCCGAAATCGCTCAGGCGATGTTACGACGCCAACAAGCTCAGGCTGTTGTTGCCGCAAGGAAATTGATCGTCGAGGCGGCCGTAGGAATGGTCGACCATGCCCTCCGTGCGCTCTCCGAGCAGGGCATCGTCGAGCTCGACGAAGAGCGCAAGGCCGCAATGGTCAACAATCTGATGGTAGTGCTGACTAGCGAGCAGTCGAGCACCCCGGTTCTGAACACTGGCACTCTCTACACCTGAGAATAGATTGGCTGACAAGAAGCGTTTTCTACTGCGTCTCGATCCCGAGCTCTATGGCCGCCTGGAGATGTGGGCGGCCGACGAGCTCCGCAGCGTCAATGCGCAGATCGAATTTCTGCTTCGGGACTCCCTTGGGCGGGCTGGACGGCTGGGAGGCCAAGAGTCGAGGAGCGACACCCAACCGCAGAAAGATTAGATCTTCTGACCAGCAGTACTAGTACTCCCGGCCGGAAATACCGAGACGTTTGTGGCGAGCGCGATGGCACCGAGGCTAGGCGCGGCGACGCAGGCGATGCGGTGCCATCGTTGAGTCGTCGCAACGCCGCCGCAGGAGCCATCCCGCCGCCACCCAAGGGGCGGATCGCTCTTGTGAGCGATCTCGGCGTCTCTCATCGTCGCCGATGTCCCACATCGACTCCTCCTCGCTCCTGGACCTCACTCACAACTGCCATCCGCAAACGTTCCGGTATTTCCGGCCGGGAGTACTAGTTGCTACTCGGAGCGCCGTTGCCGTCGCAATAGGCAAGAAAGGGTCCGGTCGGGACGATCTCGGTGCGGACGCCATCGATCTCGGAAGGCAGCTCGGACCAACTCTCGGGTTTGTCGCGGTCGGCAAAGATATGAATGACAGGTTCCGCTGGACCCGAGCTGCTGAGCCCGACGCCGATACCAAAAACATTGCTGGGTGTCATCAGCTGGTGTCGCCTTCTGGCCAGCACCCGCGAGGCAAATCTGACCTCTGGATCCGCCATGAGAATTTCGCTTGCGTCCTGTGCCATTACTTCCTCTTGCGTAGAGGTAGCCGTATCCGTAGAGGTAGCCGCAGCCGAAGCGGTGCAACCTACAAAGTTGACATCGCCTTTTGGACGCCGCTTTCCGAGTTGGTTCTGAACTTTCTTGATTGGATTGGCAGCGGTGAAGGACTCGTTGCCGGCAAAGAGCAGACCGACCGGCGCGGGACAGTTGGCCACGTTGCGGTAGACCATGGAGCCTGAATCTCCACTCTTGCTGAATTTCTTGCCTGAGCCACTGATCAAGATTTGATCGACAAATCTGGCGGTTTTCTCTACGTCGGTTCCGCAACCCTGTTCAAATGTAACGTCGACCACTGCGTCGACATTGAAAATGACACCTCGGGTCAAACCGCTGGTGCGCCCCGATTTCTTGACTTCCATCCCGATGGCAGGGTCTACAGGAGTCGTTCCTGGTATCCCGATGTTGAGGATTCTTCCACTCAGATTGACCGTTCCCGGGACGATTTTCGCAATTGCGGCGTCGACTCTGTTGATCTTCGTGCCCCCGAATTTGATTCTCTTGAATGTCGTCAGATTCGCCACGATCTCTGAGTCATCTGGTACTTGGCAAGCGGGCGTCTGATCGAGGTAGCTCGGTTGGGCAATTGCTTCCCCCCTTCTGGCCTTATTAGCGCGCGCGATCACGTGGTTGTTGCTGAGAATATGAAGATTGCCATTCTTCTCGACAAGACCACCGAGAGTGCCACCGCAGCAGGCGATCGAGTTACCGAATAGGGTTCGGTCTTTCAGACTTCCGCCCGAAGTCCCCAACTTGATCGGTCGATTCTGCTCCTTGCGGTTCTTCTTTCCACCCTGAGCTCGAGCCTCGACCGGGTCGTCTTCAGTTTGCGCACCCACAGGGCTGGATTGAGCGCCGAAGATCATGGCTGTAAACAGGAGAGCTGCAGTCGTCAGGCGGGGCATCGGTAGTTTTCTCTCGGGAGGGGAGTGTAGCCGCAAAGCGAAGAAATTGTCTGTTAGATGTTCGATTCTGATTAGAAGTCGGATTCGGAAAGCGTAGAATGTCCCCTCATTGTTTGCGCTCGTTTAAAGGAAGGGTCCGGTCGATGAAGGTTCTCAAGGCGATACTCAAGCTTCTATTGGTGCTGCTGGTGGTTTTTGGAGTGGTGGGAGTCTTTCTTCCGAGCTCAGCGCACGTCGAACGCTCCACCGTCATCGAAGCACCCCAAGCCACGGTCTTTGTCTTGGTCAACGGGTTCCGAGGCTTCAATCGCTGGTCGCCCTGGTACGAGCGCGATCCAAACGCAGATATCAGCTACGAAGGACCTGATTACGGGGTTGGAGCCAAGATGATCTGGTCGAGCGAGCAACGTGATGTGGGCTCGGGAAGCCAGGAGATCGTTGCTAGCGAGCCTTACGAATCGGTGCGCACCCATCTCGACCTCGGCCAGCAGGGAACCGCCGAGGCCTATTTCAAGCTCGTGGAGGTCGAATCAGGCACCGAGATCACCTGGGGTCTCGACACCGAGTTTGGTTGGGATCTAGTGGGCCGATATTTCGGACTTATGTTCAATCGGATTGTGGGCACCGACTACGACAAAGGCCTTGCCAATCTCAAAGAGCTTGCCGAATCCATGCCCGGCGCAGACTGGTCTGGGTTGGATATACAGATCGTGATCGTCGACTCTGTCCCGATGGCCTACTCGGATGGCAATTCATCGTGGGATCGAGACGACATCGCAGAAGCGTTGGGTACGGCTTATAGCCACGTGAGAGCGTTTATGGGTAGGTACAAGCTGGATCAGTCAGGTCCTCCTCTTGCGATCACCAGGCTCGCCACCGAGGAGGAGTGGCACTTCGAAGCGGGAATTCCACTAATCGCGGCTCCGGTGGCTGAACCGACCCAGGAGCCCCAGGTTTTTGTTCGCGACACCTACGCTGGCAGGGCTATACGAGTGATCCATGTCGGTTCCTATGATGAAATCTCAGATACGATCGAGAAGATTGATGCCTACATCGCTTTGTTTGGTCTGGAGAAGAACGGCAATCTGTGGGAAGAGTGGATATCCGACCCTGGGATGACTCCAGAGGACCGACTCATCACGAACATTTGCGTGCCGATTCGTTAGCGGGCGGAATCCCTCACTCGAGGGCGACTGCCAGTCTCGCTGCGATCTTGGCATTGTGGAGAAGCAGAGCGCGGTTGGAAAAAACACTCTCTCCCTTGGTCAGCAAACGGAGCCTTTCCAGAAGATAGGGTGTGACCTCGCGACCCCGAACGCCACTCGAAGCCAGGTCTTCGAGCGACCGCTCGAGACTGGTCTCGTAAAGTTCCTCAGGCATCTCGGCCTCGAAGGGGATCGGGTTGGCAACTACCACGCCCGAACCGATGTCGAGCTCGAAGTGGGCGCTGACGGCCTTCGCCAAATGCGAGATGTCGTTGAATCCCTGGTCGATCGGAACCCCGCTGTCCCGCCGATAAAACGCCGGGAATCGATCAGTGCCTACGCCGAAGATGGGAACCCCGTGAGTCTCGAGAGCTTCTACCGTCTTGGGCAGATCGAGCACCGCCTTGGCCCCGGCGCAAACCACAGCGACCGGGAAGCGGCCGAGTGCCATGAGGTCGGCTGAAATGTCACCAGTGTCAGCGACGTTACGGTGCACCCCCCCGATCCCTCCAGTGGAGAAGACGTGAATTCCTGTGAGGTGAGCTGCGACCATCGTCGCCGCGACGGTGGTCGACCCGATACCCACTGTCGTAATTCCTGCGGCGAGGTTGCTTGGATTGAGCTTTGGCACCGATCGGGCCTGAGCCAGAGTCTCGAGCTCATCGGCGCTGATGCCGACTCTAAGGCTGCTGTCAAGGACCCCTATCGTGGCCGGAGTTGCACCTTCAGTGCGGATGGCCTGTTCGAGTTCCAGCGCGATCTCTAGACCCTCTGGGTGAGGGAACCCATGCGTGACAAGAGTGGTTTCAAGCGCCACCACTGGTTTGCCTGACTCTAGAGCGGAAGCGATGTCGGGAGAAATGGAGAGATGTCTCATAGGTCTCCGAACCATCCTCTCAAACGCTCATTTGCCATCTCAGGCCTTGCCTCCAGAAGAGCGTCGGCACCCTGGGACTCCAGTGCAAAACTGGCGCTGACAACCCCTCGGTGTACCGCGGTCTGGACACCGTCGCCTTGTAGCAACCCGGCCAGGGTTCCACCGGCAAAGGCGTCACCCGCACCGGTCTGGTCGACAACGGTTGTGGCATAGCTGCTCCATTTGAATCTACGCCCGGTGGTCGCCTCGAAACCCGTCCCTCCCATCGACCCCTGTTTGTAGAAGAGGGTTTTCAATCTACCGGCCGTGATCCTGGCGACAAGAGGCCCGGGGTCCCGACGCCACTGCCCGTCGGCAATCTCGTCCTCACTGAGGAAGAAGTAGTCGACCTGCGATCCGATTCCAGTCCAGGTCTCGAGCGTCCTCTCCGAAAGTAACTCGTAGGGGTCGACCGACACGATGACGTCCGCCTGCTCGACGAACTCTGCCACCAGCTCGGCTTGAAGACCGATTGGCAGAGGAGCGATATGAAGTGCTCGGGGAGTCCACTCGGTCGGTATTTCGTCAGCGGTTGGTGAGGCCTCGGCGTGAGTCGCGCTGTCGAGCCTATGGACAACCCTTCGAAGCTCGCCTTCATACAGCAGCCAGGTACGCAATCCAGACGATCCGAGCTCCCGGATGCCCGCAAGGTCGATTCCCTTCCGGGATAGCGCCTCGAGCATCGAGGAAGGGTAGTCGCTCCCAACCCTCGAGACCATGCCGACATTCAGTCCCCAAAGATTCGCCCCGAGTGCGACATAGATGGCCGCACCGCCAGGCTGTCCCATGCGACTCTCGCCGTCGGGATAGACGATGTCGTCGACCGCGAGATTGCCTAACACAACCAGATCGGGAGTCATTCTGCGGAATGAGCCTTGCGGGTTTCGACTTGCAGGGGCTCGAGGGCCTCGAAGGCCTTGACCAGGGTCTCCATGCGAGCGGTGTCTTGCGAGTTCGACCAGAGACCATCTTGCTTGAACGAGGAGCCGACGATAAACCCATCGGCTCTGGCAAATTGAGCGAGATTCTCGGGGTTTAGACCCGAGCCAACCAAAGTCGGAATGGTGACGGCCTGTCGAATGATCTCGACCTCCTTCGGGTTGGCGCTTCTGCCAGTGGCGGTCCCGGTGACTACTACTCCGTCGGCCAGAAAGAATTCCGCGGCTCGAGCGGTCTCGGCAAGATCGACATCCGCGGTCAAGGCGTGGGATGCATGTTTCTTTTTGATGTCGGTGAAGATCTTGATGTCGTCTGCCCCGATGGCTTTGCGATACCGGAGAAGGTCTCCGGCGTCGGCTTCCATCAACCCTTCGTCGGCGGCGTGAGCAAAGACAAAAGCCTCAGCTCGGATGAAGCTTCCGCCGCAAGCTTGTGCGACGGCCAGTGCCTCGTGATTGGCTCCGCCGAGGACCTGGATACCCGTGGGTAGACCGCTTTCTGCCTGAATCGCCTGTCCGACCACCGCCATGCTGGCTACGATCTCAGGTCCGACTTGCCGTTTGAGATAGGGACGATCGTGCATGTTTTCCAACATGATTGCGTTGAAACCGGTCTCTCGAAGCTGTTTAGCTTCGGCAACCGCTGCTCGGCAGATCTCGGACAATCGATCCGTATTGGAAGGCGTTCCCGGCAACGCACCGAGATGCACCATGCCGATGAGGGCGCGGGGGACTCCGAATATCGACTGAATGATTCCTTGACTGTCCATCGAACTAACCCTAGTCCAATTGATGTGTGAGGCGGTGGATCAAGATTGCCGCCTTCTTTGTGACCACCGACATGGTGGCGATATCGATGCGCTCTTCGACCGTGTGACCGTACCACCCCACAGGCCCTAGACCAGCGAGGGATCCTTGGACGTCTGCGGCTACGAAAGAGATGTCGGCGGCGCCTCGCTGGCTCGGATCGAGTGGTTCGAGCGATCCGAAACCGAGGTCGAGGCTGACCGATTGAAACCTGCCTAGTAGCTTCTCATTTCCAGCGGTGGGTGACATGGCGGGGTACCCGTCGCGGAAGGTGATCTCGGCGCTGGCACCAGGGGCCGATTGGGCCACGATGGCGCGCATCCGCTCACGAGCACGCTCTTTCTGATCTTCGGAGATGAACCTCAGGTCTCCGTCGATCACAGCGGTCTCGGCAATGACATTCGATTTGCCAAACGCAGAGCCCCGGTGTTCCTCGGGGTCGTAGTCGACTGTTGTTCCTCCCAAAATCACCCCGGGATTAAACGTCAGATACTTCTCACCCCTGATTTGAGAGTAGAAAGCGTCGAGAATTCTACTCGCTTCATAAATGGCTCCGGCACCGATCGAATCTTCGAAAACCTGGGACGAGTGAGCGGGTGTCCCGGTGACACGAAGAGACCAGCTGCTCGAGCCTCGCCTGGCCACGGTGGCGGTGTGGATGTCTCTTACGCCAGCCTCGAATCCAAGTGCAAAGTCGGCTCGCCGACCGGCTTCGAGCAGGTCTTTGCGAGCGATTTCCAGGGGTGAGCCTGGCATCTCCTCGTCTCCGGTAAGAGCCACGATGATGCGGCTTCCTTGCAGTGCGCCTACCTCGTGCAGCGCCTCGAGGGCAAAGAGGATGACCGTATTGCCGCCTTTCATGTCCTCAGTGCCGGGGCCGTAGGCAAGGTCACCCTTTCGAGTGAACGTCTGAAAGGGGCTATCGGGCTCGAACACGGTGTCGAGGTGACCGATCAGCAGGACGCGATCTCCCTCAGAACCGTCAATTTCGGCGAACAGGTGTCCGGCTCTCGCCATCTCTTTGGGCATCTCGATCCAACGGGTCTGAAATCCGATCTCAGAGAGCTCGCGGTCGTATAATGCGCCGACCTCCCGGACACCCGAGTGATTCATTGTTCCACTATTGATGTTTACCACCCTCTCGAGAAAAATTTCCGCTTCGTGGGCCTTGCTATCTACCCGTTCGACTATTCGTTTCTCGATCGCGGTCAAGCCTTCTGCCAACGATACGGATGGCAGGCCGAGGCCGATCAGCATCATCAAAATTGTGACTATCCGAAACATTTGTTCGTCTCTCCCGGTCATATTGATCGCCGGTGGGTCTGTTGCCCGGCGAATCCCGTGGTCGAAGGAGACCCTATCTCACCCGTCTCCGTCGACCAAGCCGGATACGATCAAGAGCCCAAGCAGGTGATGCGACGAATCGATATGCTTTCCGTCGAGTCGCAAGAGAGCAGACAAAGGCGCACCAGCGTGAATATCTACCTGAGGACCTACCCAAGGCAGATGGAGGGTCACTGATGTCGAAGAAGAAGATCTACGAGTTCGAAGGGGCGGATGTGATTGTCCGTTGGGATCGAGCACGGTGTATTCATGCGGAGAAGTGCGTGCACGGATCACCCGAAGCATTCGACCCAAATCGAAGGCCTTGGATCGAGCCTGATCAGGTTGATGCAGATGAGGTCGCGAGGGTGGTTTGGGATTGTCCGACCGGCGCCTTGCACTACGAGCGGACGGATGGCGGAGACGCAGAGCCGATTCCCAGCTCCAACGTTGCCCGGCTGGTCGTGGACGGACCGGTCTATGTCGAAGGTAAGATCGTTTTCAAGTTCCCAAACGGAGCCCTGGGGAGTGAGAATCGTGTTGCTCTCTGTCGATGTGGCGATTCCAAGAACAAACCGTATTGTGACAACGGCCATATCGAGGCCGGATTCACGGACGATGGCTCTCTCGGTACGGCGATGCTGGCACCGGGAGAAGGAGATGACCCAGGTGCACGGCTCGAGCTCTCGAGCGCGCCAAACGGTCCCCTGCTGGTCAAGGGCCCGATCGAGATTCGATCCGCCGACGGTACCGACGCCCAAAGTGGGGTCAAGGGCGCGCTGTGTCGTTGTGGCGCCTCTCGAAATAGACCCTATTGTGACGGCTCCCACGCGGCGGCCGGATTCGAAGCGGAGTAGTCTCACCAGTCGTGGCTAGTTTGGAACAGTCGGAGCTCGAGCCTTGAATAGCGAGCGGTCATTCGATGTGATTATCGTCGGTGGTGGCGTGATCGGGTCGTCGTGTGCCTACCATCTCCGCCGGGCCGACCCGGAGCTCACGGTGGCGGTGGTCGAAAGGGATCCGACCTATCGACAGGCTTCGAGTGCTCTATCTGTCGGGAACGTCAGGGTTCAATTCAACCTCGAGCGTAATATCCAGATCTCCCAACACACCCTGGAAATCCTATCGACCTTTGGCGAAGAGATGGCAGTCGATGGTATTGCCCCCGATCTCGGCTTCCATCCTCAGGGCAATTTGTTTGTCGTAGACGAGCAGAGCCGTCACTCAGCGAGAGTTGCCTTGATGCGGCAGAAGAAGTTGGGCTGTGACGTCGAATGGATCGATGCCGCCGAGTTGGGAAGACGGTTCCCCCTGCTCGAGATTGGCGCATTCTCCGGAGCTACTTTTGGGCCCGAGGATGGGTACTTGGATGGGTATTCCTTCCTGATGAGCTACCGCAACAAGGCAGACTCGCTTGGCGCTGTGTACCTGACGGACGAGGTCATCGGGCTGGACCGGGTCGACCGACGTGTTACCGGAGCTCGACTCGCGTCGGGTGCCCACTTGGCTGCCGGCTCGGTGATCTGCTGTGCGGGAGCCTGGGCCTCTCGGCTGTTGGAGACCGCTGGCGTTTCGATCCCCGTCGATCCGGTGCAAAGACAAGCGTTCCTCGTAGAAACACAAGTCAAGCCGACCTCGCCTCTACCGCTGATCAGCTTCCCTTCCGGACTCTATCTTCGCAGCGAAGGCGATGACCGCATCCTTGTGGGAAAGTCCATGGCGAGTGACCCGGTCGGCCATGAGTTCTCCTGGAGTGAGGACCGCTTCAACGAGTTCCTCTGGCCTGAGCTCACCAACGTTGTCCCAGCCTTTGACCGTCTAAGGCTAGCTCATGGTTGGAGCGGTCTCTACGCTGTCAACACCGTAGATGGCAATGCCATTCTGGGACACTGGCCTGAGCTGGATGGACTTTATCTGGCGAATGGTTTCTCCGGTCATGGTCTCCAACAGGCTCCGGCGGTCGGCCGTTATATCTCGGAGATTGTCACCGGCATCGAACCTGTGCTCGATCTCTCCATCTTGGGCCCCGAGCGTATTGTCGAGGGACGACCCATAACGGAGATCGCTCTCATCTGAGTGCGAAACACTTCGATATCCTCTACCCCGGCTGTGATGCTCTCCAACCGAAAAACAGATCTTGTGAGCTCCACCGGGCCCAGGTGGTTGCTTCCCGCCCTGACCAGCCTGATCGTTGGTGGATTCCTCTTGAAGTGGAGTTGGGGCAAATGGCTCCACCCGGTGGTGGACTTTGGTCGCGAGCTCTACGTGCCCTGGCAGATGCTCGAGGGAAAAGCCCTCTACAGGGATCTTTCCTACTTCAACGGGCCTCTTTCGCCCTTTGTGAACGCTGTTGGATTCTCGTTGGTGGGGGTCGGTCTGCAGACCCTGGTCTGGATGAACATCCTTGTCCTGGTCGCAGTCACGGCCCTGCTGGTTGTGTTGATCGCCAGATTCAGTGATATAGCGACGGCCGTCATCGGATCGGCGGTTTTCCTGATCTGCTTCGCACTGGCCGATCCGACCGGTTCGGGCACCTACAATTTCATCGCCCCCTACTCGCACGAGATCACTCATGGGTTCCTGCTGGCGCTGGTGGCGTTGGCACTGCTTTTCCAGCACATCAGGCGGCCGACCCACTGGTCGATTATCGGCATCGGGCTTGCCACGGGACTGGTTTTCCTTACCAAAAGCGAGCTCTTCGTGGCGATTGCGCCGCTGGTTGTTCTCGGACTTTGGCTGTCGGGCCGTCAGCAGCAACTCTCACCCGGTACTCGGGTCAGGCGGATCGGTCTGATGATCGCAGCGATGGCTTTGCCGTCGCTGGTTGCGTTTCTACTCCTTCTGCCATCGTCTTCCGCTTCATCGGCAATCCGGGGCGTGCTGGGCTCCTGGCGCTACGCCTTTTCGAGCAAGCTTCAAGGACTCGACTTCTACCGCGGCGGGATGGGATTGCTAGATCCGCTGGATAGTCTGGTGCAGATCCTAGTTTGGCTGCTCGCCTACCTGCTGATCTTTGTACCGGCCTTTTGGTTTGCTCGTCGGTCCACCAGTGAAGGCCGCAGCCGATCCTGGTTGCCGGCGGTTTCAGGCCTCGTGACGGTGGTGCTCACTATCTTGATCTTGTCGAGACTTTCGGTACTCGATGTAACCCGCCCGCTACCGGTCTTTCTCGGCGTTCTGGCCATTGCGCTGGTCCGCCAACACTTCGCTGGCAAGCCTGTGGACGGTCCATCGTCTCGACAGACGATGCTCCCTCTGCTCGCCACTCTTTTCAGCTTTGGGATGCTTCTGAAGATCTTGTTTAGGGTCCGCCTGTCCCACTACGGATTCGTGTTGGCCGCACCGGCCACGATGATCTTGATCATTTTGCTACTGCACGTGATCCCACGCTGGATCGATCGCCGTGGTGGGCACGGCAACACTTTCAGGGCGGCAGGGGTCGGCTTCTTTCTCGTGGTAGCCACTTTTCACCTGAGCCTGACGGCGAGAAACTATGCCGCCAAGAACCAACCGGTGGGTTCGGGCGGGGACTCGTTTCTTGCCGATGCATCCGGCGAAGTCGTCTCCGAAACCCTCTCTCGCCTCGAGAAGCTCCTGCTACCTGGGGAAACCATGGCCGTGCTTCCGGAAGGGGTCATGCTCAACTACCTCCTGCGACGAGAGAGTCCGACGCCGTACTTCAACTTCATGCCTCCGGAGTTGGTGATGTTCGGCGAGGACGCCATCGTCGAGTCTTTCGACGCGAGACCACCCGACTGGATCGTCATGACCGGGCGCGGCGCCACCGAATACGGCTACGACTATCTGGGCCGAGGGTACGGTGAGCGACTGGCCAACTGGGTCCAGGACAATTACCTGCGCGTAGAGCTTGTCGGAGTCGAGGGCCCCGCCGACCCTACGTTCATGAGTTGGACCATGATCCTGAGACTCACTGACTCGTCGAAACGCTCGCCATGATGGCCGAAACCGACTGGTGGAAACTAGTCATCGAGGTACCCCAGACTTTCCAGACGCTTTCGGATTTCCGGGTCCAGCTCTAGAGCGCCGTCCCCTTCTTGGTCGATCGGAAGGCCTTCTGATTCTGCCCGCAACAGCTCGGTCACGAGGAAGCGCTCCTCGGGCGTCAGGTCCGATAAGGCTTCATCGGTAAGACCGGTCGCCCAGATCTCGACAGGGTCCTCACCTAGCCGAAACAGAATGGGTATCGATCGATTTGACCAACGAATGACCTTAGCCTCATTGGTGCGCAGCGCTCGCATGGAACCACCATCGACGAGCAGCTCCGACAGGGCTGGGATCTGTGCCATCTCGCCCCCGGCGAGCAGTGGGCGTAGGTCGCGACCCTGGATCTCGAGCGGGCCCTCGTAGCCGGCGATCCGTACCAGGGTGGGAAGAAGGTCGATCAACCGCACCTGATCTGTGATCACCTGACCAGGAACTAGTTTGCCTGGCCAATAGAATATCAAGGGTACTCGGATGACCTCATCGAACAAGGTGCGCTGGTGCCCCTTGCCCTGATGCTCGAAAAACTCCTCACCATGGTCGGCTGTGACCACCACCAGGGTCCTCTCCATCATCGACGCGGCCTCCAAAGCATCGATAATTTGACTCAGAATGGTGTCGGTAAAACGTATTTCGGCATCGTATCGGGCGATCAGATGCTCCAGATCTCGGGGATCCATCTTGGGGTTGACGGCATTGTTCTGGGAAAAGTCTTCGCCGGTAAGGTCACCGGTGTAATCAGGGTCGAAGAGGTCGAGATGCTCCTGGGGCGGGATGTAGTCGTAATGCACGTCCCAGAGGTGCAGGAAGAGGAAGTAGGGCTGTTCGACGCCCGCCGCGATCCACTTTTCGACCTCGCTCACCGTCCGCGGCCCAGTTACATCGTCGTGGCTCGGTGCATCGGCCATTCGCGCCTGGCGCTCGATCTGCTTTCCCGAGACATCGTCTTCCGTCGTGGTCATACAGCTCTGGTAGAGGTCGAAACCCTGGTCAAGACCAAAAACGGGGTGTAGATAGGGCCCGCCAAAAAAGCCAGCTGTCTCGTAGCCCAGACCTTGGAGCAGCTCCGCCAGCGTCACGAATCGCTCTGCCAACTTCCTACCATTGTCCACAACACCGTGGGTCGAGTCGTACAGGCCTGTAAACAGTGCTGCGTGGGCTGGTAGCGTCCAGGAGGTGGTCGAGATGGTGTTCTCGAAGCGAACGCCCCGATTGGCAAGCGAGTCGATAAAGGGCGTGGTGTCCCGCTCGTATCCATAAGCACCCAGATTGGCGGCCCGCAGGCTGTCGATCGAGACAAGAATGATGTTGGGCCCGGTCGGCTTCGGATGCTCGCGGGAGCAACCCGAGGCCAGCAAGATCACGGAAATCACCGCTACCAGAGCCGGCAGTCTCTTGCTGGGCGGAAGGTGTGACATGAACAATTCCATCGGCCCACTAGGATATCCTGATTCCAGATCAAGGTTGGCTCTACTCCGACCTGGAGCTGAGTGAAGTGCTCGTATAGACTACGATCGTCCACCCACCCGAGGAGGTCTTGTGCACGTCGTTCTAATATACATCCGTGACCCCCAGTTCTACGCCTTCCAAGCCGACAAGCGGTCCATCCGAGACCTACCCCAGATCATCGGCTTTCCACCTATCGGCATCATGACGCTGTCAGCAGTGCTCAAGCGGGAAGGGCACGAGTGCACCATGTTCGACCAAGCGAATCCCGATACGCCGGACGAGCACATCGTCGAGGAGATCCGACGGATCCAGCCCGACCTCGTAGGGCTGAGCTTCCTGTCCACTACTTCCTATCCCTACGCCAAAGTTCTGGCACGTCTTCTTCGACGCGAATCCCCCGAAATCCCACTGGCTTTTGGAGGGGTTTTTGCCACTCTCAACGCCGAGCGCGTCAAGAAACAGTGCCCCGAGGTCGATTTCGTTGGCCGGGGAGACGGTGAGCAGCTGATCCTCGACCTGCTCGAAAACCTCGATTGCCCCGAGAATGTCACCGGTTTGACCTGGTCCGACAAAAACGGCACGGTGATTAGCAATCCGCCGCGGCCGATCGATCACGATCTCGATCAGTGGCCCTATCCCGATCGCGAGAGCCTCCCTCTCGATTTCATCGAGTCGATGCCCCTGGATGTCCCCGCCGTGCTCTCCATGGACCGGTACACGACGATGCAGACCTCGCGCGGATGCCCGTGGCCCTGTGTCTTTTGCGATATTCCGGCATTTAGCGAAGGGAAGTGGCGTTCCCGCAGCGCCGAGCACGTCCTGGGAGAGTTTCGACACCTCCAGGAGCTTGGCTACGGTGCGGTCTACTTCGTAGACGATCACTTCCTTCTGCAACCCAAACGCATCGAGGATATCTGCGACAGCCTGATCGAAAACGACATTCAGATCCAATGGGGTTGTGAGGGTCGAGTCGATCCGGGTCCCTCTCTGGACATGCTGCCCAAGATGGCGAAGGCTCGTTGTCGTTCGCTGATGTTTGGAATCGAAAGTGGGAGCCAAAAGGTTCTCGACCGCCTGAAGAAAAAACAGACTCTCGCGGAGATCGCCACTGCCGTCAATCAAGCAAAGAAGGCCGGAATCGAGATCGTGCACGGGTTTTTTGTCGTGGGCAGTCCCGATGAGACCGAGGACGACATGCGGGAGACATTCCGCTTTGCCAGCAAATTGCGCATCGACAGCTTTGGCTTCAATCGGCTCTGCGTCTACCGAGGTACACCGTTGTGGGGAGAGTACCTGGAGCGCGGTTTGGTGGACGATTCCAAGGACTGGTACAAGTACTACAAGTGCTCCGAGATCGATCCCACGGTACTACCCGGCGAGGAGATCCACCGGATTCGATCGGAGGAATTGCAACGCCTACTCTGGTACAAACTGGCGCGCTACCCGGTGCAGTCCCTGCGAATGATCGGTCGTTTCATGCGCCACATGCCAACCCGCGACGTGGTTCATCTCCTTGTCAAGCCGTTTCTCGGCAAGAGCTCGGGCGCGACCCGCGCCGAGGTCGTCTCCCGAGCCGTCGAACATCAGGAGATGAAAAGCGCGGCGGCCGATCTGACCAAACTAGATGACGCGGAGCTCGAGCAGAAAGAAGTGGCCTTGGAACCAGAGAAGGTCTACCAGATCGGGGCAAGCTGAGACCAGGCGGCCCGGATTGGATCCGGTCGCCGACCTTGCCAGTGCCTCAGCGCCCGCCGCGATTGCGACTTCTGCTGCGAGCGCGGGGAAAGTTGCCCTGGGGGCGTCCGCTCCGCCGTTTGCCACCATTGCCGTGACCGAACTTCTTTGGAGCGGGCTGGCTAGACCGGAAGGCCTCGTTGCAATGATAGGCGTGATCCATCTCGACGGGTACCGACTTGCCTAGCAGGCGTTCGATATCCCGCAGATAGGCTCGGTCCTCGGCGCTGCAGAGTGATATGGCGTCGCCGTTCGCTCCTGCCCGGGCGGTTCGCCCGATCCGGTGCACGTAGGTCTCGGCCTCGACGGGAAGATCGTAGTTGATCACGTGGGTGATGTCGTCTACATCCAACCCTCGTGCCGCCACATCGGTGGCGACCAAGACCCGGACACGGCCCTGCTTGAAGCCTGCCAGCGCCTTGGTTCGCGCAGTCTGGCTCTTGTTGCCGTGTATGGCGACGCCGTGAATGCCCGCGGCGCCCAGCTTATCCACTACCCGATTGGCTACGTGCTTCATCTGGGTGAAGATGAGAGCCTTGTTGACCTGGGGGTCGCGCATCAGGGAGATCAACAGGGCATCCTTGTTCTTTTTGCCCACGAAGAGCACCTTCTGAGCGATGAGCTCCACCGCGAGTTTGTCGGGTGCGATGGTTACCCGCACCGGGTTGCGGACCATGGTGTGGGCCAGCTGTTCGATTTTTGGGGCCATAGTGGCCGAGAAGAACAGGGTCTGTCGCTCGGCCGGAATCGCGGCCAGCACCCTCTTGATGTCTGGAAGGAAGCCCATATCGAGCATCCGATCCACCTCATCGAGAATAAAGACCTCCACCCCATCGAGGTGGATGTATCCCTGCTGCATCAAATCAAGTAGGCGGCCGGGGGTGGCCACGAGGATATCGACTCCGCGGTTCAGGGCGTTTACCTGCGGGAACTGGCCGACCCCGCCGAAAACAACCGTATGCCTGATGTGTAGAAAGCGTCCATAGGTACGGATGCTCTCGCCGATCTGCGCTGCGAGCTCGCGGGTGGGCGCGAGAATGAGGGCCCTGGGGACTCCTCTCCGGGGCCGTCGGGAGTCCTTGGAAAGCCGCTGCAGGAGCGGCAGGATAAATGCCGCAGTCTTGCCGGTGCCGGTCTGGGCGGTGCCCAGCAGGTCGCGTCCATTCAGCAGGTGCGAAATGCACTGCTCCTGGATAGGTGTGGGGGTGATGTATCCCTCGGCGGCTACGGCCCGCTGAAGCTCTGGAATCAAGCATCCAAAGACGCCCTGCGGTAGCTGGGGTTGCGACTGCGGTGTGGAATCTTGGGCGCGCGCGCGGCGCGCCTGTGCGTGTTCTTTCATGTTTTTCCTGGTCCGGGGTTGTACAAATCTCTACCCGCCGGACACGTGGAAAAGAAAGGACCGCGATTCTCGCGGCAATCAGGCCTCCCTGCCGAGAATAACAGTCGGGAAGCAGATACTGACTGATAAGAAGTTCTAGCTGATTGGGAATTGCCTCTTGGGAGGTGCGGACATACGCCCAGCGAAACCGTTGTGCGAGATCATGTCCAAGTTGGCGAAGATAGCGTAACCGCGCCGAGAACGCAAGCACGGGGGTAGACCTCGTGAGTGACCGTATACAATTTGCCTATCGAAAACGAACAGAGTCCGCTCAGGAGCAGCAGCTTCAGTTGACCATATCCGAAGAACAAGCCCGTCGATTCCCTCGAAGCACAACTCGAGCCTGGGCACAGAAGTGATCGATGTGCGTACAGAGGTCCTGGAGGCGGAAGGGCGGATCCGTGAGCACATTCGTCGCACACCGGTTGAGGAGTCGATCTGGCTCGGTGATCGGGCGGGCTGCGAAGTCTATCTAAAGCTCGAGAACTTACAGGCCACGAGTTCTTTCAAGCTCAGGGGTGCGGCGAACAGGATGCTATCGCTGAGCGAAGAGGAGCGCTCCAAGGGTGTCGTTACCGCCTCCTCCGGCAACCACGGTTCTGCGGTCGCCTATCTGCTGCGCAGATTCGGCTGGCCGGGTGTCATCTATCTACCCGAGACGGCGTCCAAAGCCAAGATTGGAGCGCTCGAGCGGTATGGCGCTGAGCTGAAGTTTTTTGGCAAGGATGGCATCGAAACCGAGGTTTTTGCCCGCCAAGTAGCCGAGGACTCGGGTCGAGTCTTTGTGTCGCCCTACAACGACGAAAAAATTATCGGAGGACAGGGAACGATCGGTCTGGAGCTCGAAGGCCAGCTCGAGCGGATCGATACCGTGCTCATCCCGGTCGGTGGTGGTGGTCTTGCCGCCGGTGTCGCTGGCTATCTGAAAGCAGCCGACAGCTCGATCGAGATTGTCGGTTGCCAACCGGTCAATTCCAAAGTGATGTACGAGTCCCTCGAGGCTGGCAAGATCCTCGACCTGGCCTCGCAGCCCACCCTGGCCGACGGAACCGCTGGAGGCATCGAAGTCGACTCGCTGACCTTTCCGATCTGTCAAGAGGTGATCGATGACTTTATTCTGGTCGAGGAAGACGAGATCGTGCACGCTATCGCCGAGATATTGACCAAACACCACCTGCTGATCGAAGGAGCTGCGGCCCTTTCGGTCGCGGCTCTTCTGAAGTCCAGGCAGCGCTTCGAAGGCAAGACTGTGGTTTTGATCTTGAGTGGCGCTCGGCTGAGTCTCGATGCGTTGAGCCAAGTACTTGCCTTGGGGCTCCTAGGCTAGCTCGGCAAGATACTTGGGCAGCATGACTCGCCAGGTCGGCCAGTCATGATCCCATTCCGGACCCCATGACTCGACTCGATTGGGGATGCCTTTCGAACCGAGAACTTCGGCCATTCGCCACGACTGCTGAGGGTCCTCCCACCGGCCTTCTCCTGTCGGAAGAAAGATGAACCGCTGGCGCAGGCGGTGCAGCTGTTCGCCCTCTTCAAGACCTGGCAGATAGTGAATCGGGGAAGAGTAATAGAAGTCGTCGCTCCACTCGCCATGGAGCCACTCGGTCAGATCATAGGTGCCGCTCATGGCGATTGCGCCTGAAAAGACATCGGGATGGCGGCAGACCGAAGCGACCGAGTTGAAAGCGCCCACCGAGGCTCCGGCGGCGACGATCTCGATTCGTGGATCTTGGCAGTCCATTCGGATAGAGGGAACCACCTCATGGTAGATCGCGGCGTCGAACTGGTTTTGTAGCCAGGCACAGTGCAGAGGGCCATGATGGTCCGAGACCCAGGCAGCCCCTGCGATGCTGTCGACGGAGTAGACCTTGATTTTGCCTTCGGTGATCAAGGGTTCAAGCGCCTCGATCATTTCAAAGCGCTCGCACTCCTCTGCATCACCGCCAGCCGTGGGGAAAAGTAGGACTGGGGTGCCGTAGTGTCCCCAGCGTACGACTCGCATTTGCTGCTGCAGCCGCTCGGAGTACCAACTCGAACCGTCCTTCACACCTATTCTCCGGTGATCGATTCCGACTTTTCCAACCTGTCGGCTTCAGTCTTGCGCCAAAACTGAATGAGTCCCCAGAAATGTTCGGTGTACTCATCCACTTCATGACCAGGGAACAGGGCCTCCACTTTGAGTCGAACCGCCTCTTTGGCCTGCTCGGTGCCAAAGAACTCCCAAACTACCTCGTCCAGATTTGATAGGTGGTCGGCGCAGAACCTGTCGAATTTGTCGCTCTCGAATCGCTGGCGAGAAATGGATGCGTACTCGCGCAGCCGCTCTCGGTAGGGGAGATCACGATCGGCTATCTCGAAATAGGCGTCCCAGTCGAGAGTCATGGGCATCTTGCGGTCGGTAACGGCACAAAACAGAGCCCAGCGGACTTTCGCGGTAATCAGCCACGGGAAATGAAAATGAAGAGAAGTCACCTGCGAATCGGGGCAGGCGTTGGCGAAATCGATCGGATAAAAGACCCCGTCTTGTCGCAAGGCTTCACACGAGTTGAAATCCCAGCCGAAAAAGCCGTTGATCGTCAGTGCCATGTCTTCAAGCAGCGACCATTCCTCCCCATCGACCACCTCGAAGCCGACCTGATAGCGCTCATGCAGCGGAGCCGAGGGATCGTAGGAGATCATGTTTACCTGGGGCCCGACGCCGAGACAGCGAACAAATAGATCGTGCGGGTCGATCGCCCGCTGCAGATGCATCACCCGGCTGCCACTTTGCTCATAGGCTGCTCTCAGTTGATCATTCGAGTCGATCTTGCTGACGCCGACCCACGCGCCACCGTCGTAGGGCTTCATGAACATGGGGAAACCGAGCTCCTCGCCGACTTCACCGAGGTCGAACATTCTGGCGTACTGCTGAAGCGTCGGCTCGAGATCACCAAAGGGCTCGTACTCTTTGGGTGGAACCATCCAGGTGTCGGGAACGGGAAGACCCAGCCTCATCATGGCGCAGTACGACGTGTGCTTTTCCATGGATTGGAGCGTCCATGGATTGTTGAATACATAGAGGCCATCCATGATGACCGCCTTTTTGATCCACTCCCGGCTCAGGTGATACCAGTGAGTCAAACGGTCAACGACAACGTCGTAGCGACAGGACTGCCTCAGGTTGAAGGGTTCGATCGTCAGGCGCTCGACCTCGACCTGGATTTCGTCGTTGCCACTTTGGACTTTGAGATCCAGATTGCGAATGACCTGCTCGAAGCAAATCGGCCAACAGATATCCGCACCCAACGAGAGACCGATTTTTCGTTTTATGACTGCCAATTTGCTGCGTTTCCTAGCCGTCTGAGTATAGGCGACCGGTTCGGTTCGTGGAGTCGGATGCCGGACCTGGGAAGAGGTAGGACAGGCCCTCTTGCAAACGATCACGCCAATTCTCCCAGTTGTGACCGTCACGAGACTCTGTGTAGAGAACCTCCATCCCTGTTTCTCGAAGCACCGGCACTAGCGCACGATTCTCGGTTATCAGAGATTCATAAAGACCGCAGCTGACATAGACGCGGTCGCTGGGTCGTCTAGGACTCGTTCGAAAGAGGCGTTGGAATGCGACCACCGGTTCGAGCTCGCGATTGTGGGCAGAAGCGTCTCTTTTCGCGAAGGCGAACGACCCTGACTGAAGAAGGAGTCGCCCGAAAAAACCAGGATAGAGCCAAGCGGTATGTAGGGACGCTACGGCTCCGAAGCTGGCTCCCAGTAGACCTCGCGAGTCTGCAGATTCACTGATCGGGTACTGGCGGGATAGCTGCGGCACCAACTCATCGGTCAGAAATCGAGCCTGTCTGGGGTCTCCCGCATACTCCTCCAATCGTCGCGACGAGTTGGTCAATGCCGCAACAAGAGGCGCGATTTGTCGGCGGTGAATCAGGTTGTCGAGCACTGTCAGGAGGCTCGAGTAGCGTACAAAATCATTGCCGTCATGAACAATGAGCAGAGGGTGAGTACCCGCAGGATCGAGGCTGGCTGGGCGATAGACGTCGACGAGTCTTGTCTCCCCAAAAGCGTCACTCTGGACTTCGAGGATTTCGGTGTCTCCGCGCGGCACTCCGGGTTGATCCAGGGTCCAATCCGGTGTCTCGTAGCCCGGTCCATGACAAACGGAATTGGCACCAAAAGGATCATGGGCCTCGAGGGGGTTGAGAGGGTCGCGAATCAGTCGACTCCGGCCGTACAGGTTCACTTCCAGCTTGTATTCGATCCTCGAAAACTCGGGCAGATCGAGCGTGAGGTACCACAGGTCGGAACCCTTGATTCTGACAAAGGGCTGTGATCCCGGAGCCCCATGGACCCAATGGTGCAGCTCGACCCGATCGGCTTCGCCACGGTAGACAAATGTGGAGGCCGTTCCGTCTTGAAGGGGAAAGGTGTTGTCTTCTATGAACCGATCGATCTCATCGGGGCTTGGTGAGCCTTGATCGATAAGCTGGCGTAGAGATGCGGCAGGTTCTGTGACCGTGTCCAACATGACGGCGCACAGTTATAGACGATCCGGCGGCATTAATAAAGCAGATCAGGGTCGACGCATGAGCCGAACTACGGGGACTCTTCGGCGGGCTTGGAGACCTTTGTCTTTCGCAGACCGCTTCGCACGATACAGGTGACAGACGACCTCGCGTCGTCGAATAGCGTGTAGAAGACCGGAATGACCAGCAGGGTCAGCAGCGTCGCAGTTGTCAAACCACCGATCAGAGTAAGACCGAAGCTCTTGTAGCTCAATCCGATGCTCGAAGCGCCCCGGAGCGTCAGCGGAATCATCCCACCGATCGTCGTCATGGCGGTCATCATGATCGGTCGGAAACGGCGGTCTGCCGCCAGCATCAGTGCTTCAGTGCGTGAGTGTCCTTCGTGCCGGAGTCTGGTGACATAGTCGATCAAAACGATGCCGTTGTTGACCACGACACCGACCAGCAAGATGAGACCGACGGCTCCCAAGAAGTCGATGTCGAGGCCGGCCAGGAAGTGGCTCCAATAGACTCCCAGGCTTGCGAGAGGGATCGTCAAAATGATCGACAACGGCAGGATAAAACTCTCGAACAAGAACCCCATGAGTAGATAAATGAACACGATCGAGACCAGGCCAGCGAACAACATCGCTTGTAGGTCCTCGCTTAGACCGGCTTTCCTGTCTCCTTGGCTGAAGGAAATCCCTTCGGGTAGCTCGATTCGCTTCGACAGACCGATAAGCCGAGCTCTCGTCTCTTCTTCACGACCCTCTTCTAGCTCGAGGGTGATCTCTCTCGAGGTTCGTTTGTCGTTGCGAAAGATTCGCTGGGCCGAGGCGAGGTAGCGCGGCTCGGCCAACGACGACAGCTTGACCAAGTCATCGTCGTTGGTAGGAATCCAGAAGTCATTGAGCTCGTCGAGGCTGTCTCGGTCTTCCTCTTTGAATCGCACCACGACTGGGATCTCCTTGCCATCTCGGTGATATCGGGGCAGGTTCTGACCCCGCAGCGCATAGCCCACGACGGTTGCGACGACCATTGGGTTGATGTTCTGGCTCTGAATCCGATCGCGATCCAAAACCAGGGCCATCTCACTCGGAGAATCTTCTGCAACCTTCTTCATCCCGATCACGCCATCGACGGAGAGAAACAGCGGCTCCAGGTTCTCGGCAGCCTGTTCGAGCTCATCCGACTCATCACCCTGAAGAACAAAGGTGTGGAGTGACAGATTCTTGTCATCATCGCCTTGCTGATCCATCTCGGTAAACAGTCGCACACCAGCCTTTTCTGGAATCGCATCCATGACGATCTTATTGGCCTTGCGCGGCGTTACCTTGTTGGTTCGAGGTCGTTTGAACCAACCCTGGAGCGATCCATAGGTACTTCGATGCTGAATAAACCAACCATCCAGGTCGAGTTCTTCGGCGCGCTCCTCGATGATCTTTTCTCCGATAAGAAAGAACTCCTCGGCTTCCTCCAGGGTCGTGTTTTGGGGCAAAGTCACGTTGATCTCGAAACCACCTCGCTCCTCTTCCTGGGCTTCGACAAACTTCACCTGCTTGAAAACAAAAACCGAAGTCACAGCGAATATCGCAGCGAGTATCAGCACCAGGTCGAGACGGTGGCTCAAGAAGAAGGCCAACATCCGGGTGTAGGCCTGGTTGAGCTTGCCAAAAGTCAGGTCGTACGCCTTCTTGAGCCAGTCGAAAAACGGGTGAGATTTCTCGTCGCCACCGTTTGACCCCTTATGTGGAAGGGTCAAATAGACGAACAGTGGGATAAATATCAAAGCGACCAGAAGTGAGCCCAAAAGCGAGATCGAGATCGGTATGGACAGACGCAGCAGAAAAAACTGAGCCTTGCCCTCGACCAGCGATACCGGAAGAAACACGATGATGGTCGTCAGAGTGGCCATGATGATCGCCAGGGCGATCTCACCGGCGCCCTTGATGCAGGCTTGACGACGTGACAATCCCGCACGATGGAGCCGGAAGATGTTCTCTGCTACAACGACCGAGTTGTCTACCAGTAGACCTACAGAGATCATCAGGGCAAGAAGGGTCAGGATGTTTAGCGATTCGCCCGCAAAGTACATCACGGTCAAGGCGACTACGATGCTGATCGGGATCGACAACGTGACGATCAGGGTCATGCGGAATCGCCGTAGGAAAAACAGCAGAACGAGAAGCGCGATGATGCCGCCTACGCGGCCGCTCGCCATCAACGTGCTCAGAGACTCCATGATGACCTCTCCCTGGTCGAAGAGGGTGGCTATCTCGATCAGCTGGAGCCGCGGATTCTCTCGGAGCTCGTCGACTACGGCGTTGACTCTGCGGGCGACCTCGAGTGTATTTGCATCGCCCTCTTTCATCACCGCCAGAGCGATTGCCGGCCGGCTCATGGCTCGAACTCGATAGGTGACCTCGGGAAGGTCATAGCGAATCGTCGCGATATCGCGCAGTCGGATATTGGGTGAGACCAGGCGATTTTCGAGCTCTTCGACACTGTCATACCGTGCGACTGAGCGAAGTAGTAGCTTCTTGCCCCCGTGACGAACGTTGCCACTGGAAAGAGTGAAGTTGTCGCCGGAGAGTTGCTGCGCCAGGTCGTAAATGTTCAGGCCGGATGCCGCCGTTCGCTCGCGATCGAGCTCGATCAGGATTTCCTTCTCCTCCAAGCCGTGCCCTTCGATCGAGGCAACACCGTCGATTCGATTGAGCGGCATGATGATCTCGTCTTGAATCAGGTTGTAAACATCGACGACTGCCGGGTCGATAGCGAGACCAAGAAAGAAGATCGGGAGACCTGAGGCGTCCTCCTGGTGGATGAAGACCTGCTCGACATCGTCGGGCATCTGTATTCGGGCTCGTTCGACCCGGTCCCTGACCTCTCGGTAGGCGACGTCGAGATCCGTACCCTGTTTGAATGTGAGAGTGCACATTCCAAACCCGGTCCGAGCGTAGGAGTTGAGCTTGTCGACGCCGGCTACGGTAGAGAGCTCTTCCTCGAGAGGCAGCACGATCTTGTCGAGCACCTCCTTGGAGGGAGCGTCTCGCCATGGCACCTGGACCTGTAGATTGGGGCCTTGAAAACCTGAAGGAAACAGCTCGATCGGAATACTGATCGTCGCGACCGTGCCTAGTACGACCAGGGTGAGCAGGATCATCATTACCGTGATCCTGCGGTCTAGGGAAAAACGTGGCAGACGAGATTCCCGCTCAGTGGTCTCCGGGATGTTGGTGTTCTGGTCGTTGTCAGAGTTCATGCGGTGCAATCTCTTCTTCTAGTAGCCGACTTCCGAAGGAGCCGGTTGGGGCGGTGCGGGTGATTCTTGCCCCAAAGCTCGGGATTTCAAGCGGTCGATCTCGGTGTAGATCGAAGGAATAATGATCAACGTCAGAAGAGTCGACACCAAGAGACCACTGATTACAGCGACCGCCATCGGCGTTCTCAACTCGGCGCCGTCGCCGACCCCAACCGCCATGGGCAGCAGACCCAATGTGGTTGTTGCAGTCGTCATGAGGATTGGGCGAAGGCGCACCGTTCCAGCAGTCACGACAGCTTCTTCAGTCTCCATTCCTCGCCGCCGGAGAATATTGATGTAGTCCACCAGCACGATGGCGTTGTTTACCACGATGCCGGCCAACATGATCATCCCCAGGAATACGACAATCGACAGGCTGATGTTTAGCGCTTTCAAGGTAAACACGGTGCCAAAAAAGGCCAGCGGTATTGTGAAGAGGATGACCAGGGGATGCCAAAGGGACTCGAACTGGGCTGCCATGATTACGTAGACCAGAAAAATCGACAGTGCCAGGGCCAGCATCAGGCTGCCCTGGCTGTTCTCCCACTCCTCGTTTTGGCCGGCGACAAAAAAGGCTGTCCCTGTTGGCCAGCTAAGGGCATCGAGCTCGTCTCGAATCGCATCCACCGCACTGCCCAACGATCCGTCAGCGATGTTGGCACTGACCAATGCGACTCTGCGGCCATCGACTCTACGTACCTCGCTTGGGCCCTCGGCGAGCTCGACCGTAGCCACGGCAGATAACGGGATCGGTTTTTCTCCGCCCGGATTGATGATCAGGTCACGGACATCTTCGACGCTCTCACGGTCGAGCATTTGGAGTCGAACAACGATCGGAATCCGACGATCCTTCAAATTGAAGCGAGTGGCTTCAAAACCTTGAACCTTGTCGCGTACGAGACGAGCTACTTGTCCCGGATTCAGATGGTAGCGGGCTAGTAGATCTCGGTTATAGACGATCTGGACCTCGGGTGCTCCTCGGCGCTGGGTCGACTCGACATCCGCCAACTGGGGCAAGGTCGCCATCGTCTCCTCGACGATCTGTGCCTGCTGTCTGAGCTGAATCAGGTTGTCCCCGTGAACCTCGATCTCGATCGGTGCCTTGAAGCTGAACAGAACCGGTCTCGAGATGCGGGCGTTGAGATCGGGGATCTGGGCAAACCTGTGTCGCAGGCGTCTGATGACTCGTTGTTCGACTCGTGGGTCGGCTCGGTCGAGAAGAACCTTGAACCGCGCTGTATGCTCGCCTTCATCCGAGCGGTTGGAAAAAGCTGCGTCGTAGCCGACGGTCAGAACCAACCCCTCGATGTGCTCTCGTTCAGCCAGGATTGCGGCTTCGACTGGCGCCACGATGGTCTCGGTCGACTCGATCGGGGTTCCGACCGGCAATGCAATCTCGACCGTGAACTCACCCTGATGAACCTCTGGAAGCAGCTCGCTGTCGAGGGATGCCACCGCCCAGCCGGTGAGCACAAAACAACCGATGGTCAAAACAAAGATTGCCAATGGATTGCGCAGCGCCCAGCGAAGAGCTGGTGGGTAGATATTGTGGAGGGTATCGAGCAGCCACTGGGTCGCTTTTAGCGGCAGGATCATGACGACACCAAGAATCCGCCGGAGCATTGGCAAAATGATCGTCTGCGTCAGCCATAGGATCGCTCGCAGAACGGCGAGCAGGATTTTGCCAGCTGTTTCGAAGATCGCCCCAAGCAAGAAGCGAAGACAAAAGTAGACCGCCACCAGCGGGTATCCGATGACGCGAAATGCCTTGCCGGCTCCACTGCTGGAGCCAAGAACCTTGTAGTAGTCGATCCAGTCGTTTTGGAAGGTGCGCCAGGCCGTGAATTCTCCCCAATGAGTTTCGATGGGAGCTGACTCGGTCCAGGTCAAGCCCTCTCTACTGGCCAGCATCGGGATCAGGAACAGGGCCACAGCCAGCGATGCCATTAGCGAGATCACCACCGCTAAGCCGAGATCTCCGAATGCTTGGCCCGCCACCCCCTCGACAAAGACCATTGGGAAAAAAACAGCGATGGTGGTCATCGTGGAAGCGATCACCGCACCGCGGACTTCCTGTGTTCCACGATTGGCAGCGGTTTCCAGACTGTCTCCCTCCTGGCGGCATCTGAAAATCGACTCGAGAACAACGATCGAGGAATCGACCAACATTCCGATGCCAAGAGCCAACCCCCCAAGAGACATGATGTTCAGACTGACACCGAGCATGTTGAGCGGTGCGAATGTAACCAGTAGAGATATCGGAATACTCACTGCAATGATCGCGGTGGTGCGAAGATCCATCAGGAAAAAGTAGAGCACCAGCACCGCAAGGAGACCTCCCAGAATGGCCGTATTGCGCACCTCGGTAATACTGCTCTCGATAAACAGTGAACGGTCCGCGACCAAGGCCAAGTCGGCTCCCTCATTGATCCAGGTCTGCTCGATCAGACCCTGTGGCTTTTCCGCTTTTTGCCTACGCAGCCGCTGCCACCAGGCCTTCTTTTCAGCGATCGTTTTCTCGGCTTCTAGTGCCTTCTTCTCCTCGAGGCTCAGTCCAGCTTGACTCCTGGCCTCTTCCAGGTCGAAGTCGCCAAGCTCGGCCTTGACTCTTTTCGCCAGGGCCACGATGTTGGCGTCGGCCTCCTTGAATATGTCGATCTGGACACTCTCGTGACCGTTTGTGCGAGTCAGAATTTCGCGTTCTTTGTGAGCTCTTACCACGCTTCCGATCTGACCGATTCGAACGTCTCGATCTTCAAAGCGTGCGACAACAGTTCGTTCGATCTCTTCGAGATTTTCGTACTCGTTCAACGTGCGAACCATGTACTCGGTTCGCCCCTCGGTAAGTGTTCCGCCAGCCATGTTGATGTTCTCCTGGGCCAGGCGATCGATCACGATTTGGATATCCAGATCGGTGCGACGGAGCTCGTACTCGTCCAACAGGACATGGATCTCCTCTTCCAGGCCACCCCGGATTCGCACCGCAGCTACGCCCTTGATCGGCTCGAGAGCTCGTTTGAGCTGAAGGTCGGCGATTCGCCGTAGCCTACGTAGGCCCTCCTCACCCTCGTACCGATCTCCAACGCCCGAGAGACTCAGTTCCATCACCGGGTCCAGCGACGGATCGAATCGCAAAATCAGCGGTCGCTCGGCGTCGTCGGGCAGGAGGATCAGGTCGAGCTTCTCGAGCGAATCCTGAATAGCTTGCGACATCGACGTGTCCCAGGTGAATTCGAGAACGACATCGCTGACACCCGCACGGCTGATGCTGCTGACGCGGCGAAGCCCCCCTACGACACCGAGAGCCTCCTCGACCGGTCGACTTATGTCATTTTCGACTTCCTCGGGTGCTGTGCCCGGATACTCCGTGCGTACGGTGAGGGTGGGGTAGGAGAGCTCCGGCATCAAATTGACGGGCAAACGACCGTACGAAAAGAAACCGAACACTACAGCCGCCACGAAGACCATGGTGATGGCCACTGGACGGCGAGTCGTGAAGCTGGACAGGTCAGCCATGCTTAGTTGGAGGCTGTTTCAACCGGGGCAGTACCACCCACGATCCTGACTTCTGAGCCGTCTTTGAGACTCGCTTGTCCGGCAATGACGATGCGGTCGCCTTCGTTGAGGGTGCCAGCGGGCTCGACGTTGTCGCGGTCCTGGAGGGCTGGCCGGATCAGCAAGCGTTCCACCGTAGAGTCGTCTTTTAGGCGGAACACAAAAATCTGATCGGCATCGTAAACGATCGCCCTCTTGGGTAGTAGGAGAGCATCTTCATGGACCTCGGTAATCAACTCTGCCGTTACGTACATCCCGGGCAGCAGGCCCTGACTGCGAGGGATGGAGACGGTCACCTTGATCGTCCCGCTACGGGGGTCAACGCGCGGCGCAATTCGGTCGATGCTTCCAAACCGCTCTTCACCGCTTGCCGCGTCGGCGAAAATTCTCGCGCTCTGCCCGGGCCGTATTCGGTAAAGCTCCTTCTCCGGCACGTAGATACGAGCGACGATCGAGTCGAAGTCGACGATGTCGAAGAGGTGCTGATTGACACTGATCTGATCACCTATGTTGATCATTCGCTGCGTGATGGTGCCGCTGATCGGCGCCCGTACTTCGGTGTAGCTCAATTGACGCTGAGCGTCCTTGAGGGCGATCTCGAACTGCTCGAGATCGTAGGTCGCTTGGTTGTACTCTTGCTCGCTGATCAACTGTTGACCATAGAGATTGGTTCGGCGCTCGTATTCGCGACGAGCATTCGCCAGCTGGCTCTCGACCCGAGCGATCTCGTTGCGCTGTTCTTCGTCCTGGAGACGGATCAGGACCTGGTTCTGCCGAACATCGTCGCCCTCCTCGACCAGAAGGCTGCGAATCTTCCTGGCAGCCTCGGAGATGACCTGAACTTCGTTCTCGGCCTCGAGATTTGTCGAAAAACGGAGAATCGATTCGATCCGTCCGCGGCTCAACTCGGTGATCTCGACCGGGACAGACTGATCTTCTTCCTTTTCGACAGGTTCAGAGTTCTTGCCCCAGAACTTTTTTTTCTTTTCCGGCTTCTCGGTTTTCGAAGAGGTTCCGTCACCAGATTCGGCGTTCGATTGCTCGGCTCGGTTGCAGGACAAGTTCGACCCTGACAGTAGGGCCGCAATCAGAATTGCTGCGAGGCTCGTTCCCAGTCGGTTCCACATAGATGGTTGATCCCTCCACGGCTACCACATAGTCATACGCTTGGATCGCTCTGTGGTTCTGGAGGATCTTACCGGATCGGTGTCGATGAGAAGTCCTTTGAGCCGGCGCGGGTTGGGCTAACCGATCGAGTTTTTGGCCCGTGGATTGCAGTTCTAGAGTGAAGGACGCGTGGGAGTGTGAACTGGTTCACAGCCGTCGGACGCGTTAATCCTGAAGATTGAACAAAAGGAGCTCACAATGACCCACAAGTCGCTAGGTAAACAAGTTCTCTCTCTAGCTCTCAGCTGTGCAGCGCTAGTTGTCCTCAGTGGGTGTCGCCATGAGGAGACAGTCGCGATTGCAACCGCAGACCAGGTGGTGGCGGCAGAAGAGGCAGAGCAGTCGTTGGTGTCGAGTGAAGATGTCTCGACTGTCGAGACAGCCCCCTTGGTCTCGAAAGAGTCGGTGACGCCGGTTCCGTATCGATCACCAGTGGTGACACCTCCTCGACCAACCGCCCCGAGCTCGCCACGACCCGTGAGCCCCAAACCTGTTTATGCGCAGTACCCACCTCCCATAGCCACGGTTTCTCCCCCTCCGCCGCCAAAACCGGTCCTAGTGACGGTTCCGGTGGGCACTGTTTTGAGGGTCGAGATCGAAGATCATCTATCTAGTCATACCAGCCAGGTCGGTCAGCAGTTTTATGCCACCATTACTCAGGACATTGCTGCCGAAGGCCGAGTGGCGATCAGACGGGGCTCAACGGTGATTGGTCGAGTCACCGAGGCCGACCCGGCGAAGAAGATCGGCGGGAGAGCACATCTCTCGCTTGAATTCGAAACCCTCGATCTGGGGTCGGGGCAGAGACGCCCGATGTCGGCTCAATTCGCCCAGGCGGGCAAGAGTCAGACAACCAAAGATGCGGCGATCATCGGAGGCTCGACAATCGGCGGCGCCATTATCGGAGAAGCGATCGAGGATGGAGAGGGTGGCGTAGTAGGAGCGATCCTGGGCGGCCTGGGAGGCGCCTATGCCGCCAAGAAGACGAAAGCAAAGCCAGTCGAGGTACCCGCGGGAACGCGGGTCGACCTAGAGCTGACTCAGCCGATCACGCTGGAGATCTATCCAGGGTCATAGTCCAGCAGTGGGTGAGCAGGATCGCATGGAATCCGATCGATCGCCGCTAGGGCGATCCTCGCAGTGGCGCTACGAGTCAGTTTCGATTTGTCTTCTGTGATGTAGCAATTGCTAAATCTTATAGGTCGTGAAGAACCAAAACTTCTTCGTGTCTGCGGCAAACTCGTCGGCGTCGTAGATTGCGCCTTTGAGGCCAAAGCCCTGATCCCATGGAGTCCTGTACAGGATTTGGCCGTCCCACTCCGATCCGTAGGGCTCACTGTCCTGGTCGGACTCGAAGTCGTGGTAGCGCAGCGTCCAGATTATGGACTTTACCTTACCGTCCAACCGCACGTAGAAATCCTTGAGTCCCTTCGGTGGCGTATTGAGGAATTTGTCGGCCCAACCGTTCCATTTGTGCAGAGTCGCGAGAGGGGTGTTGAGGCTACCATCCTCCAGATTGCCTCCCAGGACTTCGTATCCGACTCGGATCGTCAAAGGTTTGAGCTTCACTCCAGCCAGAATGTAGTTGTAATCGGCACCGATCTTGTTTGGGTTGTCGCCATCGTCCGACTGATCGGCGTACTCGAGCTCGTAGAGCAGAGTGATCCCATCGCTGATCTCCCAGGAACCCAGAAACTCCAACCCAAATGATTTGGTGGACTTGCCAAACAGGGAGCTCTGGCTGTAGTCGAGTAGATAGGCGTAGGCCGTCAGTGCGCCGACCTTCCCCAACTTGAAGCCGGCGTTGGCCAGATTCGTTTTCATCGGCGCGTTGGCGCCGGTGACGCGACTTACGTTGTCGACGTAGCTGTAGAAGAATTTGGCCCACTCGAGGGAGTCGCTTCGTAGGGTGAAGGCGTCGAACGATTGGTGGTTCTGGCGCCAGCCGACATTGCCAACCCAACGTGAGTCCCCGACGATGATCTCTTCGCGTCCGAGTTGGAGTTTTGTTTTCCCGATCAGATACTGCGCATAGGCCTGGTTGATGTTTGTGCAGGCTGGATCGGCAACTACAGGCCGATCCCTAACGCCGTTGTTGTCACACCTTCCTCCACCGGCGTTGTTGTAGAGGTCGTTGCCGATCGCGGCGATGTTTTCGCCTTCAAGAAGAACGCTGAAGCCCTTCCAGGGGAGGCTTTTGTAACCGAAAGCGGTCCGTAGGGTAGAAGCCCGGGCGTGTTTTTCGCCGACTGCATCATCGGTCACGTCCTCGTATCGATATCGGAAGCTGAGAATTGGCTTTCCCTTGGTGATGGCTTCCTTCAACGAGGTCGCTGCTGCTTCCTCCTCCGCGAAGCCGATGCCTGCACTGCCGACAAAGATTAGAGTCAATATGGTCAGTATGCGTTGTTTCATGAGATTTCTCCGTAGCTGAAAATGTATCCCGGGCAGGATAGTTACACCGACTTTTTTTTGCGCCACCCGCTCGGGTGGGAACAAATCTCGAGAAACCGTCTTGGGCGATTGGTGGCCGGAAAACACCGCAGGAGTCTACTCTTTTGAAGGGCCCTCTGACGCACCTGTTGAAGCTACCGTGAGGGTCCGTGGAGAATTTGACTGCATTTTTCAGCTATATGAGTAGAATACGCCCTATCGTCGTAGTGCAGCCTTCACGATATCGAACCTGGAAATGCGAAATCTCCAACCAAGATTGGCTCCAAACAGCAAGTTCTTCGTGGCGCTTGGCCCCGTCTTGGTGGCGCTAGTCCTGGGCGCTTGCTCCAGCTCCGGCAAGGTCTCGGTCAAGAGCGGTGCCACGACAGAATCGAATACGGCGGCAAGCGATACGACCGGGGCTCCACCCGCAGTCGTCATCAACTACGAGGAGCCCAAGCCGGATGGACCGATCGAGATCGTCGAGCTCGACGAAACGTTGGGGCCTGAGGTCCTGGCCGCAGAAGAGGTGGCGGAGCTTGCTCCAGAGCCTGTCCCGCTCGATCCGGAGACCCTGCTCCGGGAATCGTTGGAGGCCTACCAATCGTCGGTGGTTTTCTGGGAGCAGGGAAACTTCGTCGACGCTTTCGCCGCGCTGGATCGTGCCTATCAGCTGATGGCGGATGTGCCGCCAAACGGTGATGCCCTGATCGAGCAAGAGAAAGAGGATCTCCGGCAGGTGATCTCCCGCCGCATCGTCGAGGTCTATGCATCACGACAGACCACGGTTGGTGATATGTCGCGCGAAATTCCTCGCGTCATGAACGACTATGTAGAGCGTGAGATCAAGAGCTTCCAGGGGCCGGAGAGAGAGTTCTTTCTAGAGTCCTATCAGCGATCGGGGCTCTATCGATCGATGATCGTTGAAGAGTTGCGACTAGCGGGGCTGCCAGAAGAGATCAGCTGGTTGCCTCTCGTTGAGAGTGGATTCAAGTCTCGAGCCATGTCGCGCGCTCGCGCACTAGGGCTGTGGCAGTTCATCTCTTCGACAGGCTATCGCTACGGTTTAGAGCGCGACTGGTGGATCGACGAGAGACTCGACCCCTCCAAAGCGACACTAGGTGCCATCGGGTATTTGACCGATCTACACAATCTCTTTGGTGACTGGTTGACAGCGATGGCGGCCTACAACTGTGGCGAAAACGCCGTGCTTCGGCGCATAAGAAGTCAAAAAGAGAGCTACTTCGATCAGTTTTGGGACATCTATGCGCAACTACCTCGAGAAACCAGACGCTACGTGCCACGGTTTCTCGCGGTGGTGACCATCATGGACGATCCAGAGGCCTACGGCTTCGATCTCCCCGAGCCCTATCCCGCCTTGGAGTGGGATACGACCGAGATCGAGCGATCGGCAGAGCTCAAGAATCTGAATAAGGCGATGAGTCTCGAGGCCGGCAGCCTCGAGCTTTTGAATCCAGAGCTGCGGCGCAAAGCCACGCCAAGCGATCCCTACGACCTCAAGATACCCACTGGCCAGACCGACGTTCTGCTGGCCAGTTTGGCGAGCTTGCCCGAGTATCATGCTCCGGCCAACAGCTTTTCAGTACATCGCGTTCGTAGCGGTGAGACGCTCTCTGGTATTGCCTCGAGATATGGCACCAGCGTGAGGCTCCTGATGGATGTCAACCGTCTTCGCAGCGCCAACCGAATCTGGCCAGGCCAACAGCTTCAGGTGCCCGATGGCCGGCCCGGCAGCGCTCGTGTCGCTTCCTCGTCGAAGGCTTTGGCTCCGGGCACCGAGATGACCTACAGCGTCCGTCGTGGTGACAGCCTGTGGATCATCGCGAACCGGTATGGAACTACGGTGGATCGAATCAAACGAGACAACGGGATTCGCAACGACACCCTGCAACCAGGCCAACGCCTGACGATTCGAGCCGGCGGCAGCGCCGGCAGTGGGAGCTCGAAGCCTACTTACCTGGTTCGTCGCGGGGATACGCTGGGAAAGATTGCCCAGCGACAGGGCGTCTCCTTGAGCCGCCTCATGCAAGCCAACGGTCTGAGCCGTCGTAGCACCATCTTTCCCGGCCAGCGATTGGCCATCCCCAACTAGTACTCCCGGCCGGGAGTACTAGTCTTCTACCCAGGGTTGGACTTAGCTCGAGGTGTTGCCTTGGGATCCGGCGGCGGTGGCCAGCTTCAGCTGTCGAATACTGATCAGCTTCCCGAGCTCTTCGTGCCAGAGTTGTAGATGTGCGCACTTGACACTTTCGAGCACACTCAAACGGGTTACTTCGTGGAGCTCTGGAAGCTCTTTGTAGCACCGCTGCAGGTTGTAGTTCGGGACCCGGCTGGCCAGATGGTGAATATGGTGAAAACCGATGTTGCCTGTAAACCAGTGGAGAATGGCCGGAAGATCGTAGAAGGAGCTTCCCTCTATGCCTGCCCGGTGGAAATCCCACTCCTCGTGGTTCTTCCAGTAGGTGTCCTCGAATTGATGTTGTACATAGAAAAGCCACATGCCGATGGCGCCAGCAAATAGAGTGATCGGCAACTGGACCATCAGAAATGCCTTGAGACCAATCAGTTGCCATGCCACAACCACGATCATGAGGACCGCAAAGTTGGTCCACATGATGCTCTTCCACTCCCGTTTCCATGAGCGCGGGATATCGATGGGCAAACGGTGTTTGATCAAGAACTGAAAGGCCGGTCCTACTGCCAGTAAGACAAACAGGTTTCGATACATCCGATACTTGAGCCTGTCGAACTTCGAGAGGGCTAGATACTCGCTGACCGTGAGAGTCTCGATGTCTCCGAAGCTACGGCGGTCGAGGTCGCCGGAGGTTCCGTGATGGATGGCGTGTGTCCTTTGCCAGTAGTAGAAAGGCGTCAACATCAGGACCCCGAGAACAAAGCCTACGGAATCGTTGGCTCGCCTGGATGGGAAAAAAGATCCATGACCACAATCATGCTGAAAGATGAACAAGCGAATCAGGAGCCCGGCGGTCGGGATCGCAAGAGCTAGAGTGAGCCAATACGACACGTTGAGGCTGAAGTACATGGCGATCCAGCCGCTGGCGAACAGCACTGCGGTCGAGATGAGCTGAAAAGCCGCCTTGCCGTAGCTCGACCTCTGATAGGGCGCCAGCAGTTTGTTCCAATAACGGGCCGCCTCGAGATTGGGTGGTCCGGGATGGGGGGGTGTCGATATGTTTGACGTATTCACTTTGAACTTTTCCTGGGGAGCGATATATCTAATCTGGAATTGGACGTTATGCAGCCATCCAAATGGGCAGCTGAAAGTTACCCTAGGCCTATTCTACCACTAAGAAAATGATGACTGTCACACCCCTCGGGCTCGGATAGCCCTCATTGTTCATGAGTCCCACGAAATAGTGCGCGCGGGCTAGAATGCGTTTGGTTGCCGCGCCCCTCGAGCATCCTCAGAAGAAACATTCAAAACTCGAGCCCATTATCGGACCTGATTTGATTCAACACACTCCCAGCCGCCCAGTGTGGATCGTACTGATAGGTGTCTGGGCCATGGTCGCCACGCCGAGTGGCGGTGCCGGCAGCACCGAGCCGAAGGTCGATTCGCAGACCTCCACGCCGCGAGAGACTGCCGACTGGCTCTCTGAGAAGGAGGCGATTCGACGTGCCGAGAGGGTCGGCGATATTCACTACCGGATCGATCTCGATCTGACCGGCAAAGAGGTTTTTGAAGGATCGGTGCGGATCGACTTCGACTATCGACCGGGTCGCGCCCCGCTGACATTGGATTTCTCTCAGGGCAATGTCGAATCGCTGATCATCAACGATCATCGGCGCGAGGCCGATTACAACGGGTACTTTCTGTCCATCGACCCGACGTTGCTGAAGTCCGGCGCTAACACAGTCGAGATCCGTTTCGAGCATCCCTACAGCGATGATGGAACAGGGCTGTACCGATTCGAAGACCCCGTCGATAGCCGGTCGTATGTCTATAGCTATCTCTGGCCGTACTACGCGAATCGAGTCTTCCCCTGTTTTGATCAACCTGATCTGAAGGCCCGGTTCCAGATCTCGGTCAAGGCACCCGCAGATTGGACTGTGGTGTCCACAACTCGGGAGAACCAGATCGAGACAAGGACAGGTGACGGCACCTCCCAAATCTGGCAATTCCCGGAGTCGGCGCCGCTGAGCACCTACATCTACTCGCTGCATGCCGGTCCTTACCGGATGTGGGAATCGAAGGCAGGCAAGATTCCTTTACGGCTTTTTGCCCGACAATCACTGGCCGAAGCCGTTGACGTCGATGCTTGGTTCACTTACACGCGGCAGGGTTTGGCGTTTTACCAGCGGTATTTCGATATCCCCTATCCGTTTGGAAAGTACGACCAACTGATCGTTCCCGACTTCAATATTGGGGCGATGGAAAACGCTGCCGCGGTCACCTTTACGGAAGGGTATGTATGGCGAGGCGAGGCGACTCAGTCGCAGCGTGAGAGTCTGGCCGGCGTCATCCTGCATGAGATGGCGCACATGTGGTTCGGAGATCTGGTGACCAAGAAGTGGTGGAACGGTCTCTGGCTGAACGAGAGTTTCGCGACGCTGATGGCGACGATGGCGAAGGTCGAAGCTACTGAGTTCGAGGATGCGTGGCACAGTTTCTATCTCCATTCCAAACGCAGCGCCTATCACGCGGACGGATTGGTGACGACACATCCAATCGAGGTTCCCGTGAACAACACGGCAGATTTTTTCGAGGTCTTCGACGCCATTACCTATGGCAAAGGAGCTTCGGTTCTAAAACAGCTGTCCTATTCTGTTGGTGAGGCCGATTTTCGGGATGGCGTTCGCAAGTACTTGAAACAACATGCCTACAGCAACACAAGGCTCGAGGACTTCATCAGAGCTATCGGTGAGGCCTCGGGTCAGAGCCTGGACGAGTGGAGCCGGCAGTGGCTCGATACCGCCGGATTCGACACCGTTGCCGCAAGGACCGAGTGCGCCGCCGGTGAGCTCTCGCGGCTCGAGGTGTGGCAGACGGGTCCGGGAGCGTTGCCGACCGTTCGCGCCCACCGCGCCGAGCTCGCACTTTATTCGGTCGATGAGCACAACGGAGTAGAGCTCGATGGGGTCGTTCCACTACGGCTTACCGGAGACTCGATCGATCTCACCTCAGCGGTCGGCAAGCCGTGCCCAGATATCGTGTTTCCCAACCACGATGACTGGGGCTATTTCCGGATCCGTCTCGATGCGCAAAGTCTGACTGCCTTGGAGCGCTCTTTGTCGCAGATCGATGATGCACTTGCCCGCTCGATGATGTGGGGATCGCTCTGGGACATGGTCAATTCGGGGGAGCTGGAGCTGACGCGATTTGCGGGGGTGATTCTGGATCTCCTGGGGACTGAAACCGACGTGAGAGTGGTGGCTCAGGTGCTCGACTACCTCGACAGCACGTTGGACTTCATGCACCGTCGTCAACCAGAGTCCCGATCGGTGGTTCGTGTTTACGGTCCAAGAATCGAGGAGTTTCTGTGGGCCGGAACCCAACGTGCACTGGCTGGATCGGATCTCCAGAAGGTCTGGTTTGATCATTTTGTCTCTGCGGCTCACACCGAGTCGGTTCTGAAACGACTAGCAGAGCTACTCGACAGCAAGGAGAAGATCCAAGGGCTCGAGATCGACCAGGACCGTCGCTGGGAGGTCCTCGTGCAGCTGGCCTCCTGGAACCACGAATCGGTGCCAAGACTGACCGATAGAGAAAAAGACAGGGACGCCTCGTACTCGGGGAAACTCTGGGCAATTGCGGTCGAGGCCGTGCGGCCCGATCTGGTGACAAAACAGGCTTGGCTCGACGAGTTTCAAAAGACAACCGAATCGATGCCTTTCGGGCAGCAGCGTCAAGCGATGTCGTCACTCTTTCCGGCCCATCAGACCGAGATCCAAAACTCGCTACTAGGAGAGGTGCTTGCTCCGATCCCCGAGATGAGCCGGAGCCGCGACGCCTACTTCTTGAGTAGCTATGGATACGGACTCTTGAGAAACACTTGTAGCCAGAGTGCGGTCGACCAGATCTCCAAGTTGCTCGAACAGCGGGATCAACTGGCCTCACCCATTGAGCGAGCCCTTCTCGAGACTCGCCAAGAGGCGGAGCGCTGCGTGCGGCTCGATCTGGGCAACTGAGACCTAGTAACTGAGAGCGGGAAGCGCAAAAGCGTCTGGTATAGTCCGATTCGAACTAACGTGACTCTGTGAGCAATTTCTGAGCGGCGATCGGAACCTGCCGCGTGGTGCCTGGATCAAGGAGATGCTGCTATGACTCTCGAGAATGTTCGGTGTTTTCTGATGCTGCGACTACGGACTCTAGCCTGGGTCTCATTTGTGGCGGTGATTTTGGCGCTAGGCCCTTCGGCTGTGGGCGCGCAAGCGCTAGCTGGCGACTCCGGCAGCATGCGGGTCGAAAAGGCGCCTGGTCAGCTCATCGTGTTGAAAGCAGGCGACTACAACGCATACAGCCGGGTAGCACCTCGCCAGCGTCAGCCTCTACGTGACGTACCCGGGGCGGTACCTGCAAACTTCGACGTAACCTACATCGGCTTCTCACCGCAGGCTCAAGCGGCCTTTCAAGCGGCGGTCGATATCTGGGCTTCGGTGCTGGAGTCGAATCAGACCATTCGGGTCCAGGCGAACTGGACGCCCCTCAACCCCGGAGTCCTCGGTTCGGCAGGGGCCAGTTCGCGTTGGCGAAATTTCCTGGGAGCACCCGTCATGGACTTTTGGTTTCCATCGGCGCTGGCCGATGCTCTGACTGGCGCCGATCTGGATCCGATCGACTTCGACATCGTGGCGAACTTTGCCAGCAATCTACCCAACTGGTATCTCGGACTCGACGGCAATACCCCAGCGGGTCAGTTCGATCTCGTGACGGTGGTCCTACACGAGCTCGGCCACGGTCTGGGTTTTTCGGGATCGATGCGGGTAGATGATGGCACGGGTGCCGCAGAATGCAACGGAGTCAACGGAGTAGGCTGCTTTGGGAGAGGTAACCCTGTTAACCCCGACATTTTTGACCGTTACGCCGAAAATGGAGCGGGGACGGCTTTGACAAGCATGCCACAGAATTCCGTGGCTCTGGGAGACGAGCTCACCGGCGGCAACATTTTTTTCGATTCACCCGGAGCCACAGGTGCGAACGGAGGAGTCCGGCCCGAGCTCTACGCTCCAAACCCGGCCGAACCTGGCTCGACCTACTCTCACCTCGATGAGCTCGTATTTCCACCTGGCGATCTGGATTCGTTGATGACTCCAATCCTTGCCTTGTCGGAAGCGATTCAGGACCCTGGTGACATCGCGCTATGTATGTTCGAAGACATGGGGTGGACGACGACGGCGTCTTGTCAGGGCGGTGGGTTGATCGGACCCACGGTCTTGTTCAACCAGGCATCTGGGTGTTTTGGATCCACAGCCATCAGCCAGTTCTTCACCGATATCGGCATCGGTGTCGAGGCGGCCGACGACTTTGTGGTTCCCCCGGGGGAAACCTGGTCGATCGAGACAGTCTCAGCCAGAGGAATTTATGTAAACAACGGAGGTCCAGCGAGCTCAGTCAACGTCACGTTCTATAACGACGGTGCTTCACCCGGAACCGTGGCATGCTCTCGCCCGGCACAGAATCCGACATCTGGTTTGGCTAATGGAGATTTCATGATCGATCTGTCGTCGCCCTGTAATCTCGGTCCAGGCACCTACTGGTTTACGGCTCAAGCCAGGATGGACCTGGATCCAGGGCCAAACCAACAACAGTGGAACTGGGCACCGAACGGCTTCTCGTCCAACGGCGACCCCTACGAGTGGCAGGACACCACCGATGCATTTGGTACCGGGTGTACTTCGTGGACCACACATTCCTTATGCGGCGGGGTAGGGGACCCTGGCGACAACGATCTCTGCTTCGGATTCCTCGGCCCACCGGGGCCACCTGCGGAGATCTTTACCGATGGGTTCGAGAGTGGAAACACCAACGCCTGGTCGAGTGTCGTGCCCTGAGCGGTTGCACCTTGGGCAACGCTCCGAGGCGTCAGCTCGACACCAGTTGTTCGACCTCAGCTACGGTCTTTGGAATCGGTTTGCCCAGGACACGGTGACCGTCGGCGGTGACGACGACGTCGTCTTCGAGTCGGACTCCGCCAAAGTCGAGCCAGCTCTCCAATGCGTCGTACTCGATAAAGTCTGCGAGCTTGCCTTCTCCCTTCCACTGGTCGATCAGCTCCGGAATAAAATAGCAACCTGGCTCGACGGTGACTACATGGCCCGGCTCGAGCTTCTTTGCTAGACGAAGAAAGCTGCGTCCAAATTGCGGGCTCCGCTTGACCGTGTCGTCGTACCCCACGAGGTCTTCGCCCAGGCCTTCCATGTCGTGCACATCGAGTCCCATCATGTGACCCAGACCGTGGGGGAAGAACAGAGCGTGGGCGCCCTGTTCTACTGCCGAGTCGACATCTCCCTTCATCAGACCGAGCTCTTTTAGACCCTCTGTGAGGGTCTTGGCGGCGAGAACGTGGAGGTCCTCGAAACGAACTTCCGGCGCCATGGCTTCGATTGCGGCCAGTTGCGCCGCCAGGACTACCTCATAGATGTCGCGCTGGCGAGGAGAGAAGGGTTCCCCCACCGGGAATGTTCGAGTGATGTCACTGGCGTAGTGAGTCTCGGACATGGCGCCTGCGTCGAACAGGGCCAGGTCTCCCGGTGCCATGACATTGTCGTGACTATGGTTGTGCAAGACTTCGCCCCGAACCGAGAAGATCATCGGGAAAGCCAATGCCGAGCCCTTGGATCCGAGAAGACCGTCGACCGCACCGACGACTTCTTGCTCCTTCATCCCAGGTCTGGCAAGACGCATTGCAAGGGTGTGCATCTCCCAGGTTAGATCGAGCGCACTCTCGATCTCCTCGATCTCTTCATCGTTCTTGATCGATCGTTGTGCAATGACGGCCTGGATCAACTCTTTGGAAGCAACCTTTTCGACGTCGCGATCTGGAATCTCGAGGAACTCACCCAGCTTGAAAACCGTGTCGGCACGGCAGGTGGGGAGATAGTGCACCGTGCGGCCAGTCTGAACCGCGGTCGAGAGGTGATCCGGCAGCTCGGTAAAAGGTCGACAGTCTTCAAATCCGACCAGTGCGCCGCGCTCGAACAGCGACGGCTGCGGACCGGTCCAGATGATGTCGTCCATGGTCGGATCGTGGCCAAAAAGCTCCCAAACGTCTTCTTCGATGTCCAGGAGTGCTGCCATCCCTGGTGAGCTCAGACCCGCGTAGTAGAGAAACGATCCGTCTTGCCGAAACGGATAGACGTTATCGGCGTAGTTCATCGGACTTTCGCCGTGACCAAGCAACAGGATCAGACCGGAGTCGATCTCCTTGCTCAACTGTTCTCTTCGTTCGATAAAGGTCTCGGCAGTCAGCATTCCTTCGCCCCCTTCGATCGAACCTGTCGATCAGGCAGCCTGCGACATACCCGAACGGTTGGTGAATCGATCCTTGAAACTCAGAGTCTATACAATCGTCGCTTAACAAATCTGCTCCTATGGCCCGCTGCTAAGATCGCTACGGAATCCTAGATCCTCAGAGTTCGAATCCGAAACCGAGAATGCCGAATTTTCCTGACAGTATCGAGGTCGTCGATTCGCACACCGAAGGTGAGCCCACTAGAGTCATAGTAGACGGTTGGCCCGAGCTTATCGGTGCCACGATGCAAGAGAGTCGGGTGGCGATCGAGACCGACTTCGACCATTTGCGACAGGCGATCGTTTGCGAACCGAGAGGGCATGATGCGATCGTCGGAGCGCTCTTGACCCCTCCCGTCGAGGCGGATTCGGTCGCTGGAGTCGTCTTTTTCAACAATGTCGGTTATCTCGGTATGTGCGGTCATGGGTTGATTGGCGTTGTCCGGACGCTCGAGTATCTTGGCCGACTCGACTCTCGACTCGTACGAATCGATACTCCGGTGGGTACGGTATCGGCTCAGATTGAAGAGGATGGTTCGGTGACGGTTCAGAATGTGGTCTCGTTCTGTCGCAGCCTCGACGTGGAGATCGAAGTGGACGGGGTGGGCGCTGTCACGGGCGATATCGCCTGGGGAGGGAACTGGTTTTTTTTGGCTCATCTCACAGGGCCGGCACTCGTCCTCGAGAACCTGGCAGAGCTGCTGCAGACGACTGGAAACATCCGCCGGGCGCTGGATCGCTCTCAACTGATCGGAGAGGAGGGTGTGATCGATCACATCGAGCTCTTTGGACCTCCCGAACGAGCGGATGCGGATAGCCGCAACTTTGTCCTTTGTCCTGGTGGTGAATACGATCGTTCACCTTGTGGCACTGGTACTTCGGCGAAGATGGCGGTGCTTCACGCACGAGGCGAGCTCGAGCTTGGTCAGCAATGGCGCCAGGAGAGCATTACAGGGGGCCGATTCGTTGGCTGGCTGACGGAGTCTGACCACGAACTGGTGCCCCACATACGGGGCAGGGCCTGGATTACAGGGCACAACAAGCTTTTTTTCGCCCACGACGATCTTTTTCGGAATGGTTTCTCCGGATCGAGCACCTGATATGACAGCAAGCCCCGAAGTCGTAGTCGTCGGCGCAGGGATTGTCGGCGCGGCTTGTGCTTACTATCTGGCCCTGGATGGCGTCTCTACTCTAGTGGTGGATGAGAGCTTTGCGGGCGGAGGTGCTACCGCTGCCGGCATGGGGCACATCGTTGTGATGGACGACTCGCCGGCGCAGTTTGCGTTGACTTTCTATTCGAGGTCTCTCTGGAGTGAGTTGGCCCAGGGAGTCGGCCCGCTCTGGGAGGACGATCCGTGCGGGACTCTCTGGATCGCGGCCGATCAGGACGAGCTCGAGCTCGTACGCCAGAAGGCCGACTACTACAGCGAGCGAGCCGTCGAGGTAGAGGTTCTATCTGGCAAGGAGCTGGTCGAGCTCGAGCCGGAGCTGCGCGAGGGTCTGGCCGGTGCCCTGCGGGTGCCGGGGGATCGAGTTGTGTATCCACCGCTGGCGGCCCGTTGGTTACTGGAGCGTGCGGTCGAGATGGGTGCCGAGGCTCGTCTCGGCGAGAGGATCGAAGCGCTTGGAGATAGATCGGTACGCACGACCGACGGCGAGATCGAGGCCGACGCGGTGATCAATGCAGCTGGAGCGGGGGCGGGTCGGCTAACGGTGGGTCTTCCCGTCGAGCCCCGTAAAGGACATTTGGTAATTACCGAGCGCTACGACGCTTTCTGTCGTCATCAGCTTGTCGAGCTGGGCTATCTGAAGAGTGCGCATACGATGGCGGCCGAATCTGTAGCCTTTAATGTTCAGCCGCGGCGAACCGGGCAAGTTCTGATCGGATCGTCTCGCGAGCTGGTCGGGTGGGATGAGAGGATCAACCACCAGATTCTTGCGGCGATGCTGGCGCGGGCGGGCGAATTCCTGCCGAGATTGGGTGAGCTCGAGGCATTGCGTACCTGGACGGGTTTTCGCCCTGCGACACCGGACAAACTGCCGCTGATAGGTCGCTGGCCCGAGGTCGAGGGTCTGTGGCTCGCTACCGGTCACGAAGGGCTGGGGATCACGACCGCGCTAGCCACGGGAAAAATCCTGACCTCGCTGCTACAGGGATTGGAACCTCCGATCGATCCCAGTCCGTATAGTCCTGCAAGATTTCTAGCCGGACCTTCTCCAATGGGAAATTGACGATTTGAGCCGCCTATCGATTGTTGTCAACGGTCATTCCTTGCAGGTGAAAGAGGGTACAACAGTCGCTGTGGCCTTGATCAATGCGGGCATTTGGGAGTTTCGCCGATCCGTCGAGGGAGGCTTGCGAGGGCCGCTCTGCGCGATGGGTATCTGCTACGAATGCCGGGTGGAGATCAATGGTGTAAGCCACTGCCGATCTTGCACTCAGCTGTGTAGGGCAGAGATGGTGATCAAGACGGATGGTTGACCGACTCGAAGCAGAAATCGCCGTTGTGGGTGCCGGCCCTGCCGGTATCTCAGCCGCTTGTACGGCGGCCGAGACGGGTTTGAAGGTTCTACTCCTCGACGAGAGTTGGTCGCCTGGGGGGCAGATCTGGCGCCGTGGCGTCAAGGGCCCCCCTCCAGCCGCCAGACGATGGCTCGACAGGTTGAAACAGTCGGGTGCGCGTCGTGTCGACGCGACAAGCGTTGTCGATGTCGGACCTGACAACGAGCTGATTGCTGATCGTGAGGGTTCTCGGCTCGAAGTAAAGGCCAATACGTTGATTTTGGCAACAGGGTCGCGCGAGCTGTTTCTTCCCTTTCCGGGCTGGACCCTGCCCGGTGTGGTCGGGATCGGAGCCGCGCAGGCTCTCTTGAAATCCGGTCTCAGTATCCGCAACGTTCCAACGATCGTTGCTGGTAGCGGTCCTTTGATTCTGCCGGTGGCCTCCGCGCTCTCGGCGGCCGGAGCTTGTCTCGATCTTGTGGCCGAGCAGGCACCGGGGGGTGATCTGATGCATTTTGCCGCCTCTCTTTGGAGGCATCCTCGAAAACTTCTCGAGGCTAGTCGGTATCGGCTGCGATTCCTGGGCTGCTCTTTTCTGGCAGGCGTGTGGGTGGTCAGAGCCGATGGTGACGATCGCTTGCGCGAAGTCGAGCTCACAAACGGAGCTCGGACTTGGAAGCAGCGCTGCGAGCTCCTGGGCTGCTCCTACGGTCTCGTGCCGAATGTCGAGCTTCCCATTCGAATCGGGTGCCAGATCGAGCAGGATCGAGTCCTTGTCGACGACGCTCAGCAGACCTCTGTCGAAGGTGTCTTGTGCGCCGGAGAGGTGACCGGGATCGGCGGTGTCGATCTCGCTCTCATCGAGGGTCAAATCGCAGGGCTATCGATAGCAGGCAAAGAGATTCCGCCCGAGCTGATTACAAGGCGAGACCGGCTTGAACGATTCGCAGTACAGTTGAGCTCCACTTTTGGACTCCGATCGGAGCTGAAACAACGCCTAACGCCCACAACGACGATCTGTCGCTGCGAGGATGTCGAGTGGCGTCAGATCGATCCGGAGTGGGACTTCCGGCAAGCGAAGCTCTACACCCGAGTCGGAATGGGCGCCTGCCAATCGCGGCTCTGTGGCCCGGTCCTGTCCTATCTGTGTGGTTGGCAGACAGGGTCGATACGGCCACCGGTGAAGACCTGCGCCATCAAGGTCCTGGGTTCGTGACGCCGCCGCGTGTTCAGGCGCTCTGAGCCGTCTGCTGATGGAGGTGGACGTCGGTTTGAGGGTACGGAATCGAGATCCCTTCGCTGTCGAACCTCTCTTTGACCTCGCGGGTTACGTCCCAGTAGACGTCCCAGTAGTCAGAGGTCTTGGCCCAGGGTCGGACCACGAAATCGACCGAGGAGTCACCGAGATTGTGAAGCTTGATTACGGGCTCGGGATCTTTCAGCACGAGTTCGTGATTTTGAACGATTTCACGGAGGATGGCCTCGGCTTTTGGGATGCTGTCTTCGTAGCCGATTCCAAAAATCAGATCGACTCGACGCGTATCCTTTGCTGTGACATTGCGAATTACATCGCCCCAGATCTTGCTGTTGGGGATGATCAAGAGTTGGTTGTCTACCGTGAGCAGAGTGGTCGATGCAATGCTCATCGCTTCGACCTTACCGGTCATTCCCGCGGCGTCGATGAAGTCGCCAACATCAAAAGGCCTATAGAGCAGGATCATGAGGCCGGCGGCCAGGTTGCCGAGCGAATCCTGTAGCGCGAAGCCGACGACAAATCCTGCTACTCCCAGACCGGCAACAAGCGGTCCGATTTCGACCCCAAACTGCGACAGCGCAACCAGAAAGCCGATCACCATGGTCAGCTTGGCTGCGACCGATACGAAGAAGTCCTGCAAAAGCTCTGAGATGTCGAGCTTAGAGCTCGATACGGCGCGACGGACCAGTTTGCGGACAAGTCCAGCGAGGATCTTGAAGATGACGAGAATCGCGACGAACAAGACGACCTTGATGAGTAGATCCGGACCATTTTCCTTTAGCCAGGTGGAGACCTGGTGCATCGTTTGCTCCAACATCGGTGAAACCCTCCTAAGAGACGACTTCAGGTAAGAAAAAAGGGGGTGAGTGAGCCTTCAGGCTCACTCCCAGGGTAGATTGTCGAGGCCTTCGCGGAACTGATCGGCCTCGGGCGGATTTGTCGGAATCGTATGTTCGAAGAGAATTTCGCCCGGCCAGACGTAGTGACCGTAGTACTTTCTGATCGCCTTGGAACTGGTGCCGATTCTCAATCCTTCGACAGAGGCACCGGCAAACAGCCCACTGGACTGGACATAGATATACACATCGTCGTTGAGTTGCACATCTGTAGTAGTTCCAGCACGGCTGGAGTAGGGGCCCGCGGCCGCGCTCAGAGTTCCTCCGAAGGAGGTTCTCTTCTCCAATAGAGACTCGGCGCCTTGCTCGGATACGAAAAAGAGCACCAGATCGGAGGCCTTGACCCCGGCCTGAAAACCAAAGCTTCCTTGGCTTATCTTGACAAATGAAGGGGGACTCCAGAAACCTTCCTCGTTGCGACAGCTGACTACGCCGGCACCGTGACTTCCACCCAGGATGAATGCCGCATTGATGACGCCGGGGAACACGGCAATACAGCGGGTATCCGCCAGCAGTGCTACCGGAATCTTTCGCTGCTGGTTTCCAAAGAGTTGCTCGTAGACCCATCGAGCCTCACGTACCTTCTTCTCTTGTTTGGGTCCTGCCGAGAGAGGCGAGGTGAAAGCCAAGATGGTTAGAGCTACCGCAGCACTCCGGACGAGTAGGCGTTGTCGCATCAGGTTCCTTTCAGGAGGGAATTCGTTCGATACCCTCGGGTACGCATCGCTGCGAGCCGAAGATTAACAGAGATCTAGCCAGTGGCTCAGATCTCTGTCGATCAGGTCTTGTAGCTTTTCAATGTCCTCCCGGTAGAATTCCCCGAGCTCGGCCCGGATCTCTTCGGGCATGGCTGGTTTGTCCAAGCCGCTTTTGGTGAAAAAGGGAAAGGCCCAGTCTCGCAGGACTGGGGGGAGATGTTTCCGGAGTCCGGTCCGAATCGGCCGCGACCGCGTCCAGATGAAATGTGCCAAGGGGTTTCGGATCGTGCCGGTAGCGTTGTGGCGAACCGATGTATCCGGTACAAAGCTCGTGTCGACCTCGAGGGTCGATAGAATGTCCATGACCACAGCCGTCGGATCGGCCTTGAAGTCGTCGAACAGATGCACATGGATCTGTTCGCGGTCAAAGAGCGAGTAATAGCGACTCAGTTGCTGGTGGTAGAGCCCATACTTCTTGTATCCACCAAACGACCAGTTTTGCTCCAGACGCGACGCTTCGAGGTCGAGCGCCTCGCGGAAGCTCGAAGCATCCTCACGGCCGGCAAGACGTGTTCCCATGTAGGCTGCGTAAGCGCGTTCGACCGGATGTCTGAGGGAGGCAAAGAGCCTTGCGTCGGGTGCGTCTCTGTGGATCGCCGGTGGAGCGACCTCCCTGCTGAGGTAGCCGACGGAAGCTTCGCCGATAGCCTTTTCGGTAGTGACACCATCAAACAGGGCCAGATATTCCTTCCGCGTTGTGACGCAGGTTCTCAGCCAGGCCTTTGTGCCGTTGCCCCTGAGCTGATCGGACTCGCTTTGCAGGAAGTAGAAGTTGGGCTCCTTGTGCGGGCTCATGTAGACGTCGGGGTGTTGCCTCAAATAGTGATAGAGCGAGGTAGTACCGCTGCGAGCGGCGCCCAAAATAAAGAAGTTGGGAAGAGTCATGTCAGGCCTCGCGGCTACTCGGATCTCCATTTCGAGTCTCGAGACCTTCGAGCAGGTAGCCAGAAAAATTGGCTGCCTGCCAAACCAGGAGTAGATTCAAAACAGCGAAAGCCCTGGTTCTCGAGAGCCCGGAGATGGGTTTGCGCAGCAGCGAGGGGATCTTGCGGTAGAAGCTGAAATCGTCCCGGAGCTGTCCCGAGCCTCTCTCGCCGCGCCGTCGATGATAGTGGAAAGCACCCCGCCCGTAGTTGAAATGCTGGTGCCAGTAGCTCTTCAAATTCAGACTGTGACCGTGCCGGATCCGGGCCTCCGGTACATAGACCAACCGATGTCCCAGGTGATTCCAGCGATCACAAAGCTCCCGGTCTTCAGATGCCGCTCTGAAGAACGTGGTGTCAAAGCCTCCGACCTCTCGATAGAGGACAGTAGCGAGCGCAATATTGTTGGAAGCGAAGAATCTCGACTGGTTCGGGTCGGAGTTGTAGTAGTCATAAACGATTTCCATGATCAGCTGGCTGGCCTGTGAGAAGGAATTGTCCAAGTAATTCTCGGTTCTCCCGCCTAGCATTGCGTTCGGGTGTTCCTTGAAACCGCCCTCAAAGCTGGTCAGCCACTCGGCCTCGGGTCTGCAATCATCGTCGGTAAAGGCCAAAAACCGACCCTTCGCATGTTTGGTGCCCCGGTTACGAGCTCGTCCTGGTCCAGCATTGTCTTGGCGAAGTATTTGAACGTCGAGCCCAGCCCCACCTGAGCGAACCGATTCATTCAGGGGGGTCGTGCCGCCGTCGTCGACCACGATCACTTCGAAGCGGTCTCTTGGATAGTCGAGTCGCCGAAGCGATTCCAAACATCCCCGCAGCTCTGCCGGGCGGTTGAAGGTGGGAATGACAACTGAGAAGGTGAGATCCGTACTGCTCACAATCGGCCAGACCATACCACGGTTCAAAAAATCCATTCGCTGTACTGATCACGTCAGATGCGGAATAATTGCTTTTGGATCGCTGTTGGGAGAAGGGTCATGCCACTCTATGAATACCAGTGCAGTAGCTGCAAGAAGCGCTTCGAAGTGTTGCAACGTATGGGAGAGGGCTCTGAGGGTCTGACTTGTCCTGAATGTGACAGCGACCAGGTGAGCAAGCAGTTCTCCACTTTTGCCAGCAGCGCTGGCGGTTCGGATTCAACAGTCTCCTTCGCCGGTGGTGGCGGCTGTGGGGCTTCCGGATCAGGCTTCAGCTGAGCGAGTTAGATCGACGGCCCGTGCGGTCGTCCCCGTCTTTTCGAACCTACTACTGCTGGCCATCGTTACGACTGCCTATTGATGCCCGCTCGATCGGCGCTGGCGGCGTTGCGCCTCCTGCGACATAGGCACCGTTTTGCCTGTCGCGCAAGAAAGACTGCGGAAGGTTGTTTCATTTATCGAGGCTCCACGATGACGCAACCCGGATCTGCCTGTGGTCAAGCTCTAGTCGGAATTTTTCTTGCGCTGTTCGTATCGGTGGGGGTGTCGGCCGACCTCGAGGCTCGTGAGGTCGATCTCCCTTGGAGTGATGCGAACCTGTCCGAGAGAGAGGCTGCTGCTCATTTACTCGATCGCTTGACCTTCGGACCTAGACCCGGGGACATCGATCGTGTCGTCGAGATGGGATTGAATCGTTGGGTCGAACAGCAACTCGCCGCGAATCTCTCCGACCGAGAGCTCGACAGCTACCTCGACGGTCTCTCAGCGCTAGACCTCTCGGTGCGTGACTATCCCGAGATCTATCCGAACCCGGGTCTGGTTCTGCGCCGGGCCCAGGAAGCTGGTGTCGTGCCCGAGGGGCAGGATCCACGACAGATTGAAGACAATCGCGAACGTCGAAAGTTTCGACGCGACATCATCCGTTGGGCTCGACAAGAGGGGATTCGATCCCAACGCGAGTTGTTGGGCGAATTGATGGTTCAGAAGCTGCTGCGAGCGACCTATTCCGAGAACCAGCTTTCCGAAGTGCTCACTGATTTCTGGTTCAACCACTTCAACGTTTCGATCACCGATAACCAAGCCCGGGTCTATGTGTTGGCCTATGAGCGCGACGCGATCCGACCCAACGTTCTAGGCGACTTCGGCACCATGCTCGAATCGACGGCAAAGCACCCAGCGATGTTGTTGTACTTAGACAACGCCCGATCGACGGCAGGCGAAGACGATCCGACGACGATGGATGAGTATCGCTCCAGCATGCAACGAGCCGCGGGATCTAGAGGGGGCCGAGCACGCAGAGCAGGCCGGGGGAGCTCTCCCACGCGTGGCAATCGACCCCAGGGGCTCAACGAGAACTATGCTCGAGAGCTCCTCGAGCTTCACACCCTTGGAGTCGACGGTGGCTACGATCAGGAAGATGTGACCGAGGTTGCGCGGGCCTTTACTGGATGGACAATCTATCCACCCGGTTTCTTGCTCGAGCGAGTCGGTGAGCGGTTGGATCGAGCCCTTCGGTCGGGGGTCGGATTTGTTGCCAAAGATGGATTTCTGTTTCGAGCCGATGCCCACGACGCAGGCAAGAAGGAGATTTTGGGGGTCCAGTTTCCCGATGGACGTGGCGTCGAGGATGGTGAGCAGGTCTTGTCGATGGTTGCGGGCCACCCTTCCACCGCAGACCATCTGGCGCAGAAGCTCGCAACGAGGTTCGTAGCCGACGAGCCACCGCCAGACCTGGTGAATCGGCTGGCCGAGTCGTATCGAAGCAGCGGCGGTGATCTGACCGAGATGATGCTCGTATTGGTCGAGTCTCCAGAGTTCTGGGACCCCGAAGTGCGCGGCCAGAAGATCAAGTCGCCCTTCGAGCTGGCGGTCTCCGCTCTGCGGGCTCTTGATGCCGAGATACGACGACCCAAGGCCACGATCGAGTGGATCGGCCGGATGGGGCAGCCGCTCTATGCCTATCAAGCACCGACCGGATACCCTGATCGAGCCGATTTCTGGGTCAACACTGGCGCCTTGCTCAACAGGATGAATTTCGGACTGGCTCTGGCCGCAAATGAGATCGAGGGTGTCGAGGTCGATCTACTCTCCCTCAACGAGTCGCGAGAGCCGGCGTCGAGACTGGAGGCGCTCGAGATCTATGTGCCTCGGCTGCTTCCCGAGCGTGATCCGGCGGAGACCGTGACCTTGCTCGAGCCCATGGTGATCGAGCCTTCCCTCGGGAAGCGGGTGGAACAAGCAGCGCCCGAAGTGGAAGGGCAGATCGATCTGTTTGCAGAAGAGATGGGTTTGTTTGGCGAGGAGGAGCTCATTTTGCAGCCGACAGGTCGTCCATCGAGAAGCGGAGAGCCGACCGGCCTCGAGCAGGTCGTCGGTGTGATCTTGGGATCGCCACAATTTCAGAGGAAATAACCCGGAGGAGTCGATCATGTGGAGCCGTAGAGCACTTCTCAAAGCAGGTGGCGTGACCCTGTTTACCGCTGGGATTTCGGGGTCCGGGCCTTCGTTTCTGACTCGAACTGCGCTCGCGGCCTCCGAGCCGGGGTCGCTGCAGCGCCGCAAGGTCTTGGTGACGATATTTCAACGGGGCGCGATGGACGGTCTCATGGCGGTGACGCCGTTGGATGAGCCCAGACTGAAAAAGCTTCGGCCCCGCCTCGCCATGTCCGCATCGCGTCGCAGCGGAGAAGAAACACTGATTGACCTCGATGTCGGCTTTGGTCTGCATCCCACCTTCAAACCTCTCGAAACCTTCTGGAGTGAGGATCGCCTGGCGATCATCCATGCCGTCGGTTCACCCGACCCGACCCGGTCCCACTTCGATGCGCAGGACTATATGGAAACCGGTACACCGGGTCGAAAAGGAACCGTCTCCGGCTGGCTCAACCGCGTCAGTGGACTCCTGGGTCACGAAGCCACACCGTTTCGCTCGGTGGCGATGACTCAAGCCTTGCCCCGGTCTCTCTACGGCCCTGAACCGGCTCTGGCGGTTACCGATCTGGCAGACTTCCAGGTTCGTCTGCCCGGCTCTCGTCGCGCTTCACAGGCTGCAGGCAAGGGCTTCGAGGCACTCTATGCCAAGGCATCGCAGGATCTGCTTCGCGACACCGGTACCGAGACCTTCGAAGCGGTGGAGCAATTGGCCAAGCTGAATCCGTCTCGGTATCGACCCGCACGGGGGGCCGAGTATCCTCGCAGCCCGCTGGGTCAAAGCCTGCGGCAGATTGCGATGCTCATCAAATCCGACGTCGGGTTGGAGGTGGCCTTTGCCGAGAGCCCCGGATGGGATACCCATGTTCAGCAGGGGACCAGTAACGGATCGTTTGCGCAACGCGCGAGAGATCTCGCTGCATCGATCCGGGCCTTCTGGGTCGATCTCGGTTCCTATCAAGACGATGTGGTCTTGATGACGATGACCGAGTTTGGCCGAACCGTCCGCGAGAATGGGTCGGGCGGTACGGATCATGGTCATGGATCGTGTATTTTTGTGCTTGGCAATTCGATCAACGGCGGGATCGTGCATGGAGATCTCCCCAGTCTCGACCCCGATGCCCTTTATGAGGGCCGAGACCTTCCGGTGACGACGGACTTTCGCTCCGTGTTCTCGGAGGTCGCAGGAGGACATCTGCAGATCGAGGACGATTCGACGATGTTTCCGGGTTGGAGCGGTGGGCGCCTCCCTCTTTTCAAGGTCTAGCCGATAAGCCTTTGGCAGTAAAGGACTTGACAGAGTTTTAGATTACTCTAAAATTCTTGAAATGAGTACGACAGAGTCACTCCTCGTAAACCGGCTAGAGCTCTTCCGACGAGACAATCCTTCCCGAAGTCTGATCACGGGAGGTGTTGAGTGGAGCTATCGGGCCGTCGGGGCCGGACAGACGGGTCTGGTGTTACTACCCGGATCTGCCGGTGGGGGAGACGCCTATTTCAGACTGGTCGAACGGCTCCAGGATGGTTTTCGGTGCATCCTGATCGACTATCCCGTCGTGGAGGGTCTTTACCAGATGCTCGACGGGCTTGGCGCGATTCTCGAGGCCGAAGGCGTCGATCGGTTTTCGGTCGTTGGTGGCTCCTACGGTGGCATGGTGGCCCAGGCCCTGTTGCTTGACGATCCGTCTCGGGTCGAGAAGGTCGTGCTCAATAGCACAGGGTCACCGGCGCCAGCTCGAGCTGAATCCAATCAGCGGTGGCAGCCGGTGATTCGACGAATTCCAATGTCTTGGATTCACGGGTTGATGAGATTGATTGTCAAAAAGCTAGGCAAACGGATCGAGACTGAACGGGACTTCTGGGTCGACTACTACTGCAAGGCAGCCAGCGCTCTGACCCGCGACGACCTGGAAGCCAGGTATCGGGCCAGTATCGACTTCGACCGCGACTTCGGATCGCGGCTGGATGCGCTCGAGACCTGGACCGGTGAGATGTTGATCACCCAGGGTTCGGCCGATTCTATGGCCGGTGCCAAGATGCGATCAGATCTGCTGAAAGCCTACCCCCACGCCACGGTGAGATCCTTCGAAGGGGCAGGACATGGGGTCTCTCTCGAACGCCCGGATGAGTGGGAGGCTGCAGTAGTGGAGTTCCTGACGACCGACGCTGTCGATCTATCTGGGGATCCATCTGGGGACTCGAGGCCCCCGAACCCAGAGCTGGGCCTACCGATATCTCCCCGCCACGGGGATTGAATCCTCGGCACCGTAGCGAGTCTCAGCTACAATCCCCGACGGAAGCGCTCAGGGGCTGGTGCCTCTCGCGGTCTTCAAAACCGTTGTTCGGCGGCTGACGGTCGTCGAGGGTGGGTTCGATTCCCATGCGCTTCCGCCAATAAAATCAATAACTTACAGTTAGATTCATGGTTGGTCGCTCAATCAACCAGGTGAGCCTCTTGAGGATTTGGCACACTTGTGGCACAATTGCAGAAGATTCTGCACGTCAAATAATTGAAGGAGACAGCAGATGGCAACAATCCAAAGCCGCTATCGATTCGAGGCGAAAGTGACTATGAAGAGGTCTGTTCTGGGGAAGAGAACATTCCAAAATGAATCGGACGCTCGCAAGTGGCTCAGAGAGAAGGTCAAGTCTCTAGTCCAGGGAGGCGAGGATAATGACCTGCTTGAGCCCAGGGTTACTCAACGTACGAGCTACCGGGCGATGGTTCGCCTAAGAGGCTTCCCATCGCAGTCGGCCACCTTCAAAAGAAAGTCGGATGCAACAAGGTGGGCCGAAGAGACTCAGACGGCGATACGGAACGGAGAGTATTTCAAGACTGCTGAAGCCAAGAAGCACACTTTGGAGGAGTTGATCGAGCGATACGAGACTGAGGTTCTGTCTCAAAAGACCGTAGACCAAAGCCGTGATCAGAGGAGGCACCTGAAGTGGTGGAAGGAGCAGATTGGTGCCTTCAAGCTTTCTCAAATCACGCCAGCTCTCATAGCTGAACAGAAGGGAAGACTTGCCACCGGGACTACGGTCAGGAAGAAACAGAGAAGCCCAGGCACAGTCAATCGCTACTTAACCTCGCTGAGTCATGTGTTTACTGTTGGAGTCAACGAGTGGGAATGGGTGGATGCCAACCCAGTCCGAAAGGTGAGCAAGCTCAAGGAGCCAAGAGGCCGGGTTCGGATTCTAGATGACACTGAACGAGTTGCTTTCTTGGAGGTATGTCGGTCAAGTGAGGATCGGCGACTCTATCCGCTAGTTGTTCTGGCTCTTTCTACAGGTGCCCGGAGCGGAGAACTCATGTCGCTCAGGTGGGCTGACATTGATCTCGACAAGGGTACAGGGGTCATTCATGACTCCAAGAACAATGAGAGGCGATCACTTCCGATCACGGGGCTTGCCCTTGACCAACTGTCCGAATTTGGAAGAGTAAGGAGACTAGATACTGATTTGGTCTTCGCGAATGATCAGGGCAAACTGGTTTTTCCAAGAAAGGCTTGGGAAGAAGCCATAGCTCATTCAAAAATCAAGGATTTTCGGTTTCACGATCTTCGGCACTCAGCAGCATCCTACTTAGCTATGAACGGAGCAACCTTGGCTGAGATCGCGGAAGTCCTTGGCCACAAGACACTTGCCATGGTCAAGCGATACTCCCACCTCACCGAGCAGCACACCAGCAAAGTGGTAGCTCGGATGAACGAGCAGATATTCGGGTCCGGCGAATGAGTTGGGATGGCACATTCGAACTGTTCGATGATGATCCGGATTGGTGGCGACCGGATTGGCAAGCAGAGGGAGAATATGCCCGATGCTACGACTTAACTCCTGAAGGTTGGGCCTGGGAATTCATCCGCAGGAACAAGGAGTACCACGAGCACTGGGCGTGGGAAGAGAGCAAGTGCAGTGAAGCATACAGCGTGATCCACTACGAAGAGATAGTGGGCATGCCCTTGGACGACGGCATGGATGACAGTCTCCCCGATCTAGAGCCGATCTATGAAGAATTAGAGTCTGGGACGCTGCGACTTATCCGCGGAATCAACAAGGCGTCTTGTGCGACGGCATGGGGATTCTACCTTCCCTATAACCCAGGAATTGATGAGCCCTCACTTACCTTCCAATCTGATACCACCTATCCAATCCTGGACCCTGGGTGTGTGTATGACCTGCCGACGTTTACTACTCGGTTGGAGGAGGTCGAAAGCATTATTGAGCCTTTCGGTATGTGGGGCGGTTCCGATGTCCAGAAACTTGATTGGCTCGCGGTTGGCGTGGTTGACCTGAACCAAGAATTACCCTGGCAACTTCAGAAGCTAGGAGAGGAAGCAAAGAAGCTCCAGAGTGAGCACTTGAGGGATGAGAGGCCTGAGGGAGTTGGGCCGAGATTTGGGGACCTTGTGACGTACCTTCGAATTCTAGATGGTATCGAGGCTGAGGCAGAGCGATTGGATCTTGCGAGGGTTCTCCTGCCAAAGATATATGGGCAGGTGAAGGACAGGCCGAGGCGTCGAGCGAAATTCAACGAGCACGAAATGAGAAGGCAGACTGAGGAGTCGTTAGAGCGCGAAAAGGCCCTGACAGCAGTTCGATCTCTCGTTCGCCAGGCTCGAAAGATGACGCGACCGCCTGGTTACCTCAGGCTTGTCAAGACTCAGCTTAAGAGTTTTTCCAAGTAGAACGCACTGTCCTGCTTTTCATCGCACGCGTAAGTCCTTAAAAAAGAGGTAGTTATGGCATCCACAGTCCGTGGGTTTAGGACCCCTGTGCAAATCCCACGGCTGCTCCCCAAATATCGGAACAGAATTATGTATGAGAGATACAACGGTATTGGATCACCGGGAGTTGGAGCTGGGATAAATGATTGAGCGACCTCAATTCCTGACAATCAAACAGTTCGCCGAGAAGCATCCTGTGTTTACACAGTCGAGTCTTCGCTGGCTTCGGTTCAACCAAGGCACCAACGGTTTTGCTGACGCTTTTCGGTGTGTTGGTCGCCGCGTCCTCATCAACGAGGATCGCTTCTTTGAGCTGATTGAAGAGCAGAACTCCAGAACTGCCAAGGGTGCGGCATGACTGAAAGAGAAGAGCGCCTGACCCAGAAGGACCAGACGCCCAACGCCGACCTGTTACAGGAGAATAGTAACTCACAGCCAATCTCCTCGGATCTCTTTCAGGCAGTCCTTGAGGCGCATGACGCCAACAAAGCAGCCTTTGAGAACCGCTCCAAGAAATCCAGATACCGGAGCCCAGCCTTTGAATTTGCGAGACGACTCAAGGCTCACCCGGAACTGGAGAACCTCTCAGCCGAAGATGCTGCTGACCCTGTCGAAGTGGTATTGAGAGAAATAGTAAGCGAGAAAGATCACGACCATCTCTGGGAGGCTGCTCTTGGCACCACCAATAGCAAGGGCGCTGAAGTAGACCCCTACTTCGACTTCATCAAGGTGTGGGAGACCTGTGACGCGGCTGGGACAGGGCTCCTGGAGGAAGCCGTTCAGCAGGCAGAGGCGAATCCAAGATCACCAGAATATTTTGGGAGCAGGTATGAAGGGCCACGCTACGGCCCTTTCCGGCGCTTTTTGACAGTCGCTGAAGAACTCCAAGGACTGCGAGGCGATCAGAACATCTGGCTGCCTGGCAAGGCTTTGGGCAGCCTGCTCAAAGTTCACCATCAACAAATCTCCGACTGGAGAATCATGGCTGTCAAATACGGCTTCCTGATTCCGAAGAAGAAGTACCAGATACGGAAGAAGGCGGCGGAGTACAGATTCCAGATTCCGGGCGATAACCAGACTTTTGGAACAGTTGCACCAGAGCACCAGATATCCAGATACCCAGATAGCCAAGATAGTCAGGAGCCACAGATCCCCACATCACCTAGAACCATATCTTCTGATTATCTGGATTGACTTGGGAGTACCCCAGCCCCTGACGAGAGACTGGGTTAAACATAAACCGAGCGGGCCCGCTCACTTTGACACAAGGAGTAGGTGGCATGAAGCCATTCAAAGTGAGTGAGAAGTATCGGATAGCAAGAGATGAGAAGAGTTTCGTCCTGCAGAAGTACTGCGGAAAGCGGAAGAACGGAGAAGAGCGATGGGAGGCCGAGGGCTGGTACGTGAAGTTGGAACACGTACTCGAGGCCGTGATGCGGCTGGAGATCCTTGAAAGCGAGGATGAATTGCCGGAGGCCATCAGAGATGCGGTCGCATTGGTTCGGTCGCTCAATGATGAGCTTCGCCAATCATTCGTCTTTGAGATCCCGGATCCACAGCAGCCAGATTCTGAAAAGCATCTGGTTCTGAAGCTGTAGAAGGGTCACTGAATGACCACAGGGGGTAGGTCAGGGAAATGTGATGGAAGAAGTCTGCAAGTCAGATGATCCGTTTGCACCCTGGTCTAGCCCTGGTCACGCCATGGTGAAGGCCCCTGTTCTCTTTGGCTAAGGGGGTAACCACCTGAGACAAGGAAATAGGGCCTTGACCATGGCTGTACCAAGGGAGCGAGAGGCGAGGACTTGCCCCTCCACACCAAAACGACTGCCCTTGACGGCCTAACCAGGCTTGTAGCTCAAGACGATCCAACGCCGGGGAACCATGTCATCTTCGAGGCTTCTCTCTGGCAGTCAAGGGGCGAGGGAAAGGACTGTACGTAACTGCTCAGTTCCTTGGCGGTTGGTTCCTCTAGCGGGGGCTACCCCCTACCCCTACTTCCACCGTCTGCCGCTGCTCAAGACAACAAACAACCAACCAACAGCAGGCTGGCTAGCCAAGGCGCTGCTCCCTGGGCTTGTCTTCTTGCCACTGCCTGAACTGCTCTAAGACTCTGCGTTTCTGAGCAGGAGAGGGTAGATCTATTGTGCCCAACTGCCGGAGCAAGTCTTTGAGATCGGCAAGGGATATTGACTGCCTGGGGACTGCCGTTTTCA
>CAXMQZ010000125.1:0-16608 GCA_964195975.1 uncultured Polyangiaceae bacterium | reverse complement strand
ATGGCGATGTCATCGAAGCTGTCGTTGTCGAAGTCACCCGCGGCCAAGACTATGCCGAAACGATCAAACGATTCGGGGTTGCCGAGCAGGCCGGGGCTATTCTCTGCCCAGATCTGGTTATCGGTGGCCGAGAGACCCGGAACCGTACAGGTTCCGTAGAGAATGTGGACGACGCCAGCCTGTTGCAAGTCTCCGAGTTTCTCGAAGGGGGCGCTGATGGCGAGGTCGTCGCAGAAGTCATGGTCGAAGTCTCCTACGGCCAACGCACGGCCGAATTCATCACCCAATTCGGACCCGCCGAGAATGCCGGGGGTGTCCTGAGACCAGATTTGGTTGTCGGTGGTGGAGAGACCGGCAGCCGTGCCGTAGAGGACATTCACCACTCCAGCGGAATCACCGCCTCCCGGGTTTTCTCCGGGGACTCCGATAGCGAGGTCGTCGTAGCCGAAGTTGTTGAAGTCACCCGCCGCCAAACTGGTCCCAAAACGGTCATCTTCTTCGGCCCCGCCCAGGATGTCGGGGTTGTCCTGAGTCCACAACTGGTTGCCGGTGGCAGTAAGGCCGATCGCACTGCCATAGAGGATCTGCACGGCGCCGGCATCGACTACGTTTCCGACGTCCTCGAGGGGGATGCCGATGGCGAGGTCGTCGTAGCCGTCGCCGTCGAAGTCGCCCGCAGCTAGGCTCCGACCGAACCAATCATTCGCTTCGGACACGCCAATGATGCCGGCGCTGTCCTGGTGCCAGAGATCGTCAAAGAGGGCTGAGGGGCCGCTCGGGCCGCCGTAGAGGACTCCTACTGCGCCGACATTAAGCCCGCCGACGAACTCCTCACTGGCAACGCCAATGGCGACGTCGTCGTAGCCGTCATTGTCGAAGTCGCCTGTCGCCACGGCATTGCCGAACATGTCATACGGTTCTGAAGCGTCGCGGATTCCAGCCACATCCTGATACCAGAGCTGGTTCCCGTAGGAGCCCAGCTGCGCTACGGATGGAGTGGCAATCAAGCCGACGCCCAGGGCGAAGAGCCACATGGCCTTGGGGATGTGTCGTTGTGCTTTTCTCATCGAATCAGCCCTCCTGTGTAGGTCTGGATCTGAGTATGGCGCTCGAAGGTTCGACAGCCCAACTCCGGATCATCACAGCGAAACGCTATAGGATCGTTACTTGCCACTATACCTCTACACTCGAAAAAGCGGTCTAAACCGTGCCACATGCGGCGGTGCCAGGCCTGCAAAAGGGACACGTAACAAGTACATGTCCCGAATTCTGTCTTGCATCTTGCAGGCCTGGCACCGGTCTACTCACCGAGACGGGCGAGCAGTTTTTCAGCCTCGCCGATCTCTCGCACGTACCGGGCGCGGTGAGCGCTGCGCGCAAGAATGTCGTGGCTCTCGCGCAAAGCCCTGATCGCTTGAGAGGTCTCCTCCAGGGCCCTCCTCCCCTCTGCCAGGGCGCGGCCCTGCTGCAGCAGCGCGAGCGCATACTCCCGAGAGTCGGCCGTGTAGGCGGCCTCGATAAGGGGCATGGCGACTGCAACAATCTCCTGCGCTTCAACGAAGCGCTCCTGATCGTTGAGGAAGGCCGCGTACTCGACGTTGACTCGGGCGGTCAACGGGTGCTCGGCTCCAGGAGACACGTAGAGTAATCCCAGTCCAGTACCAAAGGCCTCTGCGGCTCGAGAGACCTGCCCGGCGTGACTCAGCGCTCGGCCGTAGATGCCGTAGTACACACCGATCCGAGGGTTGCCCGCCGACAGGCTGGCCTCGGCCACCGCGATGGCCTGGCGATAGCCGTTGAGCGCACTCTCCAGGTCACCATTCAGGAGCTGCGCCTCAGCGAGATTGAACCAGGACACCGCCAGGTGGGGATGCATCTCGCCGAGCGCACCCTCCTGCACGGCGATCACCTGCTGCAACAGAGCGGCCGACTCGCCAAACTGCCCCTTCATCTTGAGCAGCGTCGCCAGGTTGTTCTGCGAACCCAGTGACAGCAGGTGAGCCTCGCCGTAGATCGCCACGTAGATCTCGAACGCTTGCCGCTCGAGATCCTCAGCGCGATCGAGATTGCCGAGTTCCTGCTCGATACCGGCAAGCAGACTGAGGGCCGCAGCCCGTCGGGGTCCTGCCGTTTCCTCGTTGTCCGGCACCAAGTCGATCCCCCGCTGGGCCCACTCTCGGGATTCCTCGAGGCGGCCGAGGCCGTTTAGAGCCACTGCGAGAATCGTGGCGGCATCGCTGCGATCGAGCGGCCCGGCAGAAGCCTGAAACCATTCAGCCGCAAGAAGGGACCGCACGCGTTCCTCCGCCCGCGCGTTCTGATAGGAGTTCGTTAGATACGACGCAAACGCGAGCTCCAGACCGATTCGCTCTCCACCTTGGGAAGCATCGGCGGTATTGATCGCTTGCTGAAATAGCTCCTCGGCGGCCGGGTAGTCACCCCCCTGTGAAGATGCTTCCGCCGCCCTGCGAAGAGCCTCGACGAGCTGCTCCGGTTCCATGTCCGGACCTGCGAGAGCTGCGGCGAAGAGCTCGCTAGCCTGGTCGAAGTCGCCGAGATTGAGGGATACCTCGCCGAGAACCATCAGCAGGCGTTGACGATCCAGGGGTTGATCGGTGAGTTCCTGGTCGATACGTTCCACGCCAGCCTGAACGATCTCTCGGGCCGAAACGTCGCCCCCTCGCGTACCGAGAGGATCGGCTGCCTCGAACGTATCTACCAAAAAGGCAGTGACGCTCTCGGCCTCGCTCTGCGCCCGCCGCGCCCGGACCGACTCCTGGCGAGCGACCCCAGCTTGCCAGAGGGCCAGGGCGCTGCCACCGATCAGGCCAAAGATTGCCAGGCAGCTCGCCACCACTGTCAAGCGGTGCCGGCCCACGAACTTCCTCAGGCGGTAGGTGGCTCGATCTGGACCGGCTACCACGGGCCGACCGTCCAACCACCGACCTAGATCGTCGGCCAGCTCCTGGGCGCTGACATATCGCCGCTCAGGCTCCACCCGGGTCGCCTTGAGAACGATTGCATCCAGGTCAGGATCGACTCTCATCTTTGTGGCCAGATTCGTGGCCAGTTTCGTGGCAACGGCAGAGGGGGGCCGAACAGGACCGCCGGGCTCACCGGCCGGCGACCGCGACTCGAACCCCTCCGGCACAACCCCGGCCAGGAGCTTGTACAACACGATACCGAGCCCGAAGACGTCGGTGGCCGTTGTGATCGGTTCGCCGGCCAGTTGCTCCGGTGCGGCGTAGCCCGGAGTCAGCATGCGCAAGGTCTGCGTGGCTTCCCCTGCGTCGAGGAGCTTGGCGATACCAAAGTCGAGCAGCCGCACCCGTCCGTCGCCGTCCACCAGAATATTGTTGGGTTTCAAATCTCGGTGGACGACAAGATTGCGGTGGGCGAATGCCACCGCGTTGCAAACGCTCAAAAAGAGCCTGACCCGATCCTGCAAGCTCAGCCCTTCTTCGTCGCAAAACAGGTCCAACCGTCGACCGTCGACGAGCTCTGTGACCAGGAACGGCGTACCGTCCTCGGCAGTTCCGCCGTCGATCAACGTGGCGATGTCCGGGTGACGAAGGCGCGCCAGGACCTGCTGCTCGTGCTCGAATCGACTCGCCCCATCCCTGCCCAGCAGCGCGAGGGTAAGAAGCTTTAGAGCCACCTGTTGGTCGACCGAGCCGTCAGCTCGGTGGGCTCGATAAACGACAGCCGAGCCGCCGCGGCCGATTTCCTCTTCGAGTATCCAGCGGCCGATCTGGCGACCCTCCAGGGCGGAGCCCGAAGCGCTGGCCCCGTCCGCCAAGAGGGCAAGAACCGAGTCGAGGGGCTTGTCCAGCAGTCCGTTGCTTAGCTCATCTGCGGCGAGCAACGATTCAACCTTGGTTCGGATGGCAGGCTCCGCCTCTCCTAGGAGCATGGCGCGCGCTTCGGCGCTGACACCGGAGAGCTCCTGGAACAGGCGATCCGCCTGCCGCCACTGTTCGGCCTCGTGCTCTTTCACGGGCGCAGCTGTTCCAACCTCGCCAGGAGAAAAGCCCGCGCTCGCTTCCAATTTCGTTGCACCGTGCGGACCGAGCACTCCTCGAGCTCTGCGATGTCCTCGCAGCTGAGACCGGCGAAGTAGCGTAGCTCGGCGACCGCTCGCAGCTTCGGATTGACTTGGTCGAGATCGTCCAGGGCTCGGTGGAGATCCAGAAGGTCTGTATCGAGCACGCCGCCGCCCACCTGGGAAGGCAAGGTCACCGGGCGCACGCCACCGCCGCGCTTGGCGGCCGAGCCCGCCCGCAGGTAGTCGATAAGAATCTCACGCATTACTTTGGAGGCGCAGGCGAAAAAATGTCTGCGATCGCGCGCGTCGAGCGAGCTCGACCCCACCACCTTGATGTAGGTCTCGTGCACCAGCTCCGTCGTGTTCAGCGTCGCCCCAGGAGCCAGGGCTGCCGCTCGCGCTGCCGCCAGTCGCTTCAGCTCAGGGTATAGCGCATCGAAGACCTCGTCGAGCTTCGACGTGTCGCCACCTCGCGCTTCCGCCAGAAGCTCCGTGATCTCGGACACTGCCGCAAATCATATCAATTGATCAGGAGTCCACGGCGTAACGGCGTGGTGCTCCGCTGGGACATGACCCGCCGAACAGGGGACACGATCCTGAACTCCTTTGGAGTTCAGGTCATGTCCCCAAGCGGGATCGTGTCCCCTTACGCCATCGATCCCGGTACAGCTATTAGAACGGCCAGAAGACTGGAATGAGCAACGAGGCCGTCAGCCAAAGCAGAAGGTTCAGCGGCAGGCCGACCTTCACGTAGTCCGAGAATCGATAGCCACCTTGCACGTACACCATGAGGTTGGTGTGGTACCCGAACGGTGTTGCGAGTGATGAGGACGCGGCAAAGGTCACGGCCATGAGGAAGGGCCGCGGGTCGAGCCCGAGGTTGTTGGCCGTGGCGATGGCGATCGGTACCAGGACAACGGCCGCAGCATTGTGGGACATGACGGAGGCAAAGAGGGTGGTAAGGAGGTAGAAGCTCGAAAGTACGGCAGTGGGACCCCAGCCCTGGGTGAAATCGAGCAGGCTCGATGCGATCAGCTGGGCGGTGCCGGTGTTCTCCATGGCCAGACCGAGCGGGATCACTCCGGCGAGCAGGAAGATCACAAACCAGTCGATCGAGTCATAGGCCTCCTGCAGGCTGATGCACTTGGTAGCGACCATGAGAATGCAGCCGATGAGAGCGGAGACGAGGATCGGGGTGACGCCGGTGGCCGCGAGTCCGACGACGAGGGTGATAATGCCGACAGCGTAGATTGCCTTGCCGGCGCGCATCTCAGGAAGATTGAGAAATTGGAGAACCAGCGAATAGGGTTTGTCCGCCAGATGCTCTACCGAGCCGCGCCGCCCTTGCAGCAGCAAAGAGTCGCCGATGTCGAGACGGATGCGACCCACCTTGTCGCGGATGGTCTCTCCATGCTTGTTGATCGCCAGCGCGAAGACTCCGCTCAGGTGACGAAAGTCCGCTTCCTTGAGGGTAGTACCGACAAGCGATGAGGAGGGCGAGACGACGGCTTCGAGCAGAACGGTGTCCTCGGTCGTCAGCTCCCGGTCGGCGTACTTGATCTCAGACCGGATCGCGACACCTTCGCTGCGCTTCATTTCCATGATGCCGTCGAACGCCCCTCGGGCCATCAGGTGATCGCCGGCCTCGAGCTTGGCGTCGCGCAGGCCCGAGCGGATATGACTGTCTCCACGGATGATCTCGAGAATCGTCACGTCGTAGAGCTCGTTGAGCCGTGCTTCGGCAGCGCTCTTGCCGACCAGCGGTGAGTCTTCGGGCACAACCAGGCCAGTGAGATATCGAGCCAGCTCGTACTTGCGGGTCAGACTTGTCGGGCTCCGGTCGGGTAGCAGGTGGCGGCCAATGACAGCGAGATAAACCAGGCCGATGACGAGGAAGATCGCGCCCAGCTTGGTGAGCTCAAACATCGAGAAGGGCTCGATGCCGCTCCGGTTGGCCAGCGAGCTCACCAGGATGTTGGTCGACGTGCCGATGAGCGTGGCGGTGCCACCGACGATCGAGGCGAACGAGAGCGGCATCAGAAGTTTCGATTGGCTCACCCCGCGATCCCTCGCCAGCACGACCGTGATCGGCAGAAAGATGGCAACTGCTGCAGTGTTGTTGATGAATGCGGAGACGACACCGACGATTACCACCAGGACCATGAACAGCTTGATCTCGCTGTCGCCGGCAACTGCCGCCACCTTGCCGCTGAGCGCGGCGATCGCACCCGTGTGGGCGAGACCGCTGCTCAAGATGAACATCGCGGCGATGGTCAGCGTCGCCGGGTCGCTGAAACCCGAGAAAGCCTCCTCGACACTGAGAAATCCATCGCGGAATTGCCCGATCACCGTCAGCGTCGCGAGGATCAGGATCGCGACAAAGTCCACCCGCAACTTCTCCGTCGCGAACAGAATGAAAGCGAGCACGATGACGGTGCAGACGAGAATGATGTCGATCATTGTCGGGCTGAGCTTAGTCAGAATTGGTGTCGGGGGAAAGTTGTGTCATGGCGCCTGAGAACAAGGAGCGCAATGGGTGCCGCCTGACCCATCGCTGCGTCGGGTGCGCAAACCTGGCCCGTCGCCACCGGGACCAGGCAATCTCACTACTCTTCAGCGCCGACTTCGAGCTCTAGATCCTCGGACCAGTTGAGCACGACGTTGATCGTGTTGGGTACCGCCTCTCCGCTGCGTCGAATCATCAGGAAGCGCTCGCCGTCGCTCGAGACATCGTAGTTCGGGTTGCCGGCCACACTCGAATCGAAATGCCCTTCGAATAAGACGTGCGGCCGCGACGCGGAAAAGCTATCTCCTGACTCCACATCGACAGCGAGCATCTGGTTGCCCTGGCGATAGAACAGCTCGCTGCCATCTCGCGACCAACGAGGCTCGGCACCGCCATTGCTCGAGATCGTCCACTTGCGGCCCCGAACAGGGAACGACTCGACATAGACCTCGTCGCGTCCGGACTCGTTGGAGACATAGGCGAGCCATCGACTGTCGGGTGAGAACCTTGGCGCGCGTTCATTAAACGGTGTCACGATGAAGGGCTCCGGCTCCGTCTGGCCTGCGCTCAGCACGTAGATGTCTCGACCCGATTCGGGTCTGACGTCATAGAACGCGAAGGCTTGCCCATCTGGCGACCAGGAGCCCGCCCACTGCTCGTTTTCGCGATCCAACAACATCTGCGGTGGTGAGCTGGCATCCAGAGGTGCGTGATAGAGGTTCCAACTGCCGGTTAGATTAGATGAGAAATACACCCGCTCGCCGTCGGGGGACAAGGCCGCATTGGACGCGCTACCCTCCATCGAGAGCACGGCTCGAGAGCCACGTTGCAGGTCATAGATCCACAGCGCTCGGATGCCGATCTCTGAGCCGACCGTGACCACGAGCTGGTTGTCTTGCGGCGTGAGTTGTGGATAGCCGTAGCCCTGCAGGTCATCGACCGCCGACTCGGCCTGTCCCTGCCGATCCACCCACACCAGCTCGAGGTTGCCGGACGGTGTCCCCGGCAGATAGGCCAGCGTGGCGTTGTCAGCCAGGGCGAAATAGGCGTTGCCCTGATCAGGTACCGATGCCAGGCCCTTTAGGACCAGTACCGGATCGCCCAGAGGCTGTGCTTCTTGCACATCGAACCGAACAGCCATCAGGCCACCCGCCTGAGCGTAGACGAGGACTCCGGATGGCAGGTAGACGGCGCGCAGAACATCGCCGAGCCCGCTTACGACGCTGCGCTTGCCGGTATCCAACGACACCAGGCCGACCCGGGATCCCTTGTCGGTGGCGCTGGTGAACAGGACATCTCTTCCGCCCGGCAGGATCTGGGGCCAGCGATGTTGGATTTCGCCGGCTTCGTGCTCGAGAGTCGTGATCGCCTCGGGCTGGCCGCCATCGGCCGCCACTCGCGACAGACCCGTGCCGTAGAGGGCAAACACGATGGTGTTGTCGGTACCCCAACTGGCACCCATGTCATCCAGTGAGTTCTCACTCACGAGCTGTGGAGCACCACCTTCAACGGCTACTTTGTACAGGCGATTGGCTGAGAAAAACCCAACCCATCTCTCGTCGGGGGAAAAGAACGGATTGCGCGCTCCGTCGGTGCCGGGTAGCTCTACGTTCTCGAGTTTGTCGAGGTCGCGCAAGAAGAGCTTTGGGACACCCTCGTCGTCGACCGCGAAAACCAGCCGAGAACCGCCGGGAGAAATGGCCAATGGATTCGATCGACCGATGGTGATGAGCTCGCGCGGCTCTTCCAACTGGACGGCCCACCGTGAGACGGACTTGGTGTCTTCGGATGGAGCGGGCCGTGTGGCCCAAATCCAGGCGCCTGAGGCGACCCCCGCCAGGGCCATCCCTGCCAGTAGTCCTCCTAGCCAGCCCGATCTGGCTTTGGAAGCGCTAGCTGCTACTGCGGACCCGACCGCCCCGACGGCTTGCTCGTCACCGTGGGGGTCGAGGCTGTGAGGCTCGAGCTCGAAGCGCGCATCGCCGATGTCTTTTAGTCGCAGGCTCGGATCCTTGGCGAAGCAGCGGCTCAAGAGCCGGCGAATCGAAACCGGGGTTGCAGCCGGCAACGCCTCCCAATCAGGCTCACGCTCGAGAATCGAGACCAGGATGTCGGTGACAGTTTCGCCGGGAAACGCCTTGCCGCGGGTGAGCATCTCGTAGAGGACGCAACCAAAGGCCCAGATGTCGGTCCTGCGGTCGACCTCCTGACCTCGCGCTTGCTCCGGGCTCATGTAGGCAGCGGTGCCGTAGAGAACACCGGCGCGGCTGAAGCCCTGGGTCAGGGTTGGAGATTGGGAAACATGGGGACCTGCACCTGCTACGTGTCCCTCTTCTGAGACCCCTGCTGGCGCCAGGGCCTTGGCGAGCCCGAAATCGAGCACCTTCACCTGCCCCTCCGGGGTCACATTGATGTTCAGGGGTTTAAAATCTCGATGCACGACTCCACGGTCGTGGGCGTACTCCAGGGCGGCAGCCATCTGCTTGGCCAGACCGACGGCGCCTTCCACCTCGAGCCCACCATGAGCGATACGATCGGCCAGGGTCTCGCCCTCCACCAGTTCCATGACGAGAAAAGAGATTGGGGTTTCGGGGACATGACCCGCCGTTTCGGGGACACGATCCGAACTCCGGAGCGAGGGGGACATGTACTTGTTACGTGTCCCCTTCGCTTCATGTCCCCGGGCGGGATCGTGTCCCCTTGTCTCCGTGTCCCGGGTCGGGATCGCGTCCCTCTCGATCTGGTAGATCGCGGCAATATTGGGGTGATTGAGCGAAGCCAAAACCTGGGCCTCGCGCTCGAAGCGAGCCAGGCGCTCCGGGTCTTGCGCCAGATCACCCGGCAGGATCTTGATGGCCACATCTCGGTTCAGGGTGGTGTCCTCGGCCCGATAGACCTCACCCATGCCACCTTCGCCGAGTTTGGCGGTGATCCGAAAATGCGCCAGCGTCTGACCAATCAAAGTAGGGGGATTCTACCGAGAGTGCCCAGGTCGGGCTAGCTGGTGATCTCTGAGATGTCGAGTGGGTTCTTCCAGCTCAGACCTGGGAAGCGCGAGAAGTCCGCATCGTTGGAGTGCAGGACCGACTGGGTCTCGATAGCCAGGGCGGCCAAGTGGGCATCGGTGGTCAAGCGACCGGAGGCCCCCGAGGCACTCATGATGTCGCTCAAGATCTCGAGGTGGCGCGGTCCCGGCACCAGTACCTGGGCTTGAGGGCGTTCGAGCCAGGAGCGGGCGTGCCCGATAGCCTCCGCCGGCTCCATCGGATCTGTAAGAACCACTCTGCTCGTCATGATGCGCACGAATCCCACCACCACGATCCAGGCAAGCCCGACCGTGCCGGCTGCGGAGAGGCTTGTCTCCCACCAAACACGGGCCTCGTCATGGTGTGGCGCATCGGTGTTGTAGGCGTAGACCAGTAGGTTGATGTCGGGAAGAATCAAGGCTCGTTAACCTCGGAGTGGGTCTCCTGGCGCAAGTCCTCGATCTCCAGGTCATCATAGAGCTGGTTGAGTTTTGTCGGGTCGATACCGGTGCGGAAACCACAAGCCTTGGGTACTACTCGAAAGGGCTCCAGGTCATCCATGGGTGCCTCTCCGACGCTCAGTCCCTTGCGGATCGATGCGTTTACGACCTCCTTGAAGCTCTTCCCGCTGCTGCGAGCGAGCTGCTTGAGCCTTTGGGCCAGATCGTTCTCGAGAGTCAGGGTTGTTCTCATGGAGACATCATGATGCTTTGGGTTATTGCTGTCAAGATGCTTTGGCTCTATCCAGAGGCGGGAAGCCGCTATGGATGTATGATTAACCGTCCGAAACAGTCCGTGAAGTCGGTGCAGGAATTCGCATCGGATTGGTTGACAGCTGCCTGAAACGGGACAGATCATGGCTGAAAGAGCACGCGAAGTAGGGCCACCGCGGTCCGCTCTCTGGATCGGGCTCGTTGTAGTGTCGGCAATCCTGGCTTCGGTTGGCCAGGTGCGTGCCGGCAACTCCGCTCAGAATGTTCCCGGCTAGCTGTTCAAACAGGAAGCAACTACCAAGAACGCTTCCGTTGGGCGCTCGAGGCGAGCTAGTCCAAGCCTGCCGAGTTCAACTGTCATTAGGCTGCCAGATCTTACTCGCGCGGAACGATCGCGGATGAGTGCGCCCAAACCAGGTACTCCCCTACAACTCGGTGTGCATCGCAACGTTCCGGTGGAATGGGCAAGAAGGATCAATCCTGCCGAATTGGAGTGGGACTCGCTGCCGGACGATTCGCAAGTCGCAACATTTTCGGTCCGCTCGCCTGGAGCTCGAGCCATCAGATTGGCGATCCAGTTTCATGGCCTTCCCGCTGGTGCTGAGATTCGATACTACTCGCCAGATTCCCCTGAGACGTTCTTTGGTCCTTTCGATCGGAAACTCACAATGTCGGATCCAGGTCGAGTTAGGGGGAGCCAGCCGTTCTGGTCTCCTTTAGTAGCCGGCGAAGTCATCGAAGTGGAGATTTTCGTGCCCGATAAAGAGTCGACTGGAGAGGTATGGATCTCCCTGGAGGAGGTTGCGCATGTGCTGCGCAGCCCGTTCGATGCCGGCTTCTACAAGGACACAGGTGACTCGGGAGGGTGCAACAAGGATCTCGCATGCTCCAAGAAGTGGGAAAGGGCGGGAGACAGCGTCGCGCTTGTCATCTTCGAGAGATCGAGTGGTGTCTTTGCATGTACCGGCCAACTCCTGACTGACACGGATCCTGAGACCCTCAAGTGGAACTTCCTGACCGCAAGACATTGCATAAACAAGAAAAAGGTAGCTCGCAGTGCAATATTTTTGTGGTTCTATCAGAGGGCGAAGTGCCGTAGTGCTCCGCCGAGCTCGATAATACAAACCGCTGGCGGCGCCAAGCTCAAGTTCAAAAGCCCCAAAGTGGGAACAAAGAATTCTACAGATCATTCACTACTCCGATTGCGCCGTGACCCTCCCTCTGGAATCGCCTTGGCCGGCTGGAGCCCGGACCATTTCAGCACAATCGTTGGCAAGAAGGTCAAGGGTATTCACCACCCGGCAAGTGACCTAAAAAAATCAGCAAGGGAACCGTGCTTTCAACCGGGTATGTTCAAGGGGACTTCTTCTTCTTCAGTCAGACCCGGGTATCGCACTACGTGATCCAGTGGCAAAAAGGAGTTGTCGAAGGGGGAAGCAGTGGCTCAGGTCTCTGGATTGGCAGCGACTGGCCAGATCAATATTTGGTGGGTGTGCTTACCGGAGGGGCCTCGATCTGCAGCGATCGCCTCGGACTCGACTTCTATGGAATGTTTTCTGAGACCTATCGCCGGTACCCGAAGGTTCGTCGAATCCTCGATCCACAGTAGTGGTCGATGAAATAGCCACAGAGATCTGTAACCCTCCCAGCCTTCGAGAGACTAAACCTTGGGAGGACAGGTTTGCCTGGCCTCTTCTTGAAAAGTAGGTACAAAATGTATATACTTTCTGTCAGGAGTCCACGATGTCTGATCGTGCCAAATTGTTCAAGAGTGGTGGTAGCCAGGCGGTCCGCCTGCCAAAAGCATTTCGCTTTGAGGACGCCGATGAAGTGGGCATATATCGGCAGGGTAGCAAAGTGATTCTCGAGCCAATTCCACGAGAGTGGAGCCGAGAATTCCTAGCCCTCGCAGGATCGGTAGTGGATTTTCCGTGTCCGGAAGAGCCTCTCGCTGCTGAACCTGGGCCCGAGTTCGAATGAAGTATCTCCTCGATACAAACGTCTGTATCGACTATCTCAATGGGCGTTATCCCAATGTTGCTCGCCGGATCAGTCATTCCAAGCCTGACGATCTCTGTGTGAATTCGATCGTCGTGGCAGAGCTGCGCTTCGGCGCCGATAAAAGTCGCAAGAGGGCGGCTAACCACGCCAAGCTCGATCTTTTTCTCGGTGAAATCCGCTGCCTCGATTTTGACCACGATGCGGCGACAGCCTTCGGGCGCGTCAGGGTTTCGCTCGAGGACAAGGGCGAGCCCATCGGCCCCTACGACATGCTGATTGCAGCTCACGCCCTATCCAGGGACCTCGTGTTGGTGTCCGACAACGTCGGCGAGCTCAGTCGGGTCGCCGGTCTGGTCATCGAGAATTGGCGCGAGGATTGAGGCCGGTCAAAGACCGAGCTGGATTCTCAAGGCCAGGTCGAAGCGCAGGGTCACGACGGCGCCGCGCTCGAGTTGCAGGACAGTCCTAGAGATGCAGGACGAGTCGCAGGCCGTTGGCGATGGAGGCGACCCGATCGGGAGGCAGCATGGCCAGGCGCTCGAGAAAATCCGATCGCAGCACCTTTTGGACATCGTAGACGTTGGCCACCGAGGCCTTGGGCAGCTGGGTCGAACGGCGATCGAGGCGGACGTTGCCCGGCAGGCCGTCCAGATGAAGCCGGCTGGTCAGGGGTACCACGAGAAACGTGCGAACTCGTGGCTCACGAACGATGTCGGATTGCACTACGACCGCGGGGCGGCGCTTGTCCATGCGCACCCACCAGACCTCGCCCTGGCGGGGAAGGACCTCACCAGTCGTCATCGCCGTATTCCTCGGCCATCCGGTGTCGCTGGTAGCGCTGCCAGGCCTCGTCGTCTTCGGCGATGTCCCAGCCGTGTCGATCCAGATAGCGGCGGACCTGCTCGCGCACCAGCTCCGCCCTCAAGAGCTCCGCCAGGAGGCCCGAGCGGCTGGTACCGCGCTGCTTGGCTGCCTCGTCGGCAAAGGTGACTAGATCATCCGGCAGCGAGACTCCGATTTTCATGAGGTGAATTGTAACACCTTATGGAATACCAGGGTATGACTAAGGGGAATACCGTGAGATAATCGCCTCTGTGACGACTTGCCCATTCCTTGGTAATCCACTGAGTCCAATGAGAAGGCGGAGCGTTACATCCGCCGCTGAGATATCCATCGACCATGGACCCCGCCGCTCGGCCATCTGGTCGGAAAACCGGTAAGCTCCGCAGGAGCCTGGCTCACGTTGAGATGGAGACGCCGTTGACACCGACCTACCTTTTGACCGAGCCCTCGACGGCGACGATGAGTCGTCTTCATCTGAGCTGGAATAGGGACCCGGGCGAGGTACCCTCTACCCCCGTCAATAGGACGGCCAGTAGGACGGCCAGTGGGGAGGCCAGTGGGGCAGCCAGCGGAGCAGCAGAGCTCGACCAGTTCACAATCTCCGCCTGCGCTCGGTTGGACAACCGTTACGAGCTCTGCGCGTTGCTCGACATCGGTCGCGACGACGCCAGCGACTGCGCCGATGAGGAACTGATCGCGGTTGCCTATTCCGAGTGGGGGGAGGGCTGTCTTGAGAAGCTGATCGGCGACTTCGCCTTCGCGGTCTGGGACCCGCGTTCGCGAAGCCTCTTTTGCGCCCGCGATGCGTTTGGGGTCAAGCCGTTCTACTACTACAGCTGCGAAGATTTCTTTGTCTGCGCCTCGGAGGTCGAGACGGTTCTGGCGCACCCGCAGGTGCCGGGCGAGATCGATCGCGGTCGGGTCGCGGACTTTCTGGTTTCGCACCTCGAAGGGGTCGACAACACCAGCACGTTCTACAAAGAGATCTATCGGTTACCCCCAGCTCATATCCTCGAAGTCACCCCGGAGGGCTTCAAGAGACGGTGCTACTGGCAGCTGACACCCAAGGATGAGCTTCTCCTGGGCAGCGATGCCGAGTACGCCCGAGCCTTTTGGACCGAGCTTTCGATCGCGGTGGCTCGCAGACATGGCGACATCCGAAAAACAGCGGTGATGTTGAGCGGGGGGCTGGATTCTTCTTCGATAGTGGCCGCGGCCCGTGAGATCGACCCGGAGGAGCGCCGAGCTGTGCGTACCATTTCGCTCGTCGCCGATCGTGAGCGTCACTGTGTAGAGACCGATTGTATCGGCGCGGTCATCGATCAGGAGTCGATCAAGTCTCGGCTCCTATCGATCGACCATTTGGTTCCCTACTTGAGCCAGGTCTTCGACTCGATTAGGGAATCGAGCGATCCGTTCGACTGTTGGATGAATCTGCCCCGGGTGGTCTATGTGGCGGCTCAGCGGGCCGGCTTCACCGCGGTGATCGATGGCGTGGATGGGGATCTTGTGGTGTCGCACGGCGCCTCTCTGATCCCTTCTCTTTTGAGGACCGGTCATTGGTCGCGGGCGCTGGAGGAATCGCGAGGCAAGAGCCAATTCCACTATCGCGATCGCTCTGCCACAAAGATTCTTTTGGGCTCAGCTCGCCGAGCCTGGATACCCGAGCGCGCTCGTCGGGCGAGGCGTCGGATCTCAGATGTCGCTTGGATGGAGAGTCACATCGCGGGTACCGTCATTCACCCCGAGCTGGCACGAGAGGTCGAGCTGCGCGACAGGCTGGAGAATCTCGAAAGCTGGTCGAATGGCAATCTGAAGGACCTACGACAGTGCCAGGCGAACCTGATATCGCATCCCTACACGGTGGCGGCTCTGGAGCGGTATCACCGGGCAGGTTTCGCTTTCGGAGTCGAGCCACTCCACCCCTATTTCGATCGGGAGCTCGTCGAGTTCTGTCTCTCGCTGCCCTCGGATCAGCGGGTCAAGTGTGGCTGGACCAAGTATGTCGTGAGGCAGGCGGTGCAGGGCAGGCTCCCCAGCGAGGTGGTCTGGCGCAAAGGCGACTGGAGGCGGCTCAACTCGAGCGTGACCGAGAAACTGCTGGAGTACGAGCGCGACCAGGTGGGTGACCTCATCGAGACCGGGTTGGCCGGGCCGCTCGAGGGATTCGTCGACGAGGAAGCGGTGCGAGGTTGCTGGGATCGCCATCGACAGAATGGCGACAGCGATGACGCCGAGGTTGTCTGGCAAGTCGCCGCCCTGGCAATGTGGCTGGAGAAATCGGGGACATGTACCTAGCTCGTAGAGCTAGGTGACGTGTCCCCCCTACTCAGGATCCGCCGAGGGGGACATGTACTTGTTACGTGTCCCCCTTACTCAGGATCGTGTCCCATGTTTTTCGGGTCATGTCCCTGCGCGGTCTCGTGTCCCCGAGGCTGCCGGATCGGCGTTCGCTGATAATTACTCAGTCAGGTTGTGGCTGTCTTTAGCAGTCAGATCCAACCCGTAGAGTTTCTTGAGTTGGTTGATGCTCTTGACGGTCTCGGCGGAAAACGGCGCCTTGCCTTCAAAGCTGTGCAGCACGATGCCTTCCATCAGATCACCCAACGTCAGGTCGAGGTATTCAGCCAGTCCTTTCAGAACCTTCAGCGTCCGTTTCTCAAAACGGATGCCGGTCTGCACACGCTCGATTTTCTTTGTTGCGCCCTTATTTGCCATACTCGCATTTCCTGTGCCCTGATTTACTTTTGCCATGAGTCACGCTGCCAGATTGTTGATGGCTTCTTGCACCGGGACTTTCCAAGCGAGCAAGAATTCCTTGCCATAGCGGCGCAGGTCCTGCTGGCCTTCATCCGATAGCGCCGTCGTGACGTAGCTGACACAGACACGGGTGTTCTCGTCATCCGTGGCGCTGCAGCTGACCCGGATCCAGCGATGTAGATACTCGCTTTCAGCAACCAAGTACTCGGCGACATGTTGCGCTGGATCATGACGCAGAACGGTCCACACCGCCTTGCGTCCGTCGCGTTGCAGCGTGAAAACTGTACCCGCCTCACGGCTGAGCTCTGTCGGGAAGATCGGTTGCGGATCCCAATCGTGCACCCAATCGCGCTCACTGACCGGGTCGAACAGGCCGAACACCTGATCGATCTGGCCCTGAACGTCAAAGGTGTGGCTGGCCTCATGGCGGCAGCCCGTTTCTTCAGATCTCAGGTTGTGTATACCTGCCGGCAAACGATTCGACTCTTGACCTGACATGATGTGTCCTCCGTTATTGAGATAATATAATACATATGTATCTCGGTATGTCAAATGCAATAAGCACGCGGCACCTCGGTCACGCGATTGGGCACGATCTCTCCCCGGGGACACGATCCCGATCCCGACCGGGGACACGATCCCGATCCCGACCGGGGACACGATCCCGAATTCCTCCGGAATTCGAGTCATGTCCCTACGAGATAAGGGGACACG
>CAXMQZ010000124.1:0-36303 GCA_964195975.1 uncultured Polyangiaceae bacterium | reverse complement strand
CGCGCCGCCCTCCGCCGAGACGGTGTGGCTACGCATCGGATAGACCTTCGATACGACTGCGATGCTTAGATCGGGATGAGTCTCCGAAACCGCGATAGCGGCCCGCAAACCGGCGCCTCCACCACCCACAATAAGAATGTCATGAGACGAAATATCGATCGCCCGCGACTCCTGCGCTTTGACTAGCGCTACCGGATCATAAGTTGCGTTGATCGTATCCGAGTGTCTGGGTCAGCGCAACAGCAGATCTCAGCCCACGTCGTCTCTCAAGTAGCTAGATCCATCACGATCGCCCCCAGCGAATGGCTTGTGCCCTGCCCTGGCCATCTGTCCGGCACTGTCAATCTAGCGTGTCGAGCGAGAATCAGGCCGAATCGACGGCTGATGTTCAGGGCGGAGCAGGTCGAAGACCGTCTTGACGGGGGTGAACGTGCTGTTGGGTACCTCGACAAACGCAGAGTTCCAGCCGGCCATGGCCCCGTTCCACAACCCCGGTCTCTCGAGGGCCATCAAGGGTCTTCCAGCGTGCGACTTGCGGGATACAAAAGCCGTCTCGAAATCGATGTAGTTGGTGAGATCAAAGGGCTGACCGTGTCGATCTGTCAGGCCGCAGACCAGATCGACGGGATTGAGATGAGTTGAAGCCGTCCAAACTCTTTTCTGGCCCTGCTGGCTCGCGTCGACTTGAGATCCTTCGACAATCTGCGGGCTGATCACGCCTTCGCGATTCTTGACCCAGAAGGGGCCGCCGCCCGGTTCCTTTTGATTGCGCACGATGCCCGCCACCCGTATCGGGCGATCGATACGGTCGCGGGCAAAGCTCGAGCGCCTCTCGAGGGTCCCCTGTGCTACCTGGGCCGGTGGCTCAACGGCGAATTGGGTGCGCAGAAACAAGAGGGCCTTATCGACGGCAGCTGAGCTCGCAGGGTGAGTTTCAAGCTCTTCTGAAAGGGCAAAGGCCTGTTGTTGAAGGAGTGCAAAGTGGCCGGCTAGTAGCCGCTTCCACAACACCGTCGTTTCGTGGAGGCGCTGAGGGGCGATGTTGTCGATGTTCTTGATGAAGACGACGTCGGCCGGCATATGGCCCAGGTTGTCGATCAGGGCGCCATGACCCGACGGACGCAAAAGGAGGCGACCATCGGGCATTCGGAAGGGCTCGTTGTTCTCGTCGAGGGCGAGAGTGTCGGTAGAAGGACTCTGGGTAGAGAATTCGACCTCGACAGAGCGGCCGAACGACTTCTCGATGGAGGGAATGGCGGTATCGACTTCGACCTTGAAAGCATCCAGGGTGTCGTCAGAAACCGTGAAGTGAAACCTGGCAGCCCCATGGTCATCCGAGACATACGAGACGCCCTCGATCAGGTGTTCGAGCACCGCTGACCTTGCTCCCTGCTCGTAGCGATGGAATGGAATCAACCCTTTGGGTAGGGCCTCGAAGCCGAGACCGTCGCCCGAGAGCACAGCTCGCACGATTCTCTCGAGGCCTTTCGAGTCGATCAGATTTTCGCTCTCGAGGTACTCCGCATCAAGATGCTGCTTGATCTTTTCGTAGAAAGCGAATTTCTCGAGGTTGGCTCCGAAGCGCGCTGCCGCACGGCGGCTCTCGTCGGAGACCTCGCCATCCATCGAGTCAGACAGAAAAGCTCTGAGAGCCTTGAACATTCGAGAGGCGGCACCGGACGCTGGGACGAACTTGGCGACTCGGACGGATCTGATGAGCTCTTGCCAATGCCGGAGTAGATGATCGTGGTCGCTTCGCTGGATTTGGACGACTCCATCACCAGGGGTGCAGGCTCGTTCGACGCGTGTCGCCGAGGGCGGATTCCGCAGCTGGTCGAGCTGTCTTTGCGCCTCGCCCTGGTTGATTCCAACCGCTTCGAGCTGTTCGAGATCCCCTGGGCTGAAGTCGTGGTCTTGGGTCAAAACGCTGCCTTGCCTTTTCTAGGAGCCTGTCCGAATAGCCCGCTTTGTTGATGTCCGGGCGGGTAGAATTGCTCGAGCACTCGTCAGAGCGGATCGCAAGTAGCTGCGAGCGGTCGAAAGTATACCCGCGCGGTACAATGGCCTGCGACAATTGCCTGCGGTGGCGGTTTCGACCCGACTGCAGCAGGATACCTGATTGCAGATCCTGTATGAGTCGACCCGACTCAAGTCCGGCCTCCGATATCGAGTTGGTGCGACAGGCCCTCGAGGGGTCGGATACCGCCTATTCCGATCTTCTCGGGCGCTTCCAGAGACCCGTATTCTCATTGATTCGTCGGATGGTCTTGGATCCTGCTCTGGCCGAGGATTTGGCCCAGGAGGCTTTTCTCAAGGCGTTCCGGGCCCTGGGCTCGTTCGACCAAAGCCGGAAATTCTCCAGCTGGCTATTCAAGATCGCCCACAACACCACGATCGACTACCTGCGCAAGAAACAACTCGACACGGTGGCGCTGGAAACCGCCGATAGTGAACAGCCTGATCTGGTAGCCGTAATTCCGGACAGCAGGGCAGAGTCGCCTGAAGCGAGCGCTCATAGTAGAGATATGGCGCAGGCGCTGGAACAGGCGTTGATGTCGTTACGGCCCGCCTATCGCGAAGTCATTGTTCTACGGTTCCAGGAAGGGTTGGCCTATGAAGAGATCGCTGAAATCACAGGCCTGCCACTGGGAACGGTCAAGACTCATTTGCATCGAGCGAGAAACGGCATGGCCCGACATCTTTCAGACCATGGATGGGTGCCAAAAGGGGGTTGAAAATGGTGTGGTTTTTGCGAAACTTTGTGGATTCAGCCTTCGTAGGGCGAGATAGAGGAGAAATAGAGTGAATCGCAAGCTCAGAAAGGTTGTTTTCGATTGGCTTCGGCTTCAAAACGAAGGCCGCGAGCATCAGGCAGAGAAAGCGCTGCAAAAAGCCTTCTCCATGATGCCGATCGAGGCTGTTCCCGCTGGATTTTCCAGCCGGGTCCTGGCGCACCTGGGGATAAGGGCTATTCCGGCCTCAGACCCGGTTTGGCGACCCAACTGGGCACTTCGCTCCGTGCTCTGCTCTTGTCTGCTACTCGGTGCGTGGAGCGCTTGGGTCTTGCCCGAAATCATTCCTTCGATCTTGGCACTTGTGAATCCCTCCAAGATCGCCGGGGTTGGAGTTGGGACGATGGTCGCTGCCGCGCAGCGATTCGGCGAAGGACTCGTTGTCTGGAGAGTTTTGGCCGATATCTCTTCCACGCTCACAGCAGCTTTGACATCACCACAATCTCTAGCCATGCTTGCCTTTGGGGCCCTGCTGAGCGTTCTGGCTTTCCGTGCACTACACGGGCTCATTGATTCTGAGAGGAGTTCTCGTTATGTCGGTTCTGTTTGATTTTCGTAGAGACGAATCGCTGTCCCGTTTTCTGCTACTTGCACTTGTCACGATTGGGTTGGTCGGTCTCCTGTCTACGGCAGCCCTTCAAGGTCAGGAAGACCTGGTCGCCGTTGAGGGCGGCGTTGAGGGCGCGGCTGAGAGCTCAGAGCTCTGGAGTCGAGTCGTTGAGCGATATGAGGTCGTGGTTCTCAGTCGAGGTCTGTTGCTCGAGCCTCTTGGCGACGAGGTGGAGCTTCGAACCATTGAAGTCTCCGATGAAGGTGTCGCGATCGATGGCCAGCAGCTGGAATTGGATCAGGTCACGGATCGTTTGGGCGCCGATGACGCCGCCCTTGTCCTCGCGTTGGTCGATATGGATCAAGAATCGCGTATGGCGCTTTTCGAGGATGCCCCGGCATCGGCGATCGCTGTCGAATTGGAAGAGTCAGAGGGCCAGGATGAAGACACCGAGGATCGAGAGGCTCCCCACAAGACTGAGACAACTCAGGTAATCGTCGGACAATCTCACGTTGTCGAGGCTGATGAGATCTCTCACGATGCGTTCGTGTTTGGTGGACCGCTGACGATCTACGGCAAGGTCATCGGCGATGCGACGGCGATCGGCGGGTCGGTGACCGTTGAAGGCGAAGTCACCGGAGACGTGGTTGCAATAGGAGGCTCGGTCAAGCTCAAAGAGGGCGCCGAGGTATTGGGAGATGCGGTGAGCATAGGCGCCAGAGTCGAGCGCGCTGAGGGCGCCCGGGTCATGGGACAAGTGGTAGAGGTGCCCTTTGTGCCGAATCTGAGCTTCGGTGGTCCCGGGTTGATCTTTTTTGGTCGCGATGGCGACGCAGATGAAAACGATCTCGACAAGTTGACGCCGCTTCATATCGTCGGGACATTCATCTGGGCGGGGTTCAGACTGGTCGTTGTTGCACTTCTAGCCTTCCTGGTCATGCTGGTGGCAAGACAGCCTCTCGAGCGTGTTCGAGGTCGGGCAGCCTCCGAGCCTTGGAGGTCGGGCTTGGTAGGACTCGTTTCGCAGATTCTCATCGTGCCTCTGCTGATCATGGTCGTATTGATTCTGGCGATATCGATCATCGGAATCCCACTTTTGCTGCTGGTACCTTTCGCCTGTCTGGCGCTTGTCTTGGTTGCCTTTCTAGGGTTCTGCGCGGTTTGCTGGAATATCGGACAGTTTCTCGCCAATCGGCTTGGCTGGCAGCTCTCGAGTCCCTACATCGAGCTACTTGTAGGCGTGGTGATGGTTCGGATCTTGACGATCGTGGGTCACCTGCTGGATGTCGGCTGGGGCCCCCTCTGGTTCTTTGGAGCCATGCTCTGTCTGGCAGGGGCAATGATCCAATATGCAGTTTGGACCATTGGACTCGGTGCTGCGGTGCTGACGCGATTTGGTTCCGCTGAAAGGTGGAAGAGTGGAGATGCTCCACCACCCGTAGAGTCTTCACCGGTCATCGAGACCGAAGGACAGATTGCGGAGGCGATCGAGCCGGTTTCCGATGTCTCGGCTGCGGACTTCGATCTACGGACCGACGAGGGCGACGACGAGCCGCAGCGCGACTAGTACTCCCGGCCGGGAGTACTAGGAACCAGGCTGTGAGCCCAGTAGGCCATCCGATTGATTCAGCCGTTCAGCCAAAAGGGTGTATCGCATTGTTGGCCGATCGTTGGAGAGAGCGATCGATACCGATCTAGACTCCCCAAGAACGATTACAAGTCGTTGCCCCCGGGTGACACCGGTATATAGCAAGTTTCTTTGCAACATCACATAGTGCTGGCCGTGCAGGATCAGAATCACGCAGGGGAACTCACTTCCCTGGGCTTTGTGGACTGAGCAGGCGTAGGCCAAGACGACCTCATCCAGCTCTGTTTGGCTGTATTCGACTGTTCTACCGTCAAAGTCGATCAAGACAGACTCGCCGTCAGCAGTTGGGCCCACAACGGATCCTATGTCGCCGTTAAACACATCCAAATCGTAGTTGTTTCGAACCTGCATGACCCGGTCACCGACTCTCAGTCGGTCGTTTGATAGCTCTACAGCGGACCCGTTCTTGTTGAGCAGCGCTTGGACTCGCTGATTCAGATTCTCCGATCCAACAAGCCCCTTGCGCATGGGCGAGAGTACCTGGAGGTCGGTCCTCGGATCGAATCCGAATCTGCGGGGTACTCGAGTGCCGATGAGATGATCCAGCGTTGAGAGAAGCTCTTCGGGATCGCTACGCTCGATGAAGTAGAAATCGACTTGACGATCTACTTCGAGCCGCAGTGGTTCTCCCTGGCGAATGCGGTGGGCGTTTTCGACAATAAGACCCGACTCGGCTTGCCGAAAGATTTCCTTGAGTCGGACCACCGAAACAAAGTCCGAGCGAATGAGGTCGGCCAGTACCTTGCCGGGCCCAACCGAAGGTAACTGGTCGACATCGCCGACCAAGATCAATTGACAGCCATCCGGGATGGCCTGCAACAAGTGGTGAGCTAGCATGCAATCGAGCATCGAGCTCTCATCGATGATGATCGAGTCTGCTTCGATCGGTCGCTCACGGTGGCGGCGGAACGTCATCGATCGTGGCTCGAACTCCAGTAGCCGATGCAGGGTTCGAGCTTCGATTCCGCTCGCGGCTGCGAGTCGCTTGGCAGCTCTGCCTGTGGGTGCAGCCAGAAGAACGCGTTTCTTCTCCCGCTGTCGATCTTCGACGATTGCCCGGATAAGGGTCGTCTTACCGGTCCCAGGACCGCCGGTGATGATCAGGAGCTTCTCGGTCATCGCCTGCTGGAGCGCGCGCATTTGCTCGTGTGAGAGACGGATATCCTCGAGCGATGTCAGTCGAGAAAGTCGAGCCTCCAGCTCTGCAGCTTCTCTGTTTTTCGAGGGGTGGCTGAGCTCCCGGACTCGAGCTGCTGTCTCAGTTTCAGCGGAATACGTCGCGGGTCGAAAAATCGCGCCGATCTCACCCTCGATAGGGATCTTTTCCTCGATCAGGTCGCGGCTGTGAATCGAGCTGTCTAGAGCATCGAGCACGACGCGATCGTTCAGATCGAGAAGGCGCTGTGTACGCCTGATCAGTTCCTGACGTGGCAAGAACACGTGGCCTTGCTGTTGTTCGGCTTGGCGCAGGACATGCGAGATACCTGCTCGAGCACGGGCTGGTGAATCGCGGGCGATGCCCAGTCGAGCGGCAATCTGGTCCGCAGTCTGAAATCCGATTCCGTACATCTCGATCGCAAGACGATAGGGATTCGACTTGATAAGCGGTATTGCCTTGGTACCGTATCGCTTGTAGATCTTGAGCGCTTGCCCGGCCGTAATGCCGTAGGTGCGGAGAAAAACCATGACGTCTCGAGCATTCTGTTGTCGCTTCCAAGCGGCCTGAATGTTGGCAGCTCGGTGTTTGCCGATGCCCTGAACTTCGGTGAGCCGTTTTGGGTCTTTGTCTAAGACCTCGAGCGTGTCCAGACCAAAGCGCCCTACGAGACGTTGTGCCATGACTTTGCCGACACCTGGAATGAGTCCGGAGCCGAGATAGCTTTCGAGCCCCTCCAGCGTTTGAGGCTGAAGACTGAGGTAGGTCTGCGCTCGAAACTGACGCCCATACTTTGGATCTTTGACCCATTGGCCGCTGATCCTGAGGGTCTCACCGGGTTGGGTGCCAAATAGAGGTCCTACAACCGTTGCAGAGGCGCGGCCCTTGGAAGGCGTGAATCGGAGAACAGACCAACCGCTCTCCTCGTTCGCGTAGACAACCTTCTTGACAACCCCTTCGATCGAATCAGTCGGGGTGCTCACCGACTCTTCGAAGCGGCGATTGGATTGATCGGTTCGTTTCAAATCAAGTCACTCGGACGATCTCACAGGGTAGGTGTGGATCAGTGTGTGATTCGTCTGTAGTTATGCCAAAATGGCGTCATAGTGGCAAACTCTCCAATGATACTCGTGATTGACGATGAGACCGGTTCTCGGGAGTCGATGGCGATCGCACTTGAAAAGGCAGACTTGAAGGTTCGCACCTTCGATGAGGCCAAGAAGGCGCTCGAGTTTCTGGATGACGACCCGCCGGTGAGGGTCGCAGTTTGTGATCTGCGAATGCCCGGGATGGATGGACTCGGTTTTCTCGCCGAGGTACGCAAGCGAGAGCTCGACCTTGGAGTCATTCTCGTTACGGGCTACGGAACGATCGAGTCGGCTGTAGAGGCGATGCAAGTCGGAGCAGACGACTATCTGACGAAACCAGTCGATCTATATGAGTTGCGGAGGCGAGTGACGACTCTGCTGGAGAACAGGCAACTCAAAGAAGAAGTGTCGAATCTTCGGGAGATGCTGGACAAGCGATTTGGCTTCGAAAGCATCGTAGCGAAGTCACCAGCGATGGACCGTCTCTTTGAACAGATGAGGTTGGTGGCACCGACGCGCTCCAACGTTCTTATCGTCGGTGATAGCGGTACGGGAAAGGAACTCGTGGCCAACGCGCTTCACCGAGCTAGCCCACGCCGCGATGAACGCTTTTTGGCAATCAACTGTGGGGCGATACCCTCGGACATTCTCGAAAGTGAACTTTTTGGCCACGAGAAAGGTGCCTTTACTGGTGCAGTAGCGCGAAAGATCGGAAAGTTTGAACTGGCTCACAAAGGTACTCTTTTTCTGGATGAGATTAGTGAGCTCTATCCAGAGCTCCAGGTGAAGCTCTTGCGCGTTCTCGAAGAGCGAAAGATCATGAGAGTCGGAGGAAGTGATCTTTTCGATGTGGATTTCCGGCTGATCGCTGCGACCAACCGTCAGCCTGAGAAAGAAGTGGCGGCAGGTCGATTTCGGGAGGATCTGTTTTATAGGCTCAAGGTCGTTACGCTTCGAATCCCACCTTTGCGAGAGCGGCATGAGGACATGCCGTTATTGGCAGACCATTTCTTGGCACAGTTTTGTGAGGAGCACGGGAAGAAGCAGAAGCGAATGAGCCAGGAGGCGCTGGAGGCCTTGGCGCACTATCCTTGGCCGGGCAACGTGCGTGAGTTTAGAAACTTTCTGGAATCGATGGTGATCTTTCATGATGGCGAGGAGATCGGGCTTGACGATCTCCCGACCGAGCTCAGGCAAAGCGTGCGGATTGAAAGTACAACGCCGGTTCAGAATCTTTCCGGCGCACCTAGAAGTATGGCTGACATCGAAAGATCCGCTATCCTGGAGACGCTTCAGTTGACCCGAGGGAGGCGGGCTGAAGCCGCAAAAGTATTGGGAATAGGTCTGCGCACCCTACAGAGAAAACTCAAGGACTATAAAGCTACCGGATACGTCGAGGAGTGAAATGATCGATCTACCATTGGACTGTTTGATTCACAATTCCCAACTTGGATTCAAGGCAACACCCGGTTCCTTGTTGCAGATCAGCGAGAATGGGTTCTTCGTGGTCAGCTGCCAGTTTGGAGACAAGCCGCACCGGGTGCTGCTGCCTATTCAGGAGACCGTGCTGATCCTGGAGCAGCCCGAGGAGGTTGTGGTCGACGCGATCGAAGTCGAGCGCTAGGCTGCGCGGTTGTATTGTCAGCTGAGAGAAGCAGCTTCTTTGATCGCTTGCAGCATCTCTTCTATCGCCTGTCCCAGGCCAACCAGTACAGCTCTGGAGATCAAGAAGTGACCGATATTGAGCTCTTCGACCTGGTCGATGACAGCAACCGGGCCAACATTATCCGTGGTCAGGCCGTGCCCTGCGTAGATTTCGAGTCCTGCGTTGGTTCCCTGGATAGCGATCTCACGGATTTTTTGTAGCTCGAGCTCCGCCTCCGAATGACTTGTTCTGGAGTAGCGGTCCGTGTTGATCTCGAAACCCTTGATAGCAGGAGATCTCTGCTCGGCTAGCCATCTCACTTGACCCTCGTCCGGGTCGAGAAAAATCGATACGGCAATACCCTCCGCAGCGAGCTGGTCTGACACATCCAGTGCCCGGTCACCGTGGCTCACGAGATCGAGTCCGCCTTCCGTCGTGATTTCCTCCGGCCGCTCCGGAACCAATGTGACCTGATCGGGTTGGAGGTCGCGGGCGATGTCGACCATCTCTTGGGTCATGGCCATCTCGAGGTTCAGCTTCGCTCCCACTGCCTTGCGAAGATCGATGATGTCTTGCTCCTGGATATGTCGTCGATCGCTGCGTAGATGGACAGTAATTCCCGAGGCGCCGGCTTCGAGCGCCAGCAGAGCTGCATCGATGGGGCTGGGATATGAAGTGCCCCTGGCCTGTCGAAGCGTCGCAACGTGATCTACGTTGACCGAAAGTAGCGTCATTGGATGGCCTCAGTCGGCACCGATTTCCGTCCGGATGGCGACGACGATCTTGTCTGCTAGAGCGGTAATCGTCTCTTGATCGGGTCCCTCGATCATCACTCTTGCTAGTGGTTCCGTACCGCTGTAGCGCACTACCAGTCGCCCCTGCTCGCCGAGCAGACTTTCGACTTCTTCCACAGCAGCTGCAACCGAGGGTAGAGAGGTCAGATCGGGTTTGCTGGTCACCCGGACATTTTGTAGCACCTGGGGAAACCGCCGGAACCCCTCCAGCATCGCCGACAGCGGGCTGGCGGACTTCGAACAGTACCCCGCGACGTGGAGACCGGTTAGCAGCCCATCGCCTGTTGTCCCCAAACCCAGGTGGACGATATGCCCTGACTGCTCGCCGCCTAGACAGATACCATCCTGTTGCATTGTGGCAACGACCGTCCGATCTCCGACATCACATCGTGTTACCTGTACTCCGACGGTCCCTAACCCGACCTCCAGGCCGAGGTTGCTCATACTGGTAGCGACGATTGCGGCCGGATCGAGCCTTCCGGCTTCCTTCAACGCTTTGGCCCAGAGAAAAAGGGTAGCGTCACCATCTCTGATCCGGCCGGTCTCATCGGAAAAGATCGCCCTATCGGCGTCGCCGTCGAAGGCAATTCCGATGTTGGCTCGGGATTCCACAACGGCTCGCGCCATGTGCTCCGGGGCGGTCGATCCGCAGTCCAAATTGATATTCGTTCCGTCGGGGCAATCCCCCATAGAAATCACTTCGGCGCCCAGGTCTTGAAACAGCTTCGAGGCGAAGGGAGAGGCGGCTCCATTCCCCGAGTCGATTACGATCCGAAGTCCCGACAGATCGAAGCCCTGTAGGGCTGCCACCTCTTCGAGCTGTCTCAGATAAGCATCGGCCAGAGCGGGGTCGGGCTCGAGATCCTGATCCATTTCAGGGACGGTAGCGGGATCCTGAAGGAGGCGCTCCTCGATAAGCCGCTCACCCTCTGGGGACGCCTTGAACCCATCGTGATTGAAAATCTTGATGCCGTTGTCTGGCAATGGATTGTGACTGGCCGATACGGCGACTCCCGCGTCCGCCCGAAGTTGACCGACAAGAGTTGCGATGGCTGGGGTCGGGAGGACGCCTCCGAAAAAGGTTCTAGTACCCGAAGCCTCGAGACCGGTTCGGATCCATGAGCAAAGCTGCGGAGTGCTTTCGCGAGTATCACCACCGAGGACCACCGTGGGAACAGAAGATCGATCTCGAAGAATCTCGCCCAGGTGTCGTCCGAGATTCGTAACCGTCGAGCGGTCGAGAGGATAGGCCCCGAAAGGCGCGCGAATACCGTCAGTGCCAAACAAACGCATACGATCTTCCGAGGTCAGTCAGCGTCTTCGCTGTCGTCCGATTCGGATTCCGTTCCTGGAATCACCATGTGAACTCGGACAACCACAACCGCGGGCTGGATGACGCTGACGAGCGTGTGTGGGGGCAATACGGCGGCCTGTTCTTCAAAGGGGATTGCGTGGCCAGTGAGTCGAACAGGAGTAGTGGAGACCGAGGTGAGAGCCTGAACCACGGATTCCGGACCTCTCACCAGTACGCTTGGTGGAATGACCTCCGCGTGCTGGACCACGGCGCCGGCTGCGGGCTCACCTTCGAGGTTGGCTTGAACTCGAATCAGCTGTCTGGCTTCGCGATCCAACTCCAGGCGAATGATATTTGGATCAAACGAGATAACTTCTAGATCTTCATGGGGCAGGATGACATTCTCTCGAGTCAGCGGCACCTCGAAAAGCCCCTTGCCCGGGTGGGTCAGTTCGACAAATACGTCTATTACGTTGGGGTTGACCATTCGGACTTTGCTCTCAGGTCCGCGGATTCCGAGGGTAACGGTCTCGACTCGGTTCATAAAGATGAGATCCGGGAAGTTGTCGTACTGTATCGACACCTCTACGGTCTTGGCGCTCACGTTCTCTGGCTTTTCAACCGTGAGGACGACCCAGGCTGTGACTGCGAGAGCCACAGCGAGCAACTTGAGACCCCAGGTGCTTTGTTTCTCTTCCCTCACTGCCTCGTTCCCGGTTGCGCGCTGACATCAGTGATCAAGTATTTGTAGAGGAAATTTCTGAGCGTCTTGCCATCCAGGTCTCGAATCAGCTCTCCGTACATGGCCATGGAGACCCTACCGTTCTCTTCCGATACGACGATTGCGAGGGCATCCGTCTCCTCCGAGATCCCGAGCGCTGCTCGATGACGGGACCCGAATTCTTTGGACAGCTCGGGGTTGAGCGTCAAGGGCAGAAAGCAAGCTGCTGCCGCGATTCGGTCCTGTTGAATGATGACTGCGCCATCGTGTAGAGGTGTGTCGGGAGTAAAAAGGTTGATCAGAAGATCGTAGGTCACGTTCGCATCGAGGGCGACACCGTTTTCGATGTAGTTTCTAAGACCTTCGAGTCGCTGAATGACGATCAGAGCACCGATACGTCGCTCTGCCAGGGTCGTGGCCGCCAGAACCACTTCGTTGATCGTCGATTCCACCTTGCGGTGGGCCCCAAGACCCCACAACGGGTTGCGTCCAAAACTGGCCAGCGCGAGCCTGATCTCCTGCTGAAATAGCACGATGATTGCGATGGGCAGGACCAGGATAAAGGCAGCAAGAATATCTCGGAGCGTTTTCAGACCCGCAAAATCCGCCACGCCGTACGCAGCGGCGACGAACAGGATCCCGAGTAACATCTGCACCGCTCGCGTTCCGCGAATGAGAAGCAATAGGTTGTAGATGACGAGAGCGACAAGCGCGACGTCGAGAACATCGCGCCACGTCGCCATTTGGATCAGATCGCCCAGGTTCACGGTTCTACTCGCTTGGCCGTGGCAATGGAGTTCCAGACTCGAATGAACTGTACGGTCTCTTTTACATCGTGTACACGAACTATGAAGGCTCCAAAGTGTTGTGCCCAGCCGATTGCGGCCAAGCTCCCAGACAGACGGTGGTCGGGCGCGCTGCCGCCGATCTCGCCGATAAAGCTCTTCCGACTGGCACCGACCAGTATCGGGTATCCCAGCTCACCCAACCGATCGAGATTTCTCAGTAGCTCGAGGTTTTGTTGTTTGGTCTTCCCAAACCCTATCCCTGGGTCGATGATGATGCGATCCTGGGAAATCCCCGCGTGGGTGGCGTCTTCGACCTTCTGGCGCAGCTCAGATGCAACCTCGCCGACTACGTCATCGAAGCTGATCCGGCGCTGCATCGACGCTAGCGGTCCCCTGCTGTGCATGAGAACGATCGGAGCCGAGCGGTCGGCGACAACTTCGGCAAGGTAGGGATCCTCCAGAGCGCTGATGTCGTTGATCAGGTCGGCTCCCTCGCCGAGCGCTCGCTCGGCTACGACACCTTTTCGAGTATCGACCGAGATCGGTATGGATACCAGGGCCCTGACCCTGCGCAGAACGGGCAACAAGCGATCGAGCTCGTCTGTGGCGGAGACCGCAACCGCTCCATCTGCGTAGGTGCCGCCGCCAGGGCGGGTCGATTCGGCTCCCAGGTCGAGGAGATCGGCACCCTGAGACTCGAGCTCCAAGGCGTGCTCAACGGCTTTGTCGGGATCCGACCACTGTCCGCCGTCACTGAACGAGTCGGGAGTCAGATTGAGAACGCCCATCACCAGGGGGCGATCTCCGATCTCAATCGTCCGGCCGGTTGGGCAGCGAATGGCCCTTTGCGCTGGGACGCTTTGAGTCGGAGCTAGCGACATCAGGTGGTATGTGGCGCTTTGTCTTTCTTGCCTGATGAAACGGTGTCGGAAGACGATGAGTGCTGAGCCGGTGCGATTTCCACTCCGGTGTCAGGGTAGTCAGACGTATCTTCGGCGTCTGCTGGGACTGATTCAACCGCCTCTTCGGGCTCATCGTCGGATGGCAACGGCGGCATTGGCGGTCTCTCTGGGGCAAGATCCTGACCGGTCATCTCTTTGAGGACCCCATAAACGTAGTCGCCATCGAGCGTTTCGAGCTCGAGGAGATCTTGAGCCAAGCGGTCCAGGACATCACCATGTTTGGTCAGAATCTCTCGAGCTTTCTCGTACGAGGCCTGCACGATCCGAGTCACCTCGCGATCAATATTAATCGCTGTATCTTGGCTGTAGTCGGTTCGTTGACCGAAATCTCGACCCAAAAACACGGGTTCGTCTTTGTTGCCGTATGACAGAGGTCCGAGCTCCGACATGCCCCACTCACAGACCATCTTGCGTGCCATCTCCGTGGCTCGCTCGATGTCGTTACCGGCTCCGGTTGTAATGTCCTCCTGGGTCAACTCTTCGGCGACGCGACCACCCATGAGAATGGTGATCTGACCTTTCACATAGGCCTTCTTGTAGGTGTACTTGTCCTCGAGTGGAAGCTGCATCGTTACGCCCAGAGCGCGGCCCCGAGGGATCACCGTTACCTTGTGCAGGGGATCCGATCCTTGTGTAAATGCAGCGACGACTGCATGTCCGGCTTCGTGATAGGCAGTGACGCGCCTTTCCTCATCGGTAAGCATCAGAGTCTTGCGTTCGACCCCCATCAGAACCTTGTCTTTGGCGAACTCGAAGTCTTCCATCGTCACGCTTTCGCGCTCGCGGCCTGTGGCAACCAGGGCCGCTTCGTTGACCATATTGGCCAAATCGGCACCTGCAAAACCTGGAGTTCCCCGTGCGAGCACTCCCAGGTCGACGTCGTCGTTAAGAGGGATCTCGCGGGTATGCACTCTCAAGATACCGAGGCGTCCATTGATATCGGGTCGATCAACCACCACGCGTCGATCGAAGCGACCCGGCCGCAGTAAAGCTGGGTCGAGTACGTCGGGTCTGTTCGTAGCTGCAATGAGAATGACTCCCTCATTGGACTCGAAACCATCCATCTCGACTAGAAGCTGGTTCAGGGTTTGTTCGCGCTCGTCATGACCGCCGCCCAACCCGGCGCCTCGATGCCGTCCTACTGCGTCGATCTCGTCGATAAAGACGATGCAGGGCGCATTTTTCTTGCCCTGTTCAAATAGGTCGCGTACTCGGCTCGCACCCTCACCAACAAACATCTCGACAAAATCAGAGCCTGAGATGGAAAAGAAAGGGACTCCCGCCTCACCGGCGATGGCACGAGCCAGAAGCGTCTTTCCGGTACCCGGAGGCCCCATCAAAAGTACACCTTTTGGAATCTTTCCTCCAAGCTTTTGAAACTTCTGCGGAGCCTTTAGGAAATCGATGATCTCTGACAGCTCGCCTTTCGCTTCGTCGACTCCAGCCACGTCTTTGAAGGTGACCTTCTTACTGGCGCTATTGAGGAGTTTGGCTTTGCTCTTGCCAAACGACAGAGCCTTGTTTCCACCGGACTGCATTTGTCGCATGAAGAAGATCCAGAGACCGATGATCAGAAGAAAGGGTGCCCAACCGAACAGGAACTGCAAGAGAGGGTTCTCTTTCGGCTCTTCGGCTTTGATCACCACACTGGACTCGCGAAGTTCTGTGATCAGGTCAGGATACTCGGGCAGATAGGTGTGGAAGAGGTCGCCTTCACCATATTGTCCGCCCTCGACAAAGGCTCCAGTCAGCTCTTTTCCGCGGATCGTCACTTCAGAGACTCGACCTTTTTCCACCTGTTCGAGAAACTCGGTGAACGTAAGAGAAATGCTATTGACTCGACCTGCCTGGAAGGTGTTCCAAAGAAGGATCACAACGACAAAAATCGCGATCCAGACAATCAGAGTTCTAAGGGTTGGATTCAATGATTTATTTCCTTTAGTTCTATTTGCGTAATGGCCCCAGGAGTAGGTAGGTCTCCGGACTCTCTAACCAGGATCGGCCACTCTAGATTCCCATCCTAGCCAATCTTCGGGCCTATTCCTCCACCAGACCGATATAAGAGAGATTTCCATGCCTTCCTTTGTGCTTCAGGCCATAGCCGACAAAAACTCCCTGTCGATCAGAGGTAAACAGACGGTAGTCGGGTTCGAAATCAGTCTTACGCTGATCGGGTACGTCAATAAGGGTCGCAAAACGAACTTTGCTTGCGCCTCGCTGACGAAACTGACTGGTTAGATAATTTTCAATGACTCCCGAAATCGAGACATCCTTGATAATAACGAGATTCTGGTCAACCACATCGAGAGAGATTGGATAGTGGATCTCGAGTACGTCGCCGTCGTAGGCACTGGCGTTGTACTGGACCTGGACAAAGTCGAATCGAACCGGTTGTTCGATGGCGCGGATGAGATCCGCAAGAAACAGTACCGAGCCGCCAACAATAGAGATGATCCAGGGGTCTGCACCTTCGAGATCACTCTCGATCTCGCGCCCCAGGTTGGTCACCTTGGTCTGGATCGTCTCCGCATCGAAAAGCCTAGAAATCTCCATGATCGTCACATCGCTTCAAGTTCTGCAATCCAGGCCTCGGACCCCGTGGTTAGTCGAAATGAGTCATCAATGGTGACTCCAGGTACCCAAGCCAGATGTCTGTCCACGAACAACAGTGGCAAACGACTGCGTTCGTGGCGCGGCACACGTCTGTCTATCAACACATCCTTCAGACGTTTCGAGTAGGCACATCCGAGGGGCGTGAGTCGATCTCCCGGCCGACGATTGCGTAACAAAACCGAATCACCGGCGTTGACGGGCAGATCGAGCGCCGCGCGGTTTCTCGAATGTCGAAACATCCATGCGGCAACCGGACCTTGTCGAATACGAAACCGCAGCGACAATTCCGGGAGCTCGCACTCGCCCGGCACTTCAAGAGTATAAGCGAAACTTGATGTCGGAGGTCGAATCTGGCGAAGCGCTAGATGTGCCCCCTGGTCCTCCCACCGCCAAGACTCACCACAATCACACCCGATCCGGTTGCCTGCGGACATCTGTCTAAGAAAGTCTCCAACAGCTGATTTGCGAGGAGGGTATCGGATCCCCGCTGCCCGGTGAAGTATGGCCAACGCCGTCGGTCTCAGCGGTTCTGGAAGGTCGTCTAGCTGCGAGCGAGGAATAGTGTGAGTCGATCCGACCGTCTTGACATCGATTCTCGAGCGGACCCGCTTTTCGATCGACATGTGGAGATCGTGGCAAACCTGCGCAAGCCGCTGAATGTCCTGCCGTATCGAGGGGTTTGAGGCTTCGAGAGCCGGCAAGAGGAGATGGCGTACGCGATTGCGTGGAAACGTGAGATCGAAGTTCGTAGGGTCGCGAACAGGTTGGACGCCGATTCGCCCGAGAAATTCATCCAATTCTGATCGGGTCAGTTGCAAGAAGGGGCGAATGATCCTGTCGCGCTTCGAAGCCATACCGAAGAGCCCATTGAAACCGCTACCAAAGAGGAGCCGGATCAGGGAGGTCTCGATCTGATCGTCGAGGTGGTGGGCGGTAGCTATCCACTTGGCTCCAAGCGTTCTCCGGACTTGCTCTAGAGCCTGGTAGCGGGCGTGTCGCGCCGCCGCCTCGGTACCGTCCCGAGCTCTGTGATCCGGATCGACCTCTCGAACAACAAGTTCGAAGGGAAGGCCGACCTGACAGGCGATCTCTCTCGCCTCGGTCGCTCGCCGAGTGGAATCAGGATCGAGTCCATGGTCGATGTGGCAAAGCGTCGGCTGTCCAAGGCCATCGAGAGCTAGCTGGCGCAGGCCCTGGGCGAGGGCCAGCGAATCCGGACCGCCGGAAAATGCCACCACGACACGGTCACCAGGCCCAATTGGGGCCTGGACCGAAAAGAATTCGTGCAGAGCCGACTCGACGTTCACGACAGGGAATAGTGGTGGCGGTGAAGGGACTTGAACCCCTGACCTAGCGATTATGAGTCGCTCGCTCTAACCACCTGAGCTACACCGCCTTGAGTTCGGAATGTTACTACCCGAGGTCCGGAGCTCGAACTGCGAAGAGTCGCTCCAGTCACGAGACGCCGAGGATTATAACCCCAGCCCGACCCTCTTCACCAACTTTAAGGTCGGGCGGGGGCTGCCGACGAATCCACATGGATCGCCGACAGCCCTGAGGAGGGGAGTGGGGTGGGGTTTAGAGCGTGGGACGAGCGGGGCGCTGTCGGGGTTGTCGGACGGTTGTGACTCGCGGAGTCGAGATGGTGTCGAGCTGTTGACGCGGCTGGCGAAAGTCGCCAAAGAACTCGAAAATCGAATCGGTAAGTGTCGAAGCGTTGATTCGATAGATCACATGCTGACCGCGGCGTTGATCGATGACGAGGTCCGCCTCGCGAAGTACTGAAAGATGTCGTGAGATCGTGGGCTGGGATAGTTGAAAGTTGTCTACGATCTCGCCGACGCTCCGAGGGTGTCGCTCCAGGAGACGTAGGATCTCGCGACGAGTCTGATCCGAGAGAGCCTTGAAAAATTTGCTCAGATGGCGATCCGGTACGGATGGCTGGATGGTCTGGGCAATGATCTCAGGGTTCTCCAGGGCTTGTTTTACTTTCAGTCGCTTGATGGGATGCATGGGGTTCTCCTTGCTGTTATTTGGTCCTGTGACTTCGACCCGGATCTACGGTTTCTGCCGCTTTGGGCGTGATCACTCTTTTTCGTCTACCTCCCATTAAAGGCAAGTGACGTGCCAAATAACTGGAAGAGGGCCCAAAGCGCCTTCGAAAGCAGAAAATAAACCCCATGTGGGCCTATGCGAACTTCCGCATCTATATAAGTTTCAACAACTTACGGAGATATCAAAAGCTTTGTCCCAGATCGGTTCATGGTTGGATGTAGACTGATGCGAGAAGGAAAAATTGAGTCAGTTGAAAAGAAATGGTTAAATACCGAGTTACAGAAGCCGAAAAATTGACATATTTCAATCAAATATTGAGAATGCTCTCCTCACCCCTGCAAGACCAGACGTCAGCAAGAGCCGCACATGAGGGCGCTGTAGTGGGTTGTCAGATCTCGACAAATCGTTGACTTCCTCAGTACCCTCGCTTAGTATGTCGCGTCGCCGGGCGGGAGGTTAGCTCAGTGGAAGAGCACCTGCTTTACACGCAGGGGGTCGGGGGTTCAAATCCCTCACCTCCCACCAAGAAGGAGTTGGGCCCGGCCGGTTCGAAAGTAGCGGGGTCGTAGTTCAGCTGGTTAGAACGCCGGCCTGTCACGCCGGAGGTCGCGGGTTCGAGTCCCGTCGACCCCGCCAGTTTCGAGTATGGAAATAAGGCGTCTCGGCTCTGAGAAGGTGGCCATTTTCTTGTAGAGTCGGATGGGAGAGATTAAATGCGCGAAAAGATCAAGTTGGTATCGAGTGCCGGCACCGGATATTTCTACACCACGACCAAGAACAAAAGGCTTGGTAATGAAAAGCTGGTGCTCAAGAAATACGATCCGAAAGTGCGAAAGCACGTCGAGTTCGTGGAAGAAAAGCTGCGCTAGAGCCATTACGGTCGACTAGGTCGTCCGTGCTGGTATCTTTGCTCCAAACCGCTCAGAGGGATCTTTTCCCTCGCCGACACACTGCTCATCAGTAGCCGTCACATCTCCTTCCCACTAATCACGGGAAAGGAGACAAGGATATGGATCGCCATGAAGTGGCGGACCTGGTACGTCTGTGCGCGAATGGTCGCAACCCCGATGTCTGGAACGAATTCGTAGAACGATTTCAAAACAGGCTTCACGCAGGTGTCCACCGGGCACTCGCTCGCTGCGAATCAAATCTCAGCGAGCAGGAGCGTGAAGACCTCATCCAGGAGGTCTACTGCAGACTCCTTGATCGACGAGGCCGATGTCTTCGACTGTGTCGGGGAAGGGAAGAGGCAAGCGTAGGCGCTTACCTCGGCAGAGTCGCTGAGAATGTCGTGCTCGACCACCTTCGCTCGATCAGTGCAGTAAAGAGAGGTCGAGATCGTCTTCTGGATATCCACCCCGACTCCACATTCGACCCATTGGGTGACGCGGCCGACCCAGGAGCGACTCCCGAGGAACGTCTGCTTGCGCGCGAGAGACAACAGACTTTCCTCCGCAGGTTCCGCAAGGTTCTTGGAAAGAGCTCACCAGAGCGTGACTGGCAGGTGTTCTACATGGCAGTGTTCGAAGGGTGGAGCAGCAGAGAGATTTCTAGCTGTTTCAATGGAAAGCTCAAGCCAAGTACCGTCGACTCCCTGATTCATCGGCTCAGGCGACGACTTTCTGATGCTGGGATGAAGGTGCCTCGTCGTAGCCCTCCTGGCCCGAGCCCGCGGTAAACTGAGCGTCGATGGTAAGGATTTATTCAGATCCGAGATGTCTCGCACACGTCTCTCCTCCAGGCTTTCCGGAGATCCCGGAACGTCTCTCGACCGTGGTGGACGGACTTCGTTCTGCGGGTTTCCAAATCCAGGAGGCCGGTGCGCATCGGAGTCGTGAGACGGCGATCCAAGAGATTCATGACTCTCGTTACGTGAGCCGATTCGAAGAGAGTGTCAGGAGAGGCGAGGACTTTCTCGACAGCGGCGACAACCCAATCTGCGACAACACCTGGGAGGCTGCGAGCGCAGCGGTGGATGCCGCCCTACATGCAGCCGACTATGTAAGCAGTGTCGCAGGCAACAAGGCCATGGCCGCGATTCGGCCGCCTGGACACCATGCGGAACGTGGCATGGCGATGGGATTTTGTTACTTCAACAACGTGGCTATCGCTGCGGATTATCTAAAACGCTCAGCTGGGGTAGAACGGGTAGCGATTGTCGACTTTGATGTCCACCACGGGAATGGTACTCAGCATATCTTCGAGCAGCGCCAGGATGTTCTGTACGTCAGCTCGCATCGCCACCCCTTCTACCCAGGAACAGGACTAGCGGATGAGCAGGGACGGGGCGACGGGATCGGGGCGACAGTCAACGTGCCTTTGCCTGCCGGTAGCGGGGACGAGGTTCATGCGAGTGCCTATCGAGAAATCATTCTGCCCAGCCTACGGAAGTTCAGCCCCGATATCTTGTTGATCTCAGCCGGGTTCGACTCGTGGATCAACGATCCACTTGGAGGAATGAAAGTCACCGAGACGGGGTTCCGAGATTGGGGGAGCTGGCTAGGTGGCATCGCCGAGCAGTTCTGTGAAGGCCGGGTTCTTGTCGTCCTCGAGGGGGGCTACGATGTGGCGTCGTTGCCCAGCTTGGTGAAGGCAAGTCTGGAAGGACTGACCGGGGGGTAGGCTCGAGTTTTTTTGTGTTTGATGGGTGGCGAATCACAGACTACCGGTATCAGACGGTAGCATCCCGGCGCCGGGCTCGAGCGCGTGGCGCCGAGCCAACAGCGAACCAGCGTCGTCAAACAGCTCTAAAGCGCGTTGGATCTGCGAATCGCCTGTCGCGAGAATCTCATATCGGGATTCGACCCCGAAGGTGGCACTGATCAACTCGGCATGAAGCCGAAGGTGGATATCCTCGGCAACCGACGGGTCGGATTGGATCTCTTCCCACTCGGGAGACTCCATCAGGTCCTCTTCGACCAACCACTGTCCAAACCGATCGGATATGTCGGTGGGAGGTTCCCAATCTCGACTCTCAATCGGGTTACGGTTTGCGTACTCGACTGCGAAATCAAAAAACGCGTTGCGGCTGAGCAGATGTGCGATAGAGCTCGACAGCTCTTCCGGCTCGAGAGCGACATCGGGTGTGATGCCTCCTCCTCCGTAGACCTTTCGGCCAAGATCGGTAAGAAAAGCCTCCGGTGTCGGGCTCGGAGTCGCAAGCGCGTCCTCCGCATCCGAGGGAGGAACAAAGCCATTCGAATGCGTGTTGTAGTCGAACCAGGAGGTGTAGTCCCGTTGAATCAGGCGCCCGGAAGGCGTGAAGTACTTGGCCGTGGTGAGCGCCAAGCCGTTGCCGTAGGAAAGGCTATACACCGTCTGGACCAACCCCTTGCCCCAAGTTTGGGTACCGGCGATCAGACCAACATCGTGATCTTGAATGGCCCCCGCGAAGATCTCAGCTGCTGACGCGGTTCCTTCGCCAACCAGTACTACCAGTGGAATATCGACCTTTGGACCTTCGTAGGTGGCGTAATAGTCCTGCTTGGAGTCCCTCGTACGCCCTCGCGTTTCAACGACCTTGACCCGCTCGGGAACGAATTGCTCTACTACCGCGATAGCCTGGTCGAGCAAGCCGCCTCCGTTACGCCGCAGATCGACCAGGAGTCTCTCCATACCCTGATCTCGTAGCTTCTCGACGGCTTGCCTGACCTCGTTGGCGGTACCTCGATTGAAATCGTCGATCGAGATGTAACCAGTCTTGTCTTCGATCATGTATGCGTACCGCACCGAGATCTGGGGAATCTCATCGCGCTCGATCGTTACTTCGATCGGATCGTCCATTCCTGGACGCGCCAACGTGATGTGGACCTTGGTTCCCTTGGGCCCTTTCAGCTGACGTACCGCATCGTTGATATTCATGCCTTCCGTCGACTCATTCTCGATGTGAGTAATGATGTCGCCGGCGCGTAGTCCCATCCGCGAGGCGGGAGTTCCTTCGATTGGAGTAATCACCGTGATCTGGCTATTGCGAAGACCCACCAGGATGCCAAGGCCAAAAAAACTGGTCTGCTGCCGTTCACGCATGTTCGAGTACGCATCTGCGCTCAAGAAGCTCGTGTGCGGGTCGAGGGTACGGACGACACCCTCAATCGAGGCGTTTACCATGTCTTGGTAATTGACATCGCCACCATAGTGCTCGTGGGCAGCGGTAAGCAGTTCCGCGTACACGCGGAGGGTCGCCCGGGCATCTTGGTTGAAGGCAAGAAGGCGATCGCCGAAGAGCCCGCCCAAAAGGACGGTAAGGATGAAAAGGGTGGTGGCTACTGTCTTCCAGAGTGGTCGCACGGCGGGAGTGTATCACCAGGGCAGGGTCGGTTCCGTTGTTCTTGTCACACTGGAGGTACGAAATGAACCATGCATAGGTTCAATGTTAGCTCTCAGCTTGACATTCTTCACCAGCCAGCTGATCATGCCAGACTGAGGCTCTGAAATCATGATCGGATCCCTCGGTATACCCGAGCTCTTGTTTATTCTTGTTTTGGCCCTTCTGGTCTTTGGTCCCAGAAAGCTTCCTGAGATCGGACGCACGATGGGCAAGGCTCTTGGCGAGTTTCGCCGCGCGACTTCTGATCTCAAGCGCACCCTCGATACCGAGCTCTCTGCCGAGAAGTTGAACCCTCCAGATCCCATCCCGCAAACGGCAGGCAAATCAGCATCGGAGCAACAGCCAATTCAGCCTTCGGCCGATCCGGAAGAGGATCCAAAGCGAACTGAAGATAGCAGCTCATCCGGGTCTAGCTCCTCATCGGACATCGAAGCCAAAACGGACGCAAACTAGCATCTTCTCAGTATGACTGCGGTTTCTGAACCCAACGCTGCTCCGTCGGCTCCCGCCACGGAAAAGCTCTCCCGCATGAGCCTGGTGGAGCATCTGGAAGAGCTTCGCATCCGGATTATCCGGTCCGTGATCGCGGTTGCAATCGCGTTCAGTATCTGCTGGTTTTTTGTCAAAGACATGGCTGACTTTCTTGCCCGCCCCCTCTACGCGGTTCTTCCACCGGACACTCGTCTCACCTTTCTCGGTGTCACAGATCCGTTCATCATCTACGTAAAAGTCGCCGCGCTAGGCGCGGTTTTCCTGGCAGCTCCGGCTCTGCTCTACCAAGCATGGAGATTCGTGGCTCCAGGGCTCTACCAGCGAGAGAAGAGGCGCGCGATTCCTTTCATTGCTGCGGGCACCCTGTTTTTTGTCGGCGGCGGTGTCTTTGCCTACTACGTGGCCTTTCCGTTCGCGGTCGATTTCTTGATCGGGATGGGCGAAGCTTTCCAGCCCATGATCACGGTAGAGCGGTACTTCAAGTTCCTGCTCTATGTGATTCTGGGGCTCGGTTTGATGTTCGAGCTGCCCATCTTCATCTTTTTGCTTGCACAGATGGGGATAGTCACACCCCGATTCCTGATGCGGCATTTCAAATGGGCTGTACTGCTGATCTTTGTCGCGGCGGCTTTCGTGACCCCGACACCCGATGTGGTCAACCTCTGCATTTTTGCCCTCCCGACGATTCTGTTGTATTTGCTCGGAGTGGGTGCAGCCGCTCTTGTGATCAAGAAAAAAGACAAGGATGACGAGCCGGAATCCTAGCCCGAGGTCGTAAAACTGGAAAAGATCTGGTCCCATTCGCCTCGGGCGCGCAGAATCATCTCGATCATCTCTCGCACGACACCGTTCCCGCCTGTGGTGTCGAGGACTCGGTGTACAACGGTCTTGACTTCTGAAACTGCGTCTGCCGGCGCAAACGAGAGACCACACTGTTTCAGCACGACAAGATCGTTGATGTCATCGCCGATATAGGCGACACGACGAGCCGCGGTGTTGTGGCGCTCCAGAAACGCCTCGAATTCTGCTCGTTTGTCAGAAACTCCGGTGTGAACAGCTTCGATCTCGAGCTCGGCCGCGCGTTTGTCCAGCGCCGGAGAGGTTCGGCCCGAGATCACACCTATGCGTAGGCCTGCAGCTTGTGCCAGTTTGAGACCGAGCCCATCCCGAACATTGAACCGTAACACGACATTGCCTCGATGGTCATAAAAGAGGCCGCCACAAGTCAGGACTCCGTCGACATCACAAAGTATCCACTCGAGATCGGCCGCTCGGCGCGTCAGCTCCTGATCCGTGAGTACGGGCATTGGAATTCAGAAGAGCTCGAGACCCCATAGATCGTGCAAATGCACTATTCCGTCGAGCCGTGCGTTCTCATCGACCACAAACAGAGAGGTGATTCGACTCTCCTCCATGGCGTGCAGGGCCGTAGGTGCCAGCTGATCTCTCGCTATGGTTAGCGGATCGGCCTTCATACAATCTACCGCCGTTCGCTCGAGAATATCACCCTGGTGTTCCAACAATCGCCGCAGGTCACCATCGGAAATACAGCCCAAAAGCACTCGCTGATCGTCGATCACTGCAGTGATTCCCAATTTCTTGCGAGACATTTCATAGATCGCCTCGCGCATCGGGGCACTGGCCAAAACTTCGGGCAGGTCATCTCCACTGTGCATGAGCTGCTCGACCTTGAGCAATCTCTTTCCCAGCTGTCCGCCAGGGTGAAGCCGCGCGAAGTCCTCGTGAGTAAACCCCTTGGCTTCGAGAAGTGCCATCGCCAGGGCATCGCCGTAGGCGAGTGTCGCCGTTGTCGAGGCCGTGGGCGCCAAGTCCAGCGGACAGGCTTCTTGGTCGATCTTGACCTGAAGATGAACGTCGGCATTTCGGGCTAATGGGCTTTCATGGCTTCCGGTCATGACGATCAGGGGTATTCCCAGACGTTTTAGTGTTTCGACGAGTCGCTGAAGCTCTTCTGTCGATCCTGAATACGACGCGGCGACAACGGTATCGCCGGACGCGAGCATGCCGAGATCTCCGTGAATAGCTTCGGCTGGATGAAGAAACAGTGCTGGCGTCCCGGTGGAAGACAGCGTAGCTGCGAACTTCTTCATGATGATGCCACTCTTGCCCATACCGGTACAGACCACTCGACCCGCGGTCTCCTTGAGCAGTTGAACGGCCTGTCCAAAGCTGTCGTCCAATTGTTCGAGAAGGCCGCGAATTGCGTTCGACTCGATTTCGAGAACCCGCCGTGCAGTCTCGAGTGACTTGCCTGCCGAATCGCTCAAGTTTTTTCGCCCTTGCTTGGGAGGGTCCGGTGAATTCGAAGAACAGACTCGAGTAACGCTTCCCCGCGACTGGGGTCGAGTTGCGTGGTGTGGTCTGAGAGAGCCTTGTCGGGATCCTGATGGATCTCGATGTACAAACCGTCTGCCCCCGCGGCGACCGCAGCTCTTGCCAGCGGCTCGGCGAACTGTCGGGCCCCACCCGTCTGCTCAGCCCCGCCGGGTAGCTGTAGCGAGTGGGTCACATCGTAAATGACAGGGATGTCATCACTGTGCATGATGGCGAAGCTGCGCATATCGACCACCAGGTTGTGGTATCCAAACGAGAAACCCCGTTCCGTCACGCTAATACGTGTATTGCCGGTGCTCCTGGCCTTGTCCACGACGCGGCGCATGTCATCCGGGGCCATAAACTGCCCCTTCTTCAGATTTACCGATTTTCCGGTGGCTGCGGCAGCAAGAATCAGATCGGTCTGGCGGCAGAGAAAGGCGGGAACCTGAAGGCAATCGCACACTTCGGCCACCGGTCCGCATTGACTTGGATCGTGGACGTCGGTGAGGGTCGGCAGACCCGTCTTTGCGGAAACCTCCGCCAACACCTCCAGCCCGGCTTCCAGACCTGGGCCACGGTAGCTATCGAGAGAACTGCGGTTGGCCTTGTCGAAAGATGCTTTGAAGATGAAGGGTGTTTCGAGTCGCTGCTGCATCTCGGTGATTCGATCTGCCAGCTCCAGAACCTGGGAAGCGCTCTCGATGACGCAGGGTCCGGCGACGATTGGCAGTTTTGAACCGCCAATCGGCACGCCAGGCGCAATCTCGAAGGGCTTTACAGTCATACCATCTCTTCGGCCAGTGTGAGGGTCTCCCTTTCGCGGGCGCGAGCTGGATATTGCCCTTTGGTTTGCTCTTCCAGAGCGGCCTTGATGTAGGAGACAAAGAGCGGATGAGGATCCGTTGGCCTGGATTTGTACTCGGGATGAAACTGGCAACCCAAGAACCAGGGATGGTCAGGTAGCTCGACCATCTCGACAAATTTGCCATCCGGACTCATTCCAGACACGATCATTCCGCCTTCTTCGAGCTGAGACAGATACTTCTGATTGACCTCGTAGCGGTGCCGATGACGTTCGCTGATCTCCGGCGCACCGTAGGTGCGTGCCGCGAGGGTCTCAGGGGCCAAACGGCAGGGGTAGGCTCCCAGCCGCATCGTGCCGCCCATCTCTTCGACTCCCAACAGGTCACGCAGCTTGTAGATCACAGCGTGCGAGGCGTCAGAGTCGAACTCAGACGATGTTGCGTCCTCGATCCCACAAACATTGCGTGCAAACTCGATTACCATGCACTGCATTCCGAGACAGATTCCAAAAAACGGCACTCTGTGCTCACGCGCATAGCGAACGGCGCGAATCTTGCCCGCGGTTCCTCGTTGGCCAAAGCCGATCGGGGCGAGCAGGCCGTCGACTTCAAATACTTCCCGCGGCCAATTTCCCGACTCGATGCTCTCGGCACTGATATAGACGAGCTCGACAGCAGCATCGTTGGCTATTCCACCGTGGATCAGCGCCTCGTTCAGGCTTTTGTAGGCATCTGGCAGCTCTACGTACTTGCCGACGATACCGATCCGAACCTTTTTCTTTGGGTTCTTGACTTTGTTGACCAACTCATCCCACTGAGAGAGATCTCTCGGATACTTAGGTAGATTGAGAAGATCCAATAGGATCTCATCGAGACCCTCGCGACAGAAGCTGGATGGAACCTCATAAATTGTCGGCACATCACGAGCCGAGATGACCTGTTTCGGCTCGACGTTGCAAAAAAGCGCGATTTTTTTCTTGACGTCCTCGGGGAGCGCGCGATCGCAGCGGCAAAGAAGTGCGTCGGCGGTGATTCCGATGGCGCGCAGCTCGCGCACGGAATGCTGGGTCGGTTTTGTCTTCAGCTCGTCGGCAGCCGCAATAAAGGGCACCAGGGTCAGATGCAGGTGGGCTGAGTTGCTGCGCCCGAGCTCGAGTCGAAGCTGTCTGATTGCTTCGAGGAATGGCAGCGATTCAATATCGCCGACCGTGCCACCGATCTCGATGATAACGACATCGACGTCGTCGGCGAGACGAAGCATGGCGTCTTTGATCTCGTCTGTTACATGAGGGATGACCTGGACGGTCTTGCCCAGATAATCTCCCCGCCGTTCCTTGTTGATAACCGCTTCGTAGATCTTTCCCGTCGTGTAGTTGTGTTTGCGGCTGGTGAGGGTATGGGTGAACCTCTCGTAGTGACCGAGGTCGAGGTCGGTTTCGGCACCGTCATCGGTCACAAACACCTCACCATGCTGGTATGGAGACATGGTGCCCGGATCGACGTTGACGTAGGGATCGAACTTCATGAGAGTGACCGAGAATCCGCGAGACTCCAAGATCGCACCCACTGAAGCGGCCGCTACCCCTTTCCCAAGGGATGAAACCACGCCGCCTGTTACGAAGATGAATTTTGTTGCCATGCACTGTCCCCTTCTTAGCCGTTCGACCTCTTCCTAGTTTTGGGTCTCTGTCATCTGGTCCAGCAATGATTCGATCTGTTCCAGATCCTGAATTGTATCGACCCCTCGCCAAGCGTGCTCGACAGCAAGTACGCGAATCGATATGCCGTTCTCCAGGGCGCGTAGCTGCTCGAGAGATTCCCGAATCTCCAACGGCGACCGCTCGAGCTCCGCGAGTTGAAGAAGAGTTTCACGCTGATAGCCGTAGATGCCGATGTGGCAAAGTGTAGCTGCACCCGTCTGATTGCGTGAGTGGGGAATCGGTGAACGGCTGAAATAAAGTGCCCTTCCATCGAGATCGGTGACCACCTTTACGACGTTGGGATCGGAGATATCGCCATCGATCATAGGAGCTGCAAGAGTCACCATTGGGTCGGCCTGTTGTTGGAGATGGCGTGCGACGCGGTCAATTGCACCCGGATCGATCAGTGGTTCGTCTCCCTGAATGTTTACGATCGCTTCCGCGTCCCAGTCGCGGGCCGCGTAGGCGATTCGATCTGTCCCGCTGGCGCAATCGGCGGGTGTCATCTCGAAAATGCCACCAAATCGTGAGACAGCCTCGCCGATCCGTTCATCATCTGTGAGAACAATGACCCGGTCGAGCGCGGTTGCACCCAGCGCCCGCCTGTAGACATGTTCGATCAGAGGTCGACCGGCAATCATTCTGAGTGGCTTGCCAGGGAGTCGGGTTGAGCCGTAACGAGCAGGAATTGCTCCAAAAACACGGTGAATCGAAGCGTTGTCCCGTCGACTGGGTTCTGATGGGGTGGGCACGTCCAAGCCTACTGTGGGCTGACCAGGCGAGTCAACCAGGCGAATCAATGATGCGGTTGAGAAGTCTCTTCCGTAGATGAAAAGGGGAGAACGATGTTAAATTCCCCAGCTGCGGGGAAGTTTTCTCTATGAACAAATCTCCTTGGAAGTGGGTGTTACCAATCCTCCTGGTGATCGTAGCTCTGGCTGTGGGCGAGCAGTTCAGACACGATCAGTTCGCGCGAATCTTCTTGCCCACCAAGGACGCTGAGTGGATCTGGGCCAAGGGGCAGGAGCATTCGCACGAGCCGATCTCCTTTTATGCTGCAACGGCTTTCGAGATCTCGTTCGAACCTGCCAAAGCCGAGCTGATGAGCCTCGCTGATGAAGAGTCGGTGCTGTTTGTCAACGGAGAGCCGGTTGGGGCGACTCGATATGACGATGGCAGACCCATGCCCGTTTACGATGTCGCGAATTTAGTAAGAAAAGGGCGAAATCGAATTCAAGTCGAGCTGAGAAGCAGTCGAGGGGTGGGTGCGTTCCTGCTGAGTTTGGAAATTTCTGGGCAAGGCGAGACCATGCGGGTCGTTTCGGATGCTTCGTGGCAGATTTATCACGATCCGACCAGTGGACTGTTTTCCTCCGACGGCGACCTCCCGAAGGGCGACCCGCCTCAGGTATGGGGGCTCCCTCCCGCGGGCCGCTGGTCGGTGCCGGGTGAAATGCGCCAAGCGCTGACGATTGGCCAAATGGGCGCCGGTGGTCGACCCCAGCCTGCAGTGCGGTGGAAAGGCCATGAAAAGGAAGCGCCAAGCCAGTGGAGTGAGTTGAAGCGATTGGACCGGTTGTCTCCGGCCCTGGGACCGTGGATCACTTTTGATTGGGGCAGGGAAGTGACTGGCTACCTGGCGCTTCGATTTCCACCTGATGCTCCTCTCGACAAAACTCCACTAGGCTTGATTTTTGTCGGAGACCACCCGCCAAGCGCCGAAGATGAGCGACCAGACACCTATTTTGTGGGAATGGCGGGCCAGCGGGTATGGCTCGACTCGCAACCCCGCCGATTTCAGTTCGTGACTTTTGTCGGCCTGGTTGAGACTTCAGGGGCCGAAGTCTATGCGGTGGACCCGCTAGGGAGTGCGGAGTTCAGCGATGAATCCAGTGAGTCGCCGTATCAGATCGGTGCTTTCGGGCTCCGATCAACCCGTCTACGAACGACGCTGGAGAACGAAGTCTGGGGCGAATTCCATGGCCTCCCTGGCGGCGCTGGAGGGGAACAGCCCTAGCTGTTCGCGTGCTTCGCGCGCCAGGTCCTCAGCCATCTCGCCAGTCTCTTCCAGCGTCCCTTCGGATGCCACCAGGTCCAGAATCGCCTGCCGATCGACCTTGTTGAAGTTACCGTCTTCCAACACCGTTTGAATGAGCTCGCGGCGTTTCAGGTCGATCCTGGGGAGAAGAAGAATCAGAGGCAATGTCAACTTTCCTTCGCGCAAGTCGGAGAGAACAGGTTTGCCCATTTCTCCCTGGCTCGCGGTGAAATCGAGCTGATCGTCCACCAACTGAAAACAGGTACCGAGAGCTTGTCCGTAGCGCTGTAGAGCTACTTCTGCATCAGGCGAAGCGGGTTGCATCAAAGCCGGAATGGAGCAGGCTGCAGAGAACAGATGTGCGGTCTTGCGTCGGGTGATCTCAAAATACTCTTTCGTCGTCAGATCGAGTGACGCGAGTCTCTGCTGGGCCAGGAGCTCACCTTCGGTCATCCGCAGGGTGGCATTGCAGAGACGGCGAATGACTTCGAGATTGTCGTGGCTGAGCGCCATCTTCATGGAGGTGGTATAGAGCCAGTCGCCCAGGAGGACGGTAAGACTGTTGCCCCAAATCTGGTTGACAGTGCTGTGACCTCGACGCAGCGAGGCATGATCGATAATGTCGTCGTGAATCAAGGTCGCGGTGTGAATCAGCTCGACCACCGTGGCGTAGGTGACCTCTTCCTCGCTGTCGTGACCCAGCAACTTGGCAGACAGAAGAAGCAGGGCGGGTCGAACTCTCTTCCCACCAGCAGCGAAGATATGTTCGCCAGCCTCTTTGATAAACGGCACATCCGAGTCCAACATCTCCAAAAAGAGCTTTTCAGAGGCGGCCAGTTTGTCTGCCACCAGACCCAGGTACCGCTCGGGCGATGGCAGAGTTGCAGGACTGGAAGAGGCTACGCTCGGAGTTGTTGGGTCTAGCATCGGCCGTTAGTCGCCCGCTGAGGGCTCAAATGGAGTAATTGGATCGAAGTGCACGACCTGATCCAGCCGCCCTTCGCGAAATCTGTACGCCTGGCCAGTGCGAAAATACCACCAAGAAATCTCATCGTATTCACCGTAGTCGATTTCCTGTACGCGGTCGGGATTCCCCATCTCCTCGTAGATTCGCTTTTCGTCTTCAGTGTCGACACTGGCGAGGAAGTCTCGCAAGCTGTTTAGATATCGAATGTCGTCGACAACCAAAGAGGCTACCACCGGTGAGCCCTGTTTGATTCGATCTCCCATGTCGATTTCGCTCAGTATCTCGTAGGTCTCACCAGCAGATGAGCGGGTCGGGACGCCCGTTTGGAGCTCGAACCGGTTGTAATAGTCGAGCCAGCGCCAGTCGAACGAGAACTGACCACGGGGATCGGTGATCGTCTCCAGCTTTACCGAATCGCGTGTGGAACGTCCGAACTTGGAAACGGTAAAGGCTCGCCGCGAAGCATTGAAGATCACGCTGATATCCGGGATCGGCACACCGTTGCTGTCGGTGACAGTGCCTGTGATCTCGATCATTTGGCCGTCCTCGTAAGGGGCGGCGTGAGCGACAGAGATGCACGCAATGGCCGTAGCGACGTATATGAGGAATCGAAGACTTCTGGGTCGGTGGGTCGTTGGCGTCTGGATAGTCAAATAAGCCCTCCGGGGCCGATCTCGAAGTTTGAACAGTTCGGATCAGTCCACTGAAGAATCCGAGGCTTGGTCATTATACGGAAAGCAGAGACGCCTAAGAAATCTAGAAAACGTTTGCGAACCTCATCAGCGATCGAGCCACTGGATGTCCGCGGGTGGATCGAAGAGGTTCGAGCTGTCGAGCGTCTGATAATCGGCCAGGTCAAAACGGGTGAGATTCCCCTGTCGGTCCGCATACTGGATGCTGATGGGCCGATTGTGCCGGGGGTCGATGATGAGCGTCGCTGAAGCAAGATCTGTATTTGGCGCCCTTGGCGAGAGTGTCAGCTCGATCTGGTCGGGACCGGCTGCGACGACCTCAGCTTGGTAGCGCTCTCGCAGCAGATCTACCTGAAGAGTCATCAGATCCAATCCCGGTTGCTCTGAGACTCGAAGTGCGTGGCGCCGGCCGGTCGTCTCTCCCGAGTTCCACAGATAGATCGTCTCATTGCAAAGCAGGAAGCTCTTTGCAAAGGGCAGCTGGTAGTCCCATCGAATGCAGTCGGGAAGCGCTAGATACATCACGCCACTCTCTCGATCTCCAGAGGTGAAGCCAGCGGGCTGAAATTCCTGGACAAAAGTCGCACTTGTCGGCGTAGCGGTCAGCGTCGCCCTGACCGACTGCAACCTCTGCCAGGGATCTGCGGCTTCGGAGTCCTCGGCGGCCACTCGATCGATCGAGCAGACGAGGACGACGCAAATCAGCACCATGGCGGCTGTCAGGTCGAGGCGTCTCATGAACAATGCGATCTAGTGCTTGAAATGGCGTCGGCCAGTCATCAGGAGGGCGAGGTCTCGGGCGTCTGCCGCTTCTATGACCTCGGAATCACGTTTACTACCGCCCGGCTGGACAACGGCCCGCACACCGGCTTCGGCCAGCACCTCCAGGCCATCGGGAAAGGGAAAAAAAGCATCGGAGGCTGCCACGCAGCCGCCGATCTCCAGCTGTGCCTTTCCGACCGCAAGATGACAGGCATCGACGCGGCTCATCTGACCCGCACCTATTCCTACGGTTTGATTCTCATTGCCTATCACAATGGCGTTGGATTTGACCTGTCGGACCACTTTCCAGGCCAGCTCGAGGGCCGATTGCTCTCGAGCGATCGGCTTTCGCCGGCTGGCACAGGCCCAGTCGCTTGGCTCGTCTCGGTTTTGATCCCCAGTTTGGGCCAGCATCCCGCCTTCGACCGACCGCAGATCCAGGCTTTCGGGGTCTGACTGTCTAGCCTCCGACTTGAATGTGGGACACCGGAGCAGCCTCAGGTTCTTTTTCGACGAAAGCACCTCTAACGAGTCTTCATCGAAGTCCGGCGCCGCAACTACCTCGATGAACAGCTGTGTCATCTCTTCGGCGGTCTCACGATCGACGACTCGATTGCAGGCAACGACCGATCCGAAGGCCGAGGTGGGATCGCATTCGAGCGCTCGCCGATAGGCTTGACTCGCGGTATCGCCACGACCGACACCGCACGGATTGTTGTGCTTCATGATCACGATTGCCGGCTCATCAAACAGGGCAACCAGTTGCCTGGCGGCATCGGTGTCGAGCAGATTGTTGAAGGAGAGCTCTTTGCCCTGAAGCTGTAGGAAACCCCCGAAGATCCCTTGCCCATCGCACCGGCGGTAGAGTGCTGCCTGCTGGTGTGGGTTCTCGCCATAGCGTGGCTCGAATTCGCGCTCGAGATCGAGAGTCAATCGGGTGGGGAATCGTGATGCCATAGGCTCGAGCTGTTCTTCCAGCCAGCCAGCTACCGCTTGATCGTAGCTCTTGGTGTGGTGGAAGGCCTTCAGCGCGAGTTGTCTTCGTAGCTCATCAGAGACGCCGTCCTCGCCCTTCTCGAGAGTCTCCAGGATCATCGGATAGTCGTTCGGGTCGACGACGACCAGCACGCCTCGATGGTTCTTGGCTGCCGCACGAACCATGCAAGGGCCACCTATGTCGATCATTTCGATCACCTGATCGAAGTCGGCACTCGGGTCGCGTGCCGTTTCTCGAAACGGGTAGAGATTTACAACCACCAGATCGATTGGCGTGATTCCGTGTTGATCGAGCTCCGCCAGGTGCTCGCTCTTTGTGCGATCGGCCAGGATCCCGCCGTGAATTCTCGGGTGAAGGGTCTTGACTCGCCCGTTGAGAATCTCGGGGAACTCGGTGACCTCTGAAACGCGAGTGACCGGTACTCCTGCGGCTTCGAGGTCACGGCAGGTTCCGCCAGTCGACAAGAGCTCGATTCCCAGCCTCTCGAGACCACGCGCGAAGTCGACGATGCCTCGTTTGTCGAAAACCGAGATCAGGGCTCGCGAGATTTGTTTCATTTCTATTGTGAGGTTGATTCGGGGGCGTTCGATTTGGAGTGCTTGGTGATCGGTCAGCGTTCGACTTGGACATGGGGAGAGTGGGTACCAGGAGAGATGAGGATCAGATGATCGGCATCGAGTGGAGGCAGATTTCGAAAGTCGCCTCCACCGGCGCGAATCCAGATATAGCGCAACACGCCGACGATGTCACTGACGGCATGGCTGTAGGCAAGCGAGCCGATGCCAAAGGCGGTAGAGCGGTCATCGAACAGGCGCCTCCCGTCGACGGTGCCGATACGTCGATACTCTTGAGACACCAAGGGGGCTTGCCGCTTGCTCCTGGCCAGGCTGCGGCCAACGAGCTGGTCGAGCTCAGAGGTGGTTTCGAAATCCCGCCCTTCCCCATAGTAGAGAACGGCGAATCTCTGGCTGGCCCCTTCCAGATACTGATAGTAGTCGGCCGCATAGCTGGGCTCGGGCCTATCCTGAGGCGAAAAGCGAACAGGGTCATTGGCCAGCGCGACGAAGTAGGCCACGACCCCCAACTGAAAGACGATCTCGCTGAATGGCTGATGTTCGACGATTTTGCGTACGGCATTGTCGGATTGGCGCTGGATGATCTCGGTGATCTCTATTGCGGGTTCTCCGCCGGCAGCGCTTTGGCTCGCGAGCTGGATACCCCGTTTCATCTCGGCTATGTTGCGGTCGATTTGACGTCCGAGACCGGGAGGTGTGAGCTGGCGTGCATGCACCGTCATCTCTTGCACGGTCCGAGCGGACCAATCTTGTGCTGCACACGGGGTCACAATGGGAGTCCCGATGAAAGCACCAGTGGAAGCAGCCACGGCGAGCAAAACAAGCAGCTCCTTTGGCCAGGACCTATTTCGTGTGGCGCTCATCGCCCCCGTATTGTACGGAGTCGTCTCGCAGTCGGCTAGCCCTCTTGACTTGGTCCTCGGTCTGCTGCTACAAAGTCGAGCTTGGGGCATCGGGCCTGCATGGTTCAGGAGTCTCGCGAGACTCCTGAACCATGCAGGCCACCGCCCCGTGCCCAGGTAGCTCAGTCGGTAGAGCAGCGGACTGAAAATCCGCGTGTCGCTGGTTCGATTCCGGCCCTGGGCACCATAAATATCTTTAAATCAGTAACTTACAAGCACTTCAGTCTAGAATGAATCTAGCTCTTTTCTATGGGGTCCATATGGGGTCCGCTGGAATGTCCTGTTCTAGGTAGCTTCGAGAGAGGAGAGATTCACTCCTGGTGAGATAGCCGCTCTGAGCTTGGAATTGTCCCGTTCTCCCGGCACCAGTCCCGATACATCTCCAGGAGCCGCTCTTCCATCGGATCGGGTCTCGGCTCGTCTCTGAGCTGGCGGAGGAAGTTGCGGCTTACATAGAGCGGGCGTTACTTTCGATGACGGGAGACCGGTGGAACGGCACGGCCACGACCAGAAGGAAGCCGCCTGACCGCCGGACCTTCAGCTTCGGAAGGTGGACGGCTCCCCGTGGCACCTTTCGCCCCAAAAGGTGCCACGCGGCCCAGTACTCAGCACTCTTGAGCCGCCACCGGATTCGCTCCGTCTGGCATGGCCGAAACTGCGTAGACACTTCGATCGAGGTCGTCCTGGTGTAAGAGTCTTGAGCAATTAGGACCATTATGGTATGAATACGCCAATATGGTATGAATACGCCAACATTTTCGAAGAACCCACCTGGATATTTTGCTCTTGAAACAGCTTTTTGCTGAAGGAAAAAACTATGAAAAATCTACTTACTCTTGTCGTTCTGGTGACTGGTTTCGCCGGTGGAATCGGATGCAGCGCGCCTGCCGAAAAGGCATCGTCCGAGGTCGCCGAAGAGTTCGGACATTTTGACCCCAAAGGCAAGCCGCCGTCGGAACATACAAAAGCGATTTTGAAGGCAGCAAAAGCGGAGCTGCCTTTCTCGGATACGCGCGACTTCGAAGAGTATGCGAAAGGCTTCATTGCTGCGCCGGACTCGAAAATTATCGAGGCGGATGCCGGGCACGTCGCATGGGACATGGAGCGTTTCAATTTTCTGCTGGAGCAGGAGGAATTCGACAGCATCCATCCGTCCCTGGTGCGCCAGTCGCAGCTCAACATGAACTTCGGCTTGTACGAGGTCATTCCCGGTATCTACCAGGTGCGCGGCTTCGCTCTCGCTAACATCACGTTCGTCAGGGGGGAGACCGGGTGGATCGTGTTCGATCCCACCGAGGCTTCGGAATCAGCGCGGGCAGCCAAGGATCTCCTCGACGAGCATGTCGAGGAATTGCCCGTTGTGGCCGTCATTTACTCCCACAACCATGGCGATCACTGGGCTGGCGTTCGTGGGATAGTCGAGCAAGCCGATGTGCTCTCGGGCAAGGTTCAGATCATTGCGCCTCGCGCTTTCATGCAAAATGCGATCTCGGAGCAGGTGTTCGCCGGCAATGCCATGAATCGCCGTATGTACTACCAGTACGGCGTTCTGCTGCCGGCAAGCCCGTATGGCTACGTTGGTCAGGGGCTATCGCAGTCAACAGC
>CAXMQZ010000123.1:0-22227 GCA_964195975.1 uncultured Polyangiaceae bacterium | reverse complement strand
CTGGGTTTCGACAGGACTGATGTCGAGATCCGCATGAGCCACGCGGCCAAGGATGTAGGCAAATGCGCCGATGTAACGAGCCTTTTCTGAGTCCATCGACTCGAGCCGTTTGACAATCTTGCGAACCGTATCGGTGTCACCCGAGCTCACTTCAGGTTCGGGCTGCCGCAATCCTAAGAGTTTGAGAAATGACATGACTTGACCGCCGCGAGCATGTTCTAGCGAAAATATCCAGCGATAGTTCGAGCCTTGTACCCGGCCTCGGCGACATCAACTGATACCGGTCGCCACTCCCTTCCTCCGGCATCGCTGGAATAGTAGCCAACAACGTACTGGCTTCGAAGCTCTTCGTCGATTTGCCGATAGACTTCTTGGAGGTCATCGCCAACCCGAGCAAAAAAGACCTTGCCACCCACCGAGTCTGTGAGTGTGTTGAGACGGCCAAGAAATCCTTTGATGTTCAGGCCTTTTCCTTTGGTACGCACAATTTCGTTGTTGGAAAGAATCACATAGATGGGAACACCGACTTTTCGAGCAAACTTCAGAGTTGTTCGATACGAGAAATCTGGATCCTCGTCTGCGCCATCGGTGTAAACCACGAGTGCCTTCTTTCCCGGTACGCCCTGGAGTTGGACCAGAGAGTAGACAATACCCTTCCATATCGCAGTCTGCCCCTCTGGCTTGAGTACCTCTAGGGAATTGATCACCGCCGGAAGATCCGAGGTGGTGGAACGAGTCATTCTGGGCTCGCTACCAAACCCCACGACAAATGCCCGGTCACGGCGAGTAGCCAAACCTCTCAAGAACTCGGCTGCCGCAAACTGGACGTTGGGCAGCTTTACAAACATAGAAGCCGAAGAATCGATCACCATGCCTACAGTCAAGGGCAGCTCACCTGCATCGGTAAAAGTCGCGATTTCCTGCCGCTCTCCAGCCTCCTCTACCTCGAAGGAGTCTCTTGGAAGACCCGTGACCGGTCTTCCATTACGGTCCGTCACCACTACGTACAACTCCATCAGGTTGACCTGAAGCCGGTCACTCGAGCCAGGACTATTGATAAAGAGCACATCTTCCGAGCTTGCGCCATCATCGAGATAGGCCACCACCCGCAGAAATCCGACACTATCGTCGCTAGGTATGACGACTCGCTGGCGAAATGGAGGAGCGTACCGTGTGGCGACCAACTCTTCGACCCAATAGAATTCGACCCGGTCGATTCCTTCGCCTCGCCGGGGCTCGACCTCGGCCTCCACATCTATCGGACCGGATAGGGGCTTCTTGTTGTTGGCATCCAGATCGTCTGTGGGTTTGACAATCCTGACCCCAAAGACCCCCGAACCCTCGTTGACGATTAGGTAGTCACGGCCGAGCTCACGACCGTTTTCATCGAAGGCCACAACATCGAGCCGACGCGGGCGTGGCAGAGACCCGAGATCGAGACTTGCTGAGAAAGGTGGCGTGCGACGCACCGCTTCACGCTGACCATCGAGATAGAAGTCGACTTGAGAGACGCTCGCTTGAGAGACGACGGTCTCAAAGACCGTTCTTCCCATCGCGAAGCCTTGTCTCGGAGCCAGCAGATGAATCGTCTGGGGTGCAGGCAGTATCAGGTTGTCGTAGCTGTCTCGCGAGGCGGCGATACTGCTTTGTTCCAGATGAGTCGCGAAAGTACCACCCCATAGGCCAGAGTCGAGCTCTTCAACCAATACAACCAATGCGCCCTCCACCCCAGATTCCAGGGCCATCTCGAGAATCGGCTCGCCGGGGTCATCAGGATCGATACCCGCGCTCGTCTCCCAGCCAGCTCTGTGTTCGTGAATGATCTTCAGTGGTCCCGGTTCCTCGGGCGCAATCGCGACTGTTAGCCGGAGCGATCTAGCTGAATCACTCGGCAAAACGCCGGAGTCCCTTTTCACGATGAGTCGCGAGCCTCCAGGACTTTCACTTGGCTGCCAGGCAGCTGCTATGACCAAGGAGCCTTCGTCAAGTTCGTCATCGAGAATTCGCTGCACGCGTACTCGAGACACCGCTTCCGGCGTCGTGCCTGCCACCCAATGTCGGGCTCGAATCACCGCTGTCGCTGAGGCCTGCTTCGTGGCATCTGAGGCAACCCTTACAGCTATTTCCTTCGGCTCTGCTGAGATCGACTGACTGTCTTCGATGACAAATAAATGACGTCTGCTCAGACGCCTCAATACGTCTGTCAGCTGAAACTTGCCCTCGAGGAACTCGCCACCGCTCACATCCGCAAGCTGACGAAAGGGCTCGTCCGTCGAGACCACGATCGGAACTTCCTGTTCGGCACGTTTCTTGATCCGTCGTTCCTTCAGGATCGCCGCGGGATCGAATCCAATAGTTGTCCGGTCCACAAGACGACCATCCTGAAAGATGACGTCTACGTTCTCGTCTTCCTTGCGGGCTTGCTCCTCTTCTGGGGTTCGTTGAAGAAGCACATCTCCCGTCTCAGCGGGAAGATAGGGCAAGGTCGTCCACCCGTAGATGGATAGCGCCTGACCGACCTCGTCCACCGAAGGACGTATTTCGTATCCCTGAATGGCGTTGGCGACTTCTCCCCAGCCCTGCCGATTGAGAGTTGATCGATAGAAGGTCTCGACCTCGGGGTCGAAGCCACTTCCCACCAGGAACAGAACTTTGGGGCCAGGGGTCGAATGTTCGGAAATCCACAACAGGAGCTGATCCCGATGCCGACTCAAAAGGTCTCTCTCCTCGGCTATGGACACACCGGCAAGCTGAGTCACTTCTTCAGCCGTGATAGCCGCCACTCCCTCCCCGGAGTCGCTCTTGCCCTCAGCCTCGGCGCCGAGCCCCTCGAGAAAGGCCTCGCGAATCTCTGCTTGCCGATCTTCCGCCGTCTCACGGAGACGAAGCCACCCGAGCGCCTGCTCTAGCGCATCCGCGCTGGATGTCGGAGGAAGTGCCACATCGACGCTTCTATTGGCAAGCAAAATTTCCACCGGGCCCAGCGCGGTCAAATCCCGAGCTCTTTCAGCCAGCTGCACGGTTCCATTGTGGAAATCAGTCGGAGTCGCGAGCAGCTGATCCAGGTAGATAACCACGCGCCATCCGTCTCTAACTTCACCCTGATCTACAGACCCAACCGGGCGACCATCTTCGTAGATTTGAAGCGAGGGACTCACCATTTCGGTAATCGTACCGCCGGTCTCGTCGAGGGCCTCAATCCACACCTGCCGAGACGCAAACGTCGTCTCTTCTTGGGCCCAGAGATCGAAGCTAGGCCCAATAACCATGGCAAAGCCTGCCAACACCGCCAGTATTGGCATAGCGAAGCGCCAATTTTGCAGGCCTGTGGATCTTCTGTTGAGTTGGTACTTCACAGTAATGTTCTCGGATTCAGCCCCGGGAGCCCCCCGTCCAGGTGCGATACGGCCACCATCTTGTTCTTCGATTCAAAATCGATGCCCAGCCCGCACTATTTCATAAGCCCCGCGGCAGCCTGCCTATTCTATCTGTACACCGCGGCAAGAGCTTCGAAACGAATACCAGGGCTATTCGGACTTGGAAGAACCTACCAGCCGATATCCCCGGTTCCAATAGACCAGCGGCAATCCATCGGGGTTGGGGATCCCGCATGCTTCGACCTGACCGACATAGATCGTGTGGGTCCCAGCTCGGAGCTTTGAATGGACCGAGCAATCCAACCAGGCAAGAGAGTCGGCCAGAATGGGTGCGCCTGTCTGCGCTGTCGTCCACTCTCCTCGAGCAAAACGATCCTCGCTCTTCACGAAGGCAAATCGATTCGAGAGCTCTTCGTGCTGTTGTCTCAGGATATTCACTGCGAAGACGGCGTTGGGGCGCTCGATGAGCTCGAAGGCGTGATGACGCCGATCGATCATGATGCTGATCAAAGGAGGTTCCGGTGAAATCGAGGCGAAGGCCGAAACCGTCAAGCCGTGGATTTCATCATCGGTCTTGATCGTGACAATCGTAACGCCGGATGCGAAGTTACGCAGAGCATCCTTATATTGGTCGGAACTGACTGGCATCTCATCCTCTCCTCAATCAAGACAGCGCACCGTTTTTGTGTCGCCACCGGCTGACTCTCACTTCGGACACTTCGTCTCGACGTACTCGTCGATGATCTCACAGAAGGTCTCTGACAGGTCTCGGACAGTTTATCCGTCTCTGATGTGCGTAGGGCCGATACGTCGCAGAGACGCGAGGTGTCGTCCACCGCGTGCAATTCTGCACTATCGGATCGCAGAGGGCCCCATAAGATGCCAGACGAGCGACGAAAACACCATCGGCTACCGATTGAGGCCACCACGGTGCAAAACGTCATCCTGAGCGCACGTGTCCTGAATTTGAGCATGACCGGGATCGCAATCGAAACCAATAGCGGCTTGTACATCGGGACACGACACCGTCTTCGATTGAGGTCGTTAGATCGAGTTGTGATAATCAGTGGATCGGTACGCTGGTGTCGTCTGCACCGGGTTTGCCCCAACCTCCGCGGCGATTTTGAGCCGGTCTATCGAGCGGGTTTGAGGATCAGCAGCTCTCCACCTGAGCCGACGCCATAACTGGCAACCGCAACCGTCTCAGCCTAGTCCTCGGTGAGCCGTGATCGCTCCGGATCGAGATGCCCAAGCCCGGAGTCCCCCATCTCCATTCCATCGGGAAAGAATTCCATCCATCGCCTCGAAACTCTCTCGGAGATCTCGGAGGAACAAAACAACTCCGCTGGAAGATTGGGCTTGCGCCGCGCATCGATAAGGATAGGAATCTGGTGGGAGACATGATTTCTGACAACCTCAAATCTGGCTGAAGTGATATCTGCTGCCGGTTCAAAGCGGGTAAAGGTCGTCCACAGGAAGTTGATCTCGCTGGCTACCGCCCGTTCGAGATCATCCGTCAAAACCACCAATGGCCACTCGGCCCATTGTCGAGCTGACGCCAGTCTTTCGGCCGCGCCTGGTTCCTCGGAATAGGTCGGGCCGCCAACAACGAGACAGCCCGGACAAAACACTGCGACCGCTGTGACGCCAGCTGGAAGTTCGGTAGCTGAGAAACTCCCGGGCAGCTGGCGAACGGGCTCTCCCAGACCGAGCCACACGCCCTTGGAACCTTCGTTAACGGTCGGCCCAGTGTAGTCCAGCGTATCCATCGATAGGTTGCTAAAGACGAAAAGATCCGTTTCGGGGCGGGTTCGCTCTAGAACATGCTGCAGGGTTGCTTTGAAATTTCTGAGATCTATCTGCTTATCGACAACGAACAGGAACTTGGTCAGCGAGAGTTGACCTTCACCCAGAATTCGAAAGGCGCTCGACATTGCTTCTCGTTTGTAGCGTTCCTTCACGACTGCAGCAGCCAGCGAGTGAAACCCCGTCTCACCGTACGACCAGAGACTCTCGACCCCAGGCATGACCAGAGGAAAGAGCGGAGAAAGCAGCTCTTGGAGAAGATCGCCGATAAAGACGTCTTCCTGCCGGGGTTTTCCAACCACGGTCGCCGGGTATATGGCCTGGTCTCGGTGTGCCATCCATTGGATCTCGAATATCGGATACTCGTGTTGAAGGGAGTAATAGCCGTAGTGGTCTCCGAAGGGCCCCTCCGGCCGCCTCGTATGTGGCGGAACTCGACCGATCAAGGCAAACTCGGCATCGGCCAGCAAGTCCTTTCCCGTAGGTCCTCGACAGAGATTGAGCCGGCCGCCTGCAATGAGCGAAGCCAGCATCAGCTCGGGAACGTTTTCCGGTAGAGGGGCGATTGCAGCCAGGGTCAGTGCTGGTGGACCCCCGAGATAGACCGTTGCGGGCAGAGCTTCGTCCCGTTGCTCAGCCACCGCATAGTGGAAGCCGCCACCCTTTCCGATCTGCCAGTGCATGCCGGTCGTACGGTAGTCGTAGCACTGAAGCCTATACATCCCGAGGTTCTCGCCTTTGCCGTCCGGGTGCTCTGTCAGCACGAGCGGGAGGGTGATGAACGGACCACCATCCTCCGGCCAGGAGGTGATGATGGGCAGTTGTCGAAGATCGGGCTGCGCCGAGACTGTCTCGACAACAGGACCTCTGCGAGTTTTCTTGGTGCCCATCTTGATCAGCTCGAACGCAAGGTCTCGCGCCCCCCATAACGTACTGATACTCGGAGGCATGGCGGTCTCGATCGTATCCACCAATCTGCGAATCAGCTGGAATGGACGTTGGCCAAAGGCCATCTCAGCTCGGCCGGATGTACCGAACAGGTTCGTGACAAGGGGGAACCTCGCCCCCTCTACATTTGTAAACAACAGAGCTGGACCCCCGGCAGCGATTACACGCCGATGGATCTCGGCGACCTCGAGCTCGGCAGAAACCTGTGCCTCGACAATCGCGAGATCACCGTTTCTCCTGAGGGCGTCGACAAAGGACCGAAGATTCGGAAGCCTTGGTTGACTCACTGGAGATGCCACAGATGCTCGCGATCGACTATTGATCGGATTCCGAAATCGCGCTGGACTGTCTGACTTCGACACCGGGATCCGGAGCCCCATAATCGAATATCACCCATTTTTCCCCTTTCGACGCGATTTCCTCCTCGAGATGCTCGATTAACTTCTCACGTCTAAAAAAAATCGACCTGAGCTCTGTTTTCTTCAGATAGGGGGACAAACGAGCATGCACCTCATCCTCGTCGAGCTCGACGAGTCGGTTCCAAAGCCGCCGCGAGCAACGGCTGATCAACTCGGGTCTTGGAAGTGTCCGATCGCGACCAAAAGAGCGGGTGTGATCGATCATCCAGAGGTTCCACGAGGCGTCTACCAGCAGATTCCCCTGATTGCGGTCGATATTGTTGATCAGATTGTCGAAAACCCGCATGTCCGCATATCGCCGGCCCCACTGAATGTGATCTGGAGGCTTCAACCCCTTCTCCACGCGGTCCAGCTCGGTCATGGCATTCTCGATCCACAGTTGAGCCGAGCCTCGAGCCGACTTGAACCGCCGTTCGACTGTCGGGGGAACATTCTCCATCCCCAGCATGCGGCTCAACTCGTAAGCAGCGATCTGACTCCTATAGCTGTCCTTCACATAGAGTACGACATTGCCATTGGGGAGCCGCTTTGTCCTCTGCTCGTTGGAATCGACGGCATGGAACACCACCTGAGCAGCGATCCCATCCTGCTCGAGCAGGATCTTCTCAGCCTTGGTGATCCCCTGACTAAGGGTCTTGAAGCTCAGCCCCTGGGCAGTCCTGAGATAGTCCAGCAGGTCTTGCTCGCTTGCAAACGGTAGGGCCTGGCCGTCGGATCCCAGGACTACCGGGGCGTTGGTTCCCTCTCCTGCCTCGAGAGGCACTTCGATCCCAAATGCCCCAGCAAGCAAGGAAAACACCAGCAGACCCACGACCTGCGCAACTACGTTGGTCTTCATGGTCCGATCCGACTGAGCCCTCAACGAACTGCAATCGGGTCTGGCCGAAAGTCCAATGATGCAGTGGGACTCTGCTTGATCACCATTCCCGGTGGAGGATCGCCATAGTTGAACAGGACCTTGTCCTCACCCTTCTTGCCGATTTCCTTGTCGATAAGCTTGACCAGCTTATCGCGCCGTTTCATCAATGCGTTGATCTCGAAGGTGCCAAGGAATGGCTTCAGCTGTTTCTTGACCTCCTTTGCATCCAGGCCCTTGATCGCATTGTAGAGATCGCGAGAACAGCCCTCGAAATCCTCGCCTTTGCGAATCTCCGCGTTGCGAGCCAGGCTTCGAGTGTGGTCGATCAACCACAGATTGTCCTTCGGGTCCCACATGATGTTGGCCTGGTGCCGATCCGAATTTCGTATCAACAGATCAAACGTGCGCATGTCCTTGACCTGACGCTTCAAGTAGAGCGAAGAAGGCTGCCCCGTGTTGCCCTCCTCGAGCCAGGTCTTATAGCTGGTCAGATCCTCGATCCAGATCTGCACGATGCCATCGGTGCGCTCGATCTGTCGCTCTATCGCTGGTGGAACGCTGTTCATCCCCAACAACTTGCTCAACTCATAGGCCGCCAAATCGGACTTGTAGCTGTCCAGGAAGTACATCTCTGTCGAACCATCTGCAAGCTTCTCGTTCTGACCCGCCTGATCCACCGAGCTGAACTTGGCGTAAATTTTCACTCCGTTGTTCTCGAGAGTGATTTTCATCGGCTTGGTAATGCCGATGGGGATTTTCTCCTTGGCTACCATTTTCGACTCGCGGAGGAACTGCTCCACCTCGGCCGGCGTCTGGAATGGCAGCGGTTTGTTGTCTACATCCACAAACACCCGCTTGGGCTCGCCGGCTGAACTGGCGGAGTCGTCTTGCAGTGGATAGGCCGCAGGTAGGACTCTTTCGACCCTAGAACTGACTAGTACCGCAGGCATTGGCCTCAGCTTCTGTCTCCAAGCCGAGTTGTCGGCCGAGGCACTGGCGGGCACCACATCTTCCCTCGCGTCCAGTAGGACCACGCGGTCGTTCTCGTAGATGGCGGAGATGAGGCCGTTATCAAATTCGAGCGCCGACGCCCTGCCCTTGTAGTAACTTGTCAGCATGCCGGTGTCGATCAGGAAAACCGTGCCTCCGAGACGTTCATGAATCTTTCCGGTGACCATCGGAGAGTGCGCCACCACAAAGTGACTCACACCAAAGTTCTCCTCGAGCCGAGTCATATGTTCCTCGAGATCGGCATCATCGAGTTTCGTATAGCCCCGGTACCAGAGAGGGCTTTCCTCGACGAGGATGTTCTGAATCTTGTTCATGTTGTCAGCCGCCGATTTCACAAGCTGCTGCGCGACTGGGTTGGCAAATCGCTCCAGGGGCGGATTGTTGGTCTGATAATAGAGAGCGCTGTTGACTTCCATGAGGTTGAAAAAACGGGGTGCGATCCGAGCTTTTGCAAGCGCTTCTCGGTCCTCTTGGTAAACGCGGGTCTCATCCCAGTGCAGTTGGTTGATTTCGTCAATGGTCGCAGTCGCATATTTTGGGCTTATCCCTGCGTGCATGTACAGGGTATCTCCGACCTTTACCATTACGGGTCGAGCCGCGATCCAATGACCGTATTCGCCCTCTGGCCCCATGGCCCGAAGATACTCGATATATCCCGGAGGGTGCTCCGCCATCCACGCTTCCTTCTTGTCCTTGTTCAGCTGAGGGGCCGTTTGACCACGAGTTCGTGCTAGCTGTCTCATCCACTTCACCCACTCTTTGTAGGCCTTTTCTCGTAGCTGATCGGACTCCTCGGTCGCGAAGCTTGCACAGATCTCATCGGTGACGTCTCTAAAGTCAGCCAACAGGTTCATCGACTCGTGGTTGCCCATCAGGATTATGGCCTGGCCTCCATGAGTCGGTGCTTGTTTCTCGAGATCCATCAACAAGTCCAAAACCATGCGAACCTTCGGTCCCCGGTCCAAATAGTCACCTGTTTGCACCAAGACGGCGTCACCGCCGATCCACTGATTGTCCTCGTCGATCAGTTTCGATTCACGTAGGATGCCTACTAGACCGTCATACTCTCCGTGAATGTCGCCGATCGCAACGACCCTGCCAGGTGGCTCGATCGCGGCACCTAAACTCGGTGTAGCCGGCAAACCTAGTGCGAGTACAAGAACGACTCCCAAAGCGACTCGACACCGAATGTTGATGGCGTAGCTCATGGTCTCCCCCTTATGATTCCGGACCCTGCTGCAGAGTTTCAATCAGATGACGAAACAGGGCCTTGACTATCTCTACATTGTTCGACAAAAGGTCGAAGAAGTCGTCAGCTTCAATCGCGAGTAGCAAACAATCCGTCTGGGCGGTCGCTCCGCGTGTGTGCAGTCGACCTCGCAAGATGTCGACTTGGCCAAATGTACCCAAAGGAGGCACGATGGCAGGTGTGCCACCACTCGCGTCGAGCTGCACCGTACCCCGCACCACCGAATAAAAGATCTCGGCTGGATCGCTTGCATTATAGATCCGCTCTCCTGCCTTAAAAGATCTTTCCTGAGCGATTGCTGCAATTCGCAGGACCTCCTCAGCTTTGCAGTGCACAAAGAAGTCGACACTTTGCAAAAAGACAACCGTCTCGATCCGTGCGAGTTCTGCCACGATTCACTCTCTCCGCGCCACCCGGGCGTTCATGGCCACGATGATACCCAGCATATCCCGGTTGGCGACCAAGGATACCAAGCCGCTGCCAAAGATCAGAAAAGGAGGCCATGCGACTATGACTCCACCAACCCAATCCGTTGTGCCACCCAGACCGCCGTTTCGTCGACAAATGGGTCGGTCTTGCGATTCAAGAGATCTTTGACCTGCGAGTACAACTCCTCGACTCGATCGGTATGTACGGAATACAAGGTTGCCAGTGCCAAATGATTCTCCTGAGTGGTGGGGTGATCTGTTCCTTTCAGCATCCTGGCCAAGGTTGTGACGCGACCTTCCGCCTTCACACCAAACTGTCCTACTGCACTATGCAAAATCTCGCCCAAAGGCCGGTCGTCGATAACAGAAAAAACGAGTCGGCGGATTTCACCACTGAGGGTATTGTCAAGATACTCCAAGGCATGGTTTACCAACGCCTTGTTACCGCTGGCAAGGCTCCGATAGGCAGCCCAAACATCTTTTTGTGAGTGCCTGACCGCCAAAAGGCCAAAAAGATTGGTTAGATGGGTTTCCAGCTTCTCTCCGAGTAGCTTGTCTACAAGGCTTGGATCAAGAGTCTCACTATCCCAATTCACCAATGGACCATTCATGTGGCCCTTCGAACCCAACCCTAGCGCTCTCAAGTCTGCCAAGGTCTGAAGATATCTCTTCGCTTCCACCTGAATCTGCCCTTGAAGCAGCGCGGGATCGACGGAGTATCGAATCTGCTTCGGAAGCACGCCGAGGGCTATGATGAGCTTGCGCCGCTGAAAATCGTCCCGTCCTTCGACGAGCCGATCGGTCAGAGAGGTCGCTGCCGCCAGGGTGCCGATCTTGGAGATCGTCATTGGCAGAGCACGACGGACCCAGAGCTGCTCATCCGCGTCACCCATGAAATAGGTTAGTGCCGGAATCGCTGGCTCTCCAAACGCCACCAAAGCTTGCTGAACTTCGTGCTTGACTCTTCGATTCCGAAGCAAAGATACCAGCGTCGGCACATACAGTGGGTTGAACCCATCGCGGGCTACCCGCCGCCGGATCGAGGCGATCGCCTCTTGAACGACTCGAGTGTCTCTGTCGTACAGGAGCTGGATCAGCCGCTCTTGAAACCTTGGCTCATAGATCGCCCCCAGGGACTTTGCTCCTTCGGCACGTACTCTGCTGTCTGCATCAGACATCAGATCCGCAAGAGTCTTGGTGGCTTCTGCAACCATTTCGTCGCCGCATTGATTGGCAATGCAAGCCAAGGCTGCAGCGCGCACACCAGGATCCTTCTCAGACAGCCTGGGGAGCATCAGCTCACACGGATCTCCGCCATGAAGAACTGCCAGGACCTCGATAGCCTCCGCACGAACGTCAGGGTCGTCGTCGGCGAGCGCTCGTTCGACCAACGGCAGCGCATCCACCCTACCCGCCTGGGCAAGGACCTCCAATGTCCTCTGACGCACTTCGGGATCTTCATGGTAGAGCAGCAGGGGCGGCACCAGGTTGCTCCGATTGTTGGAGGAGAGAAGGTCGAGGCTTTGCAGTACTTGCCTTCGGTCCGAGCTACCAAGTGCCTGGACCAATAGGGACAGTGTCGATACGTCGGACATGTTGATAGGAATCTCTGTATCCACACTTCTCCGTTTGAGACCCTGCCGAAATGAGCGAACGTACTCTCGGTATGCCTTAGCAGCCACGATGACCCAGATCACAATCAAGGGAAAGACGAGCCACCCCGCAAGCACAGGTGGGCTGATCAGACCGATGGCCGGGGTGACCGGGAGCAACAATAGCGAGGCGATTCCCTTCGCTCCGCGCTGAACAAATACGTCGATATAAGCCTTTGCCTTCATCCGAGCCTTCGAAGGCACCGGAAGAAACAGCAACTCGCGAGTCGACTGGTCCAGGGAGTACCGAAGACCGTTCTCCCCTATTTTCAGACCAAGAATCGCTCCCAGAAGGGCCCGCGGGGCAAAGTAGAACGCCGCAAGCACCGCCGAGGTCCCCAATGCAATGGTCACCGGCAGGACTCGCATCGCCACACCTACACCGAGAACGCGGTGAAAGCGGGCTGTGAAGAAGAGTTGAAACACAAATGCGGCAGCATTCATGATGCTGTAGAAGTTGCCGAAGAACTGCGTGGCGCTGTCGAGGTCCTGCGTCGAGTCCTCCACTGCCCAGTTGAAGGGAATGTCCACGACCTGAGCGACCACCACCGACAGCATCATCAACCCGGCTATGTACTGAAGCTGCTTTGAGCCCTTGATGATTTCGAGACCGCCTTGGGCCTTCTCCATGCTCTCGAAACCCGACGCCCCGGCAACACTGGCGGCCTCGACTGGGTGGACGCGTTGAATCACAAAAATCAGGACTGCGGCCAGAAGCAGAACAAAGGCCGCTACCAAGAAATTGGTGCGAGTCTCTACAAGATTGCTGACCAGTCCCGCGAGCTGTCCGCCGGCGACACCTCCCAGCAGCCCTCCCGCCCCAATGAATCCAAAAAGTCTCTTGGCCTGTCTGGGGTCGAAGATATGGCTCGAAAAGGACCAGAACTGGCTGATATTCATCACGTAGACGATCGACATCCACACATACAGGGCAAACGGCACCCAGGGCCATTCAAACTGGAAAAGCCACCAGAACAGGACCATGCTGGACGAGATCAGGCCGCACGTCGTCACGAACAAGTAGTGGCGTTGCACCCGATCCGCATACCGGCTGTAGAGACGCAAAAAAGGATAGGACCCGATCGCGACTGCCAAATACACCCAGGGAAGATTCGCTGCACCGAGTCCCTTTACATAGGCAGATTGACGGACGCTCTTGGTCGAGTACTGAAAAGTGACAAGCAAGAAGAAGCAGAGGAAGAGCAGCAGAGCTGGTTGCCATTCGCCAGACCGAATATCGATTCCGAGACGACTGGCAAACCTGCGCCAGTTACTCGTCCCCTTGTCTGGAATCGCTGTCCCTGACTCGTTCGGTCTCATGTCGACGTCCACCCGAAGACGGCTTGCCGATAAGCCACGAATGGGTCAACAATTCCTACGAATCTCATTCGCTCGAGGATATCCCCATTCGCAAAGCAACCCAGTCGGCAGTTTCTTGAACGAAGGGATCAACTGCCGTCGCCTGAAGATTCGTAATTGCTTGGTCCAAGTCAGTTTCCCGCTCCTGATGAGCAGCGTAGAGAGCCAAAACGGCGAGGGAGGCCTCATCGGTATCCCCTATTTGGTTGGAAGTCAAGAAACCGCTCAAGGTCTCGGTCTTCGACCTGACTGTAATCCCGAACCGGCTCTTTGCGCGATCCAACTTCTCACCAAGTGGAGCATCATCGATCACAACGAAGACATTTCGTTTGATCTCTCCTTCGAGCGTGTTGTCGAGAAATTCGAGTGCGCGGGCACGGAGAATCGATCGGTCGGCCGTCAGACTCACATAGGCAGGCCATATCCGATCTGGGCCGTAGCAAAGGGCCAACATGCCAAATAGATTGCGGAGATTGTCGGCCGCCCTCTGTTCCACGAGTTGGTCGAGCAGGGTGGGTACCTCTTCCCCCTCCCACGAAACAAGAGGCCCGACAAACTTGCCCTTATTTGGAAGACCGAGCGCGACGAGGATGGAGATATTGTCAAGATACCAGCGTGCCTCTTCTGTGATCTGGGCTTCGATTCGACCCATCCGTCGACCGACAAGATCTTTGTACTCGCTCATCGAGCCAAGAGCCTCGACGAGCTTGCGCCGCTGGAAGGCGTCTTTCGCGTTCTCCAGGCTATCAAGCAGCGCCTCGGCAGCTGCGGGACCGCCAATTTCGGAAATCGCTTTGGGAATGGCCCGGCGTACCCAGATAGGTTCGTCCGGATCGGTCATGAAATGGACGAGGGCCGGTACAGCGGGCTCTCCAAAAGCTACCAGGGCCTCTCTAGCCTCGTGTTTGACTCGTCGATTCTGGAGCAGCGAGACCAAGGTCGGAACATAGAGTGGGTTGAAGCCATCCCGCGCCACGCGTCTTCGGATCGCCGAGATCGATTCTCCAATCACACGATCTTTGCGATCGTATAGCAGTCGGATCAAATGCTCTCTGAATCGCGGCTCGTGAACAGCGCCTATGGCCTTTGCTGCTTCCATTCGAACCTCGGGATCTGCATCGGTAAGAAGATCGTCCAACACTCGACTGGCTCTCTCGATCATTTCTTTGTCGCCAAAGTTGCTCAAACAGGCGACGGCGGCCGCACGCACGCCCGCCTCCTTGTCTTTGAGCCTGGGCAGCATCAACTCGCTGATGTTCTTGCCCTCGATTCCCGCCAGGACCCGAATGGCTTCTGCCCTTACCTCGGGATCGACGTCGCCGAGCCGCTTCTCGATCAGGGCCCCCACATCCATACGGCCGGCCTCTGAGAGAGTCACTAGCGTTCTTTGCCGAATCCTAGGATCATCGTGATACAGCAAAAGAGGGGGTATCAGCTCGGCCCTGCCGTTAGCAACGAGGATTTCGAGGCTGTTCATCACTTGGCGCCTGTCTGAACTGCCGAGTGATTCGATCAAAAGCTCCATCGTCGTGACATCCGAAAGATCGACTACGATCCCGGAATCGCCGGTTCGACCTTTGAGACTTTGTCGGAATGCACGGACATACTCCTTGGCCGCTACGACGCTGACAACGAGCCAGACAGCGATCAACACCAGAGAAATCCACCCCGCTTCGACTATGGAAATCAGACCGAACGTAACCGGCAGCAACAGAATCGCAGACAAGCCCTTGGCGCCGCGTTGAATAAAAACATCGATGAAGGCCTTTGCTTTGACCCGTAATGCAGACGGAATCGGCATGAACAAGAGCTCGCGAGTCGCTTGATCGAGGGAGTAGCGAAGACCGGTCTCGCCAACTTTGAGCACAATCGCAGCGGTGATCAACATCTCCGGGAACAAGCCCGCGGCGAGAAACAATCCGATTGTCCCGACACCCATCGTGACCGGGAGAACCCGAAGCGCAAACCCAATGCCCAGTACCCGGTGAATTCGAGCGGTGAATGCCATCTGAAAAACGAAGCCACAGATGCCCATGACGCTAAAGAAATTCCCAAAAAACGCAGTGGCCTGGTCGAGGTTGGTAATGGACTGTTCCACGGCCCAGTTGAACTGTAGGTCAACGATCTGCGCCACCATAATCGTCAGAACGACTACCGCCGCGATACTCTGTAGCGGTCTTGATTGGCGCAGGATCTCCAGGCCTCCCCGGGCGCGATCGATTTTCTTGCCGGCCGGCTCTCGAGCCTCATTGATGACTTCAAACCGTCGAACACGTCTGATCAAGATCGCCACGACCACCAATAGACCGGCCGCTACCAGGAGAACAGCCCCGGTGCCCAGAGATCTGCTCGCAATTCGCGCGATCTGACCACCGAGAATGCCGCCCAGAAGAGCGCCACCACCGATGAAACCAAAGAGTCGTTTCGCCTGTCGCGGGTCGTAGAGATGGTTCGTGAGCAACCAGAATTGGCTGGTCAGCATTCCGTATACGATCGAGGTGAAGACATAAAAGACAACGGGGACCCAGCTCTTGGGTTGAAACATCAGTGCCCAGAAACCGACCAGGACGCCAGCGACCACTAGACACGAAACACTTAGTAGCTGATCGATGCGATAGCGATCGATAAACCGGTTGTATAGCCGAAGGAAGGGGTAGGACACCAACGCGACCAGTAGGTACACCAGAGGCAGCTTCGCGGCTCCGAGGGAGTGCACGAAAGTGGACTGGCGGACCGTCTTCGTAGAAATCTGAAAGGTCAGAAGTAGGAACAGAGACAGAAACATGAGCGCCGCTGCGCCACCCTCACCCGGGCGAATGTCGATGCCGAGTCGCTTTACGCGCCGACGCCAACCCGTCTCCGTTTCCACAGAAGGTTCCGGGCTCCTCGTAACGCCGCTCACAGGGAATCTTTCACTCTCTTGAACTCAACCCAAAGAAAACGCGACGCTCATCTCCAACCCAGAGACAAGCGCCGCATAAATCGGTATCAGGTTTTCAGCTCGATGGCGATTAGATCAAAGACTGCGCTTCTTGCCACGCATGCCTCTTCGACTACCCTTGGGTTTGGCAGGTCGCCCACCGGCGCCGCCACCACCGCCACCACCACCGCCACCACCACCGCCACCGCCGCCGCCGCGCGATGCGAACGATGGTCCCGAGTTGAAGGATGGTGGTCCCGGCTGCCGACGGGGTCTGTCGTCGGCTGGGTTGACCCTAAGCTTTCGACCTCCCAAATCATGCTCATCAAACTGTTTTATGGCTTCTTTCGCCTCGTCCGAGCTCGAGAACTCGACAAAAGCGAAACCTCTGGGCCGACCCGTAGCACGATCTGTCGGCAGAAAAATATCCTTGACCTCGCCTGCTCCCGACAACAGCTCGGAGAGCTCCTCTTTGGTTGTTTCGTAATTCAGGTTTCCTACAAATACTCGAGCTGTGATGATGCTGCTCCTTTCCTTATTGACACTCTTGTCTTCAATCGGAGACTCGATAGCTTCGCTGTTTCTACCAGCGACTATCGCGGTCTCCTCCGCCGCCACCGCCTCGTCGGGGTCCGCCTTCACGCTGACGCGCAAGGCTGACTCTCAATGTACGCTCACCGAAGCTGGTGTTGTTGAGGGAGGCAATTGCTTTGTCCGCCCCCTCATCTTCCATCTCGACAAATCCAAAACCTCTGGGCTGACCGGTATAGCGATCGCTGATCAAACTAACGGACTCGACTTCGCCAAACTCCGCGAAGCGCTCACGCACTTCATCTTCGGTCGCACTGAACGGCAGGTTCCCAACGTAGATTTTCTTCGACATGGTCTCTCCTTACACTCTCACCGGGCAACGACCTTCGGTTCTGGTGCAACCTCTGTAGCCAGGCAGCACGAGGAGATGAGCGAGGATCGCGAAAGACAGCGGAACCGCTTCGACTCGATACTCAGCAAATCGCCCCGGTGCAAACCAAGTGTGACTCCAAGTTTACACAATCCGACACGGCGGGGTGTCTTTCGGATCACTCGACATCGTTTGCTTCCACAAACATCTGCCAGGCCTCTCGAACTCGAGTCGTCAGCTTTCGTGTAATCTCTCGGATCAACTCTTCGTCACGATCCAGGAGCCTAAGCTGCTCACGTTTGAGCTGACTATCGAGAGGAGGATGTAGCTGGTTGGGGTGTCCTCTACCCAGCTGGACGCCGACGTCGTATGCGACCTCTGCAAGCTCGTCAGGCGTTTGGAAATCATCGACGATGGATACTTCGACATAGTTGTCCACCCACTTATGAATCCAAAAAGTGTCGCCGTTCAACCGAACATACCCGAGAAGGCGGTATGGCTGATAGGCAATCGATTGACCCATGAGTATCCGATAGGGATCATCGGACTGTCCGACCGAGACACAGTCGATTCCGGTGAGATCGCGTACGGTCTTGAGCTCTAGGACTACATCGTCTGCCAGTTCGTCCGACTCTCCTCGAATCTGTACCAGGTACTTACGGTCTAGGGCGCTTCCTATTCCCAACTTCAGGCTTCCCACCCTCACAACCTCGAAGTAGTTTGGGGCAAGTTCTGGCCGGCGGGCTCGTATATCGCCAATGTAGAGCTCCAGAGCCTCCAGAAGACGTTCCTGTTCGACCGCGGGAATCGGTTCCGCAATCGCATCGATCCACTTGAAATACTTCTCGCGGTCGTCCTCGAAGCCGAGCTGGAGCCTGGCAGCAACTGCCGGTTCGGCGGGAACTTCCTGCGGATCCAATAGCGCTTCTCGATAACCGTTGAAGAAGCTGTCGAGAAACTCCTGATAGCGCGACTCCCATCCGTTCGCTTCGGCAGCCAGGGCCAGCGAGACCCCGAATCTCGACAGATCGACCAACGCGGGACCAAGGGAAGAGTCATCGAAGTCGGTCAGGCCGCGACCGAGATCGGTTACAGCGTACTGCTCGATATGGGCGTCACCGTGCAGATTGAAGTCGGGGTACGGTGCTAGCGCCTCGCCATAGACCCGGCACACCTCTTGACTGAACGGGATGTTGATGAAACGCAGATAGCCGTGTGGTGATGACAGCACTCGGGAAAGCAGTTCGGGATTCTCCGAAAAATCGACGCTTGCCGGATCCACATACAGAGGGTTTGAGTCGTCCTTCGTGGGAGGCGAGGGGTCCGTGGTGCAACTGACGGCGAATGCTGCTGCGAGAACTGTCAGCGCCGCCACCGCACAACCACTTTGGCGCCGGGAACGGGTTGCTTCCAACACTGTTGTAATCTTCAAGACATCACCGGGGGAAATACTCACAGCTGAGAATACACCGGTTCTAGTCGAATTCGCCTATAGGCTTTCATTCCAGCGGCCAGAATCGATATTCTCAACAACCTATGGTCTCGATCGAATCAATGCCGAAAATGTCAGTAGTGGTAATCATGCCGGACGAGTTCGACACGGTGCGTCGAATCGTCTCCGCTTTGAGACGACAAACTGCAGCAGCTGATCTGGAGATTGTCCTCGTATCACCCGACAGCGAGCCCACCGGCTTCACTGTCGCCGATGTCGATGGCTTTTCGTCTTGGAGATCGGTACAAGCAGACGACGTCACCTCGACAGCCCACATGCGAGCTCTGGGCACCCAGGCCGCAACTGCGCCCATCGTCGCCTTCTGCGAGGACCACTGTTTCCCTGCCCCAGAGTGGGCTGAAGCACTCATAGCCAGACACTGTGAGGATTGGGCGGGTGTGGGCGCTGGCGTTGAAAATGCGAATCCAAAGACGTCGATTTCCTGGTCGAACTTGATTATCGAATATGGTGACTGGCTCGAGCCTTGCCAACCGGGACCCATTCATCACATCGGCGGGCACAACAGCAGTTACAAACGCGACGTGCTGCTCGGCTACGGTCCTTTGCTCTCCAAGAAGCTGGAAGCCGAGTCGACGATGCAATGGGATCTCGCTTCAGCTGGACATCGTTTCTTTCTCGAACCGAAGGCACGAATATTTCATACCAATTTCGAGTTGTTTTTCTCCTCGCTGCGATGCCACTTCAATGGAAGCCGGCTCTTTGCGTCGAACCGACGACAGAACTGGGGTCTTTTCCGGCGAACAACCTATTTCTTCGGTTCGCCCTTGATACCTCTTGTGCGGCTATCGAAATGTATCGGATCGCTGCGCAGGATCGGTCGTCTCTCGATGCTTCCCCGCCTGTTTCCCTCACTCATTTCGATGCTGTTGGCGGGCGGTATCGGCGAGATGTTCGGGTATGGCTTCGGTCCAGGAGGATCAGTCGAGTACGTCACCGGGATCGAGTTCCACCGTGAACGGTTTCTCCGCCGCTCTATGAAGGCACCTGACGCCACAGCCATTTCGTCGGCCTCCTAGCCAAACCCGTATTTCTGTATCAGGCTGTCCAGCTCGTAACCCAGGGCTTTGGCCAGATCCCCGTCGAGTCCGTAGATGTCCTCGTAGAAGTAGAGTAGCCCGGTCCGAACATCCACCCGCGCTGTCAAATAGAGAATATAGACCGGTATTGTTCGTGACACGAACACGCGTGTCGGCGCTCCGGCGTTCATCGCAGTTTCGATTGCGCTCAGATCCCATTCCGGCTGATCCTCGAGCACCCACTGGGCCAGTTCCACCGGTTTGGCCACCCGGATGCACCCATGACTGAAGTCTCGTCGATCCTTGGCAAAAAGGCCTTTGGCAGGGGTGCTGTGGAGATAGACATTGTGCTCATTGGGAAAAATGAACTTCACCTCGCCAAGAGCATTCTTTGGTCCCGGGCGCTGGCGCAGCTCGAGTTTTCCTTGCCGTACCTTCTCGATGTTTTCCGCGGTGGCTGGCAACGCTTTCACATCGTTTCCAAACTGGCTGACGATCTCGTATTCGTGCTTGTCGAGATAGCCCGGTTCATCGAGATGAGGTGCAATCTCACGGCGTGTGATGCTGCGAGGAATGTTCCAATAGGGGCGAAAATCCAGGTAACGTAACTCACCTTTGAAAATCGGCGTTCTGAATCGACTGTAGGACTTGCCTACAATCACTCGGCTGGCAAGCCGCACATCATCTGGTCGGTGAATATCTTCGAATACACCGAGCTGAAAGCCCGGAACATTGACTACTATCAGTGAATCTTCACTGTCGTCGGGCACCCAACGCCAGCGCTCGAGACTTGCCGCGATATGGGTGACTCGTTCCTTCCAACTCTTGTTGAGCTGCGCGAATGTATCCTTACCGACAACGCCGTCGTCTTCTAGTCCGTGTCTGAGCTGGAATCGTCTGACCGCCGCGCTGAGCTCGGCGTCATAAATTCGCCCCGTTCCGCTGGCTCCCTCGTCCAAGTCACCTGTGAGCTCCAATCGACGTCGGAGCCCGTCGGCATCGGCGTAGGGGTCGCCTTCGCGCAGCGGCTTGGAATCCTCCAAGGATCGCCAGGGCTCACTCTCGGCCAGAGATCGGTAGTAACCAAGCTGCTGGCGGAGCAAACGGTAACCCTGGTGCTGCGGAGCATACGACTCCAACAACGCGGTAGGGTCGCTCGATCGCTCCAGGCGGCGAAGCTCGTTGGCAAGCTGTAACTCGCGGTGTTCGATATCCAGACCGAGCTTGAGATGTCGTGGGCTGAACCTACCCTCGTGAAGGTCTTTGATATATCGCATCGCGGAGCCGGAGGTCGCCACCTCGATACGGGCCAGCGACTCGGCGTTCTTCGGCTCGCCATCTGTCGCTCTGGGTCCTTTTGAAACAGAGCCTCCGATATAGTCGCCCGAGCGAAGGCCTTGGAGATCGGCTCCGTCGAGCACCACCAGGATCTCCTTTGCCATCGGTGAGAGTTTTCCGTCGACAATCCAGGCCGGCTCGTAATCTCTCGCGTCGTAGAAATCGTTCAGCTCTCCTATCAGCAACTCGAAATCCCGAAAGTTCCTGATCTCTTCAGGGATGTCGCCGGTCAAGACCTGTTCGATGGCAAGCGCGATCTCGCTCGCCTGTGCCGTGGCGGCAGCCATCAATAACGGGACTGCGACAGCAGCGACAACGGATATCAACCTCTTCTTCACGGCAGCTCTCCTTTATCAGATCGGTCTTGGATCAGCTCAGCTCGGTAGGCGTTGGCTGCTCTCGGGAGCACCTTGATCGCGACTTTGCGCTGCAGACAGGTGTCGCGGGCGACAAAGATCTCACCCATGCCGCCGGCCCCGAGGGGGGCGACAATCTCGTAGTGCGCGAGTCGATCTCCTGAGCTTAGTGACATAGAAAGTGTTCCCTGGCGTTCTTGGAATCCAGCGGCTTTGCGGCTATGTAGCCGCTCTTATGCGACCCTTGCATTTGCAACGTGCCGATCTGGTGCTAGACTCTGCGCCCTGAAAAAAACGCTAGGTCGGCCGAACGCGTGTCGCGAACAGATGTCGCTCCGGTGCGCCCCTGCAATGGGACCAATCGGGGTGATTCTGTCACAGAAGCGTTTCAACAAACCGGTCGTACTGGGTCGATAATCGTCGTAGTCAACGAGCAACCTTACACTTTGCCTGAGGAGAGAGAACATGGCTGAAGCGGAAAGAGAGAAAGAAAACAGCTGGATCGTGAGTGAGGACCTGCTTCAGCGTTGTCACGAGCGCGCACCCGAGTACGACAGAGAGAATCGCTTCTGTCAGGAGGACTTCGACGAGCTCAAAGAGGCCGGGTATCTCAAGTTGGCCATCCCCACCGACATGGGTGGATTCGGCAAGACACTCCGCGAGGTCTGTCTAGAAACCAGGCGTCTGGCCTACTGGGCCCCAGCGACTGCACTCTGCATCAACATGCACAACTATTGGTGTGGTGTAGCAAGCACGCTCCGCAGCTCGGGCGACAAGTCGCTGGATTGGCTACTCGAGGAAGCTGCGGCAGGTGAGGTCTTTGCGGCCGGTCATTCCGAGAGCGGCAATACCGTGCCCCTTCTTACGTCGACGACGGAGGCAGTACCGGTCGAAGGGGGCTACAAGTTCACCGGTCGGAAGGGGTTCGGCAGTCTCACCCCCGTCTGGACCCGTCTCGGTCTCCACGGCCAAGACAACACCGATCCGGACAATCCAAAAATCGTCCACGCTTTCATGCCACGCGACACCGAGAATTACCACATCAAAGAGACCTGGGATGTCATGGGGATGCGTG
>CAXMQZ010000122.1:0-9173 GCA_964195975.1 uncultured Polyangiaceae bacterium | reverse complement strand
CTGTTCGATCGACCGGCGGTCCAACTGATGCTCGGGATCATCGTGATCGGCCCTGCGGCCCAGAAGCAGCGTGCCGTCAAACCCCTCCGAGAAGTAGATGACGTGCTTGCGTCCTCTTACGCTGTTGAGCATCTGCGCCAGCGCTTTCATCTCACTCGCCCACGAAAAGATCCTGCCCCGGGTGTAGCTCTTCTCCTGGCGAGAGATCTGCTGCCCGACAATGGTCAGATCGTCGACACCGGTGCCACCGCTGCCTGTGATCGCAAAAGCACCCGAGCCGGAGGTCGGAGGAGGAGGCTGCCAGTTGGGGTCGTAGTTTGGCCCGTGGAGGACAAATGCCAGAGGATCGCTTCGTCGCACGAGCCTGGGAGCACCCAGGGTGTCGATGGCCCGGGCGAGTTGGGCTCGGTCGGGCGTAAAGGTCAGAATCAGCTGTGGTCCTGACTCCACAGTCATCGTCGCAAGTCCTGCCAAATCAGTAGGATGCAGAGAGTTGAGCACGACCTCTCGAGCTGCCTCTCGGGCCCTGAGAATCGCCGTCGGGGTGGAGAACGACATGTCGAAAAGAAGCAGGAAGTGTCTTCGCGCTTCGGATGGGATGGATCGCTCGATCTCGCTTCGGCTGGGCGGCAAGTTTTCGTCGCTTTCGACCCAGCCCGATCGATCGGTGGACTGATCCCCGAAGGTAATCGTCTCCAGATCGACTACCCGAAAGTTGGTGATCTCCTGAAGCTTCTTGCCATCGTAGATCTCGAAATTCTCTATCGTGAGACCACGCACAGGTTCGCCCGACTTGGTGACTACATTGACGGGAACCTGAACCTCGATGACTTCGGTGTAGTCTTCGAAGGTCTGGGCTGTCGAATTTCGAACCCCTCCGCCAAGCAAAACAATGCCGATCGAAGCAATCAGAGCGCAAACTCGTATCAGGAACACCTTAGACACTAACTGTCTCTTTCCGGGCACAGCCTGTCGGTTATTCTACATCCTCGCGTCCCGGGCATCAACTCGCCAGTTGTGCACTGTATTAGCCTAGCGATTGTGTCCGGGGCAACTGCCGAGCGATTCTGTCCCTTATGGAGACAATCGCAATGAGTAGCAAGGAACTGGTTCGCTATCGAGGGCGAGCGCTCGCAGAGCCGCTCCTCGATCAGATCTTTCGCGCTGCGGGCGCAGTCGAGTACTCCAGCACCGAAAACATCACCGCTCTCCAGGCCATCTCTCCGACCTAGGGCTCGTCGCCCTTGGTTCGTTCAGGCGACACTCCTAAGTCGGTGGTACCAGGATCGGCGGGTTGCAAAAGGTCACGAGAAAGCTGGTCGGCGACCCACCTTGTCTGAAAGGTCTCCTGATACTCACGATGACTCGAGCTGTCGGGATAGCGATGCGTTGGCTGATCGGGATAGGACTCCATTGCGTGATAGGGCAGAGGCCCTACGGTTTTCGAGAAGAGCGTATTGAAGTCACCATCCTTCACCCAGCCATCGGTAGACAGAATGAAATCTCTTTTCCAACCCGGTGGTAGCGGCGGTAGCAATGTGGCGTCGAACCGCACCGTCATCTCGTCGCCGACGTTCATCACGACGTAGCGGTCGTCCGCGACCTGCAGCAGCTCTTCAACGGCACCGTAGCGAGTATACGGACCGATTATGTTGCGGAAGCGCGGTGCGACAGAGACACGCTCATAGTCGAAGAGATGAGGGCCGGTCGGAGTCTCACGATAAAGGCGCGAGAATCCTCTGAAGTGTAGCTCTGCTGCCCTGGGCTTGAGAGAGGTCACCACCGGAGCGACCACTGGGTCCCCTATCGCCAGACGAGCCGCGTCCCAATAGATCTGCAGGTTGGTTGAGAGCCTCAGGGTTACATCTCCCGACGGGATCTCTCCTGGCAGCTCCACCACGACCACCTTCCGTTTGCCGTTGGGGAATCCCACCCAGACTTCGAGCGGCCGCCAACTACCATCAATTCGAAGGACCTCCAGACGGGGCGGTCGCGGAGTACGGCTGGAGTCCTGGGAAAGAGCTAGGTTGATGCTGGAATCCGTAGGAAAGGTCCAGCCCCACAACAGGAGGCGAAGTCTCTTGCCGGCGGGAACTCCAGAGAATGTCAACCGGAGCTCGTGACCCTTGGTCAGACCCTGGTAACGGTCGAGAGGAAGATCGTCCACATGAAGTCCATCTAGATCTCTGATCCTCCAAAGGACGTCCCGATCCGCCTGGTCACGAGCAGCCACGGGTTCATGTAAGCGATCGACCCAGTGGATCGAGGGCTTCGCAGAATGGGGTGGAGGAGAAAACTTCTCGTCGACTAGCAGCTCAACGGTGGTCGGATAATCAACCGCCATGAGCTCCTGCTTATCGACATAGGCGACCTCCCAAAGTTCCTCAGTCGTCTGGATCCAGATCTCGCCTCCTGCGGGCCGAAGTCTCTCGCCTTTGATCATCACGAAATCCCGGGCCGACTGATGTGGTGCCCTGGTACCGTCCGCCAGGATCATGCCCAACGGCGAATTCCACATGAGGTCGGTGACGAAGGAGAAGGCATCGCCGTCCCAAACATAGAGGAAGGGGCAAGAGCCCTTCAGTACCTGCTCCTCCACCAAAGTCCGATTGGCCCCAACTTGTTGCCAGGTCTGGGGTACTCCATTGGTCCACACCGCACGAATCACATCCGCCTGCCGACGCGCACCCAGGCCAAGGTGGTTGATACCTCCGTTGCCTTGAACTACTTGGAAGGCGTCTCCAGAGCGAGTCTCGATGCGGACAAAGAGACCTTGAGTATTGTTCTTGCCGTTGTTGTCGTTCTTACCTTTGAGCTGCAATCGGAGCCAGTTGTTCCGGTTACCGCCCTCATTGCGCCAGTAGTTCAGGCGGCCATCCGCGAGCCGTGCAAGGATGTCGACATCTCCGTCGCTGTCAAAATCCTCAGCCAGAAGCTGCCTTGCTGATATCGGGCCTTGCCGGGTCGTCTCCGCGATCAGCTTTCCATTTCGATTGCGCAGAAGAAAGATCCCGTCATCTGTCACGGCCAAGACGTCTTGGTCGCCATCGTTATCGGCATCGAGGACCTCTGCAGCATGCCAGCTTCTACCAGGCGCGGTTGGTATAGAAATCGACTCGAACTCGAGGCCCCGGTTGAAAAGGAGAAGACCGCCCTCGGGCCCCCAAAGAAAGATATCGAAAAGCCCGTCGTTATTGAAGTCGGCGGCACGCACAGCAGAGTACGCAGAGTGCCTCTGATCCACACCCAGTCGGTCCGTGGCTTCCGTGAAGGTCCCTACTCTTCGATTGAGATAGAGACGTGGACCGAGCTCGGGCTGCACGATCAGCAGGTCCAGATCTCCATCGTTGTCGAGATCTGCCGAGACGACGTCGGTGGTTGCGCTCGGTTCGCCAGCCAATTCCAGCTCCTCTGCCCGCTCCGTCCAACGTCCATCACCGTTGTTTTGAAGATAAACATCCCGACCCGTCCGTGCCCCGAAAATATCCAAGTCCCCATCATGGTCCACATCCAAGGGATACAGATGCAGCAGCCGGCTGGTCTCCTTGCCCGTCATTACTTGGATCGGTTGACCGTAGGTGCCGCCACCGCGACCCGCGTGGAAGAGAATCCCACCTCTGCGATCTGCGATAATCAGATCTGGAAGCTCGTCTTGGTCGAAGTCGAAGGAGATCGCCGGTTCCCGCGCCCCGGTCGCCAAAATAACGGGCTGAAAACTAAACCGCCCACTCTCAAGCTTTAGGCGGAGAAAGCCGCCGTCCGCTCCGGACACGAGTGTCGAGCTGTCCGGGCCCGGGGACCAGACAAGATAGGACACCATGGGCACCTCTTTGAGACCGGTCTCTACCGTTGCATCATCGAACGCCACATCGATGTCACCACCGCCTTGAATACTCTTGGGAAGTGGCGGCTCGAAATCGAGCTGTGGAAACAGGTTGCCGCCCTCAATCGGACCGGTCAGCTCAACCCTGCCGAGCTGATACAAATCGGATGGTCGCAGTAGATTGCCGATCACTATGGCGGGAAGACGAGCTGGCTCCAAATCACCCGCCTTCAAGAGATTTCGAATCTGCTCAGCATATTTGGCGAGAATACCGTCAAACCCCTGGAGACGATCTTCTATAGCGTCGAGGGCGTCGGATGTCACGAATCGGTCCCCTGCCTGAGCCGACACGACCAGCAGCTCCACCATCAGGACCAGATTGTCAGGTACCTGGTTGAGGGCCTCCTCGAGGAAGGGCATCGCCTCCGCGAATTTCTTGTCGAAGGTGAGTCCCTGCGCTCGAAGATAGTAGGGACGGGGATCGTGGGGTCGGACCGTTGCGAAGTGTTCAAGAACTTCCAGCCAGGCGGCTCGCTCCCGCTGGTCCCGCTCCAGAATTCGGGCCAAGGCAAAAAGCATTTGAGGGTTGTTCGGGTCCAGCTGGCGAGCGTGCGCTATCTGCTCAAGCGCCTGCTCACGCCGATCGAGCAGGAAATAGCAGATGGCCAGATTGATCGGCGGCAGAATGTTGTTGGGTAAGATCTTCGCCAGGTCCCGGAGAAGCTGCTCCGCACGACCGCATCGACCCTCCTCCATCTCCGCCGCTGCAAGACTGCGCAGACGGGCGGCCTCACGTAGTGCCGATTCGTCGGACTCGTCTGCGAGAACCTGCGTCATGCTGGCCGCGCCACCCTCGATCTGCACCACAAAGAAGACTGCTAACAAGAGCCGTCTGAAATCCTGCTTCATCGAGTGTGACCTGGAGACGCGGGTCATCGTCAAGGGCAGCTCACCTTACCTTGGCTGTCGATCCGGTTGGGCTCTGGTACACGCGGATGCGGTGATCGGCGGCCGCTCCCTCGATGATCTGCCGCTGGCCCCCGGGCCACACGATCTCCAGGTCGATGCGTGTGGACGGGCCGAGCCCGAACTCCGCCTCCGGTGTGTTCATACCGAGATAGCCTTCGCCCCCAGTCACGGCTCGCCAGGCGTAGAGGCGCCCGCCATCGCGGACTATAAGCTGCGCCCCTATGGCGTCGCGATTGCTTCGCCGTGATGGATCTCCCACCAACTCGACACTTAGCCAATGATTATCCTTCCCAGTGCCATCGTTCCGAAACAGGTGCGCCTGTGAGTGGAAAGTGGTCACCGCCAGATCCAGGTCACCATCCAGATCGTAGTCAAGCAGGGCAATGCTGCGAGAGTTCACTTCCCCAAGCTCCGCACCGCTCGGTTCGACCCTCTCGACGGGCAACCCATCATCATTGAGAAGAAGGACGTTCGGCTCCCGACTATTGTTGTAGGGAACCATCTGTCCCGGCATCGTCGGGTGTGCTCGGAACCTCAACGTGGTGAGGTAATCCGTGAACCCAGTGGCAACGAAGAGATCGTCGTCTCCGTCATTGTCGGCGTCGAAGAAGAGAGCTGCCCACGACCAGCCGGTGTCTTGCCTCGCCAGCAGAGGATTCGCGCTTCGACGGTAACCCACTACACTGTCCTTCAGCTCGGAGAGGAACAGGGAATTGGTTTCAGACACTCCCACCTGGAGTGGGTTCATGTCCCAAATGTTGGTGACGAAGATATCGGGAAAGCGGTCGTGGTTGAGGTCACTGAAGGCGACGTTCATGCCATGGAACGGGTCGTCGCTACCCGTGGCTTCCCCCGCCGACTGGAAGGTTCCGTCGCCGTTGTTGATCAGAAGATCGTTGCGTCCAAAATCGTTGGCCACATATATGTCTTGATCGCCATCCCCATCGATATCCACATGTGAGACGGCTTGTGTCCAACCGGTGTTGCCCACACCGGCGGACTCCGTGACCTCCTCGAATTCAAACTTCCCCATATTTCGGTACAGCCTGTTGGGCATCGCGTTCTGCGCATCCAGAAACTTCCAGGGAGACTGAAACTCGAGGTAGTTGCCAAAGTTGCCCACGTAGATGTCGAGCAGGCCATCACCGTCGTAGTCAAAGGCGATGGCGGGCCCACTGATGTCGCCCTCTCGCGCCAAGCCCGAGGAACCGCTGAGATCGGCGAACTTCCCCCCGCCCAGGTTGTGGAAGAGGCGGTTGGGGTCGCGAACGTAGCTCATAAAGATGTCGCGCAAGCCGTCATTGTCGAAATCTGCCACCACCGCCATTCGAGCTTCTCCGGTCACCCGAAGACGCCAGTCCGCACCAACTTCTTGAAAGCTGCCGTCCCCGCGATTGCGATAGACCGTACAACCATCACCGCCACAGAAGACCAGGTCGGGCCAGCCGTCGCCATCCAGATCGCCAGCGCTGACCCCACCACCGCCAAAGGTGGGGAAGGTGCCCTCATAGCGGCGAAATTGACTGAGCCACTCGCTAGAGATATGGCGGAAATCGACTCCCGCGGCCTTCGAGACATCCCGGAAGAATGTCTCTGCCACGGCTTCCGATTTACCTCCAGTCGGACGATTTCTCCTCAGCGAGAGAGGATCGTTGTCGGCTTCCCCCAGCTCCGCCAAGGATCTCACCGCCAGCTGAAGGTGGCGACTGAAAAGGCGGGGTGAAAGCGTTTCGGCTGCCTGCCTTCCAGCCAACCTCAGCACGAGCAATGAGTAAGTGTTGATCCCGTCGGCCAGCACCCAGGCCGCGTCCGGCCGGATGGTCAAGCCGTTATCTTGACTGACGACGTCACTCGCGGCCAGGTTCTCGAGCAGCTTCCAACCGAAGCCAGTATCGCGAAAGACCTCGAGGTCGTAAATTTCTACCGCCAACCGCTGGGACTCTTCGGCTTCGGGGAAAAAAACAACCTCACGGAAGGGGCTCATTTCGCTGGGCAGCCGCTGGTGAAGAGCCCGTTCTACGTGGATTCGTTCGATTCTGGACGACCCTTGCTGTCTGGCGGCCTGAGCGGCCGCGAGGTACGCCTCCTCGGCGAACCGACCAGCAATTCGAGTCAACGACCAACGGATCTCATCGTTATCGTTTTGAGGTGTCAAATAGAGGGCGAAATAGCGCGGAAGATTCCGCTTCCAGAGCTCCTCCGGAGAGCGCATTGTACCCTCATATTGGGCCAACTGGCCCAGCTGCAGTCGAGCCACCTGATTGAGAACGCCTTGTGCGCTGAGATCATCAGGCCATGCGGTTGTAGAGCCTAGCCAGCAAAGGAAGGTGGCCAGAATTAGATATTGGAAAGGCAATCGTGGTAGGAGCAAGAGCTTGGCCATTCAGGAAGCGTCTCTGCAGAAGTAAGCCGGTCCTGCAGCAAATGTTAGTCGGTTCTATTGAACCCGTCGAGCTGCTCACGCTGTTTGAGCCCTCAGATCTTGTCGGGCTCTGAACAGTCCTGCCAGTCCCCACAGCCCTCTCAAGCCGCCGCTTCGATTCGCCTCAGTTGCTCCTTCTTGTGCTCTCTGAGCAAGTCCATATTCAAGTACCGGACCGCCTCGAGTACCTCCTGAAGCGCCTCGCGCATCTTAAGGATGCGCAGCAGGTCCTGGTCATCTTCTACCAACACATTCCAATCCAACGGGCTTCGATTACGCTTGACTTGGGCCATGGATACCTCCTCCGTCACAAATTGATCTTCTTGCTTGATCTCAATCTAACGGAGATCCATGGCCCCCTTCCTTTTTGCACAACTCTCGAGACACTACCTGCGCCAGCCCGTTGGGCACCATCGAGGTGGAATAACTGCCAAGAGCCAAGGATGCACCAACTACTAGGCTTGCCGTAGTTCAAGCGCCGAGTCGCCGAGAGAACACCGCCGCGCCAAGCCCGCCAATCGCACAGGGTCGGCACCAAGAACTCTCGCAAGGCAGGGTGAACCTGAGGGCATCACGTTCGACGAACGTCTCCTCCAGAACCAAGACGCGTCGATATGCGAGAGCGATCAGCGCCACAAGAGCCAGGCCAAGAGTAGCCAAGTGCCAACCGTCGCTACCGACTGACCCGGGTACAAATCCGAACGGCTCGACTCTTTTGAAGGCCCTTCCTTAGTTGTCCTTGTAACGCGGTATCCACTTGCTGCGGAAGAGAGGCGTTACTGACCCTCGGAGGCCCCACGACTCAGAATCGCCGCGTACCGCCGCGCTTCCTGGTGGGTGGCGTCGAGCTTTAGCGCCCTTTCTACGTGATGACTCGCTTTGCTCATCTCGCCCATCGCCAGATAGACTTTCACCAGTCCGATGTGTACCTCAGGGACCTCGCTCTCCTGTCGCATCGCCTTTTGCAGCTGCTTCAGAGCTTCCTGGTAGTCTCCCTGGCCTAGTGCGATATCGGCGCGATAGACAAAGAAAAACGGGCTGGTCTGGTTGGTGTCTTCTATTTGGTCGAGAACGGCGATAGCCTCATCGCCACGCCCCGAGAGCTGCAGGGCGCGGGCTTTGTTGGTCAAGAATGCCACGTTTTTGGGGTGATCCACCAGCCCCTTGTCATAGAGCTCGAGTGCCTGTTCGACCCGATCGGTTCTCAGATAGTAGACACCCATATTGTTGATCGCTTTCTCGAAGTCGGGCGCTAGCTTGGTAGCGAGGCTCAGATGCTCCTCAGCTGTTTCGAGATCGTCGGCCAGCAGTGCTTCGGCACCCAGGTTGTTGTAGAAATGGGCCGTCGCGGTCAGATCGCTGATCGGATTCAGATCCTTGTAGGACTTAGGCCTGTAGGGTAGGAAATCGTAGGTCGACATCCGTCCGTCGATCATCATGCCGGCAACGATATGTCCCTGGCTGACGACCACTCCGTTCTTGTAGTTCCAGCGCTGGTGGTCGCGCACCTCGACATACTCGGGATTTAGGCGAACCGCGCGGGCCACCCCGACAAACAGATTGACAAACGATAGGCAATTGCCCTCTCGGGCGTAGTAGGTCCCGGTCGCCGACCGCGTCGGAGTCAGCTGGTACTGGATCTCCAGACCCCCAGGGCCGAATACGAAGTCCAGGATATTGGCCGTCTTGTTCCTATCGTTGGCACCTGGGTCGACTCGACCGAGAACCTCGGAAAGTATCTGGCCCGATAAATCGTACGGCACCTCGATCTTGGCTGCCCTTTCCGGACCGACCCGATCCTCGTACTGACCCACCAAATAAGCCTTGGAATCAAACGGTTCGTACTGGCTGCACGAAAGGGAGATCGCCAGAGCTACCAGGGGCACTAGTACGAGCCATGGATGGGCGCTTTTCACGTTGCTTTTCGGTTCTCGATTTGCAGTCCGATAATTACAGTCC
>CAXMQZ010000121.1:0-17203 GCA_964195975.1 uncultured Polyangiaceae bacterium | reverse complement strand
GCCGCAAGATCGCGCTCAAGGTCCTCACCGGCTGGAGGGCGGTGGATCCCGATATCCTGAAGCGTTTCCAGCGCGAGGCCCGAGCTCTAGCGACCCTCAACCATTCAAACATCGTCACGATCTATTCGGTAGAGCACGAAGACGATCTCCTCTTTCTGACCATGGAGCTGGTCGAGGGGCAACCCCTGGATGAGATCGTCCCGGAAAAGGGGATCCCGCTCGAGCAGTTTTTCGAGATTGCCATTCCGCTCTCCGAGGCTGTCGCGGCCGCTCACGCTCACGGGATCACCCACCGTGACCTCAAGCCGGCCAACGTCATGCGGAGCGAGAGTGGAGCGGTCAAGGTGCTGGACTTTGGTCTCGCCAAGCTGCGCAGTGAGGGGGGCGCCAACGAGGGAGCGCTCCTCCCGAGTGTTGCACTGACGCAGACCGGCGTCATCATGGGGACGATCCCCTATATGTCCCCCGAGCAGGCCGAGGGTAAGGCCCTGGACAACCGCACCGACATCTTTTCCCTCGGCGCCATCTTCTACGAGATGGTCACAGGCTCGAGACCGTTTCAGGGAGGCAGCTCTGCTGCGCTGATCTCATCGATCTTGAACGAGTCTCCAGCTCCGGTTACCAGCCTCCGACCACGACTCCCCCTTCGACTGGAACAGATCATCGAACGTTGTCTCGAAAAGGATCCGGAGCGGCGCTATCAGGATGCTACCTCGATAGCGAAAGAGCTCTCGGCGCTCAAAGAAGCGGTCGAGCACCACCCCAAGCTGTCCACTAGCCTCAGCCGACTGACCGCCTTGATGCCGAGGAGTCGGGGGTCGCGACTCGGGGTGCTCCTATCGGTCGTAGCAGCTCTCGCCCTCATCACCGTGGCTCTCAACTTCACCGCCCTGAGTGAGCGCATTACTCGACCACCGCCAACGCCCAAGATCGCCTCCCTGGCAGTTTTGCCGCTCACCAATCTGTCTGGTGACAAGGAGCAGGACTACCTGGCCGACGGTATGACGGAAATACTGATCACCGAGCTTTCCAAGATCGGCGCGCTCAAGGTGATCTCGCGCACCTCGGTGATGCGCTTCAAGGAGACCGAGCTGCCGCTAGCCGAGATCGGCGAACAGCTGGGGGTCGATGCGGTCGTGGAGGGTTCTGTGTTGCGCTCGAAAGATCGAGTGCGGGTGACCGCTCAGCTGATCCACGCCGCCTCCGACGAGCATCTGTGGGCGGAGAGCTTCGAGCGCGATCTGCGAGATCTCCTGGCGTTGCAGGGTGAGGTGGCGCGCGCCATCGCGCTGCAGGTCGAAGTGACCCTGACGCCGGAGGAACAGGCGCGCCTGGCAAGCGGTGAAACGGTTGATCCGGCCGCCTCTGAGGCCTACCTGCGGGGACGCAACTACTGGAACCTCTTCAACTTTCCATTGGCAGCCGAGGCCTATCAGGAATCGATCGACCTCGACCCTGACTTCGCCCGCGCCTGGGCTGGACTCGCCCAAACCCGCCAGATGCAGGGGGCCATCAGCTTCCCCCATCCGCCAAAAGTTTCCTACGCTCTGGCCAAGGAAGCGGTGACCCGAGCGCTGGAGCTCGACGATGACCTGGCCGAGGCCCATGCCGTGAAGGGCTCGATCGCGCTCAACTTCGATTGGGACTGGGAGCTGGCTCAAAGCGAGTTCCTGCGTGCCATCGTGCTCAATGCGAGCGCCACCGACGGACACGTCGGGCTTAGCTATTACCTCGCGTCCATGGGTCGGGAGGTGGAAGCGCAGGCGGCGGCGGAGCTGGCCAGAGAGCTCGATCCGCTTTCACCGATGACCCACTTTACCTTCTGCGAAATTCTCTACTACTCTCGGGAGTATGATGTCGCCCTGTTTCAGCTCGGCGAGCAATGGGACGGCAGCTTTGGACCGAACCACTGGTTATCGAGTCGTCTCTCTCAGGCCCTGGGCGATCCCGAGGCCGCTGCGTGGTCCGCTTTCAGAGTCATGCGGGCGGGTTCTTTCGCGCAGCCGCTGCTCGAGAGCCTTGAAGAGGCACTTACGTCGTCGGGCCCCGCAGCCTTCTGGCGGGAGATGCTCGAGTTTCAACTAGCCTGGCCGAGGGAAGCGATCCACGCAAAGGTCGTGGCGGAAAATTACACCCGTCTCGGCGAGACGGAGAAGGCATTTGAATGGCTGGAGCAGGCTTATGAGCGACGTGATCCGCTGGCCCAATTAGGTGTCGAGCCCATCTGGGATCCGCTGCGCTCGGATCCACGCTTCAACGACCTGTTGATTCGCTTGAGGCTGCCACAGGCAGTCGCCCTCAGCCCAGATCGTCCCCGCCGCCGGCCTTGAGGCTCGCGAATCTGGCTTCGAAGAGGCCTTTGAATCTGTTCATCACATTAGAGGTGACGCGATCATGAATACCCTGCCAGACTTTGTGCATCACTGACGGCACAAGTCCTTCTTCGCGCCCATAGAAGTTGAAACTGACAGCGAGAAACAACTGGGTTTGCTCGGGCTCAGCCAATGATTCCACTGCAGACCGCGCATACATACAAAAGACCCCTATCGGGTATCCACCGCTACACTCATAAAGAAGGTAGCGTGCATTATCGACATCCACTGGTTCCGAATTGTCCTTGAACTCGAGTGCAGTCAGTCTGAAGAGCAGCCCGAAGTCGGTGTTCAGCTGCCGAATATTGCCGCGAAGCCAGCGAATCCAGCCACCAAAGGCAACGATGCGGATGTGCTCGAGGCTTCCGTTGACGTTTTCGACGGTCGCAATATGGTTGGGCCAACAGGGCGACTCTCCAGACCAGCGAGCAAGCTCATCGTAGACCAGGGAAACAGGCGCGTCGATGCCGATTCTGTGGATATTGAGGACGGTGTATTGATCAATCTCAATCGGAAGTCGTTGATGGATCCTCTCGGTGTATTCCCTGCGAGCCTCCTCAGAGTCTATCGGTACCAAGGTGGCAATCTCTGGCCGGTGGATAAAGTAGGCGCCGAAGTCGGATATGACTCCGTTGGTGCGGAGAGGTGAGCCTGCTGACGGTTTCATTTCGGAGTCAGACTTTCTTTCGGTCGAGGTCTCGAATGACGAAGTACGTTTTCCTTGTGATCCTATCGATATACCAAAAGGGATCCAGAGAAACCACCCCAAAAGATGGTTAGTTGCCTACCCCAAACGGTGTAGGCGAATTCTTGTGAAGAAAATAGGTTCTTAATGGGCATTTTCACCTTTGGAAAGGAGTGGGCTGTGGGCGAGACGGAGCTGCAGTTGAAGGACGGTTCCAAGGTCGCGGTCATCGGCGGCGGGCCGGCAGGGTCGTTTTTTAGCTACTTCCTGATCGAGATGGCAGAGCGCGCCGGGCTCGAAATCAACGTTGAGATCTTCGAGCCAAGAGACTTCTCCTGTCCGGCGCCGGCCGGTTGCAACATGTGCGGAGGGATCATATCCGAGACACTTGTACAAAACCTGGCGGCCGAGGGGATCAATCTACCGTCGTCCATTGTCCAACGCGGCATCGAGTCCTACATTCTGCATATGGACGTCGGCAGCGTACGTATCGAGCCCCCGATCCAAGAGAAGCGGATCGGATCGGTGTACCGTGGAATTGGTCCTCGGGATATCAAAGAACGAAAGTGGGGTAGTTTTGATCTTCATATCGAGCAGCTGGCAGCTGACAGAGGCGCCAAGGTCACGCGGGGACGTGTCGACCGCGTAACGATGGAAAACGGGCGCCCAAGCGTGGCGATCAAGGGTGGTGAGCCCCAAATAGTCGATCTGCTCGTGGTGGCAGTCGGCGTGAACTCACCCACGCTCAAACTGTTCGAAGAGCTCGACATCGGCTACAAGCCTCCAAAGACGACAAAAGCATTTATCCGCGAGTACTTTCTTGGCGAGAAGGTGATCGCCGAGGAGCTAGGGGCCTCGATGCATGTGTTCTTGCTCAATATCCCGCGCTTGGAGTTTGCGGCGATCATCCCCAAGGGGGACTACGCAAGCGTCTGTCTTCTGGGTGAAGCGATTGACACGAAGCTTGTTGATGAATTCCTTTCCTCTCCCCAGGTCAAGAATTGCATGCCTGACAGCTGGTCTCCCGAGCCCCGTTCGTGTCAGTGTTCGCCCAAGATCAGTGTAGAGGGTGCTATCCACCCGTACGCGGACCGTCTTGTTTTCGTGGGGGATTGTGGCGTTACCCGTCTGTACAAGGACGGAATCGGTGCCGCCTATCGGACCGCCAAGGCCTGCGCAACAACTGCAGTATTCGAAGGAATCTCAAGCACCGACTTCGAGCAACATTACTGGCCGCTTTGCCGCGCGATTCGACAGGACAATGCAATCGGCAAGGCTACCTTCTCGGCGACCCGAGTGGTCCAGGCCCTGAAGTTTGCCCGCCGGGCGCTTTTGAATATGACGGCAAAGGAACAGAAGGATCCGGACCGCAGCAAGGACATGAGTCACGTTCTCTGGGACATGTTCACGGGAAGCGCGCCCTACAAGGACATTTTTGTCCGGGCGCTCCATCCACGATTTATTTCCAGACTGGGCTGGGAACTGCTGGCCTCGGCTCTTCCGCACCGCCGGCAAGATCACTTACACTAGGAGTGAGATATGGGAAAAGGAGCCCTCGGCAAGGTTTACCAACCAGGAGAAGTCATCACACGGCAAGGCGACGTGGGTGACTGTATGTTCGTCATCCAAGAGGGTCAGATCCAGGTCTCGATCGAACAGGATGGAGTCGTGACTCCCCTTAGAGTCGCGGGGGAAGGGGAGTTTGTCGGTGAGATGGCTATTTTTGATCGATGTGTTCGATCGGCGACGCTTCAGGCCTTGGATGAGGTCAGGGTGCTTACGATCGACAAGAAGAACTTCTTGAAGAGAATTCACGAGGACCCATCGCTGGCTTTCAGAATCGTTCAGACGATGTCCCGGCGAGTGCGGGAGCTGGGCGGTGAGCTCGTGCGGCTGAAACAGGAAGTCGGTGCAGGAGATAGTGGTGGCAGAGCGCCAGGAAACCAGGACCACTAGCTTTTTGGAATCTCCTTCGTCAGCCTTGCCTTCAAAGCGATTAGCGGTCGTAGGAGGCGAGGAAGGCAGTACGACGTTTACGTTTTACGATCGACTCGAGATCGGCCGATACGAAAAAGGTCTCGAAGCGGTAGGTAAGCTTCAGATCAAAGACCCGACGGTTTCGTCGCGGCACTGTGTGATCAGCCAGGAGCCCGACGGTCGGTGCTATGTGCGTGATGTCAGCAGAAACGGCACTCGTCTTCAGGGTCGCCGCCTTTCTCCCAATCTAAAAACCGAGATCAAGATCGGCTTTGTCCTCTCGGTGGGTACGGACCTGTCTTTTCGCCTGGAAGGGGATTCCCCGAGGGATACGCTTGAGGAGCCTGGGTCTGACCGTGGAACCGTGGCCATTTCGAGCACAGCGAACGTCACCGTGCTGGTGGGCGATATCCGTGATTACACGGTTTTGGCGCAGCGCTCGGACTCGTCAGGGGTCCAGGCGTCTGTCTCTCGGGTCTTTTCGTTTTTGGAAGAGGGTATCGCAGCGCTGGGTGGCACTCTCAAGGAATTTCAAGGGGATGCTATTTTCGCCTTCTGGGAGGAAGGCCCTTCAGGCAATCACGCGGAGAAAGCTTGCAAGGCCGCCTTGAGTATGGATCGTGTCTCAAGGGAGTTGGCAGCAGATTCGGCCGTGTGGCAGGTGGAGGATTTTCCGTTGAAGATTGACTGGGCATTGGCTTCGGGACTCGTGGCGATCTCCAGCCACGGAAGCGGTAACGCTCTGGGTCTATCGATGGTAGGTGAGCCAGTGGTGCTGGCATTTCGCATCGAGAAATTCGCCAACGACGAAACCGGAACGATAGTTGCCTGTCCAACAACCCGCGACATGGCACGCAGCGCCTTCGAGTTTCGAGATCTCGGCGAGCGGCAAGCAAAAGGGTTCGAGGAGCCTCAGCAACTGTTCGCACTGGCAGTCAAGAGGACAGCCAAGAGTTAGGCAGTTAGAATCATCCAAAGGAGGAGAAAATGAAGAATTTCAAATTTGTTGGCCTGGCTAGCGCAGTTGGAATCGCGCTACTGGTTGCATCAACAGCCTACGGCGCCGTAAATGTTCATAGCTCGGCGGACTTTCCGAGCTCGATCAAGAGGTTGGCGGTGGCGCCGATGCCGTGTGGCGGCGATCTCAACTGCAAGAAAGTCGAAAAACACCTCAACAAATCGATGCGGAAGTACTTCTCTTCCGCTCACATCATCGACACCGACGGGGTTGAACAGGCCCTCTTCGACAAGGGGTATGCAGAGCCGACCAAAGATCACGTCATGGAAGTGGCGAGAGGTCTCGGTGCCGACTCCGTGCTCTTCCCAGGCTTGATCGGCTCGGAACGCAAAGACCACTGGAGCGTCTGGACCGATTACGAGTGGGGAGACGTTCATGTGACCGATACCGAATCGGTACAAAGTGCCGTACAGATTCTGATCATGAAGATCGACGGTGGATTGCTTCTAAAAGGCGAGGCTTCGGGAGAGTCGTACTTCCAGACCGACCAAACCTATTTCGCTGAGAATCAGTTCGACAAGATCTTGCACAAGGCGCTGAAGTAGGCTGTCTAGGAGGCCGGCCCCTCGAGCGATCAGCGGACTGCTATCTGACGAAATCTAGAATTCGCGAAACCAGTGGGTCTCGGGAATCTCCGTGCGCCAGCTCGATGGCTCGGCTCCCATCTTGCGGCCGAGATCTTCGAGCTGCGTCATGAAGTCCTTGTTGAACATCTCGCCGTGCGGTGGCTCGGGTGCGTCGTCGGGAATCGCCACAAAGCGGAACTCGAACTCCAGGCCGAGCGAGTGACTGGTTTCCGTCGCCAGTTGCTGGATATTTCGCAGCGAAGCCAGCATCGAGGACCGCATCATGGTGGTCAGGCTGCGTTGGGCCACCGCTCCCCATCGGGGGTGGATAATTGTTGGTTGCAGTCTCAGGCTTTCGTTGACGATGATCCACAGGCGAAATTTCGGAAGTGGTGCGTCTGGGTGTAGGTCCCGCCACTGAGTCAGCGGACCATGGGCTTGCTCCAGCGCGTGAATAAAGAAGATTTGTGAGGTGACTCCGCCATCGGCGTAGTAGAAGTCGTCAATCTCGACCGGCGGAAATATCCCGGGCAGAGCGCTCGAGGCCAGTAGGATTGAGTGAGCCCGCCCCAGAGAACGATCCGTCTGTGCACGCTGGGACACTTTGCTGAGGTCGAATACATGTCCGATACCGATATCCAGGTTGGTGGCGCCGATCAGTAGAAGTCGATCCTCAGCCGATCGCGCGGCAATCTGTTGGAGAACCGACGCGTTGTATTGCTCGCGGATGTAATCCTGCAGCGTCGAATCGTCGTACAGGGAGATATGCTGTGGCAACATGAACAACTTGCCCCTCTTCTTGACCCAGTTCTCCTGAGGATCGGCATAAAACGCTGCCACACTCGCGTACGACTCCTGCGTGCCGATGAAGGCAAAGGGAGCGATAAGAGCACCTGTGCTAACCCCGGTCACCACATCGAAGTCGGGTCGAACGGTGGGACCCGACGCCACACCGACCCAGGTCTCCAGAAAGCCAGCCCCGAAGGCCCCCTTCGCACCACCTCCCGAGATGATCAAGATGTCGTGTACAAACGGTGCGCCGGTTTCCTGGTGCTCTTTGTACTCCCGTTCTATGCGCCGTAGGCTGGTCTTGATCAGGCTCTGAAGCTCTGCGCCCACTTCATCGCGATAGTCCTCGACCATGACAGCGAGCTGCTCGGGGGTTAAGTCACGCTCGAGCGCTTTCCTCTCGTTGTTTTGTTTCGAGCAGGCGACGCTTACACTCAAGACCAGTACCGCTACGACACAGAAACCGATTCGTAGCCTCGTGGACCAGTAGCTTGATGGTTTAGTCATGGGGATCCCCTCCAGGTTCGATATTATCCCCCATCAGGCTGCTGGATCCATGCCTATATCTAGGGCCTGGGATTGCATCATCGCCGTGCTACGCTCGGCATCACCGCAAGATGAGAGCACCCGTTACCCACTTCAAACCCGCAAATGAAGGGACGTATCAAGATGATGAAGAAGATTCTCATTCCGTTCATGTTCATCGTGGTTGTGGCCGGGCTCGCCGGCTCGCCTTTGATCGCTCAGCAGGTTTCATCTGAAACCGCGGTGGACGATCTCGCCCAGGGCGAGTTCGTGTGGGCTCCAGAGGCCTCTCCAGCCGGACCGGTGGTCGTCTTAGTCAGCCTCAACAAGCAGCAGGCCTTTGTGTACCGAAACGGGATCATCATCGGCTATACGCTGGTCAGCACCGGCAAAAAGGGACACGAGACCCCGACCGGTGTCTTCACCATCCTGCAGAAAGACAAAGACCACGTATCCAGTATCTATAAAGCCAAGATGCCCTACACCGAGCGTCTGACCTGGAGTGGCATCTGCTTGCACGCAGGTGGCCTGCCTGGATATCCGTCCTCTCACGGTTGTATTCATATGCCGCTCGAGTTCTCCCATCTTCTTTTCGAGATTAACGAATTGGGCGCTACCGTGGTCATCGCCGACGAACATTCGGGTCCAGCCGAAGCGGCGCACCCCGCGGTGTTGTTGTCGCCGGATCTACACAGAAAAAGAGCCGTTGGGCCGCTGGCCGATCTCGTCAAGTTCGAATGGGAACCCGAACGCGCACCCGAAGGTCCAGTCAGCCTCCTGCTGAGCACCGCAGACTCCAAGCTCTACGTCTATCGCAAAGGGGTCGAGATCGGGTTTGCGGAAGTCGGCATGATCGGTGAAGACACGACCCTGCCAGAGGGTATCCATACGGTTCTCGAGGGTTACTCGGATAAGGAAAACCCCATGGTGCCGGGCCTGAAGATGCATCGCTGGATGCACGTCTCGACCGTGTCCGAAGACGATTCACTCGAAGAGGACGTATCCTTTCTGGCATCACGCGTTCATATCCCACCCATGTTCGTCGAAGAGATCTACGACGTCTTGGAACCAGGCACCACTCTTGTGATCACCAATCGCGCCGCGACCCCGGAGACCAAGTCCGATAGCGACTTCGTCATCATGGCGACGCACCAAGAAGAAGTGACCGCTGATTAGCGAACAGCACTGGAGGAGATCTGATGCAGACAGCTTGGGTGATGCCGGCTTGAGGCGACCTGTCTGCTTTCTCGCGGCGCCATGGCTAGGGGCTGGTGATGCGGCGCAGGGCTTCGCCGAACCCGTCGAGATCGAATTCGATTGTCTCGACCTCCTGCCCTCTTGGGACAGTCAGCTCTAGCGTCTTCCCTTTTTCCATCCGTCGCGCCAGGCCGTGGGTGATGTCGTCTGGGGGCAGAACCAGGTTGTCGTCCTCGTGGGCGCTCATTGTCGACACCAAACCACCTGTCACCCACTCTCCATCGACGGTAAACCGTACCTCTCCGGAAGGTGTGAATGGACCACCCTCGATCACTATCTCCGGAGCCCTTTCAATTCCCGACATCAGCCTCAGGATCGTCGGCCTCGAACCCCCGCGGCCATACTGATAGACGTTGCACGAACCGGCTTGACAGACGACGCGCCATGATCCGATCTTGTCGTCAACCACCGGGGTCGAGGTCTCGTTCGCCTCCGTATAGGCAACCGAAGCGACTAACATGAGCATGAGGGTCGCGGCTACACAGAGTGTTCTCTTCTTTATCACGTGCCGAATCACTACGACTTGTCTTTTCACTCCGGCCCTCTTGCACGACCGAGACTTTGTGCGACGGGTCAAAGCCCAGGTGGAGCATCAGTTGGTCGATGAGCTGCAAGCGCTCGGGACCGCGACGTCGGAGATATCAAGGGCCAGACCCCTGGCTCTCGCCTCCAACCTCAGCCTTTCGTGAGCTCGAGGATTCGATCAAATCCAGATCGATCGCGCAGCCGAGCCCCGGACCGGTCGGCCTCTTTGGAGGATGTCCTCCGAAGCCAAACTGCATCAGTGGTGAGACGGGGTCCTTTTCCAGCAAATGTTGCCCGAAGCAACCCTCGACGAAGCGAACATCAGGAACTCTCTCGAGCAGATAGCGCTGCGCTGCCGAGAGCAACGACGACTCGCCGACCTGACAGCCGACCTGGATCAAGAGTCCGGCAGTCGCCGCTTCGCGACAGCGAGCGAGTGAGGCGACAAAACCGCCACACTTCGATACGCGGACATTGATTGCTGTGCAGGCCTTCTTAGCGAGCAATGTGTCGAGCGACGCTCGATCAGAAAAGCTCTCGTCGGCCATGACCTGAAGACCGGTCTCGGCGACCAACTGCGCCATTCCGTCGATCTCGTCGCGCGGCAACGGCTGCTCGAAGGAGACGACATGTTCAGCGGCGTAGGCTGGCATGAGCTCCAGCGCACGCTCGAGCGTCCAGCCCATGTTGGAGTCGACTCGGATCTCGGCTCCCGGAGCAGCGAGACGTAGCACCGCGAGATCGGAGGCTTCGGTCTCGGCATCGACCTTGATTTTGAGCTGGGGAAGACCGAGGAGCCGCTGCAGCGCGGCTCCCTTGGCGAGGGCTTTCTTGGAACCGCTCGAGACGACACCGGAGTGACGCCAATAGGGTTTTACTCCCGGATCGACGAACGTTGGCCGGCCTTCGACCTGGCCGGCGAGATCCAGAAGCGCCAGATCGACAGCCGCCCACGCTGCTGTTTGAGGAATTGCGGCATCAACGTACGCGGCGGGCGCCTTGCCATCGCACTGGGTCAGGTACTCCGTGACGCCCTCGACCGAAGCGACCTCCATTCCAACCAGCTGGGGGAGAACCCTCTCGTGGAGCAACTCGAAAGCATCGTCTTGCGTCTCACCGGTAACGTATGGCCTCGGAAGGGCCTCGCCCCAGCCGTGGACACCCTCTCCGGTCGATAGCCGCAGAAAAATACTCGACGAGGTCTGCCTAGCTTTGGCCGCGTGCTTGAAAGCATGTTTGAAGGGCAGATCCACGGCCCAGAGGGTGGCTGAGGTGATATGGCTCAAAAGGATGTCTCCAAGGTAGCGAGATCCTCGTTGGCACGGCGTTCGAGTGATTGAAGCTTCTCTCGGTCTCCAGCCGTTAGAGCAAGTTGCAGTTGACCCTCGGCGTCGAGCTCACGGATGGCGTCTATGATTCCGATGGCGACCATCGGATGACGCGTTTCGAGGGCGATATCGATCGTTCCATAGATCCGGCTCCAGGCCTCTCTCTCGAAGCGCTTCGCTCCAAGAAAGGCCTGCAATCGACTGGCGTCTCGCACCATGATGAGCTCTTCCACCCGAAGCATTAGCTGCCGCACGACCAGCGACTGCCGGTCCCTGGTCAGGGCGGCCAGCTCGTTTCGAGATGCCCCCCGAGCAGCGGCAGTTTCGATAGCCGCCTCGACCTCGGCGGTCCTTTGGTGGAGCGTCGAGACGCGCTGGTCGATAACGTGTACCGCCTGGATGTCGCGTGCTGCGATTCCTTGCTCGATGCCGACGCGGACAGCAAACCAGGCGAGAATTAGAAATAGAGCCAGGCTCGATCCTCCTATCAGAGCGGCCGCAGCAGGTCGTCGGCGCACGAAACCACGTCGACGCTCCGGGAGTGATTGTCTGGTCACCGAGACCGGGCGCCCCTCTCGGTAGGCCCGAAGATCGTTGGCTAGCTCCCCGGCGTTTGCGTAGCGCCGGTAGGGATCCAGCTCTAGCGCATGGGTGCAAATTGCGCCAAGACTCTTCGATACCCACCGGTTGAGACGTCGAGGATCCTCGGCCGGCTTGTTGAGCACCCGACTGATGGACTCGTCGAATGTCTTGCCCCGGAAAGGAGTCTCGCCGATAAGAATCTCGTAGAGAATGATGCCGAGTGCGAAGACGTCGGCGGGTGGACCTGCGATCGCGCTGTCGCCACGGGCCTGTTCGGGCGCCATGTAACCGGGAGTGCCGATGATGAGCCCCTCCTCGTCGACATCCACTCCCTGGTCAGAGAGATCTCGGGCGATTCCCCAGTCGGCGACCAGGACTGTGCCGTCGTCGCCAATCAGAATATTCTCTGGCTTGAGATCGCGATGGACAATCTGTCGGTCGTGGGCATACGCGACGGTGTTACAGATATCCGCGAAAACTTCGAGTAAGCGGTCCATCCAGATGCGATCACTCACCCTGGGGCCGCGCTCGCGCAGCAGATCGCAGAGAGTGCCGCCCTCGATCTGCTGCATGGCGTAGAAAGGTAGACCCTCTTCGGTCTCACCGAGGCCATAGACTGCCACCACGCCAGGGTGGTCGACCAGCGAGGTGATGACAGCTTCGCGGTGGAAGCGCTCGCGCTCCCGGGTATCGGCGGCGGGCTCGGGCTTGAGCCGCTTGACCGCTACCGCTGGGCCGCGCTCGGCCTCCGACGTGGTGAAGACCGTTCCTATGGCACCTTCACCGATTGGGGAGCGGAGCTCGAAGCGGCGAGTCACCACTACGGTCTCGTTTTTCTTGTGACTCATGATTGGATTGTAGCTGTCAACCACCCGTCCAAGACCCATCCTGTGACTCTGGCCCGAAACTCCTCCTGGGCTTTGGTGAAGTCCATGTAATGGTCGCCTGGCAGTTGATGCATCTCCAGAGGGCCGCCGTATTTGGAGCGGAAGGTTCGCTCGATCGCGTCGTTTCTCACCAGGACGTCGTCTTCGGCGATCAGGACCAGCAACGGCACATCGAGCTTCTTGACCGCTCGACCCATCTTGAGGGTGAGACGCTCTGTGGCACGGAGGAACGAGGCGGTGCAGGATCTGAGCGAGCCGGCGTCGTGTCGAATCCAGTCGAGCCACGGGCCAGAACGCACAAAATCATTGTCCGAGAGCGGGGTGTCGAAGCGTCTCTTCGGAGCAGCGGAGAGGATCGAAATTTTGTCCCGCAGGCCATAGTCGCCCTCGGGGCTCATGTGGGTCGCGGGGGAGGTGAGAATGACCGACGCAAAGCTGTGTGGGTTCTCGATGAGAAACGGCAAGACGACCCTGGTGCCAAAGCAGTTGGCGAGAACGTGAATCGGAGCGTCTGGAGCCCGGAGCTCGCTGAGCTCGTGTCTTAGTAGCTCTCTGGCGGCAGCTAGATCTTCGAGAAAATTGTCTGAGCTGGTCGCATGCCCGCGTTCGCCTTCGCTGCGCCCGGATCCCCGCCGGTCGAAGGCGATCGTCAGAATGCCCTGCTCGGCGAGGTGGCTGCCGGTGCCAGTCGCTTCGACCCAACCGGCGTGGCTCTGCAGCCCATGGACTATGAGTAGACCGGCGACCGGTCTTTCGGTCGGGAATACCGAGGCGTGGATCCGGGCGCCGTCGGCAGAGTTGATGCCGACGTGGACCGCGACCGAACTGCTCGCCGGGCTGTCCATCACGAGGATGGCAACTCGACCGAGGCCTCGGTCTCCTCGGGTTCTGGGTGATACCCACTCTTGGCGTCGAGCAGCACGGTCTTGGCTTGAAAGAGTCGCTTGCCTTCGGCTGCCATCGCCTGCTTGCCGCGGTCGTACCAGCCGTTCTTCATCACCTCGAGCACCGGCGCTTTGAGCCGACCCGACCCGCGCTTGGCCAGGTACTCGATGTTGAGCTCACCGAGGCTGCGGTCGATCGCGACCAGAAGACCAGTGCGCTGTTCTTTCGCGAGCCCTGGTGCTTCGATCTTGAAGACGTAGCGCGACTGAGCAATGTCGGGCTCGGCTTTGAAGTGGGCTACGTCGTGTCCGAGCTCGGTGCCGGCCTTCTCCACGGCCTCGATCACCTGATTGACCGAGAGCTTCTCGCCGGTGAGGTTGGTCATGCCGCGTCCCTTGCGACGAAACACGACGACGGGAGCGTTGTTGTAGGTGTCGACGCGCTCGATAACATCGTTGATGTCGTAGCGGTAGAGGCCGCCGCTCGTGGTAATGAAAACGTAGTACTGGCTACCGATCTCGAGCTCTTCGGCGCCGAGGAAACTCCACCTCTCCTGTGCCTCGGGGTTGTCGTCGATCTCGTCGGCGGAGACGAACTCGAAGACATTGTTGTGGAGGGTTAGCACGCCGCCGGCGCCGTGATCGGTGACCGGGATGCTCATTCGTGCCTCCGAGGCGAGGTAGCCGGGGTCGCGAACTGGCACCATGCCTTGCTTGTCCGGGTCGTACCATTCGCGTAGTCGCTCGATATAGGAGCCGACCGTACCGCCCTTCCAGCAGCCCAGGAGTGCCATCTCGGGCCAGTAGTCGATCGGGAGCAGCTTACCGGACCGTTTGGCACGACACTTCTCGAGGAACTTGGCCCGTTCCGGATCCCTACCCAGTCGCGGTGCGAGCTCGTCGCGGATCTCGGTCGAGATGTCTTCGGAAGAGTCGAGCGTGCCGTCATGAATGTCTTTGATCAGTCGGTCGGCCATCGTGTCGGCCATCTCTGCGAGCTTCAAGATCGAGGAGGGGTTGGCGGTCGCCATGAAGGTCACGTTTTCAGCGAGCCCGAAGCGCAACAGCGCGTAGTACTTCGATTCGTATTCATGGATCTCGAAGGCGGGGTAGGGCACTGCATAGATGCCCTGGACCACCTTGGGCATCTCCTTGACGATCATGCCGCTGGTCGAACCGTAGGGAAGACCACCGTCGGTGTGACCCTCGACGGCGGGTGAGACGATCGAGAAGATCTTGCCCTTGAAAGCACCTGGATGGTCCCGTTTGATGTAGTGGAGCCAGGTCGTCATACCCCCGCCGGAGCGGCAGGTCGGTGTCACAGGGATGAATTTGGGTTTTCCGGTCGTGCCAGAGGTTTGAGCAAAGAGGATTGGGTTCTCGGCGGTCAGGATGTTCTCGGCGCCACTCGTGACCCGATCGATGCGCTCTCGGATCGCCTCGTAGTCGACTACCGGAACTCGCTCAGCGTAAGACCGTCTGTCGGTCACCTCCGCGAAGCCGTACTCGCGACCGTATTCGGTGTCGCGATTCTTCTGCATGCGCTGCTGCAGCAGCGCTTCTTGCGCCTTTGCGGGCTCTTTTGTCGCAGCTTCGAATCGGGCGGCCCCTTTTTTGGCTGCCTGTCCGATCAGAAACGATGCTATCCAGGACATCGGTCACCTACCTTTCGTACCCTTCGAAATCCCTCCGTAGGAATCTACGATTCGAAATCATAGCCGAAAATCCAGTGTGAATAGCGTGCAGGCCTGGCACCGTTCACTTTCCCCTCCTGTGTTCCCAGGCACGAGCCTCTCCGTTTCTGAGCCCTGTCAAGGGTCACAAAACTCCTCTCGATATTTGGGCTGCATTGGACACTTAGCGTGCGCGGTCGCGGCTGATTTGAATGGTGTGATCTTGCCAAGCAAGTACTTGCTAGCTAAGATCGCGACATGACCGCTACAAAACGGCTTCCAACTGCTCAGCGGCAGCAACAAATCGCGGAGGCCGCGCTTCGAATCATCTCCACCCGGGGGGTCCATCGTCTGACGGCCGCTGCGCTGGCCGATCATGTCGGGATCGCGGATGGGACGATTTTTCGCCACTTCAGCAACAAAGAGGAGATCGTCGACGCGGCGATCGACCTTTTTCAGGAGGCGTTCGAGAGTACGTTTCCGCCGGAGGATCGAGAGCCTTTCGAGCGTCTGAGATTGTTTTTTGTAAACCGCTTGACGCTCGTCCGCGAGAATCCGGACTTCCTGCGTCTTGCGTTCAGCGATCGCCTGGCTGAGGCGGCCGGCGAAGAGGGTGCCGAGCGCATTGGCCGACTCGTCGAACGCTCGGTGACGTTTGTCCACAATTGCCTGGCGGAGGCACAGGAGCGTGGAGAGGTCACTCAGGACGCGTCGCCGATACTTCTCACCTGGATGGTCATTGGAGTCATTCGCGGGGCCTCGACTCTCGAGTCTCACCGCGTGCCTGGAGTGAAGGCTCCTTCCTCCACATCTCCCAAGCAAGTCTGGAAATCGCTAGAAGGCTTTCTTCGCAGCACAACAAAGGAGACAGATCAATGAGTAGAAGATACATCATTACCGTGGCGATCTTGCTATTGGGCGCCGCTGGAAGCACTGTCGCGAACGCTCAGGAGGTAGGAACCTCCGCGATGTCTTCAGAGAGTCGGATCATGGAGCTTCCCCGCAGCGCAGGATCAGGATCCGGCAAAGAAGTTGAGGTCCTGCTCGACGAGAGCTATTTGAAGCTCGCGACGATTGCCTTGCGCCAGGGGACGGTCCTGCCGCCCCACAGCGCGCCTGTTCCAGCCACGATCCTGGTTCTCGAGGGTGAAGGTGTTTCGCACATTGGCGGCAAAGTCGTGCCGGTGTCTAAAGGCACCCTGATCTCGCTCGGTGCAGGAGAGGAGCACGACGTCGTTCCCAAACCGGACAGCGACATGTTGCTTCTCGTTCACTACCTGCGCGGTGCCCAAGACCAAACCTCCCCATGAGGGACCGGCAGAGCTGGGACCTGACAAGGGCAACCCGGTGCCGTCATGAGGTCTCCCACGAGGGGGACATGCACTTGTTGCGTGTCCCCCTGATTCAGAATTGAGTCTGGTGTAGAACAAGGGGACTTGTACTCGTAACGTGTCCCCGGTCCTACGGTGCCTCGCTGCTCCACATGGAGGTGTCGCCCGATTCGAATCCGTCCGCAAAGATGGGTGGCGGATCAGCGATGCAATACAAGTGAGCGTTCCTGTCGCAAGAGCCCGTGAAGAGTAAGCTCCACTGAGCCCTCGTGTTCCAGACTGAGCCTAAACCACCAAATACAGTGTCCGCTGCGGAGGCCCAATCAGCACAGCTGTCTGGGAAAGACAAACCGTTGGAATCTGTCGAGGTCCAGGCAGCGGCGTTCCCGACATAATCACCAAGCTCGGTGACGTTGAGTGCAGCGTCGAGCTTGCCGTCGGAAAGATCGGCCATCGAGTCCGCGATTCTGACGCCGTCCGGTCGCACCCTCGGCCCCAGGTCCTCGAAGCGATCGATCGCGTTGGTGGTGGAATCCGAGATCCAAGCATTGAAGCTCGAAGGGTCGGCGAGGACGCCGCCGGCCGCCCGTGCCTGGCAGATGGCATCAGCAGCGGCGATTCCGGTCTCCCCGCCGGCGTCGGGCCAAGAGGCCAAGTTACCTGGACCCGTGACCGATGTCACGAATGCGGTCGCCCCGATCGCAGCAGGAGGAGTCAGGGGTGGCCCTGAACCAGTTTCGAAACAGTAGAGGCGGGACGAGAACTCGCAGCGTGAGGTAGACGCTATGGTCCATCCGTCTGAAC
>CAXMQZ010000120.1:0-3568 GCA_964195975.1 uncultured Polyangiaceae bacterium | reverse complement strand
GAGGATTCGACGCTTGGTCGTGAAGTCGCCATCAAGGTCCTGCCAGAAGCTTTCACCTCCGATCCCGAGCGCCTGGCTCGCTTCGAGCGGGAGGCCAAGCTCCTGGCTTCCCTCAACCATCCCCACATTGCCCAGATCCACGCACTCGAAGATGTGGATGGCCAGAAACTCCTGGTCATGGAGCTCGTGGAGGGCGATACCCTGGCGGATCACATCACACAGGGACCCGTTCCGCTCGAGAGTGCTCTTTCCCTGGCCTGTCAAATAGCCGAAGCTCTCGAAGCCGCGCATGAACGAGGAATGGTCCATCGGGACCTGAAACCCGCCAACATCAAGCTCACACCCGATGGCGAGATCAAGGTTTTGGATTTTGGCCTGGCAAAGCCCATCACCGATCCAGCCACAAGCGATCTCACTCACTCGCCGACTCTGACCTACTCGCCAACCCATGCCGGTGTCCTGCTCGGCACAGCCGCCTATATGAGCCCGGAGCAAGCGCGAGGGCAAGAGGTGGACAAGCGAACCGACATCTGGGCCTTCGGTGTTGTGCTGTGGGAAATGCTCACGGGAAAACACCTGTTCGAAGGGGAAACTCTCTCGGACATCCTGGCCGCAGTCCTGCGCGCAGATCCTGATTGGCAGGAGCTTCCCAACGGGGCACCCTCTGCGGTTCACAGGTTGCTCAGACGCTGCCTGATGAGGGACCCGAAAGACCGGCTCCATGACATCGCCGATGCCCGGCTCGAGCTGGAGGAGACCATCGGGCAGCCCGAGCTCACTGCAGAGGCCCCTGCCCAGCAAATTGCAGCAAGGGAGCACTCAACGAGTCGTATTTTCGGGGTCCTGGCCGGAATTGGGCTAGCCGCGATCCTAGGAATGGCAGGATGGTTATGGCTCCGGCCCGAGCCTGACCCGATTCAGATTCAACGGTTTCAACTGAATCCCCCATCCGGGGTCGCGCTAACCGAGCTCGGGGCGTCAGCAAACCTCGCTCTCTCACCCGACGGGAAGTGGGTTGCTTTTACCGGTCATCGAACAGACCTCTCCACTTCGCCGCAGCTCTACCTACGCTCGATGGGAAAGCTCGACGCCCACCCGGTGCCGGGGACGGAGGGGGCACGCAATCCATTCTTCTCGCCGGATAGCCGCTGGCTAGGCTTTGCTGCCGATGACATGCTCATGAAAGTTCCAGTGGAGGGTGGCGAGGCCTTCCCGATCTGTGCAGTATCCCATCTCCGCGGCGCAAGTTGGGGAGAGGATGGAACGATCCTATTCGCCGCCGCCGACAGGAGTCTTCGCCGGGTCTCCGCCGACGGAGGAGAGCCTGAGACAGTTACGGTGCCAAATTCCGATCAGGGTGAGTTGAGCCACCGCTGGCCGCAGTTCCTACCGGGTGGCCGGGAAGCCATCTTTCTCGTCAGGACAGGTCCTCGAGAGGACAAGGGGAGAATCTCCGTGGTGTCGCTCGACACCGGGGAATACCGGACCCTCCTGACAGGAGGCACCTACCCGCGATACGTCCACACGGGACACCTCCTCTACTCCCGACTCGGAGTTCTACATGCCGTTTCTTTTGACGTCGATCGGCCGGGGGTAACCGGCCGTCCCCGACGAGTCCTCGAGGATCTGCACTATTACTACTCCTCGGGCATTGTGGCCTACGACGTGTCGGAGTCGGGCTCTATGGTCTTCGTTCCTGGAGCTCCTCGGGTGGTTGACCGGCAGCTGGTCTGGGTGGATCGGCAAGGAAACATCGAGCCGTTGACTGAGAGCGGGCGACCATTTGTAGGCAAGCCTGCCCTATCACCCGATCGAAGTCACCTCGTCGTCCAGATTGCCGCGAGCATAGAGGACTCCGACATCTGGATCTACGAGATGGAGCGCGAGAACTGGACCCGGATGACCTTTCAAGGTGGCATGACGCCGCTCTGGTCACCCGATGGAAAGTGGATCGTCTTTTCCTCGAACCGAGGGGGACCGATCCAGCTGTTCCGGGTCGCGGCGGATGGTAGCGGCGGCGTGGAGCAGCTCACTTTCAGCTTCTTATGGGACAGTGCAGACTCTTTCTCGCCCGATGGCTCGATGCTCGCCTTCAGCCGCCAGGTGCGACCCTCAGATTTCGACGTCTTCATGCTGCCGCTCGAAGGCGAGCGGACGCCACAGCCGTTTCTCGCGACAACCGACTCGGAGGGCTCGCCAGTATTCTCACCCAACGGAGAATGGATCGCCTATAGCTCCGATAAATCGGGCCAGAGTGAGATCTATTTGCGACCCTATCCAGGTCCTGGGTCCACGGTGAAGGTCTCGACGAATGGGGGGAATTTTCCTGCCTGGAACCCGAATGGCCAGGAGCTCTTTTATTGGGGATTGGACGACACGGTGTGGGCTGTCCCCATCGGAACCGTGCCAGAGTTCACCGTAGGTAAGCCAGGTCTTCTTTTCAGGGCTGAACGGATGGGCTCTCTTGGAGTCTCGGCCGACGGCCAGCGATTCCTGACAGTCAGATCACTCGAGGAAGCGACCCCAGACCGGCAGATCGTCTACGTGCCGAACTGGACAGACGAGGTGGCGCAGCTGATGCAACAGAGGTAGTAGGCGAACGGGAGCTTCTTCTACTCTCACGTGACGACTGCAGCTTTCTCCGCGACGATCATTGTGCTCGATGGTGAGAGTGGTGGTGAGTGGCGGTCTAGTGGACCAGGAGTGGACCACGACTTGTAGAATGAGCTGCCATATGCGAGGAGACTGACCGGGAAAGGACTGAGACTTGATCGGACAGACCCTCTAGCCCTGGGGGGCGCCGCGACTACGAACCTGCGGGTTGAAAAATGAAACATTCCGCGATAGCTCTACTGGTTGCTTTCACCGTCATCGTATTTGGCACGGCATGCACGGAGGCCCCCGACCATCCAAATCCGCGAGGAACGGATACTTCCACCGCCCACGCCAATGTGCCACAACAACTGGCCTCCCACTTCTCCGCGTTCCAACAACGACACCAATTTACCGGCTATGTCTTGGTCGCCACACAAGGCAGTATTGTCTTTGAACGCGGTGATGGACTGGTAGATCTCGACCGTCAAGAAGAGCCCGCTGCACAAACCCGGTTCCAAATCGGCTCGCTGACAAAACAGTTCGTTGCCGCAGCTACCTTGGTACTCGTAGATCAAGGAAAACTCGATTTGTCCGCAAAGATCGGATCGTACATGCCCGATTTGCCAAAACCCGCTCGCGATCTGACTATCCATCAGCTTCTGTCTAATACATCGGGAATCGGCCCGGCACCTTTTGCCGAAGGTGCCACTCAACAGCTTTTGGGTCCCGCCACTCGAGCGGATCTGCTGGCCACGTTTGTTGGAGAACCGCTGCGATTCGAACCGGGGTCGCAGGTTGAATACAGCACCTCAGGCTTCTTTTTGCTCGGGGTGTTGATCGAGCAGATAAGCGGAACGTCAGCTGCGTCCTTTTTCCAAGAACACCTCTTTCAAGAAGCCGAGATGACACGCTCTTTCTTGCCGGAGCAGGGGGATTTTCAACAGATCCGAAACGAGCATTCAGGTGGTCCATT
>CAXMQZ010000119.1:0-12614 GCA_964195975.1 uncultured Polyangiaceae bacterium | reverse complement strand
TCCAAGCCGCGGTGTTGCCCGATCCGAAACCGTCGGCAAAGAGCCATGGCCCGGGCGGAACGGTGCTGCCGTTGTAGGCACCCGAGTCGCAGAACAGACCAGCCCGCACCGCGTGGCGCTGATCCTCGTTTTGGCACTGCGAGGAGCTGACAAGAAACTGAGCCGGACTCCCAGGAAGAAGGGCATGGGTCTCGGTGGGCCCACCGTAGCCAGCCAGCGGCCGCAGCATCAGATCGGTCTCCTGGAGATCGGAAGGGTTGGTGAGATTGCAGGTGGTAATGGTGCTGCCGTCCCAGGGGCGCTCGACGTTGAAGCCGGCCGAGACGATGCTGCCGGTGTCCCCCGAGCAGCCGCCGCCGATAATCGAATTTTTCAAGGTATGAGTCTGGGGGGCTAATACGTAATAGACAACCGCAGCCATCCCATTCGTAGGACTTTCGACGACGCTCGAGGAATCAAAAGTGGTCGAAAAACAATCACTTATCAAGATACCGACTCCAATCTGGGTATTCCCGTCGGTGCGATTGCCGCTAATCGTAGAGTTTTCGATCAAGAGCGATGGCAAGCCTACGGCGTATATACCACCACCTTCGGCGCTAGTTGTACTGGGTACGCCCGCCTGGTTGCCCGATACGGTCGACTGCCGGAGAACAGTATTGCCGCCAGTCATAGATAAACCGCCACCTCTTGCCACGGGCGAGAACTGATTGCCGGCCAGGTTTCCACGTATCGTGGTATCGAGAACAACACCCCCGGAACCGCCGAGAAGAATTCCACCCCCTTCTTCGTTGGCTGTGTTGGCTTCGATGAGAGACGACGTGATCGTTACCGGGCCGCCAGACAGCCAAGCGCCACCGCCTTTGGTCTGGGCATGGCAGTCGGTAAGGGTGACCCGATGAAGTGAAACACTGGTAGCTCCGAAACTGGCCAAACAGCCTCCTTCTCCAGCTGCCTGATTGCTGCTGAGCACCACGTCCTCGAGCTCCAAGGCGACGTTAGATTCGGCCAGAATCCCTCCTCCGCGTGAGGGCCCAAAGACTTGGCCGCCGGTGATTGTAATCGGCCCAGCAATGCGAACATCACCTGCACCGACAACCGCCTGGAGCACGCGATCTGGCACGGTCTGCTCGATAACGGGCGACGCGCCAGGAGCTGCCAGAATTTCTACTGCGGCCTTGACATCAAGATCACCGGTGACGTTGTTGTCTTCGTCGGCGCCTTCGAACCCAAGCCGATAGATCCCGTCCGCAAGAATGATCTGGCTATCGGCGCCGTCAGTGTTTGCTGCGGTAATCGCACCACGAAGACCGCAATCGTTGGGTGCAGCAGTACAATTGCCAAGGTTGGTGTCGACCGTTGTGTCGACTTCATAGACCATCTGAGCAGCGGCTGGAAGCGCGCTGAGTAGGGCTATGGGAATTGCCCATAGAATCCTCTTCCACATACGTCCTCCTCCGAGTATCACCACAGACTTGCTCGGCCCTTCGCGATCGATCTTTTGTACTGACTTGATGCGGACAGTCTACCCGATGACCCAGTTGCCCGGTAAAAAGGGGACAGCCCCTCTATTTCATCTCTGTTTCAATGGCGGACCAGGCGTCTGGTGACTCGAAGAGAGCGAAATAGAGGGGCTGTCCCCTTTTTACCTGCGTGCTACCGTGTACCGACGATCTACCGATCAAGAGAGGTGCCGAACATGACTGACCCTGTCATGACTGACCATGTAACGGCTCAAGAATGGTTCTCATCGGGTACGAGAGTCCCGTACGACCCCGTCCGCAAGAAAATCTCGAGTCCTGCCGATGGCTCGAGTCCTGCCGATGAGAGGGACGCCGCGGATCCTATTCGAGTATTCAAGCGTGTCGCGCGAGATGGTGGTCAAGACGACGACGCGGTCTGGACGACTTTCATGCCCGGATTCCCTGACGGCTCCTTCGGATGGGCGAAGGTCGACCAGCATTTGGGTGCCAACGGCATGACCCCAAAAATCCACGTTGAATATGTTGGACAAGGTGACTCGGACAAGCCCTCTGGGTATCCCTACGGGACGATGGAACGCGCCGATCTCGTTGAGGCCCTTTGGGAAGCGGAGGGAATTCGGTCCACATTCATAGTGTCGTTCGATTACTCCTCGCTGGTCACCCTGGAGCTCCTCAGCCGCCAGCAAGAGCGAATAGAAGGCGGCGCCGACCTCGGCTGCAAGATCGTAGGAGTCTTGCTGATCAATGGCGGCTACTTCGCCGACGCACACAGCCACCCGCTAATGACAACCCCGGCGCTGAGATCACCGATCGGGGGCATGGTCACGTGGTTGGGTCAACGCTCCCGGTTCGTGGCCAGACAGCTGCTCAACTCGATGTTCTCAAAGGAATATCAACTATCTTCCGAGGAGTTCAATGAGATCTACGATGCGATCAGCCGGCGAAACGGCTTCGCCTTCGTAAGCCAGGCCGCTGGGTTCGTGGCGGAGCACCGTTCCAGGTACGGCGAGCGCTGGGATCTGCGCCGCCTGTATCTCGCCTTGCAGGAGTCGGTGTCGTTTCACATCGTGGGTAGCGAAGGCGACATTTTCGAGCCGAACCAGGTGGTCAAAGCCAGGGAACGTCTGGGCGACCAGGGGCTGGATATCCGCATGGTGCCCGGCGGCCATATGACGACTTCTGAACAACCTGAGCAACTGGCTCGAATCATCGAGGAGGTTGGCCCTACCTCTAGCTAGCGGTCCACAGCGTGTGGGCGGGCGCCCGCAACTCCTCGTGTTCGGCGATCAATTTCGGAGCTGGCACCATTGCTACTCACTGGCGCCATTGCTACTCAACGGGCTTTTGGGTTATCCTACCTAAAGTTTAGGTATAAACACCTAGGATCAGGGTGAGGAAGTCCGACAAACAACCACCACCGGAGCGTTGAAAGCCTTGAACAAACCAACGATCTCAGAGGCACCGCTCATTGGGCTGTTTGGCAGCAAAGCCGCCTACCAGGTCTTGATGTATCTCGAGAACTACGGCCAGGGCTATGCAGCAGAGATTGCCCGAACCTTCGGGATGTCGCTGAGCCAGGTTCAAAACCAGCTTCGCAAGTTCGAAGAACTCGGTCTTCTCGTCAGCCGCAAGGAAGGATCGGCCCGTTTCTACTACTTTAATCGGAACCCTGTCGCAGACGAGCTTCGAAACTTTCTTCGCTCGATACTCGAGCGCCTACCCGATGCAACCATCCAGAAATTTTATCGGGCGCGTCAGCGGCCCAGGCGTTACGGCAAGAGATAGACAAAGCCAGCAGCCCCGTAATGGGATCATCAAATATCACTCGAGAAACAAGTATGACCGAGTTGGCTGCCATCGTTTCCGGCGCGTTGGAAGAGGCAGGCATCGTGGCGACGCTCTCGGGAGGAAGTGCTGTGTCGGCCTACACCGAGAATCGTTATGAATCTGAAGACCTGGACTTCGTGACGACAGCCTTGTTGGAAGAGCTCAAACCGGTTCTCGAGCCATTAGGGTTCGTCCACACAGGCAGCCCACGAATGTCTGTATTCGAGCACCCAGCCACAAGATGGTATTTGGAGTTTCCACCCGCACCGCTCAGTTTTGGTGGTACCTACGTCGACGCATCGAAGTGTGCAGTGCTTTCGACACCTGCGGGGAAACTGCGCATCATCACCGCAACACAATCGATCATGGACCGGTTGATTGCGGCTGCCTCATGGCAGGATGCTCCATCTCTCGAACAGGCCGTGCTCGTGGCGACCCATCAGTCCGAAAACATCGAATGGGACGAGATCGACTCCTGGGTGGTCGCCGAGAGAGTCACCACCGCTCGGGAGGTGATGGAGTTCTACCGAGCCGTTCGGCGATCTCCCCCGAAAGGGTGACGACAAGGAAAAAGGCCCATAGCTGACTTTTGTGGAATTGTTCTTGAATGGGTACTATTGACCCAAAGCAGCCGTTCGCTAAATCACACCCTTTTGGTTACTAGTAGTTGGACGTTTCAACAGACCGATCAGCCCGGGGGAAATGGCCTTTTGATGAAAGAAATCATAGGAGATTATCAAGCATTCTTTTCGCTTCAACGAAGACGCTTGAACGATATTCACATCGATATCTCAGGATGCGAGCTAAGTCATTTGGCCTACAGGACGGAGACTTACGATGAATACCTGCGGACACGAGCCAAAATAGAAAAATGCTGCACGTCCAACATTGAAAATGTCTGGAATGGTCGTCCGATCTCTATCATGCAGCTCGACGAGCCGTTGGCGCTGGGGGGTGAGTTTGAGGTTCGAGTAATTGAGTTAATACCTCCGGTACATCGACGTGTTTACAAAATGGGAATGGAGCATATTGGTGTGGTCATAGGCGACTCTGTTGATAAATTCTCACGCAAGCATCGCAGCGCACTGACGGGCCAGCAATTTCAAAGTGAGGAATGCGAACCGTACTACGTCACTTTTTTCGATGATTTCACAATGGTCAAGTTCTATAGAAAACCGTTGTTGGAAATATGTGAACGTCAGCACGGCCGATCGTATGAGGGTTTCTCTCACGTGGAAAGTTGGAATCCTGCGGACTAGAGAGGTCGACCCCATTGCGCCCGATCTCGACGTCATCGAGAACCATGACTATCACCGCTGATCCGTAGGAGTTGTTGCCTCGAGGACTTGAAGACAACTGCTGTGCGGGCTCTTCTGCTCCCAAAGAGTGATCTGCGCGTCGCCGACAGTCGCGCGAAACCTGCGAAATGGCTGCCACCCGATATCGACAGCTTCTTTGAGCTCGGGGCGCGATAGGCGAAGAGCACGAGGAAAAGTAGTAACCAGAATTGCGGGCCGGTCAGGTTGTCTTTGACAGATATTCAAGAGGTCGGCACGAGTCGGGGCATAGAAGTAGGAGTCTTGCGAACCGAGACCCATTTTGCCTACATAGAATCTGATTCCCCTGCGCGCATTGTGCAGCGCTATGACAATCTGATCTGGGCGCCGAGTCGACTCGAGATGCTCGATACTGGTCCGAAACGGTTGCTTCGGGGTGCGATAGTAATCTCGGAGAGAGAAGACCGACAGAGCCATGATTGCTGCAACAGCCAGGCCGGCGGCTGCCGGGGCCACCTGCTCGCCTCGGCGATGACTCTGTCTCATCCACGCGACAGCGCCCTCGATGGCCCTGGCACAGGCGAGAACCGTCGGAATCAGCAATGGAAGAAAAAAGCGTGGCGTGATCGTCAGATCTCGAGCGATGACGAAGATCGACAACAGAATCGACGGGAGAATGCAAGAGGAGGTCAGAATCCAGTTTCGAGTCCATATCCCCCACAACCCCAGACTCGCCATTGCCAGCAACGGAAGCGCTGCAACGAGGAGACCTGGGCCGAAGCCCGAGGCCAGGCCTCGATTCAGCTCGGCTGAAAATTCGGCGGAGAACAGGCGATATCCCGAATGGCTCTGACTGTAGACAGTCCTCATCACCACCCACATCTGCGGTAACGCCGCTACATAAAAATGGAGAGCTCCGAGACAGGCTACGGCAAAAACAGAGACAAGCCTGCCTGCAGTGTGTCGAGGAGATCCGCCCTGCGAGCGCACTTGCGCCAACACCCCTAGACTGATCACCATATGCGCCAAGAAAACGAAGGCAGCAGTCGCGAGCGAGACTATGTTGGCGCATGTGACGAGTACATAGGCCAACCACATGTTCTTGCTGTCCGAATCGAGGCCGCGAATCAAATAGTAGGTGGCCAGCATCGAAAAAAGCAGGTGCGCTGTGTAGCCGCGCGAGTTCTGGGTAAAGAAAATGTGGTGATACGAGACGGCCAGCAGAGCACTTGCCACCAGACTGGGCCACCTCGGCAGGACTCGACGGGCAAGCAGATAAACAACCGGAACACATGCGACCCCGAAAATGAGAGCCGGCAGTCGAATGGCCCATTCGTGATCGCCAAACGTGGCAACCGAGATGTTCGTCAGCCAGGTATTGAGCAGATGATTGTTCGAGCTCGAATAGGAGACCATCACCTCCAGAAGGGTCGAGCCCCCATAGATGAGTCTGTGGATGATCTCGTCGAGCCACAACTCGCTGTCTAAACCGTAGAGCCGCAAGGTGGCGCCGATCAGGGTGACAAATACGAGCAGGATGGAGCTGGTTCGGACCGACAGATCTGGTTGGCCCGGCGCCTCGATTACTGGGCTCGCGATCCGGCTAGTGGGTGCCAGTTTCTGAAGACGGGGTCGCCAAATCCCCAAGCTGATGAGGATGACCCCATCAAAGGCAAGGAGTATTCGAAAGAGTGTGGCTCCGGATAGCGGCGCCTCAGGCGAGCCTGGGCTCATGGGCAGGGGGTTGAACCACTGGTTGCCCGATAGCAGAGACAGGGCGCACAGTCCCAGACCGGCCGCGATGGCAAACCATGCGAACTGTCTACGGTTCAGATGTACCACGGCTCGGCTGTGATCCCCGTTGAAAAAGATTGGTGGCCAAACACGAGACAAAGAGTGGCCATTCCAGCCAAACGTTGATGTGGCTGTGCCCATACTCGCGCCGATACTCGTGGCTCGACACGTTGCCGACCCGAAATCCGGCTCGAAGCATCTTCATGATCATTTCTTGCTCGATCGTGTGTCGATTCTCTCTCAGATCGGCGGCTAGAAGTGCGTCGCGTCTTCCTGCCCTGAACCCATTCAACGTGTCGGTGAGTTCAATTTTCCAGCGCAAATTGATGGCAATGTTCATCGAGATATTGCCAACGGTCCGAATCAGCTGAGGGAAGCTGACTGACAGCTCGTCACTGCCACCGGAGAAGCGGGAACCCACACACAAATCCAGCTCGCGGCGTGCGACCGGATCGACCAGTCGGGGGATATCGCTGGGATCGTGAGAGCCGTCGGCGTCGATGAAAACCAAGATCTGGGCATCAGTCAGAGTGAGAGACCTACGGATCGCCGATCCCTTCCCGAGTCCGGGGTCCAGATGAACGGTCGCCCCCGCCTCCTTGGCAATCGAGCGCGTGGCATCGCCCGAGTGTCCGTCCATCACCATCACTTCGTCGACGTGCAGCCGGGCTCCTTCGACCACTCTTCTTATCGAGCGCTCTTCGTTCCTGGCGCAGATTACGCACGCCACATCCCTCACCAGCCCGGAGGCGCGCTCGCTATCGAAGTTCGTAGGTTCCATTACACCCTAACTGCTAGAAGCGAGCCACTTTGGCTACCGCGACAAAGGGTGTAGGTAGTCTGCCGCTCAGCAGCTTCGGCGACCAGGTCCTGGCCTACTGCTTGTCTCGCGCCGCCGAATAAATCTCCCTACGGTGCCTCACCTACGGTAGACGTCCACCGCCACAGACCCCATTCGAAGTCGTCACAAAAGATGCAATACTCGATCGTCCGGCCCATGACGTGTTGCGTATTACCTGGGGGTGGATCCTGAGCATTGCCGTTGCCGTCCCAATCGGTAGCCAGCCTGCCATACCAACCATGCGATGCCGGGGCCCCCTGACTCCGATCGCCCCAAATATTGAACTGGACCTGGGGTCCAGCGAAGGTATTCGAGCCGGTGATAATCCTGGCCTGGACGCTCTCGGAATCGGTATCGGCTCCAGCGCTGGCTTGAAAGCTCTCCCAGGTCACGAGAAAGCCTTTGGGGCCGTAGTCCCCGATGCGAGGTAGATCCTGGGCATTACTTTCCACGGTGTTGACACGGAAATCTGGTCCCTGAGGGTTCAGATCCGAGTCATACACACGAGCCCTGATCTCGGTCGAATTGGAAAAATCCTCGAAATCTTCCCAGACGACCGCGACGGAACCATCCCAACCGATCGCAACATCCGGCTGGTCCTTTGCATTGGAGAAGGCTGTACTGATCTGGAACTGGACTCCGTCCTTGGCCCCGGCGGCGGTGAATCGCTGACCTTGTAAGTTTGGCTGCACCCAGACCACGAAAAAGCCGCCATCTGCCATCTCTGAAACGGCTGGAAAGCGTTGGCCCTGCGGGATGATCGTGTTCACTTCGATCTGATCCCCGGTCGGTACGCCGGCAGCGGTGATCCTTTGCGCCTGGATGCTGGTGCTATTGTCGTCGGATCCGTTCGGGTTGGGTAATTCGCTTTTCCAGACCGCCACAAATCCGCCGCTACTGCCATTCCCAAGCCGTAAGGCCGCAATGTCGGCGTCGGACGAGATCCCTGAAGGCCCGGTGGCAATGATGCTTATGATCTGTGATGGACCACTTGCTACGCCACCGGAATCGAACAACTGGCCGCGGATCCAGCGCTGCAGCCCGTCGCCAAGGTCCTCTGAGCTCTGCCAGATCACCATAAAGGAGCCGTCGGCTGCGACCGCCAACCTGGGACGTAGTGGGTTTGTATTTCCGACTTCCGGCACAATCAGCCTAGGATCCTCTAATGGGTTGCCAGCGCTGTCGAAGCGTCGCAGAGCGATCCCATCGGGTTGCCCAAAGTTCTCCCAGACATAGATTCGGCGCCCTTGCTCATCAACACCGACGTCTGGAAAGGCCACCGATGTCCCGAGCTCGACATTGTCCGCTCCGCTGACCAGGATCTCCGGGCCGGCGATCTCGAGTCCCTGGCCGGGCCAGGCAGCCTGAGGGTAGAAAAGCAATCCAGCGGTCACTACGAGCGACACCAGTGTGGTCAGCGGCTTCGGGCTGGTCATACGCACCCCCCAATCTGAAATACCAAGGTTCCTGCAAGGATACACCCAATTCCGGCAACGACTCGCAATCGGCCTGGCAGAGGTTTCTGGGAGGCGAGCTGATGGCCTTTCTCGCCCAGGGTCTCGAGCGCTCGCGGTGGCTCCGTCCCTCTGCCTCCTCTTGCCTCGACTGAATGGGAGCTTTCGATCACTGCCGGCATACGAAATACTGTCACGGTTTCAGGGGCCCATCGGATCGAGTTGAAGATCGATCGCCAGACGGTTTCACCGACCGACTACGGTGCAGGCGGCGGCGCAAGTGTTTGGATTGCAACTGAGGTTACCGGAGTCAAGGGATTCCGTCGCGGATCCCTCGGAGACCGGCGAGACCTTAGCGTCGAAACTGGTGAAGGATTCTTCTGGACTATTCAGTTTGCCTAGCAGCTAGGCCCCGTTGCCTCCAACGACGCGGAGGTCGCAAAGGTCGTCATTCCGTCGATCTTCTTGGGCCGATTTGAATCCGGCAACACCACGACCTGGTCAGCGACCGTGCCCTGAGCGGGGCACCTCCACCTCAAGATGATGAAACGTGCTCGGCACACAAAAAAGGCCGGGCGCGAGGCGCGACCAGAATCATCAAATCCTACGTCCTCCTAATCTGGCACGCACAGAAAACCCTCAACCTCTGCCCAGAAGCTCGCGGGGAACTTCTTGGTTTTGTCCGCAGTCCAGCCCCAGGCATTTTCGTAGGCGCCCGTTCCACCATCGAATGTAGTCACGCCAGCGAAAGTGAACAAAAAGGCGGGGTCCGCGACGTAATCCCATGCCGATAAGCCATAACTCATCGTATAGATCATGTCACCATTTTTCGTCTCGATGACTCCCGGATTCCCCCACAGTTCTGGCACCTCGTCGTGGATTTTCAACTCGAATGGGTCCTCAATGTGCAATGTATCGTTGCCGCAAAATGTCCATACACCCTTGATAGTACCGATCAACCTCTGGGACCAGCACCACCCGAAAGGATCTACTCCAAAGTGCGCAGCAAGGTCATCGAAGTCTTCGAGATCCTCCTCGTCGATCCAGGTCTCTTCCGGTTTCAGGGTCATGTTGACCCTGCTACAGTCCTGCCCGAAAGCCGCACTTGCCACCAGGCACAGCCCGATAATCAGTACTGCATTACAAATAATGCTCCTCTTCACGATCTCCTCCTTGTCCAGCCCTGAACCAGGTCGATTCCCAGCTCATGAAGCCCTTCGGCAGCCCGGCGATCTTGGGATCCTTCGCGGAATGCGGAGGAAGCGAGGACCCGTAGCTTTGTGCGCTCAGCCTTTCGGCTGGCTTACCTTTGTCGAGGTAATCAAAAGCCTCAAACGACTGCGAGTAAATACACACCACCCGAACGAGTGGGGTTGATTATTGAGATTCCTACCGGCCAAAATGCCTACCTGGGACGGCCGCCAGTCTGGGACAATAAGACGACACAAACTCGAGGACACTGCCATGCATAAGCCATTCCCGATTGCAGCTCTAGGCGTGATACTGATCGTTTCGGCCTGGAGCGCGGAAGTTCGAGCATCCACTGCCGCGACGCCAACCGAGGTCCTCACGGGAGACTTCGTTGCGGCTTGGCAAAAGGGAGACGCGCCAGGCCTGGCCAATCTGTGGACCGAGGACGGTGACTGGATGAGCGTGGTCGGCTCGCGGCAAGTCCAATCGGGCCAGATAGCCATTCAAAGAGTCTGGGAGGTAGGTCTCGAGGGTCGAGACACTCCTGAAAAAAGGCGTCTCGAGATCCTGATCGACTCGGTTCGAGAATTCGGCGAAGACCTCACTCAAATAGATGCGGTCATGGTATTCGGTAGTCCAGAAACAGGAGAGATGCGAGAGGCCCTGACTGCGATGCTGGTTAGGGTCGAAGGTGGTTGGCTGATTGCCAGTGCTCGGGTGGCGAGAATCGGCAACGCACAGCGCTGATCAGAAGGCCCCGGCTACGGGAATACTATCCAGTCAATAAATCCACCGGTCTCGAAGCCATCGATGAAGATCGGCGAGCCTGTGGCGATGAGGATGTCGTCGTAGGCGACCACCCTGGAGTCGGCGCAGGCGGCGGAGCCTGCGTACAGCGCGAACAAAGCCGAGCCAATCTGGGGGATGATGCCGGGCGCGTTGACGAACTGCAGCCCGGACACCACCTGATCGTTGGCGAACCCGTCGAGGTCGTTATCGATCGTGCAGGCCCAGGTCTTGGTGTCCATGTCGATGTCGGCCCGGAAGCGAATCGGCGTGTCTGGAGAGTAGCTGTCGATAACGACGTCGAAGGCGTCGACGATGGTGCCGCCCGGTTCGATGTAGAGGCGAGTGGCGGATGTCACCTGGGTCGAGACAGCGGTGTCGAAGAAGACACTGTCGGTCAGCTGGTTGAAGGCGACGGTCGCCTCGACCCGGAGCGTGCCGCTGGTCACCGGTGTCGGCAGGTTGTAGTAGACACCGCCGAAGTAGGTCGGGTCACAAAAGTCGTCGTCGATCACGAGGGGCTGCGTCGCGATGCCGTTGGCACTCGCCTCGACGAGGACCCCACCGTTGATGATCACGCTAGGCTGGTTCGATCCACCGAGCGCCGGTGGCAAGCCCACCGTGTCGTCGTCGAACGTGCTAAATATCGGGCCCCACTGAGCCGTCGCGACGCCGGGTCCAGCAAGACCGGCGAACACCACCACGAATGCGACCGTTAAGATCAACCACCGTCCATAGACCATCGGGTACCTCCTTTGCGCTCAGCCTTTCGACTGGCTTACCTTTGTCGAGGCAACTACCTACATACACCCAGCGGGCGTTCAGCGCGCCACCCAAAGAGGTGGGTACTCGGTGTCGAGCTGTGACAGCAACGCCATCTCCGAGACTTGCCGTCGCGCGAGCACGGCCCTATTCTTCTAGTCGCTGAAAACCTAGTCGCCGAAGACCGAGTCTCTGAAGACCCCGGACCACCGGTTCGAGAAGGGCTCGGCGAGACCTTCCGATGACCACGAACCGATGACCACGAATTCCACAAAGAAAGTGACTACGCCGATGGGCAAGCGAAAGAAGGTCAGCTCGACAACCAAGATCTTGCTCGGCATTGGGTTGGGTCTCGCCGTCGGTCTTTTTCTTGGCGAGATGGCCGGCGCCCTGGGCGTTGTCGGCGATATCTACATCAAGCTTCTCCAGATGACGGTGATGCCGTTCATCGTCCTGTCGCTGATCGCCAACGTCGGCCGCTTCTCGCTCAGCGAGAGCGCGGCACTGGCCAAGGTCTCAGTCGCGGTCATGATCGGTCTTTGGATCATCGGTCTGATGACTTTGGTGGTACTGCCGCTGTCGTTTCCGGAGCTCGATGTCGGCGCCTTCTTCACGACCAGCATGGTCGAGGAAAGCGTACGCCCCGATTTCATGTCGCTCTACATACCGTCCAACCCCTTCTCGTCTTTGGCACAGAACTTCGTACCTGCCGTTGTGGTGTTCAGTCTCCTACTCGGAGTCGCCCTGATCGGGGTGGACAACAAAGAGATTCTGCTCGACCAGGCCGATGTCCTGATCAAGGGCTTGATTCAAGTGAATCGCTTCGTGGTCAGCCTCACGCCGATTGGTGTATTTGCGATCAGCGCCGGAGCGGCCGGAACCATCACGTTGAGCGAGTTCGGGAGGCTTCAGGGATACCTGATGAGCCACACCTTTGGATCGGCGATTCTGGCGTTCGCGGTCCTGCCCGGTGTGGTCACGCTGGTGACCCCGATCTCGTATTCGTCGATCATGCGCAATAGCCGTGATTTTCTGCTCACGGCCTTCGTAACCGGAAGCCTGTTTGCCGTGTTGCCGATGTTGATCGAGAGTATCGACCGCATGCTCGAGGAGAACCAATGGCAGCCCCATGACTCCCACGCGACTCCCGACGTGCTGGTGCCGCTGGCCTATCCCTTCCCCACCCTCGGCAAGATCATCA
>CAXMQZ010000118.1:0-21072 GCA_964195975.1 uncultured Polyangiaceae bacterium | reverse complement strand
ACTCATCAGGGGCACAGATCTTGCCGATCAGGCGGTCGTCTACACAGCGCATCATGATCACTACGGGATCGGCGATCCAGACGCCGAAGGAGACATGATTTACAACGGGGCCAGGGACAATGCATCTGGAAGCGCTGCTCTACTGGCAGTCGCCGAAGCATTCGTGAACCTTCCCGAGCCACCACGACGCTCCGTGCTTATTCTGTTTGTGGCCGCGGAAGAGCAGGGACTTTTGGGGTCCGAGTACTTTGCTCTCAACCCGACCTTCGCACCGGGAAGGATTGCTGCAAACGTGAATTTGGACGGGGTCAACATCTGGGGTCAGGCCAGCGATCTAACGTATATCGGATACGGAAAATCTACGCTGGACACCGTCGTCGAGGCGGCGGCTGCAAGACAGGGGAGAGTCGTAAAAGGCGACCAATTCCCTGATCGTGGTCACTTCTATCGATCGGATCAGTTCAACTTTGCAAAAATTGGCGTCCCAGCGATCTATATCGCCAAACCGACTGAGATTATTGGAAAACCAGAGGGTTGGGGGCGTGAGCAAATGAATGCCTGGGAGGCCACCCACTACCATCAGCCAAGCGACGAGATGAATGAGAGCTGGGATCTTGCCGGAGCCGTCGAAGACACTCGGGTCGCCTTTGTCGCGGGGCTGGCAATCGCTGAGACCGAGTCTCTCCCGAGCTGGAATCCGGGCGATGAGTTCGAGGCCACTCGATTGGATGCGCTTGCCGCCGTCCAGTAGGTCCAGTAGGAGCTTCTAGCGAGCGCCGACCTCGCAAGGGGGTCGGCTCCTTTCTTGGGTTGGACCTGTCTGGCTATCACTCGAGCCTGGCATGCGAACCGTCACAAAAGGGCTCGTTGTCGGTGTGCTTGCACTGGCAAAGCGCAACTCTCTTGGTCTCGGTGATCTCCACCGCCATGGGTGTGAAATCTGTACCAGCGTGGGAGCCGTCACAGAAGGGCTGATTCTTCGAGCTACCACATCGGCACCAGTAGTAGGTTCCAGGCTCGAGCTCGACTACGGCAGGGACTTTCTCGGCGATTACGGGATCAGACATGGCTTTTTTGGCCTCCTTCGACGTGGTTTGTTGAGTGGTTGCATCGTTTTCGACTATGGGTCCGCAGATACTCGAATGCTTTCGGAACGAATACCGAGCTCCTCGAGCCGGTCATCATATTCCCTTTCGAGCCAGGTCCGGGTCTCAGGATCGAGGAAGGCGAATCTCAGTGCCCGGCGGGAAAACTCCGCCAGCTTTTCGATGTCATAGCCAAAGGTCTGGGCAAGCCTCAGGTATTCGTCGCTCAATGTAGTCTCGAAGAAAGGCGGGTCGTCGGAATTGATGGTGACTTGCACACCAGCGGATTCGAGTAGGTCAAATGGGTGAGACGCCAAATCGTCAACCGCTCCAAGACGCACGTTGGAAGAGGGACATACCTCCAAGGCCACCTCTTCATCTCTGAGCCGCGCTACAAGCTCCGGGTCCTCGATGGCTCGAATTCCATGCCCGATCCGCTCGGCTCCGCAAATATCGAGAGCCGACCGGATCGTTTCCGGCCCTTTGTGTTCTCCTGCATGGGCCACCCTTCTGAGTCCCTCTTCGGCCGCAACGCGAAAATGTTCGTGAAAGTCATCATCAGGAATCTCTTCGAAACCGGACAGCCCCAGTGCCACGACTCCGAGGTCGCGCGCGGCGAGTGCCCATTGCAAAGTTTGATCCGCCCACTCGACTCCGGTGTTTCTTACGATGTCCGGGATCAGCCGCGCTTTGACACCCTGCTTGCGCTCGACATCGCACAGAGTCTCGTAGAGCGCCTCTGCCACCTCTGAGCCGTTCGCACCGTTAGCGAGGTGAGTCCCTATGGTGAAGTGGATCTCCGTGTACAAAACGTTCTGTCGAGCTTGATCGGTCAGGAACTGCTCGGCCACCAACTGAAAGTCTTCCGGGTCCCTCAGGCACCGGCAGCAAGTGAGATAGATATCGACAAAGTGCTCGAAGCTTTCGAACTGAAACCATCTCCGCACACCTTCGGCATCATCAGCCGGTAGTGAGACTCGCCGCCGCTGAGCCAAGGCCAACAACGTCTCGGGTCGTATCGAGCCTTCGAGATGGACATGAAGCTCTACCTTGGGCAGCAACCGAACCAAGTGGTCGAGATCATTGGGTTGGCTCAAGACCCCGGCTCCGAGTCGGATCTCCTGCTCTGCGCAATCTCAGCCAGGTTCTCGAGAACCGCATCGGGTACCAACCCATGCAGGTCGCCACCCAGAAAAAAGACCTCTCTGGCTAGACGGCTGGAGAGATAAATAAACTCTTCGTTGGGAACCATGAACACAGTCTCGATTCGGGGCTCGAGTCTGCGATTCATCAGTGTCATCTGAAATTCGTACTCGAAATCCGAAACGGCTCTCAAACCGCGGATAATCGTCCGAGCATCGATCTTCTCCATGAAATCGACAAGCAGGCCCGAAAAGCTCTCGACCTTGCAGTCCCCAAAGTCTCGGATCTCGGCTTCGATCATCGACACTCGATCGTCGACCGAGAAGAGTGGCCTCTTGGCTTCGTTTTCCAGAACCGCTACCACGACCTCATCGAACACGCGAAGACTTCTCTGAATGATGTCGAGGTGCCCGTTGTGGATTGGATCAAAGGATCCAGGATAAACGGCGACACGCTTGTCGGTCATCGAATCTCCTGGGAAATATCGAACGTCACTACGTTGAATGCAGCATCGATCACTCTCAAGAGCATCAGGCTCCCACTTTCCGGAACTGGCAGTAGGAGTGTTTCACGCTGTCCGTCCAAGAGTCCATCTTCGGGGCGAGCCGGCCTCCACTCGGCGGCATCGATGCTGAGCTCGGCAGCACGAATTGGATTCCACCGATCTTCGACCTCCACCAGTAGTTCGCTGCCGCGGCTGGATACGCCGATCAGTCTAGGTATCGAATGATCAATCACAATCGGCTCACTGATTTCCTCCGTTGTCTTCAGCTCACTATCGTCGGCTCTTGGCCGGTCCAGAGCACGTAGATGAAAGCGATAGCGCCCGTCCGGCAAAGCGGTCGAGTCGAAGCTGTAGTGATCTTCTTCGAGGTCTTCGGCCACGCTCATCCATTCGCTACCCGAATCCTCGACCCGAAAGGAGAGCTCGAAACGGAGTGGATCGTCGTTTGGATCCTCCGCCTTCCACTGAAGGGTGCGATACCCCTTCTTCCACAAGGTCTTCAACCTCTGCTGCCCCTCCGGTGGCTTCGCCGGTTGGATCGTCGTAAAAATGCCCTGGCGATCGGGACTCGCCGGCTCGAAGACCTGCTGCGAGGAATTGAAGTTGGTCGCTACGAGGATCTGTCCTGGATCGAGAACCTTGAAACTTTCAATACTCGGGGGGAGGTTCGCCTGGACGTAGGAAACGGTGATTTCGCTCAAAGTTGGTGATTGACCCCCGTTGGCCTCGAGATTGGCCCTCCACTGGACATATCGACCCGATGCCAATTCTGTGAGGGATATCTCACGGCCCGTTTCGGGGGTGCTCCAGTCTGTCCACGTCAGATCGGGCTCCGAGCTCATGCCACTTCTGAATGAAAAAGTCAGCCCGGCTCCGCTGGGCACTCGTCCCTGCCATCGCAGGGTACCGAACCGCGCGATCTGCCCACTGTCCAATGCAGGGCTGGTATAAAGGCCCTGCCTCGCGGTACCGCCGGAGAACCGGTAGAAAGCAGAAGCATTCGTAGTCGCAAACGTAGGTCCTGAGTCGCCCTCGAGCAGCTTGACAATCTGTCTCTCATCGACATCGGCTTCGAGTACGGGTCGGTGATTCTGAAGAGAAAACACCTTCCCGTCGAGCCCCGTACCCACCCAAAGCCTGCCCCGAGACCAGAGCAACGAGTACACGGTTTCCTCCTTGAACCTGGTAACCGTCTCGACAACACCCTCTGGTGAGATCTTCACGATCTCAGAACGCACGCCCTTGAATCCAGGAGGGCGACTGCCAACCGGAGAGGTCTGCCCAGCCTCTACGACAGTCACAGTCACCTGACCGGTTTCCTCCGTTGCGTCTGACGATTCACTTTCGCCGCTCTGTGACTCACCCGCTGCCTTGCTGCTCTCTGCTTGTCGGTTCAGCGTGACCAGACTGGCTTCTGAAGCCAGAAGCGCCGCATAGCACGAGCCATCGGGACCCGCGGCAAAAGCGACGACCTCAGGGTGCGAGGCATCGTAGAGCGTGCGGGGTCGACCTTCAGAGTCGATCTTCAAGACCAATCCCTCGCCGGCTGTGCCAAGAAGGATTCCTCCATCAGGAAGCACCTTCAGGGCCCTCAAGTGGGTATCTTCGCTGTCAAACACAACATCGCCCCGACCCTGGGAGTCCACCCGGTACAGCCGTCCATTCGTGCCCGTAGCTACTAGAAGATCGCCATTGGCCGCCCTTGCCAGTCCCCAAATGTAGATCTCGCCCGGATCGAAGAAGATCGTCGACTCGCCCCCGCTCACCCGGTAGACCTTTCCTTTCGGTGAGGAACCGGCAAAGATGGTCCCATCGGAGTCCACCCACACCGCAAAGATCTCCGGCTCTTCGGCTGTCAAGACGGTCGCTACGTCTCCCGAACGACTGATCTGCAGCACTTTTCCCTCATTTCCAGTGCCAATCACCCACCCAGCAGGATGGTTCGCAGCTGAGAGCACGAATGGCTCACCGACCTCGACCAGGCGCTCGGCTCTGTCGGCAAGCTGAAGAGTGCCCAGCGAGTCGACACCTATCCCATCGAGGGTCCCTTTGAGGAAGGCAGCCTGAGTCTGCATGCGAAATAGCTTCACATTGGTCGCCCAGCCTCCAGTAGATCCAACAACGTGACAGACCAGTGCGATCATCGAAACCAGCAAGCACCTCACCCTCCGGGCTTGGGATCTATCCATCCTTCGCGCCTTTCTCCGAACTTCGGCCGGCCCGACCGGGCTGACCGGTACCGGTCTCGCCTGTGCTGCTATCGGAGGACCCTCCCGCTTCTGTCCCGCTGGGCGACTCACTCGGCGCCAACGGGCCCTGTCTGCGGACTTCGAGGTCGATCCGAATCGCACCCTCTACTGGAACATCCAACGCGATTTCCTGTTGCTGGGCGAGAGCCAGCTGCAATGGAACCGCGCTGGAGGAGGCAGCGGCCGTCCAGAGTGAACGGATAGAGTCCGGCAGCCTTGGAAGAATCTCGCCAGCTACAGAAAGGCCGGCTCCACCGAATACCCCCAACACGACCAAATCGCGCCGGGAATGAAGCCCACGTAGGAACTCGACCGCCTGACCAAAGCTGACTGGAACCGACTTCTCCAGAGTAATCCTGGCAACATCGATACTGACTCCGTCACCCACCAGGAGCGAGTATCGCCCATCGGGTATTCCAGTAGGGATGTCTACCTCGAGAGCCTTGCGCCAGCGGGAACCGCGGTAGGCCAAGAAATCGAGGTTCAGGCCGATCTTGTCTCCAGGTCGGACCAAAGTGCGAGTTGCGTGAGCCTCGACCAGCGAGGAAATTCTCGCCTGAGGATGCTGAACCAACCGAACGTCGAGGCCTTCCAAAGCTACGCTCTCCAGCCGATTGTTCAGCAGATAGTCACTCAGAGCGAGAAGATAGATCGCCGCCTCGAAGCCGGCAGACTCGCTGTCAAAGCTCTGAGAGATCTGCAGACCTCCTCTTGATCCCAAATCGAAGTCAATCTCGATATCCAGGCTCTGCTCGCCAGAAGCTTGCGTGGTGGCATCGAGTGCGCCCAACATCGAGATCGCAGCCAATATCGGTGTCATCGATGGCAGCCTCGCCAGCTGCATCTCGAATGTATCAATGCGATCCCCTTCGACCCGCACTCTCATGGGTGTCGTCGGAGCTGTCACCCCGATCTGGCCCCGAATTCCCGTCATCCGGTCCAGATCAATCGCGCCTACATTTTCACCCAAATTGGCAATCTTGAACGAGCTGAACTGGCTCGACAGGACGGTCACGACTTCGGCGGTAGCCATCGGCAATTGTACCGAACCGATGTTCAGAAATGGATGTCCAAAAGCGAGGATTTCGGCTCCCAACCGAGAGGTGACGGTGCCAGTCGCAGCCAGCTGAAGATCACCGCCTACCAGAACCGCTGCCACTGCAGCACCGGGGACCAGCGCCGAGGATCCGATCGCATCGACTTTTCCTGCTGGACTGAGATCTCCCAAACCTGAGGTCAAGAGCCCTCTGGTGCGGTTGCCGAATCCAGATGCGCTCCAGACCAAGCCCGAGCTAGCCTCAGTCAAGGGTCGAGCAGTCAGCATCGAGAGCCGTTCTTCCAGCAGATCGTCGGGAAAATCCAGGGATGCAATCGAGCCGAGTGCATCCGACTCCTGCCCGGCGATGCCACCAGGTCCACCCATCTCCGAACCATGGAGAAGCCTATGCATCGATTCGATTGGAGTGATCCCGGCGATCGGCTCGAGCGAGAACGGCCAAGCAAACGAAACCGCTCCGGCGAGCTTCCCCTCGATATAGACGGGACTGCCACTCATACCGGCGATGACCCCCGATTCGTCCAGACCCTGACCATCGAGGCGGGCAAGGATGAAGCTGGTGTCGGGAGAGGTATTGCGCCACACCCCGAGCACTTCGACATCGAAACGTTCGGGCTCGATACCGCTGAATACCGAGAGTCCAAATCCGATCTGACCCGGCTCGATTTCGTCCAGCCGGAAGATCTCGGGAGCCGAGTCAGACTGCGCTCGGACCGCAGCTGGAGTGAGGACCAACAGGATCAAGATCGTGCACAAGAATCTATGCATTCCGGTGGCGCACCTCACTCATCGAGTCTCCAGCGAATCATCCGCAGAGATTTCCGCAGCTGCTGCGGAAAAGACCGGTGTCGACAGAGCTTCAGCTAAACGATCAGCCGGGTACGCACCCTGCCGAAGAACTACTACGCCATCGGTCTCGATCTTGACGATCGTGGACGGTCTACCTCCCGGCAAAATACCGTCATCGATGATCAGGCTTGGCCGGTTTCTCAGAATTGGTTTCAACATCTCAGGGTTTGATACGGGTTTGTCTCCACTCAGGTTTGCGCTTGTAGACGCGAGTGGGCGACCGAGCCGAACTAGAAGATCCCGAAGCTTATGATGGGCTGGAATCCGGATCGCCAGCGAGTCCATCATCGCAGCGGCAGGAATAGGCTGGTTGATAGGCACCACCACTGTCAGCGGTGCCGGCCACAGTCGAGCTATTTGTCGTAGCACGGTGTGATCGGGGTCGCCTCCCAGTTGCACCAGTTGATCCAGGCTGCCGAGGACCACGGGAAGCGGCTTGTCTGGCGCTCGCCGCTTCACCTTGAAGATTGCTTTGACTCCTCGAATGTCTCTGGGATCTGCCCCGATAGCGTAGCTCGACTCAGTCGGAAAACCTACGAGGCCACCCTCATCGAGCAGGCGGATCAGTGGGTCGAGCGAATCGCTCCAGCTCCAACGGATTGGAGAGGTCGAGCTCAATCGTCACTCCCGCTTGTGGCATCGATCATCTCCTCGGCGTGGGAGACCGAAAGTGAGGTCAGCTCCCTGCCTCCGAGCATACGAGCGACCTCCTCGACTCGCCTCTCCTCACTCAACCGCTCTACATCCGTTAGCGTTCTGCCCTTGTGGGTTCTTTTTCGGACCCGGAAATGGACATCGCCGTTACTAGCTACCTGAGGCAGATGGGTCACGACCAAGATCTGACCTCCCTCCGCCAGCCGAGAGAGTTTCAGACCTAAAGCCGCGGCCTCGGCACCACCGATTCCAGCATCGACCTCATCAAATACCAGAGTCGGATTTGCCGCAGGACCGCCGCCCTGGCAAGCCAACTGGACCGCCAGGTAGATTCGCGACAGCTCGCCCCCCGATGCGCTACTTGCAAGCGGTGCCATTGCCTCGCCCGGGTTAGCCGCCAACTCGAAGACAACCCGGTCGAATCCCTCTTTGCCGAAGGCGGACGGGACTCCTTCGATCACCATCTTGCTGCCCAGGCGAGTCACCGTCTCCAAGCGGACCTGAAATCTGGCATTACCCAGAGCCAGCTCGGCGAGCTCCCGCTCGACCCGTTTGGACATCCCTTTTCCCCATTGCCGTCGAGCTCCAGAGAGCTCATGCGCTGCCTTCCGATAGTCCTCGAAGGCCTCATCAACCCGCGCCAAAAGCCGGTCTTGCTGTTTCACATCGACGACTAGCTCGTCCAGCTCCAGACCGATCGTTCGCCGATAGTCGAGAACGGCACTACTGGACTCACCGTACTTTCGACACAGTCGATCGATCAGGGACAAACGCTCTTCAACCGCGTCGAGGCGGCTTGGATCGGCGGCGACGGCATCGATGCGGGATCTGAGCTCGTTCGCCAGCTCTTCCAAAGCCACTTGAGTTTGCCCAAGCCGATCATTCCACTCGACACTCCGGTTCTCCCAGGCTTTGATTTCCTGCATTTGGCGGGCAGAAAGCGAAATCCGTTCGATCGCCGAGCCCTCTTCGTCAAAGAGCAGAGAGTACGATTTTCCCAGCGCTTCGCGTATGGCTTCAGCATGGCGGAGCACATCTCGTTCCTCCTTGAGCTCCGAGTCCTCGTTCTCCTGCAGGGCTGCACCGTCGATCTCGTCGATTTGAAACCGAAGCAGATCCACCCTTTCCAATCGTGCTCGCTCGTCGCCCTGGGCGCGATCCAACCTGGCTGCGAGGTGATCATGGATTTCGTAGAGACTCGCCACCTTGTCTCGTAGAGTCTCGCCCCGGGCTCCCCCACAGCTGTCGAGCCAGGTCCTCTGCACATCAGCCGACACGAGGTTCAGCTCTTCGCGCTGGGTGTGAATCCGAATCAGAAATTCCCCCACTGTCGCAAGAAGACCGAGGGAGACCGGCCGATCGTTCAGGTAGATACGGTTGCGGCCTTCTCGGCTTATTTCGCGACGGACCACCAATTCCGGCCCATCGGCTTCAAACCCGGCTTCTGCCAGGACCGAGCGCCAGGTCTGGCCAGACGGCTCAAAAACCCCGGTCACACATAGACGGTCAGCACTCGTACGAATCAAATCACCGCTCGCCCGGACACCGGACAAAAGTGCGAGCGCATCGACGACGATCGATTTCCCGGCGCCTGTCTCGCCCGTGAGGGCGTTGCAACCGGGTTCGAACTGGACCGAAGCCTCAGAGATAACAGCAAGATTTTCTACGTGGAGATCGCGTAGCACTTCGATACTTTACCGACGTTTTTCGATTGATGCTTGTGAAGATTGAATGGAGCCAATACTAGCAAAGCGCAAGATACTGGCGAAGCGCAAGAAAAAGGCCACCTCCCGCAATGGAAAGTGACCACCATGCAACCTGTCGAAGGGGTCGGCTACTGACAGCGTCCTATCAAGGCTTCGATGTCGTGGACCGTGAATCTATGCGACGGATCGACCGAAATAAAACCGCTGTCCTTGAAGTCGACAATCACCTGATTGACACGCTCACGGGATGCCCCAACCAGAGCCGCTACATCGGTTTGGGTCAATCGCAGCGGAATCTTGACGCTTTGTGATTCCTCCTCCTCCCCATATTGCTGCGCGAATGCCAGAAGCTGCCGCGCCACTCGACCCCGCACATCCAGCGTCGAAAGCGCCTGGATCTGCTCATTGGCCAGGCGCAGTCTCCGGCTGAGGAGACGCACGAGGTTGTAGCTCAGACCTTTGACCGATTTCAGACACTGGTGGAACGAGGTGCGATCCATGGTCAAACAGTCGCAATCTTCCAGTGTCACAACATTGGCGGATCGGCCGGCGCTGTCGACCATACTCATCTCACCAAAAGTGTCACCGGGACCAAGAAACGCCAGAATCACTTCCGACCCGTCGAGCTGATCGACATAGATCTTGACGGTACCGTTCAAGAGTATGTAGACCATGTCGCCTGGCTGAGCCACCGTGACTACGTTCAGCCCTGAGTTGAACGTCTTCTTGTGAAGCAGCGAGTTGAGATTCTCGAGATCCGACTGCTCTAGATCCCGAAAGAGCGGGATTTGCGCTAGTACGTTTACATCTTTTACAGCAGGCATAGGTTCACCTCCACCGCTGAGCTGCGGAAAGCGATTTTCCGTTTTCTTTTCAGCTTGCCCCCCAAGCTGCACACAACTCTATATCAAAACCGCCTAGTAGCGCACCCCTTGAAGAGATTTATCCAGCGCGGCCGATCGAGCTGGTCAGACAAACAGGTCGAAAAATCTTCGCAGCAGCTTGTCCGCCCAGGGAGATGGTCTCAGCGGCAAAGAGAGTTCCTCTTCGGAGGTTTCAGCTGCCAAGTAGCTGTCCCGATACATCTCGAGCCGGACTCGAAGATGGCTCTCGCTCATTTCACTGTGAAACTGCGAGCTGTAGATTGGCTTGTCAGCAAGTCGAAGCATCTGATAGCGAGACTTGTCCGAGTAAGCCAACTCTTCCATCCCGGGTGGAATCGCCAAGACTATGTCGTGGTGTCCAAGCTGTACTGGAAACTGACTCGGAAAGGCCGCAAAAAGTGGGTCTTCGAGACCCTCATCAGTGAGCTGTACATCGAAGGTACCAACCTCACCCCGGTGATGATCGGTCACCACCTCTCCTCCAAGCGCTCGGACCAGGAAATGATGGCCAAAGCAAGATGCAAACATCGGTTTCTCCTCGGCGACGACCCTCTCTACAACGGCTTCGAGCGCGGCGCTGAACGGATACACAACTGTAGCCGAATGGGTCCCAGCCCCCCCGATCAGAATGGCATCGGCTCGGCTCAAATGGCGCCACTCCAGATTCGGCTCCTCCACCAAATTGATTGTCGTAAGCTCCTCAGGCGAGAGACCGCACGACTCCAGAAAACAGAGACGTTCTTGCTCCTGTGCGTCGGAATCATCCCGCACCTGAAGCAGTACTACGGTTCTCGCTGATTGATTCAACAGAGATCGACAATTCAGTTTAGATCAAGGCTCGAGCTACCTGCTCGAGGCTGGGGGGAGACCAACAAAGGCCCGGGCTACATGAGCGGCCACTTCAGGGTTTTCGCGCAGGCGCCGGATCGAATAAGGATACCAATCACTACCATAGGGAACATAGACGCGGAGTCGGTGACCGCCATCGAGAATGATCTGTCGCAGCTGTTCGTCGACACCCAAAAGCATCTGAAACTCATACCGGTTCTTGGGAACTCGATGCTTGTCCAACAGACCGACCGCCGCGCAGGTCAAATATTCGTCGTGGGTTGCGATCCCCACATAGACTCCCCGAGTGATCAGTTTCTCCAGCACCATCACAAAGTTGTGCCGGACGGTCTGGTATCCCTTCCAAGCCGTTGCCCTAGGCTCTATGTAGATTCCCTTGCACAACCGGATATTGGCGTTCTCGGCTGGAAGCTCATCGATATCTGGCAAGGTTCTGCGCATATAGGCCTGAAGCACGGCTCCAAGGTTGCCATATTGCGCCTGGAGCTCCTGATAGATGCCTAGAGTGGCATCCGTACAGGTCCGATCCTCCATGTCGATGCGAACAAAATTCGATGCCTTCTTTGCGGCTATCGTGATTCTCTCGATGTTTTCACGGCAGAAATGCTCATCGATCTTGAGGCCCAACAGCGTAGGTTTGATCGACACATTCGCGTCGAGGTTCTGACTCTCGATGCTCTCGAAAATCCGTATGTACTCCTCTACAGCAGCCTCTGCCTTATCCCGCTCGGAGACCTCTTCGCCCAAAACATCGACAGTCGCCATGGCGCCCTGTTGGTTTAGCACCGCGACTGTTTTCAACGCATCTTCGAGCGAGTCACCAGCCACATAGCGAGACGCCACCTTCCCGACCAGTGCCTTGGGCACGATCGGCAACGTCGTGACAATCAAACGACTGAATAGACTCAAATTCCCCCTCCGACCGACACCACGATGGTTCGGAGCCAGCGGCTACTTATGAGAGCTCGCCGCCAATGCCCTTTCCGTTAGACGGCCCATCCACCACCCATCGAACCGCTCGCGAGCAGGGACAAACGCCGCCGACACGTCGTAGTGCAGGCATAGTGCGAACTGCCTGTTCTGCGGTCAGCTCACCCTGATCGATTCTCTCGAGCATCTCGACATAGTCCTGGAAATCGCGACCTGCCCGGTAAGAATCGGGTAGGTGCTTGGATAGATGATCCAGATAGGTTGAAACATCGGAAAACTCAGCGCCATCCCACCCGATGAGCTTGAAGGCCGGAACACCACGTCTACGGAAGAACTCCATATGGGGCATGTGCACGAGATCATCCCAGGAAATGCCGTCGACGTTGCCACCTTCGGCAAGCAGTCTGTCGAGCAGGCTTTCCGCCTCGGTGCCTTTCAGCTTCGGATTTCGCGCCCTGATAAAGCGCAGGTTGAGGTCATGCACGACCTTGGACACCTCTTCGTAATATTGCGCTTGAGCCTCGGCATTCTTCATTGGCTTCAGCCCATATTTGACGTTGGTGCCGCCGCCGCGCTCATCACCGAACATCTCCAAGCCCCGCGGCAGCCATTTGTTGATCGCCTTTTGTATGTCGGCGGTAGTGATATAGACCGAATCCTGGGCCGCTTTTTCCATCCATCGTCTCAAGGGAACAACACCTGCTGCGAGATGAAAGGCCTCCTCCCGCAACATCTGCGGCATGCTTTCGGCCATAGGCTTGTACGAGCTAATACGCTGCATCGAAAGTTGATATTTACCAACCCGATCAATCAGACAACAAAAGGTCACATTGTCGACAAACGAATCAAAATCGATGTTGAAAGCTCCGAGGATATGCGACCCCGTCTGCATAGAGAGGATCTCCTCCACCATGTCGGCCCCCGACTGGTCTGAGACGCTCCCCCATTCGTCGTCCAGCAGAAGATGAAACATTTGATACCCGTGCCGAAGCTCCTCGGCCATCATGCGTAGAATCCAGAACTGCTCTTCCTCGCTCTGAGCTCTGGCGAGTGTCAGCTGATGCTGTTGAATCGACCCGAACTCGGTGCTGGCCTGAGCCTTGATCGCTCCCAGCAGGTGCCCCGTTTGGCTCTCCTGCATTTTTCCAGCGCGGCTGAATTTGGGCTGTCCCTTCATAGCTCCGCATTCGATCTCATCACACATACCCATCTCTCGGTAGGCGCAGAGCTCGAAGGTCGGATCTTTTGGAAAGAAACGATCCCAGTGGTCGACCAAATAGTCGAAGTCGGGAAGAAACTTCTCCTGCCACCGAACCACCGCATCGTGATACTTCTTTGGGATCCGGGTCTTGGTAGTGGTGTTCATGGTTGTACTCCGTCATCGAAATCGAATTTGCGGGGAAAGCCTACAGCTTCATCTCCAAGGTCTTGAGAGGTGCTTCAGAAAAGCCAATTCGACCGAAAAAAGTAAGGATATCCGACATCGTGTCATCTACGAGAGTTCGAACCGTAGTGGCTTGCCGCCGGCGAAAATGATCCAACATCCTCTCGGCCATTCTGCGACCAATCGCTTGGCCACGAACATCTGGATCGACTCCCAGAACCTCGATCCATCCGGTCGGCTCTTCAAGGCCAAATTCGCCGGAGCGAACCTCGCCGAGCATGAATCCGACGACCTTTCCGCCAAACTCGGCAACTACCAACGCTTCGGGATCTCTGCGGAGGTAGTAACCGATCCGTCTCTCCCAAACGTCGGGACGGTAGTCACCCCCGATCTTCTCATCGAGAGCGATCACGCCTCCAATGTCGGTGTCTTCGAGTTCTCGTACTAACACGTCGGTTGCGGCTTCGCTCATGGAATTACCCCCCACTCTGCAGCGGTACACCTACCCAGAGAACCTACAAGAGATGATCTGTGGCAAATCGACCGATTGTGGTCGCACCCGCCGATGCCTCGGCTAAATTCTAGTCGCTCGTAGAAGCCCACGCCACCCTCAAAGACTGGCAGCTTCCACATGTTCGTGAGCGTGATAGCTGCTACGAACCAGTGGACCCGACTCGCAATGGGCGAATCCCAACTCTTCGGCAAACTCCCTGTATTGATCGAACCTCCCGGGGTGTATCCAACGAGCTACAGGTAGATGCCGGGATGAGGGCTGAAGATATTGGCCTATCGTCAAGATCTCGACACCAGCGCCCCTGATATCACGAATCGTCTCAAAGACCTCCTCATCCTCTTCGCCCAAACCGACCATGATGCCGGTCTTGACTCTACCGGAATAGGCTGCCAAATCCCTCCGGCTTGCCGCCTCGCTGAGCAACTCGAGTGACCGAGCATAGCGGCTACCCGGGCGTGCACGCCGATACAACCGAGGCACCGTCTCCATGTTGTGAGAAAAGACCTCTGGATGTGCCTCCAAAACGACGTCGAGAGCTTCGGGAACACCGCGAAAGTCTGGCGTGAGGACCTCCACTGCAGTACCAGGACTGCCAGCATGAACAGCCTTGATCACGTTGAAAAAGTGCCTCGCACCGCCATCGGGAAGGTCGTCACGGTCGACCGAGGTGATAACGGCGTGTCTCAGACCCATCGTCTGCACCGCAGCGGAGACATGCGCCGGCTCGTCGGCATCGACTCCAGGCTCGGGGCGGCCAGAGGTCACCGCACAGAAACCACAGCGGCGAGTGCAAACGTCACCCAGGATCATGAATGTGGCAGTACCGTGCTCGCCCCAGCATTCGTAGATATTCGGACATCTGGCCTCTTCACAGACCGTATTCAGATCGAGTCGATCGACCAGTTTTCGAACCTCGTGATATCGCTTGGGTGTGCTCAGGCGGATACGCAGCCAGTCCGGTCTTCGAGCGACTGGTTTTTTCTTAGGGGCGTTGACGGCGCCAATCTGGATCAAACTCTCACTCACGACTGCGGAGTCTATCGAATGCTGGAGCCAACTTCTCCTTCTCACCACGCGAGAATGCTGGGGTGGGCACCAGATCAAAGGCAACATCCAGACTAGGAGCGCTATGAGTGATCCATCCCACCGAGATCAAGTCGACCCCTGTTCGGGCAACTTCCTCAATCGTGTCGAGCCCAATACCGCCCGAAGCCTCGCTGACGACTCGACCCCGGCATCGCTCGACTGCAACTCTCAGATCGGGAACGGACATGTTATCGAGCAGGATCGCATCCACACCCTCACGCAACGCCTCATCGAGCTGTTGAAGATCGTCGACTTCAACCTCTATCCGGACCAGATGCCCGCCTGCCTTCTTGGCCCGGCGGATGGCCGACACCACTCCACCGCAGAGAGCTCGATGGTTGTCTTTGATCAAAACCGCGTCAAAAAGGCCAAATCGGTGATTGCCTCCACCACCGGTTCTTACGGCGTACTTCTCCAGGGCTCGCAGACCCGGTGTGGTTTTCCGAGTACAGACCAGCCTGGAGCTGGTAGATTCGATTCGAGCTGCCAAATCTCTCGTGGCAGTGGCAATCCCCGATAGGTGGCCAAGAAAATTCAAGGCGGTTCGCTCTGCGGCCAGAAGAGCTCGAGCATCGCCTCTCATCCGGGTCAAAATCGCGCCAGCCTCCAGATCCTGTCCGTCTTGGGCCAAACGAAAAACCTCGAGCTCGGAGTCGACGCTCTGAAAAACATCGAGAGCGATCTCGATCCCACAAAGACGTCCCGCCTGTCTGGCCACCAAAACCCCCTCAGCCCGGGTCGCAGCATCTATGGTGGCCTTCGAGGTCAGATCTCCAGCGGTGCCGAGGTCCTCGCGGAGAGCCGCGTCAACAATGCCTCTATAGAGAGATTCTTGTGGATGGCTACCTGCCGCCGGGTACCCGGTCATGAGATCGACCCTTCAGCGACGCCCGTCCGTGGCGGAAGCCCTTCTCGACGGATTTCGATCTGAGGAGACCCGGTGGCCGCTCCGCTCACCCACACCGACTGGCTGCCTTTCCACTCTGATCCTGTTTCGGGATAGTCGGCCCGATAGTGGCTGCCACGACTCTCCTTTCGAGCCAGGGCCGAGATGGTCATCAGAAAAGCTACGAGAAGAGCCGATCTCATCTCATCAGAAACTTGGGGTGCCTCCAAGGCTCGGCCGATCCAGCTCAGAGTCTCTGTCAGATCCTGGTGCTCTCGAATAACACCCATCCCCTGCCACATTCGTCGTCTCAACTCCACCATGAGGCCATGATCTGCATCGATTTGCTTCCTGCCCTCTATCGACTCCCAGTCGACATGGGCCAGACAGCTCCACTTTCCAGCCTGCCGAGCCAGCGTTCGGTCGATATCCTCGGCCGCGAGTCCGCCAAAGACCAGAGCCTCGAGAAGAGAGTTACTGGCGAGCCGATTTGCCCCGTGAACACCGGTGCATGCGACTTCCCCACACGCCCACAGCCCAGATACCGTTGTCCTGGAGGACTCGTCCGCCCACACCCCACCCATGTGATAGTGCGCCGCTGGCGAGATGGGTATCGGCTGTCTGGCGGGGTCTAATCCGAACGGATCACACAGACGGGATATCGTCGGAAATGCATCTGGCCCTTTTGACGCAAATACGGCGCGCGCATCGAGCAAGACTCTCTCTCCCTGCTGCTGTCGTCTCCACACAGCACGAGCCACGATGTCTCGAGGTGCCAGGTCTCCGAGCGGGTGTTCGGCTGCCATGATGGGCTCGCCGTTTTCTGAGATCAGAGTAGCCCCAGCCCCACGCAACGCTTCGGATACCAGCGGCACGGGATTCGCCCTGACGGCCAAAGCTGTTGGGTGAAACTGGACAAACTCCAAGTCACTCAACCGTGCTCCGACTCGGGCCGCCATCGATATGCCGTTGCCGCGAGATTCCGAAGGATTCGTCGTGCGTTGATAAAGACCGCCGATGCCACCGGTCGCCAGGACCACTGCTCGTCCGAGGTAGAGCACGATGCGCCGGCCATGGTGGCGAGCCAAAACTCCAACCACTCGATCCTGCTCGTACACCAACTCGAAGGCTCGAGTCGCCTCCGAGACCCGAACATGGGGGCTCGACTGGACGGCTGTTCCAAGTGTTCGCATCAGCTCGGCCCCCGTTGCGTCGCCATCGGCATGGAGGATCCGATCACGTGAATGGGCCGCCTCCCGTCCCAGAGCCAACGCTCCAGATTCGGACCTGTCGAATCTCATTCCGAGACTCAATAATCGCTCGATTTCTCGGTCGGCCCGTCCGATCAGAAGTTCGACCGTTTCTGAGCAGCCAAGTCCGTCCGCGGTCTCCAGCGTGTCGCGCGCGTGAAGCCGGGCGCTATCATTCGGATCTACCGGCGCCGCTATCCCACCCTGCGCCCGCGCACTGGCTCCAGATGTGCCCAGAGTGTCCAACGTCAGAAGATCCACTCGCCTGGGTGCTAGGCCGTGTGCCAACCGCAAGCCGGCCGCCCCGCTTCCAATGACGATCACATCGGTCGATGTCACTTCATCGATCCAGGTTGGTAGGGGTCTCATGAACGACCCCCTATTCCAACCTCGAGCATTCGGTCCAAGGACCTTTTTGCCTTATGAATCACCGTCTCGGGAACCTCCACTCGCGGCTCGAGATCTTCCAGCGTCTGCCTTATCTTCGGCAGGGTGATGCGCTTCATATGAGGACAAAGATTGCAAGGCCGAACGAAATCGACATCGGGGCACTCGACCGAAACGTTGTCGCTCATCGAGCATTCAGTCACCAAGACCACCTGATGCGGACGATTGCTTTGAACATGTTGGATCATCCCCGAAGTCGATCCGACAAAATCTGCTTCGGCCAGAACTTCAGGAGGACATTCGGGATGGGCCAGGATTTGAACGCCTGGATTCTCGGCCCGATACCTTCTCAGCTCGCCGGCGGTAAACCTTTCATGGACTTCACAATGTCCTCTCCAAGCGATGATCTCGACCGACGTTTGTAGTGCAACGTAGCTGGCGAGAAATTCATCAGGTATGAAGATCACCCGATCGCTGCTCAACGATTCGACAACTTCCACTGCGTTGGCCGAAGTACAACAGATATCAGAGGCCGCTTTGACATCGGCGGTCGTGTTGACATAGGTCACGACAGGCACTCCCGGGTATCGCTGTCGAAGCAACTCGAGATCGGCGGTGGTAACTGATGCCGCCAGCGAACATCCGGCGTCGAGATCGGGAATCAGTACGGTCTTGGCGGGACTCAAGATCTTCGCCGTCTCGGCCATGAAGTGCACCCCGCAAAGCACGATTACCTCGGCATCGGTCCGCGCTCCGGCTCTCGCCAGAGCCAGAGAATCTCCTACAAAGTCCGCCACACCAAAGAAGATCTCAGGTGTCTGATAATTGTGGGCCAAGATCACCGCGTTACGCTTCTTCTTGAGCTCGCGAATAGCGCGGATATCGGGCTCATGGACCGCCCACTCGATCTCGGGTATGACCCTCGAGACACCAGCGGGCATGGGAAGGCGAGCCGAGGCGTCAACGGTGGCGGATGATGTCTCGGACATCACGGGCGGGTAGCTGGAGTCTCTGTTCATCTGGAATTTCCTTATTCTCGTAATGAGCATAATAGAGGGGGGGAGAAACTTTGAAATACAACGAACACGAGGTGATCCTTACGCAAATCAGGCTCTTATGCTACCGATGAGTATATCAGGGATCGGCCCGCCCCGGGTCAGGAAATAGAAGCAGTCGCCTCGGTTCAGTCGCCAACCTGAGTCGCATAGGAGTCTGCGCGGCAGGAACGCCCGTCGCGAGAAAGTGGAGCGGCGATTCCATATTCGACCGGATTCGAGGCTCGTAGTGGGATTACGCAACGAGGATCCGGTCGAATATGGGCCGCCGATACCGCTTTCGCAGTAGGGCAGCTTCCTGCCACGCAGGCTCCTAGAGCCTCCGGCTCTCGCCAAGTCCCTCTGGATTGGTGTCAGAGCCCGGGTCGTTTCAGGCCGGGAAGTCCGACTCCGGGCGTCGGACGCTCTCGGAGCACCCCGTGTCGAAACCGGAACAGCTCCGCGGGTCGCCCCCCGGTCTGGAAATGGAGCTTTCCTCTTCCTTCGACCAGCCCTCCCCTGTCGACCAGTCGACGAAAGTTCTGTTTGTGAAGCTCGACACCTGCAAGCGCCTCTACGACCTGCTGCAACTGCAGGAGAGTGAACTCATCAGGGAGAAGCTCGAAGACCACAGGTCTGAAGCGAATCTTACCCCGCAATCTTCCCAGGGCTGTCGCGACGATTCGGCGATGATCGAGACTCATCGCAAGACCAGGAATCAGACGGTGCTCCACCGATGGAGCCACGTCAAGATTTCCGTGCGCTGCGAGATCATGGTCGAACCAGCTCTCGCGTACCAGACCCGCCTCGTAAAGTAGCTCGTACCGCTCGAGCACTCGATAGCCGTCCCAGGGAGTGCCGTGGAGCCCGAAACAGATATCCACCCTCTCTTGACGACTCGACCTCTCGCTCGACTCGGCGCCGGATGCAACCCAGTCCTGAAGGGCTAGTGTCAGCTTTCGATCGATCAGCGACGGTTTGCCCGATCGCAGATCTTCCCAGGGAAAAAATGCATAGGCATCTTCCCACCCGGCATCACCGGTTACTCTCGCATCGGCTTCACGGACCAGAGCCAAGTAGCCGATGGACAGGACCCGCCTGGCACCCCACTCCCCATGAGGCTCCCGGTCACGGTCACCAAAGGTATAAAGCTGCTCGACGTAACCGAGCTCGATGCCGGTCTGTTGGCGAACCCAGTGACGCAGCCCCAGCTCGAGCGTCTTGTCTCCGCGCGGATCGAGAGGCCCGAAGGGCAGTGCCTTGATCGCGGGCCCAATCGAGGTCGAGTCCCCCGATCCTCGTACGGTCAGAATGCGAGGCCGGTTGTCGGTTACCGCAACGATAACCGCATTGAGCCCAACCACCAGATCGCTGTCCAACGTCATCCTTTGATAACACCCAGGGGTCGCAACTGAGCGACTTTGTGACTGATTCCTGCATTCTCTACCACATCTACGATCTCGGCCACATCCTTGTATGCCTCTGGCATCTCCTCGGCTACGGTGGCGCTCCCAGCAGCCATTACAACGACACCACGTCGCTTCATCTCTTCGAAGAGTGCCCGTCCACGTGCTTGGCGTTTGGCCTGACGGCGGCTGAGAAGCCTGCCGGCACCGTGACAGGTCGAGCCGAAGGTCTCTTCATACGCTCTCTGGGTGCCAACCAGAACATAGGAGTATCTCCCCATGTCACCAGGAATCAAGACAGGCTGGCCAACATCACGATAGGGCTCGGGTGTCTCCGGGTGGCCTGGAGGATAGGCCCGCGTCGCTCCTTTTCGATGCACGCAAAGACGACGCTGTCTGCCGTCGATCTCGAAGGTCTCGAACTTGGCGATGTTGTGACAAACATCGTAAACGAGATCCAGCTTCATCGCATTAGCGGTCAGTCCAAGGACTTCGGCAAAGGTCTCTCTGACCCAGTGCGTCATCACTTGTCGGTTGGCGAAGGCGAAGTTTGCAGCGGCAGCCATGGCAGCCAGATAGTGCTTACCCTCGGGCGACCTGAGTGGAGCGCAACAAAGCTGTCGATCGGGCAGCTCGATGTCGTAGTGAGCTGCCGCTGAGACCATCCCTCGAAGGTTGTCCGTACAGACCTGGTGACCAAGTCCGCGTGAGCCGGAGTGAATCATGACTGTGATCTGATCCTGAACCAGCCCCAGGGCCTCAGCGGCAACGGTATCGAGAATCTCGGCCACATACTGAATCTCCGCGAAGTGGTTACCCGACCCGAGAGTGCCCAGCTGGCCACGACCCCGCTCATAGGCCCGCGAAGAAACGCGGTCAGGATCGGCTCCGTCAATTCTGCCCCCCGCTTCGAGAAACTCCAAATCACGCCGATTGCCCATCCCCTCGCCTACCGCCCAAGCGGCACCTTGCTCCAAGACGCCGACTAACTCCTTGCGATTGAGACGAAGATCGGTGCGGCCCTTACCCACCCCCGTGGGGATGTTTTTGTAGAGGTGAGTAACCAGATCAGGTAGCTGGTCTTGAAGGTCGGTGCGACTCAGACCTGAGCGCAGCAGGCGAACCCCTCAATTGATGTCGTAACCCACACCTCCGGGCGAGATCACTCCATCGTCACCGTCCATGGCGGCTACGCCACCGATCGGGAACCCATA
>CAXMQZ010000117.1:0-48847 GCA_964195975.1 uncultured Polyangiaceae bacterium | reverse complement strand
GGTTTCAGTTCGAGTTGATTTCCGGCGATGCGGCGATCAAGAGTTGGTATGCGGGGCCGGATGGTCAGATCGAGGAGGGCGTCCCACACCCTGCCGAGAGCCCGCCCGCCCTGCCGGGACTCCATCGTCGATCGTCTTGGAGAATTCTTGGTCGCGAGCTCAAAGGTGATGGCGAGCCCATTGCCAGATTGCGGTTCTGGTGTGATCCGCGGCGGCTAGAGAGCACCTCGTGTGAATTGCTCGACTCGCTTCTTCCACAGATTGCCGCTGCGGTTCATCGAGTCTTGTTGGATCGGCGTGCCAAACAGGACCCGCTGACCGGCCTGGCGGATCGCAGAGTGCTCGAGGCGAGACTCGAAGAGGCCTTTACAGCTGCACGTGAGGAAGGTGGCAACATGGCGGTGATCATGTGCGACCTGGATCGGTTCAAGAAGGTCAACGACAACTATGGTCACGAAGTGGGTGATCGAGCCCTTTTGCAAGTGGTAGGAGTGCTCGAAGAGTTCCGACGAGACACCGATCTCTGCTGTCGATACGGCGGCGAGGAGTTTGCGGTGGTTCTCGAGAAGACCGATGGCGAGACCGCCATGCGTGTTGCCGAGCGCCTCCGCATAGAGGTCGAAAGATCTGTATTCATGGCCGAGGACAACCGGGTGCCACTGAAATTGAGTGCCGGTGTCGCTGCTTATCCCGACCTCCAGGTTCCGTCTGGAAAGGAGCTTCTCGTTCTTGCCGACGGGGCACTGATCGAGGCGAAGCGTCGGGGGCGAAACCGCACCTTGCTACACCTCGGTCTGGGGCGGTTCCGCACCGTCGATGGAAAGACTCTGGGTGGTAAGGAACCTCCGCCTCCCGAAATCCCCACTCTTTTCTAGCGTGCTATCGACGCCAGAAGGAGTAGGTGAACATGGCGGCGATCGAGTAGATCTCGAGCCGGCCCATCCACATCAGAAGAACCATCAACAGCTTGTCCGCAGCCCCGAAAAAGGCGAAATTTTGAGTCGGGCCAACAGCATTCAGCCCTGGACCGATATTGCCTATCGTAGCTGCTGAAGCAGTCGCGGCGGTTACCAGGTCGGGTCCCGAGATGCTGAGTAAGATGGCGCCCCCAGCCCAGATGCTCAGATACAGAATGAAAAAACCAGCGACGCTTCGAACCACCTGATCGGGTACCGGCTTACCACCCACAAAGACGGAGATCACGGTATTTGGGCTAAAGATCAGGCGTGCTTCTCGGAAGGCCGAGCGGAGCCCGATGACCATACGCATGACCTTCATCGAGCCGGCAGTCGAGCCGGCGCATCCGCCGACAAACATCAGACCCACCAGCAACATGCGCGACAAGGTTGGCCAGGTGTCGAAATCGGCCGTGGCAAACCCTGTAGTTGTGGTGATGGATACCGCCTGAAAAGCGGCATCGAGCAGGGCTCGACCCGGTTCACGATAGGTGTCCGAGCGCAACAGGTTCCAGGTGAGGATTAGAGAAACGGCCGCCATGATCGCCAGATAGAGCCGAAACTCTGTGTCTCGAAAGAGATTGAAACCCTGGCGCGTTTTCAGGCCATAGAACAATGAGAAGTTTGTACCGGCGAGAATCATGAAGACGATGATGATGACCTCGATCACCGGCGAGTCGAAGGATGCGATCGATTTGTTCAATGGAGAAAAGCCACCGGTCGACATGGTCGAGAAGGTGTGCGTCAGGGCGTCGTAAAGATTCATTCCAGCTAGTGAAAGAAGCAGGGCTTCCAGACCGCTGATTAGCAGATAGATCTTCCAAACCACGGCCGCGGTGTGATGGATTCGGGGTACGAGAGCTTCGGCGGTCGGACCGGGTACCTCGAGCTTGTACAGAAAACGGGCACCTGGACCGAGCTCGGGTAGCAGGGCGACAAAGAGAACGATGATTCCCATGCCACCCAACCACTGTGTGAAGCTGCGCCAGAAGAGAATCGCCTTTGAATGGCTTTCGATATCCGTCATCACCGAAGCGCCCGTAGTGGTGAAGCCGGAGGCCGACTCGAAGAGCGCGTCGATGGGAAGAGCAAAAGTACCGCTGAGAAGATAGGGAAGAGCGCCAAAGATCGAGGCTAGGACCCAGCCGCCGACAACGATCAGGATTCCTTCTTTCCGGTAGAGCTCGCCCCCTTTTCTACCCAATGCGACCAAAATGCCGCCAAATAGCGCTGTGATCAGTGCAGAGATCAAGAAGGCGATACCGATGTCGAGCTCGTCGAAGAAAAACGAGCAGACAACGGGCACCAACTCGGTCGCCGCGAGCAGGATCGTCAATCGACCGAGAATTCGAAATGCCGGGCGTGGATTCAACAGGTCTCTCTTACTGGTGGCGCGGCCCAGGGAAGAGGAGTCGAACGGTGTCCAATTCGTCTTCCGCGGCAAATATGATGACCAGGTCGCCCTCCTCCAGACGATCATTGCCCGTGGGCACAAAGACCCTGTCGTCTCGTTTGACGGCTCCGACGAGGACACCTCTTGGTGGTTTCATCTCGCCGAGAGTTACGCCTACTGCCGGGCTGGCCTTGGCCAGACGGCGCTCGAGCACTTGAGCCTGGCCGCGCTGTAGCGACACGATATTGGCGCTGTAGCCGCTGTCGATGTACTCCTGAATTCGCTCGGCAGCGAGCGTACGCGGACTGATAACCTGCTTCAGTCCGAGCCGACGCCAGAGGTCCGAGGTTTCGGCACGGTGGACTAAAGCCAGCACCTGGGGCACGCCAATCTCCTGAGCCAGCAGACTCGCCATCAAATTGCTCTCCTCGTTGCCCGACAGGGCGACAAAGGTTTCGGCCTGATTGATGCGCTCTGCCTTGAGCAATGAGATGTCCGTGATGTCTCCATGGATGATCTCGATCTTCGGAAACATCTTTGCCAAGTCCTGAGCGCGCTGCTTATCGCGCTCGATGATCTTGATACGGATATCGAGGGGCTCGAGTCGTCTTGCCACCGCCCTTCCGGTGCCACCGCCGCCACCAGCGATCACGACTGTGCCTATCTTCCGCTGAACACTAGCTACCGCCAGCTCGGCCTTTTCGATGACAGCGGCAGTTCCCAGAATCAGGGCATCGTCACCGACCTGCGCCAAATCGTCCCCACCCGGAATCACCAGTTCATTGCCTCGGAAAAAGGCGACCACCACCGAATCTCTCGGGAGGTTCACATCACGCAGTGGTTTCTGGACTAAAGGAGAGGATTCGTCGAGGTGAAGCTTCCGAAGCTGCACCTGGCCACCGGCGAGGTACTCCACAGCAACGGTATTGTGGCCGAGGATCTCGTTGAGTACCCGTGTCGTGGTTAGAAGCTGTGTCGACAGCAGCAAGTCGACGGAGAAAACTTCCTCCAGATCGCGGCGATAGGTGATGACTTCCTCGGCGACTCCGAGACGAACGACAGCTCGATCGGCTCCGAAATGCTTCGCCAAAGCGGCAGCGGAAAGATTGGCGTCATCGGAGGATGAGACTGCCATGAAAAGCTCGCATTCCGCGACACCGGCAGCCTGGAGAACGTGCGGATGGGCACCGCTACCGGGTACTACCATCACATCGAGCTCCTCCTCGACCCGAGCCTCTCTCGCTGGGTCGAGCTCGATTACAGCAACGTCGTGTCCTTGTTGCGACAGGGTTTGTGCGAGATAGAATCCGACCTCGCCAGCACCCATCACGACATAACGTTTTTCACCCATTTTCGTCAGGACTCACCCATCTGTCGTCGAATATCGCGATTGTAGCTCGGTTTTGTGGAAAAGGGCGTCACCTCCTGTGCTAACGTTTGCTTTCAGGTTTATATTGGTTTCTGGGGAGAACGGCTTAGTGGCGAAACAACTCGCAACCAGTTTGATGCTCCTTCTGTTCTCAGCAGGCATCGCCGCTGCGGCGAAGGCGCCCGAGATTCGCACCATGGCAGGGGCCGACTTCTCGAGCTATATCAGCTATGCCTGGGCACCCAAGAAAGACCTCGTAGAGGGACATCCGCTGACTGACGGTTCGCCATTGGATGTCAAGATCAAGAGCGCTGCCGACCACGAGCTCGTAGGAAAGGGCTATCAGCGTACCGGCCCGGATGGAGATCCGAGTCTCCTGATCAATTATGTGGGCGTTGCCCAGGATCAGCTCGAGATGAGCGGCGTCACAAAGGGTTCAGGAAGCGTCAAGTGGATCGGTGACCCACGCGCTCATGAGATACGATCGTACAAGGAGGGGACACTCGTTTTCGAAGTCATCGATACCAAGACGGGTGAGATGGTTTGGAGCGGCTGGACGACCGAGCTAGCTCCGACCTCAGAGAAGCTGCAAGCCAAGGCTCCCAAGGCGACGAGTAAGATCTTTAAGTATTTTCCTGCAAAGTGAACCCACAAGGCCCGCCCCGTGACTCACTCGGCGGTGGACCGATATATCAACCGATGGCGGTGGCGATCATGTGGGGTCTGGCCTTTGCCACTCTGCTGACTCTCGGGGTCGTGCCGATCCTGTACTCTCTGTTCTTCAAAGTGAAGTTTTCAAATTTCGAGTATCAAACCTGATGTGGAATCTCTTCACCAACCTGACCAAAGGCAAGGATCGCTTTGTCTCCTTGATGATCTCGCTGGTCGTCTTGTTGTTGCTATACCCGGTGATGATCGAGCTCGGCATGATGAGGATTTACGGTTTGGTTCTGTCGGTCGAATTGATCATGGCGACCTACAGCATCGGACAGACCAAGAGGCATCTGTGGATAGCCGTCAGTCTTTGTCTACCTGCGCTTGCTTTACATATTGTTACCTTTGCCCACCCGACCCGTTGGACCATGGTGATGGCCGATTCCGCGGTGATGTTGTTTCTCGGCTATGTGATCGTTGTCGTCTACCGGGCGGTTCTGAGCGAATCGAGCTTCACTGAGGATAATGTGGCGGGCGCGATCTCGGTCTATCTATTGATCGGGATCTTCTGGTCGATTGTTTACAGTATCGTGGCGAGCCTGCAACCTGACTCCTTCAGCTCCTACAGGATCGACGAGGTCGGCGGCATGGTCCGGTATGCGGGAGGCGCCGACTTTCTCTACTTCAGCTTTGTGACCCTGGCGACGCTGGGCTATGGCGACATCAGCCCCAAAACACCCCTCGCACAGACCGCTGCTTGGGTGGAGGGCGTGGTGGGCCAGCTTTTTATTGCCATCACGATTGCCAGCCTGGTGGCCATGAAGGTGGCCGACTACCAGATAAAAGCGCGTCAGCAGAAAGACACTGAGGATCCGGACTAATTCGAGGTGCAGCGTTCGAGGATCAGGTCTCGGCGCTGGAGCAGAGCGTTGATCTGCGTTGCAGAGAGATATTCGCTCACCAGTGGCTCCAGCGTTTCTTTTGATAGCGAGCGCAGGGCATGCACGAGGTCGGCGCGAATCGGTCCACACGATTCGGGTACCCACTCCGGGTCGAGATCGAGCGAGGTGCCAAACGCCTTGGTGTTGTCTCCAAGTGCAATGCGCCCCTCCTGGGGCAAAATCATCTTTAGGGAAGCATGCCGTTCCACCACTGCCATCAGCGCCGAAAAGATTTTGGCGTCGAAGATCTGATCCTCGAGTGAGTCCCTCATGTCGAGACGGGTGTAGGTCTTGATCAGAGTTAGATCGACCGCGTTCTCGGGGAAGAGCTGTGCCGAGCCCCGCCGGTCGCCGATGGTTCGAGCTACAGTGACAGGAACCATGTCGAGACCGAGAAGCCGGTCGAGATGGTACGAAGTGACTTCGTTGCGGAAACTGCGCGGTACGTCCTTGGGCTCTTCAGCGACGTTTCCGGGTTGCTCGTCGACATCTTGAAAAACGATCCGCAGCTGCATGTTCTCGCCGTCGAGCTCGCAGACTTCGGCGTGTCTCACTGCATCTTGGAGGAAGCGGCAGTTGCTCGCTTCGGTTGTGCGGATAAAAGCCTCGAGGCGGGCATCGGGTAGCTGTTCGAGGATCTTGGACCAGCCTTCGCCCTCCGGCGTTTCGGCGGGCGGGTCGGTGTAGCCCGACGCCGCAGGGTTGAACACTTTGAATTGGTCACCTTCGATAACGAGTGATTGGGGTTTTCGACCGTAGGCCATGCCGACATCGACTCGAAACACCTGTCCATCGAAACGCGAGGTGATCCTCCCGGTCCCAGTCGGGGTGTGACCTACCACGATGGCTCGGGCATCGAGGGCTTCTAGCGAGCGCTGGACGCGAGAACGCTCGATCCGTTCATTTTCGAGTGAGTTGCCCCGATACCAGAGTGGGCCACCGGCAAAAAAGGGTAGCGACTCGTGGTATTTCACCACGGCACGGGCCGCAACGGCTTCAGCCGACGAGCGTTTGGGCTTGTCTTCGTAGGCTAATGCGGCCCTCATGACCTGCTTGTAGCTCGGCGGAAGGTTCGCTAATTGAGCAAGCTGCTGGGCGTTTGTCATCCAGCCCAAGATGTCGTCGTGGACTTGTTTGTTGATGGTGTCGAGACCCAGCGACGCAACCTCTTCGGTCAGACCGCCGTGGAGAAAAACTACGCCGTTGATTTTGATGACGGCTGGCATTTGCAACAACCACGAACCGTACTCGCCATCGAACCAAAACGCGCGCATTCGCGCAAAGTAGCCTGGTGGGAACCGTTGCTCGAAGACCTTGCGCGCTTCTGGAAGCGACGCAGTCGGACCAAACACGGTATTGCGGAACCGCTGCAGGGCTTTGCTTCGGTCGCGCTTTGATTCCTGGTCGACAAATGCGGCATACCCCTCTTCGGAGACATAGCGCAGGTCGACGGTCATGTTCATGACCTCGTGGTTGCCGAGGAGGACATGGACATAGCCTCCAGCTGCGGCTGCTTCGGTCTGGAGCCGTCGAGCCAGGTCCATGACTTTGCGGTCGTGGGGTCCCCGGTCGACAAGATCGCCTACGAATACCAGATGGTCCTCGCCCCCGATCCATGCGAGGTCGGAGTCGATGATCTGCGTACCCTCGAGCAGGGTCAGCATCTTGTCGTAGGAGCCGTGAACATCCCCGAGCACCACAATCCGATCGACGTCCTCCCATTCCCAGCTATCTGCGAGAGCGGCTCGCCCGCAAAGGCAGAGCAATCCGATCGCAAGCAGCAAGCTGATGCCGATCAGTATCGAGCGACTTCTAGGTGACATTGCGCGCCAGCTTACCAGAGTGCTAGTAAGCAGAGTGCTGGTACACTGGGCTGCGTCTAGAGACAACGATCCTGCTCGGTCGGCAGGGCGATGGGTCGAATCGCCAGGAGTACCTGAATGAAATTTCCGAACTGGGTTTTTTCGCTTCTTCTGCTTGCACCCGCAGCACCAGGTATGGCGGGCATTACGGTTAGTCAAGCGCAGGAGGCCGATTTCGATCGATTTACCTCGTTTGCGTGGGTTGTAGATTCGGAGACGGTCGACAGGGAAGCGGAACCGTCGATTGGCGAAGCCGAGGAGATGATCCACGCGGCGATTTATCGGGAGCTCACCAGCAGGGGTCTCAGAGAGGTGATCGAGGAGCCTCATCTGTTGGTGCGGTGGAGTTTTGTTGTCCGTGAGGAAGAGTGGGACGACGTCGATATCTTGGAAGAGGACGCCCGGTGGGGCTCGTCGGCAACCCAAGCCGGTCAACCAGGTGAGTACACTCGGGAGATCGACATGGGAACGCTTGTGGTCGATCTTCTGGATGGATATTCCAAGCTACAGATATGGCGAGCTACCGCAACGGCGGTGGTTCGACCCAAGGCGAACAAGCGATCGGAGAAACGGATCAACAAAGTCGTCGGGAAGATGTTCGAGTCGTATCCCGTGGAGTAGATATTTAGCGGTTGCCGGCGCCACTTCTTGGGGTTTGGCCGCCGAAAGGGAGACAAAAGGAGGCTAGGTATGTCGAGTTACGTTCAGAGGTTGATCGGGGCGGCAAGGCTGGATGCTCAGACCTACGAAGAGGTCGAGGCAGACAGCAGCGCAATGGGACAGGCGATGGCCACGGTAGTTCTTGCAAGCGTTGCAAGCGGGATTGGAGCATTCCAGACCCTGGGAGTACGCGGTTTGCTTTTTGGCACTTTGGCCTCTCTGGTCGGATGGTTTATCTGGGCAGGGTTGACTTTCTTTGTAGGCACCAAAATTCTGCCCGAGCCCCAAACTCAAACAGATATGGGTGAGCTCCTGCGCACGATCGGTTTTGCAGCCAGTCCCGGTCTTCTGCAGGTGTTTGGATTCTTGCCTTTGATAGGTCCATTGGTCGGACTGGTGGCGAGTGTCTGGATGTTGGCAGCGATGATCGTGGCGGTTCGTCAAGCTCTCGACTACAAGAGCACGGGCCGGGCCGTCGGAGTCTGTCTGATCGGATTTGTGGTCTATATCATCGTCGTGTTCGCAGTCTCGCTGGTGTTCGGTATGGGAGCAGCAGCGATGGGCGCCTTCTAGAGATCGCCAGGCCTCTCAATACTCGGCGACACAACGAATTCGGTGCCGGGCTCGCGAATCCGCCTGCCCGGCACCATCGCTTCTCTATCGGTAAATCAATGAGGATCTACAGATCACGGGTCTGCCTGTTCGCGGCTGGATTCTCGATGCTGGTGATCTCGGGGTGCTCGAGCTCGGCTGACCAGAAGGCCGCAGTCGAGCTGCCACCGGAAAAAGCCACGTTTGTCGGTAGACAAGCGTGTTCACGTTGCCACTCCTTGGAGGATCGGCTGTGGCAGGGCTCCCATCATGATCTGGCCATGCAAGAGGTCAACGAGCGAACAGTCTTGGGCGATTTCGACGATGCCAAGTTTACCCACGACGGTGTCACCTCTACTTTTTTCAAACGGGACAACAATTTCTATGTGAATACCGAAGGCCCCGATGGTGAGATGCAGGACTTCGAGATCGCCTACACCTTTGGAGCCATCCCGCTTCAGCAATATCTGATCGCTTTTCCAGGCGGTCGCTATCAGGCGCTGAGTGTCAGCTGGGATACACGGCCGGCTGCCGATGGAGGTCAGCGGTGGTTTCGTCTTTATCCAGACGAGAAGATCGATCACACCGACCCTTTGCACTGGACGGGGATTCAACAGAATTGGAACTATATGTGCGCAGAGTGTCATTCGACTCGTCTGATCAAGGGCTATCTTGCCGATGAAGACCGGTACGAGACGACCTGGTCCGAGATCGATGTTTCCTGCGAGGCTTGTCACGGACCAGGATCGAGACATGTCGATTGGGCCAATGCTGCGGCGATTGGGCGAGACACCCCCTACGACAACGGTGGGTTTGGACTCGAAGTTCGCCTGAAAGACCCAGGCCGTGGCACCTGGATGGTCAACCCAGAGACGGGCAAGGGAATGCGCTTGGCCCCTCTTCCGGCAGTATCTGAGATGGATACGTGTGCTCGCTGTCATTCGCGGCGGTCGGTGGTCTCAGATGACTACCAATTCGGTCGCCCCATCATGGACACCCACCGACCCGCCCTGTTGGAGACCCGTCTCTATCATACGGATGGGCAGATCCTCGACGAGGTCTATGTCTACGGCTCCTTTCTGCAAAGCCGCATGTATCAACAGGGAGTTACTTGTAGCGATTGCCATGATCCTCACAGCCTCGATCTAGTGTTTCCCGGCGACAAGGTTTGCCGCCGATGTCATGCGCAGGCCACGTTCGAGTCGAAGAATCATCATTTCCATGAGCTCGACAAGCCGGGTGCCGCCTGCGTGGATTGCCACATGGCACCGCGCAACTACATGGTTGTGGATCCGCGGCACGATCACAGCATGCGGGTTCCGAGACCCGACCTCTCCGTCGAGTTGGGAACACCCAATGCATGCAACGACTGTCACGCCGACAAGACCGCTCAATGGTCAGCGGATTCGGTAGCGAAGTGGTATGGCCCTGAAAGACGAATGGAGTTTCAATACGGCGAGGCTCTGTTTGCTGCGCGCACCAGGTCACCTCGGGCCGAGAGAAAGCTCCAGCAGTTGATCGACGACCCCGAGATGCCGGGAATCGTTCGAGCAACGGGCCTGGCTGAGCTGGAACGATATCTGACTCGAGGATCGCTCGGTTCGATCGAACGCTCTCTCGCTGATACCGACCCACTCGTACGTATGGCTGCACTTCGAGCAGCCCAAGCGGCTCCAGCTGGTGAGCGTATTCGACTGGCCTTTCCTCTTTTGAAAGACCCGGTGCGGGCCGTTCGTGTCGAGGCGGCCCGGTTGCTAGCCGAGGTTCCGGGAGAGTCGATGACGGCAGAGCAGCGGTCTCAGCTGGCCGGCGCTCTGGAAGAGTACAGAGCCTCGCAGCTGGTCGATGCAGATCGGCCCGAGGCCAATCTGAATCTCGGTTGGTTGGCGAGTCGGCTCGGCAACCTGGGCGAGGCAGAATTCTATTATCAGACTGCAATCGAGCGCGATCCGACCTTCGTGCCCGCCTATGTCAATCTGGGCGACCTCTATCGCATGCAGTCTCGTGACGCCGAGGGAGAGCATCTGCTTCGATCAGCCATAGGTCGGTTCCCAGAGAGCGCCGAGTTGGTCCATGCACTGGGTCTCAATCTCGTGCGACTAGGCCAGGTTGATGAGGCACTCGTGCTCTTCGAAACGGCGCTCGAGCTTCAGCCCGATGACCAGAGATATGCGTTTGTCTACGCAGTTGCGCTGCACGACTCTGGTCAGAAGGATCGCGCATTCAGAGTCCTGGAAGAGGCACATGAGCGGATGCCGACCGACCTCGAGCTCCTGTCGACCTTGGTGACCTACTATCGACAAGAGGGAGACATCGACAAGACCTTGTTTTACGCGCGAGCGCTTCTGACACTGGTACCCACCGATCCCAATCTGCAGCAACTCATCCGTCAGCTCGAGCAATCGTGAAGCGGGCAATATCGGTTTTTCTGTTAGCCGCCGCTGTATTTATCGGATGGCTGGTCGTAATGTTGCGAGATCCGACAGGGCTCGAGATCGACAATCCCCGTTTCGAGCAGCTGACTCCGGAGATAGGGGATCGCCTGCTGCCGAGTGTCATGAGGTATGTCTCTCGGCTCGAGGGCTTTGCGGATCAGCCCAGCTTTGGACTGGTACTCGAAGCTGAGGAGGGTGTTCCTCGCACTGTCCTGAACTTGACCGCAGTCGAACCCGAGCTCGGCTCTGGATTCGAGACCTTTCGATCGAACGGGGGCTTCGAGCTTGCAGACCGCCTGTTCGATGCTGAAGCTCGACAGCAACAAAGTCTCGAGAAATACGTGGAGTCGATCGACTCCGAGTCCTTGGCCACCTCCGTACTGCCACCGGTGGATATCTCTCTCGACCAGCTGTCTGGATCTGAGCGACTTGTGATCGGTGTGGGTTTCAACTATCGAGATCATCGCGAGGAGGTCGACACCAGTGTCGACAAGTTCTTGTTCGCCAAGATAGTCGAGCCCACCGGCGCCTATGTCCCGATGCCGCTCGGGCCGGCTCGCTCACTACAGGTGGGTCGAAGGAGACTGGTCGACTATGAGGTGGAGATCGGATTTGTACTCTTGAAGGACATCTATCTCGATGAGCTTCCAGCCGATTTTGAAGAGCTTCGCCAGTCGATAGCTTTTCTTACCGTCAACGATGTCAGCGACCGAGCACCCATCATTTTGGATGGTAAAATCGGGTTTACGCAGGCCAAGTCGAGGCCCGGTTACCTACCGATCGGGCCTTGGTTGACTCACGGCCGTCATCTCGATCTTCGTAGCCGCACGAGTGGCATGGAAACGATCGATCTGTGGTTGCGCGTCGAGGAGAAGAATCCGATTCATCCCGGGGTGTGGCGACAACACGCATCGTCGAGTCAGATGATCAGGGGACCCTTGGAGATTCTGAAGATGACTTCGGAGATCTGGGAGGAGAGCGAGCGCCCTGATGCTACGGGTGAGCTTCGGGGCATTGCGCGGGTGGTGGAGGGTCGCGCAATGATTCCGGCCGGCAGTCTCATACTGACCGGAACTCCCGGGGGAACGGCAATAGAGTCACCTTCCGGCATGGACCGTCTGCGATTGATGGCTCTCGGAAATCTGTCGCTGCGCGGAGCCAAGCAAGCCTTTGCGGCGCACAGTGTGCGCAACCGGTTAGAGATGGGCTTTCTGTCAGTCGGCGATCGGGTCGAGACCCGTGTACAGCACCTGGGGTGCCAGATCTGGACGGTCGTGCCTTGAGCTGGAATTCAGGGAGACACGATCCCGAAAACGGGACATGACGTGAATCAGGGGGACATGTACTCGTTACGTGTCCCCCTGATTCATCGTGTCCCTTTCTCTTCGGGATCGTGTCCCATGGTTGTCGGGTCATGTACCCGGGCGAGGATCGATCTCGTCAAAGACTACAGGCCCGGTTGTGCTATTGAGTCGTCTGGGCCTACAATGGATCTGAGCAGTATCAGATTACTGACCGAGCTTCCGACGGAGGGTTAAGGGCGAGCCCTGAGCGCGGCGTAGCTTGATCTAGATCCTTCCAAAGTGCGAAGGGCGCGCCTACCATCTCGGGGAAGCCAAGGAGACCGAGATGAAAAAATACGTAGTCGCCCTAATCCTGTCCGCTAGTCTTGCAGCCGCCGCCTCGGCTCAAACCTTCTCGTGCGACGTGGGGGGCTTGGCTATACCCGACGACGGTTACGATGGCACCCTGGGTTCGATGGCCTGTTGTATGGTCGATGCCGATCTGGGCTTTGACACCAACATTCTGGATGTGGATGTCGAGGTTTTGATAACCCATACCTGGGTTGGGGATCTGGTGCTCAAGGTCGTAAGTCCGGGTGGGGCGGCCACGACCTCGACCATGATGAGTCGGCCTGGTTTTCTCGAGCTCGCCGACGACGGGGCGGATTGCTGTGGCAACAGTGCCAACTGGGCTGGCGATCCCATTCTCTTCGACGACGACGGACCCGATCCAACGGCAGAGACAATGGGCGACGGACTGGTCACGGACGACCTCATCTGTCTGGATGACGGCATTTGCGGTCACACTCCCGATGCCGGCTCGGGTGGGGCACCGGGCGGAACGCTCGCCGCTTTTGACGGGCTGAACCATCGTGGCGCCTGGATGTGCTGCGCGGGTGACTCTGCGCTTGCAGATACCGGCACCCTGGACGACTGCCGGTTGACCTTTACGACCGAGGACTCCTATCCCGCCCTGGTGGATCAGCCCTCCGATCACCTCAATGGGTTAGCCAGCGATGTAGAGCTTCCTTTCAGCCGCGCCGATAATTTTGTCCTGCCCGCAGCCGATACGATCGTACGAGTGACTGCTTGGGGTGTCTATGCGTTTAGCAACACCGCTCCGGCTGCGGATCGATTCACGGTCGAGATCCTGCCTGACCTCGCAGGTCTACCTGGGGCCGGCCCGATCTATTCAAGCGGGGGTATCGCACCTAGCTCGAGGACCATGACGCCACGTCCCATAGTGGGACTTACTGAATATCGCTACGTCTTTTATCTTCCCATGGCTCCGACTCTGAACCCGGGCACCTATTGGATCGCAATCTTCAACGACACGACGGTCGTCGATCCAGACGATAACTGGTTCTGGGCAACGGCGTTGATCGATCCGGAGGTCGGGATTCTCGACAGTGCGACGGCTCCCGAGAATCCCCCGGGTATGAACTGGGGTCCCAACGTTGGCAGCGAGCTTGCGTTTCGTGTCGATGGAGAGGCCATCTTCGCCGACGGCTTCGAGTCCGGAGACACCACGGCGTGGAGCACGACGGTTCCTTAGGGAATTCAAGGGACACGATCCCGAAAACGGGACATGACCCGAACTCCAGAGGAGTTCGGGATCGTGTCCCACAGTTTTCGGGATCGTGTCCCACAGTTTTCGGGTCATGTCCTCGCATTCCCCACCTAACCGGAAAACTCGTCGTCGCCCACCGTCGTAATGAGGGTGGCCGGGACGATCGCCAGGTCTGCAGTCATGCCCTCGCGGCGGAGCCCCAACCGGGATGTGATCGAGAAGAAAGGATAGTCGATGCCAGATACAGACGATGCAATGGTTCAGCAGTTCATGCAGGGTCTGATTCGCCGCAATCAGGGCGAACCGGAATTCCACCAGGCCGTGCAGGAGGTCGCAGAAAGTGTCATGCCTTTCATCCTGGCGAACCCCCGATACCAGAAAGCACAGATCTTCGAGCGCATGACCGAGCCCGACCGGATCGTGATCTTTCGCGTCAGCTGGGAAGACGACGAAGGGAACATCCGCGCCAACCGAGCCTTTCGGGTGCAGTTCAACAACTCCATCGGGCCCTACAAGGGCGGCATGCGCTTTCACCCTGCGGTGAGCCTCGGAGTGCTGAAGTTCCTGGGCTTCGAGCAGGTGCTCAAGAACAGCCTTACCGGGCTTCCGATGGGTGGCGGAAAGGGAGGTTCCAACTTCAATCCCAGAGGCAAGAGCGATCGCGAGGTGATGCGCTTCTGTCAGTCCCTGATGATCGAGCTTCACCGGCATATCGGCGACGACGTGGATATTCCGGCGGGAGACATCGGCGTCGGACACCGCGAGATCAGTTATCTGTTCGGCATGTACAAGCGACTGGAGAACCGATTCCACGGCATTCTCACCGGCAAGGGCCTTGCCTTCGGCGGCAGCCTCATCCGCACCGAGGCCACCGGCTACGGCTGTGTCTACTTCATGCAGAACATGTTGGAGCGGCGGGGAGAGGGAGTGGAGGGCAAGGAGTGTCTTGTTTCCGGTTCGGGCAACGTGGCGCTCTATGCGATCGAAAAGTTGGTAGCTCTCGGGGCAACGGTCGTGACTGCATCGGATTCCAGCGGCTTCATCCACGATCCCGACGGCATCGACGAGGAGAAGCTAGCCTGGTTGAAGGAGCTGAAGGAGATTCGTCGCGGCCGCATCCAGGAATATGCGGAGCGATTTCCACGCTCGACGTTTTTCCCCGAACGCCGCCCCTGGGACGTTCCCGCCGATCTGGTGTTCCCTTGCGCCACCCAGAACGAGCTCGGCGGCGATGAGGCGAGGATGCTTCGGGACAACGGGGTCATGGCGGTGGCCGAGGGCGCCAATATGCCGTGCACGGCGGAGGCTGCGCACGTCTTTCTGGAAGCGAAGACCTTATTTGGGCCGGGCAAGGCAGCCAACGCGGGCGGCGTTGCGGTCTCGGGTCTGGAGCAAAGCCAGAATGCGCTTCGTATCTCCTGGCCCAGAGAAGAAGTGGACCGCAGACTGCAGGAGATCATGCAAAGAATCCACAGCCGCTGTGTTCGCTATGGCACGGAGTCCGACGGCTGGGTCAACTACGTCAAAGGTGCCAACATCGCAGGCTTCGTCAAGGTTGCCGACGCTATGCTGGCCTATGGAATTGTCTGACGGGTTGCCCCGAGAGCGCCCGGACTCTTATCTAGGCAGCCAGGTGCCGAGATTCAATTCGATTGCGCGGTGGTAGATGAGAATCGCCGTAGCCATGTCGTCGAGTGCCAAGCCGAGGTTCATCGCCATTGTGCGTTCAGCAGTGTTCTCGCGACCGGACTTTGCACCGATCACCAGCTCACCGAGATCGGCGTGAACGGGGGGGAGCTGTTTGAAGAAGCCAATCTCTTTGTAATAGGCCAGTTGGGCGTGGTCGTCGGTGCAGATCTTGTCGAACTGGCTCAGGGCCCCCGGGCTCCAGTAGGAGTCGTAGTCGAGGGCCGCGGCAAAAGCTCCCTCTCCGACCCAACCAGCGAGAATGGTGGCATGGGGTCGCTTCAGGATCGGACCCGAAGTCACAACCATGTCGCATCCACGAACAGCCTCGGCGGGCGAGCCGACCGGTTGAACCTCGAGCCCTAGCTCGCGAGTCATCTGTTCGGCGTAAAGCTGTCTGGTGTCGACGCCAGTGTCGTAGGCATAGACCTTCTCCAACGGAAACAGCGTACTCAGGGCTTCGAGATTGGACCGGCCCTGGACGCCACAGGCAAGAATGCCGACCGTGTTTGAATCGGGTCGCGCCAGGTATTTGGCTGAGAGCGCGGTGGCCGCCCCGGTCCGCATAGCGGTAATCCAGGTGCAATCCATCACCGAGAGCACTAGACCGGTCTCCGGGTCGTTCAGAGTCAAGAGACCGCTGACATAGGGAAGGTCCTGCTGCTTGTTCCCCGGAAAGCCGCTTACCCATTTGACTCCGGCCGATCCCAAGGCACCGATGTAGGCCGGCATGGCGTGGATGAAGTTGTCGGGATCGCCGGGATGAATACCCGGCTTTGGAGGCATCTCCACCCGGCCTTCGCCCTTTTCTCGAAAGGCGACCTCGAGTGTGTCGATGATCTCTCGCATCGAGACCCCGGCGGCCTCGACATTGGCTCGCGAAAGATATAAGAACCGATCCCTTTCCATGGTGACAGGATACTAACCCGCATTATTCATGAGCCGTGGGGCTCATGAATAATGCGGGTTGACCTTCAAACCGTTGGATCGTTTGTGTAGATTTGCCACACCGCGGTTCAAATTCTTGAAGATGGTGTCCTGTCACCGGGAGTGTCACCTTGTCACCGGGCGGTTCGACGGGGGTTGTGGCTTATTCCGAGTCTTCGGCGAGGGGTCGCGGCTCGAAGATCATCGTGTTCCAGACGTCCTCGCGGCTCCAGTTGAGCACCAGACTGCCGACCATGAAGGAGTACTGATTGACCGACTCCAGGGCCTCTAGAAACCGCGTCTCCAGTGCGGCGATGTCGTCGGGACAGGCCATTCGAGTACCAGCGATCAGGCCGACAGAAAGATCACCTGGCATGTCGCCTTCGCTGACAGCAGAATTGAAACGATTACAGCCGCTCGAACCGCCGATCATTCCATCCCTAAAGACCAGGGTGATCTCGGGCTCTTCGGGCGCCGGCTCATCCCACGCAAACCGCCTCAGCACCCATTCGACCCCTTCGAGATCGGCTGTCGACACCCTGCCCAGATCTTTGCTCGACACTTCGGCAAGGTCATCGCCGTTGAGGGCCCAGGTGCGTCTCATTTTCTGTCCCGGACAGCAGGCGGCGTCGTCGGGACCAGCTTGGACAACCTCCAACACGATCTGATCTCCGTCGATTTCATAAGAGCGAATCTTGACGCGATCGCCTAGCTCTGCGGTCGCGAGGTTCACGACTTGGTCACCCTTGCGACCCATGGCGGCTAGATAGTCGAACGTTCCCGAACCACCCGAACTCGTCCACAGCAGTGCCACAGCTTCTTGGTTGCCGTTGCCATTCAGATCAGATGCCAGGTAGAAGTCCTCGACCAGACCGACGACCGGTCGGGAGGCACCACCCTCTACAAACGGTTCACCCTCCCACTCGCCATCCACCAGGGTCACGGTTTCCTCTCCTACGCCTTGATAGGTCGCGGTGGCCAGCTCTTCTAAGCTGGGCGCTTCAGGCGATGTCGAGATCGCCTCGTCGTCAGCAGCCGGCCCCTCGACCTGCTCGCCGCCGGGATCAGAAGGAGCGCACCCAAGCAAGAGAGTCAGTACAAGAGTCGACGACAGAGTTGCGGATGCTCGAGCTCTGGTGATTTGGATCATTTGAAAAGTGCCCTCCTTCGGGTGTTGCTAAATTCAAGCTCGCACAACGCGGGTGTCGAAGAGCTTGTCATGCCGACGGTCTGACCGGTCTTCTCCATGTTCGCCTCCTCAGTCGGCAGTCCGCAGGGTGGAAATTCGGTTCGAGGCACAGGGCTCGAGATAAGACGACGAATCGAGCCAATCCTGGTCGGGGAAGTATACAAACAGCAGCGAGCCCCCTTTTATGGAGTCGATGAGCCGTCGGGCTACTTTCCGCTCGAGAGCCGGACAACCCCAGCTACGACCGAGCCGCCCGTAGCTCTTTGCGTGTGCCTCGCTGACATACCAGGCGCCGTGAATCACGATGGATCGAGCCAGCGCTTCGTGGTTGATGCCTCGCTCCAGACCGTGCAGCTTTAGAGAATAGCCATTGCGACCTGTGTAGGTCTTTCCGGTCGAAAACAGACCAAGACTGGACTGGCGGCTACCGTGACGATTCGAGAACTCAGTGGCCATGTCGGCACCGGTATTGACACCGTGAGCTACCAGTTCGTGGTAGGTCAGCTCCTGGCGGTCGAGATCAAAGACCCAAAGCCGCTCTTCGGTGGATGGCAAAGAGTAGTCGATAACTGTCAGGACATTTCGCTTTGCCTGGCCTTTTGCCCGAGCACATCGGTCGGCATTGAGTGCCATTCCCAAGACTCGTCCGTCGAGCGTCGGAGCCTGTGAATGCAGGCGCTCGAAAAACGTCGGCTGACCGTTCGCGATCGAAACCGGGACAATCAGGCCAACAAGAGCGAGAGCCCAGACCAGCCTTCTGGGTTGATTGTCACGCGTTGCTTCCATCTGGGCTGTCTTCGTCTGTTGGAGATTTCGAGCTCGCGGTAGATTCGGCTTCTAGCTGCTGCACGTTGCTAGCCGTCTGATTACTGCGGATATGAAGATCCCGTTGCGGGAACGGAATCTCGATGTCCGCATCCTTCAGACTACGAGTGATCGCGACACGCAGTTCGCTGGCAGCCGAGACTGAGTGCTCGAAACTAGGCAGCCAACATCTTAATTGAAAATCCAAGGAGCTATCTCCAAAGCCGGTAAACATCACCCTCGGCTCCGGATCTTCTTGTACTTCAGGGTGAGATCGAGCGACTTCGAGCAAGAGCTGAATCACCCGTTCCGGGTCGGTTCCATAGGCAACACCGATGTCCACTTCTACCCTACGTCGTCGATTCGAAAGGGTCCAATTGATGACCGGTTTCGAGATGAGGTCGCCATTGGGCACGATGACCTCGGCTCCCTGAAAAGTTCGCACAGTACTGGCACGAATGCCAATGCTTGTGACCTCGCCAAGCACGGCGTCGATTTCGACAGCGTCGCCTATCTGAATGGGGCGTTCGAACAGAAGGATCAGCCCGGAGACAAAGTTGTTGACGACGTTCTGCAGCCCGAAACCGATGCCGACACCAAAAGCGCCCGCGAGCAACGTGGCCTTGGACAAATCCAGCCCTGCAGCAAAGAGGGCGAGCACGAAACCCGCCACGAGTATCAGATAGCGCGTGACAGTCGAGATGGCGTAGTCGACCCCCCGCTGCATCTGCACTCTGGGCAAAAACTCTTCGTCCAGAATCAAGCAGACGATCTGTGCGATCAGGAAGGAGGCGGCGATGGTCAGAACAAAGGCCAGGATCTCACCGACTGTGATCTCGAAAGTGCCCATGCCGAGACCGATGTCGAGAACCCGACGGATCATTTCTAGAGTCTCTTCGTAGATGTCAAACGAGTGGAGGCTCGCGACAAACCAGGCGATAAAAGCAGCCGTGGCGAGTAGCCGATGCACAAATGAAAAAACGGTGCGGGGGTGATTGCTTATCAGTCGAAAGGACTGTGCAGAATTGGTCTGACAGACGGTGTCTGCCAGGCTGTCGAGGGCTTTGAAGATGGCGAAGAAGATCAGCCCGAATCCGAACGTGCCCAAGACTCCCGAGCGGATCATTCGGGCGAATCCGATCTCACCAAGCAAGGCTGCAACGATTGCGGCCCCCAACAGCACCACGGTCATCTTGACCAGCCAGCAGACGATCTCCTTCCGTCGCCCTGATAGCACAGCGGCCCATTTTCCAGTCCTCAGATCGCTGGCCAGCGCCAGGCCGACAACGACACACTGAGCGATCAGCACCAGCCGATCGAGCAGTGGAGAGAGCTCCAGATAGACAAGGAAGGGTAGTAGGGCTGATGCGGCGGCCAGGGCGAGAATGGATTTCTTTATCGCCGGACCCAGAACTTGCAGCGACAGAGCAGCAGCTGGAATCACGATCAAAAACAGAAGAATCCGGTAATAGATCTGTGGCGCCACGGGTGAGAGCCAGATACTGATCAGCAAGCTCAAGATCAGGGCGATCGGCCAGGACGGGTCGATGATCCTTGCGGCCAGGGCGGCTCGTGAGTCCTCGGATGCCAACATCTTGGCGGGCGCTCCTAGCCGACGCAGGAAACCCAGAACCAGGATCAGAGGCGCAAAAAAGGTCAGGAGCAAGCGGATCGCGTTGTCACGGCAATACGAGGCGAGATGGCCCCAATCGGTTCTTAGTTGAATCCAGAGATGGTAATAAAACTTCTCGCCCTCACGATCCCATCCGAGTCCCCAGAGGGGCTTGCCCGCTTGTGTCAGCGCCTCTCTACGAGCCTGGCGCCTTTGATCTGACGCTTTGGTCCGAAAGTCTTCGACCGTTGCGCTCAGTGCCGACACGCGCATCAAGACGCCGAGCTCCTCGTTGCGCCGGTCCGTGACTTGCGAGATAAGCTCTGACAGTTCCTGTCGAGTCTCTCGGACCTGTTCGAGGAGCTCTTCGGGCGCCTCCAGGGCTTCGGATTCGGTCTCGAGTCTCTCCCAGTGAGCTGCGAGCTCCTGCAGCTCGACGAGATCGTCCTCGTACTGCTTTGCGGAGTCTTCGAGCTCTTCGACAGCCGAGTGGAGCTCCTGTTCGCTTTGGAAGACCGTGCTGTTGAGATCCATCAGCTCGGTAACATCGGTCTTGTATACCGCGCCGGGGCTCGTCTTCTCCAGGATCGGCTCGAGCTCCTTTTCGAGCGGATCCAATCCAGCCGAGATCGAGTCGAGGCGGTCGCGTTGTCCGAGACGGTGAAGAATCTCGCTGCTTGTCTTGTCGAAAGAGACGCGCTCGTCCGGAATGCTTGCGAGCGAGATCGGAGGAAACTCTTCGGCGCTTGTAGCCTCGGGGGCGGTGGTCGCGTCGGGGGCGGTAGTGTCAGAGGTCGCTTCCGCCGCCAAATCCACCGGGGTTTCAGCATCTTCCTGCGCTGACATTGGATGGCCGCAAAGGATCATCAGAACCAGAGCTAGCCTTGTGAGCAGCTTGGCGGTATCTGAAGATCTACGACTTGAGTGCGTCATTGAACCCAGGAATTCCTTTGTCATGATCAAAAGGGAAAGAACACCGGCACCAACACTACAAGCAAAACAAGGAGTAGGAGAGTGAGGGGCGTTCCGACCTTGAGATAGTCGCTCGATCGGTAGCCGCCCGCACCCATGACCAAGAGATTTGCCTTATGACTAAACGGTGTCATAAAGGCAGCCGAGGCGGCGAGGCTAGCACCCATCATCAGTGGGTAGGGGCTGACACCGAGTTTTTCGGCAGTTTCAAAGACCACCGGAGCCAGGAGCACGATTGCCGGTGCCCCGTCCAGACCCTGGCTCAACATACTAGCGAGCACCACGAGCGCCGCAAGAATGACATGGGGTCCGAGTGGCCCTGCGACATCGATCACGGTGTTGGCCATGAGCTCTGCGGCGCCAGTGCGTTCCATGGCGACGCCAACGGGAAGCACGCAGGCAACAAGCAGGATGGCCCGCCATTCGATGGCCCGGTAGGCCTCCTGCATCGTGAGCGCACCAAACAGGACTACAAATGCCGCCGCGGTAAAGGCGGCGATGTTAATAGGCTGATAACCCGTGACCACGAGACCGATCATCAGTAGGAGTCCGCCGATGGCCACCCCGGCCTTGCTGGTTCTGCGGGGTGCTTGGTCGGCCTGAGACAAAACGACAAAATCGATCTTACGGGCCAAGCGTCGGATCTTCTCCCGAGGTCCTTGCAGCAAGAGAGCATCCCCAAACCGAAGCGGGATGTTGGCGAGATCTGAGTGGATAGACTCGCCTTCTCGCCAGAGCGCTACCGCTAGCAATCCGTATCGATCCCGAAAGTCGAGCTCGGCCAGAGTTTTCCCCACGGCGCCAGAGCGGGGTGCCAAGGCGACCTCGACCATTCCCACCTCTTCGGATTCGAAGGCGGAGCCTGAGGTGTCAGCGTCGAGCTCTACGTCGCCGAGCTCGAGAAGGCTGGCGAGCTCTTCAGGGTTGGTTCCGATCAGAAGACGGTCACCCGGTTGAATGATCTCATCAGGCTCCACTGCCAGGTGAGTTTGATCGTCGCGGATCAGCCCAGCTACTGTGAGGCCGACCAGCTCGCTAAGCCGGCTTTCACCGATCGAAGCACCGGCCAGGGGTGACTCCTCAGGAACTCGAATCCAGAAGAGATCCTCTTGGACATCAGAGATGGCCGAGAGGCCCACCTTTTCGATAACAAAATCCGGTTCAGACGAAAAAGCGGTCAGCTTCTTGCGGGTCCCGAGCGCCAGCAGCACATCCTTTTTTTGGAGCGCGACGTCGCCAAGCCTGGCGCGAATCAGCTCGTCCCCACGCTGGATCGCCACCACAACGAGCCCGAAGCGGTCTCTAAATCTCAGCTCTCGCAAGTCGCGGCCGATGAGCGGCGAGCCCGTAGCAACTCGAGCACGGACCGCACCAACACCCCGTCTGAAGGCGGGGAGCTGCCGCACAGTTCCGGCCTGGATCTCGAGCCCCTGCAGCCGCAGAAGCTCCTGCACATCAGTTGTCCGACCATCGACAAAAAGCAAATCACCGGAATACAGAACCGCACTGCCATCGGGGGCTAGCTGTCTTTGGTCATCGTGCTGGATCGCGACCACCTTGATTCCCAGCGTGTTGCCAAGCCGGGTTTCTGCAAGAGTGCGACCATGGAGGGGTGAACCCTCGGGTAATCGGATGGAGAAGAGACGTTCCTGGAGTTGATAGACCTGAGTCAAATCTCCGGCCTTGTGATCTCTCGGGCCACGATGCTCTCGCTCCGGAAGTAGCTTTCGGCCTATGGTGACCATGTAGATGATTCCAAGCAGCAGAATGGCGACCCCGAGGGGGGTGAAGTCGAAGAGTGAGAACGGCTCGAGCCCGTGGTCGGCTAGAAGTTCGGCGGCCAGGATGTTCGGTGGGGTACCGACGAGAGTGGTTGTCCCGCCAAGGATGGCGCCAAACGCGAGTGGCATGAAGAGACGTGCCGGGGCCAGCCCAGCCTTGGGCCCTATCGCGGCAACTGCAGGCATCAACACCGCTGTAGCTGCGATGTTGTTCATAAAGGCCGACATGACTCCGGCAACCAGCATGAGCGTGATGATCAGAGCCGTTTCACTCTTACCCACGACCTTGTAGATTCGGCCCCCGATGGCATCCGCCATTCCCGTTTCGAGCAGCGCCGCGCCCACAACAAAAACCGAGGCCATGGTGATGACAGCGGGTGACATGAATCCGGTAAAGGCTTCGTCCGGGGTCAGATAGCCCGCGAACAGAAGAATTACCAGGCCAAGTCCGGCAGTCAGATCGACCGACAGCTTCTCGGTCAAAAAGAGGTAGACCATGGCGCCCAGGAGGGCGAACAAGAATGCGATCTGGAGAGTCACTTTTTAGCTGGCCAGACTGAGCTCGTCATCGGTCCACCGATTCTATAGGTAGATATGGATGATGCGGGCTAGCTACGCGCCTCGGTGTCTAGTTGATAACGTTGAGACATGAAAGCAGCAAAAAAAGAGCTGAGGAGATTGCTGGCAGGAATGGTTGTGGTTTTGAGTTTGCTGCCCATGACAGAGGCTGTGCTGGGGCAAGAGATCGGAGCCGACGAGTCGACCGATTCAGAGCTCGCCGTCCCGCTGGGGTGGCCCCGAGAGTACGAGCTCGACAATGGTGGCAAGTTGCTGATCTATCAGCCGCAGTTCGAGCGTTGGTCCGACAACAAACAGATCAGGGGGACCTTGGCTCTCACCTATACCCGCAACTCCGACGAAAGCCCACTCTTGGGTACCGTGATTCTGGATGCCGATACCGAGACCGATTTGGAGTCGAATCTGGTGAGGACCTACAAATTCACGCTTCTCGAGGGAACCTTTCCGGGCTTGAGCACCAGAGATTCGAAGATACTGACCCAACAGCTCATGGGATTGTTTCCCAGGGAGATGATGATGTCGCTCGACCGCGTCCTGGCAGGTCTGCAGCCGAGCAGGACTCAACAACCTACGGCGGTTCTCGAGAGCGACCCACCGAAGATCTTTGTAAGTCAGTCACCGGCGATCCTGGTGCAGTTTGATGGTGAGCCGCTCTGGAGCCCAGTCGACGGCATCAATCTCAAACATGCGGCGAATACTGACTGGGACGTCTTCTACTTTGAGAAAAAGGGGATGTACTACCTGCTCGACGGTGACGCCTGGCTGCAAGCCTCGAAGGTTCAGGGGCCCTGGAGTGCAGCGTCCAAGCTCCCAAAGCTGTTTGGCAAACTCCCTGGCGACAATGACGACTGGAACGAAGTTGCAGCTCACGTCCCGGGGCAGCAACTCGAGGAGAGTGAGGTTCCAGAGGTGTTTGTATCGCCAGAGCCAGCGGAGTTGATCCTCATCGATGGCGATCCACGTTTGGATCCGATTGCCGACACCGATCTTTCGTGGGTAACCAACACAGAGAGCGATCTCTTTGTTCATGCTCCGGACGGAGCGTACTTTTTCTTGGTTTCGGGTCGATGGTATCGAGCCGAGTCACTTGCCGGACCCTGGACGTTTGCAACCGAAGACCTACCACAGGGCTTCTCGCAGATACCACCCGATCATGCCAAGGGCGATGTGCTGGCACTTGTGCCCGGCACTCCAGATGCCCGGGAAGCAGCGATCCGGGCACAGATTCCTCGTCAGGCCACGGTCGAAGGAGGGGCGGGGCAAAAAAGCGAGGGCTCGGAGGGTACCCAGATCTTTGTAGTTCGCGGTGTGAACAATCTCTATGCCGGCCAGGATGGTCGGGTCTATCGCCGCGACGAGGATGGGTGGCACAAGTATTCCGATGGCGAGTGGGAGCTACAGGATCCACCGAAAGAGCGCCAACAGGCCAAGTCTTCCGGCAGAGAGACGTGGGACCGAAACTCGCTGAGCGAAGCCAAGCGTCGCCGGGTCTACAATCGGCTCAACTGGGACTACCAAAACCGGTCACGAGGTGCCCTACGTGCCAGCCAGTATCAGAGCCCTCCTATAAGATGACCCGATGCGTATCCGAGCTACAGTCTCGACCTTACTGGTGATAGCCATTGCCGGCGCTCCGCCGGTGGGTGCTGATCTTCCGCTCGACTCGATCCAGGACGACGGAGCCCGATCTGCGTTGCGCAACATCGGTCTCCAGCTCGTGTTTGGTTCGTATCCTGCAGCCATGCGAAACGCCGAAGGATTCGGCTGGAACATATTCAATCTTGGGAAAAAAGGAATTGGACGCGAACTGGCCTATGCGTTGGCGTTGCAGGCAGTAGCCGAAGCCAACATGGGTCTTTCTCGGGATGCCAGCTGGCATTGGGAGTCGGCACAGATTCTCCTACCCGAGCTGAGTTACGAAGTCATGCGTACCTATAGTGGGCTCGTGGCCATCTTCGATAGTAGTCCCTTCAACACCCGGGAGACGGCAGTGCTGTATTTGCAAGAGGAGGGGCTTTGGCCCTCTGAGGGTCAAAATGTGACTGCGCCGCGGGCGCTCGATCGGATCTCGGCGCCGATGCCCCACAAGCGCTCCAACAGCATCGCTGGCGAGAAGGTCACGATCTCGTTCCTGGTCGGGACCGATGGAAGGGTGTACTCACCGCGTGTTGAAACCACCGACAACAGCGCTCTTGCTACATTTTCGGCTCTTCAAGTCCTCAACAATTGGATTTACGAACCGGCAAGATCCAACGGCGAGCCCAAGTTTGCGCCTGCTACGGCGAGTTTCTCCTTCCAAAAGGGCAAGTAGACATCCCAATGCTGGTCTTTGAGAAGCAGGGGCAACACCTCTTGATGATCGCGCTGTTGCTCGCCGGTGTAGCGTGGGCGACCCGTATCCCGGGGGTATTGGAGGGCTCCCATCGTGGGATTCCTACCTCCGAGTGGTTCTGGTGGTCGATTGCGGTACCGATCGTTCACCAAACCTGGGTGTGGCTTTGTTGGCGGCTCGAGCTGCATCACAAAGCGCTCAGCAGTTCGCTCGGAGATTGGGGCTTTCGCATTTATGCGATCGGTTTCGCGACGGCCTCGCTTTTCCGATTCTACACGATCGTCGGTTTGGGTCTCGCCAATCGCGGCAGTCTCGACATCTCGCAGACGCTGCTCAATGTCCTGGCGCTGGTCATGTCGATACCGACGATCTATCTTTTCTATTCGGTCGGCCGGTATTTCTCCTACCAGCGAGCCCTTGGTGCCGACCACTTCGACGAGTCGTATCGAACAAGGCCTCTCGAGCGCCGCGGCATCTTCAGGTTTACTCGCAACGGGATGTATATCTACGGCTTCTTTTCAATCTGGATCCCCGGTCTGCTCTTCGCCTCCAAGGCCGCGTTGCTATCGGCGGCGTTTTCCCACATTTATATTTGGGTGCACTACTATTGCACTGAGAAACCCGACATGAGTCGGATCTACGGCCAGCCTGACTGAGCCGATCTGAACTAGGCCGACCCGATTCTCGGGTTTTTAGTCCCGCCAGTATCGAAATTTTTCTTTGGGAGGGAAAGCATGCTATCCGAGAGTCATTTCTACTTCAACAAGGCTGCCGATGTTCTCGGTCTGTCGGACAAGATCAGAACCCTATTGCTGACGCCGCTGCGAACCATAAAGGTGGAGATCGCCTTCGAAGGCGAAGATGGCGAGATCCAGACCTATACCGGGTTTCGGGTCCAGCACAACAAGGCGCGAGGACCGATGAAAGGTGGTCTGCGATATCACCCCCATGTCGATGAGGATCATGCCACGGCCCTTGCCAATCTCATGACCTGGAAAACAGCGGTTGTAGACATCCCCTATGGCGGCGCGAAGGGCGGCATCAACTGTGACCCCAGAACGATGTCCGACAAGGATCTTTATGAGGTTACCGTCCGATTTGTCGAGCAGATGAAAGATGTAATCGGACCGTCTATCGACATCCCCGCACCCGACGTAAACACCAATGCCCGGATCATGGGCTGGATCATGAACGAGTATTCAAAGTACGAGGGCTTTTCGCCGGGCGTGGTGACCGGCAAACCGCTCGAGCTCTTTGGCTCGGAAGGGCGAAACGCCGCTACCGGTCGGGGCGTGATGGATGTTCTGGGCGAGGCCCTGAGCGAAAAGGGCAAGAGCTTCTCCGATGTGACCGTTGCCGTGCAGGGATTTGGCAACGTGGGTAGTAACGCAGCGCGCCTCATCGCCGAGCAGGGAGCAAAAATTATTGCGGTAGCCGATCACACCGGCGGGGTCTCGAAGGCGGATGGTCTCGACATTTCGGCGCTTATCGAATACGTGGCCGAGCATGAAGGTGTCAAAGGCTTCTCTGGTGGCGAGGCCTTCGACAACTCGGAGATCATCACCTGGGATGCCGATGTGCTCGTGCCCGCGGCACTTGAAGATGCGATCAACAAAGACAATGCCGCAGACGTCAAGGCAAGCATCATTGTCGAAGGCGCCAACGGTCCTACGACGCCAGAGGCTGACGAGATTCTCAACCAGCGCGGCGTTCTGATCATCCCGGATATTCTTGCCAACGCGGGTGGCGTCACCGTCAGCTACTTTGAATGGACGCAGAACATCCAGCGGTTCAAGTGGGATGAAGAGCGGGTCAACGAGGAGCTCGACAAAATCATGCACAAGGCCTACCGCTCGGTCCGCGAGGAGGCGACAGAGCATGGAATCGACATGCGAACCGCCGCGTTCGTACTAGCCATTCGACGTGTCGGCAAGGCTGCGTTGGCGCGGGTCCAACTCAAAACCGAGCTGCCTTTCTAGTCAGGCGATCGGGTATCTAAGGGGTAAGCGTGGGTGAGGGCTGGTCCGTTGGTGGTGGGCCTGGTGGCGGGATCGCCTTCGCCTTCTTTTTGCCGCTTAGTTTTTGCGCGGCCGTTTGTACGACCACATAGAGCACCGGGATCATGAACACGCCGGTTACGGTGGCCATCAGCATGCCACCAAAAACCGTCGTGCCGAGGCTGACCCGACTGTTGGCGCCGGCGCCGGATGCAATCACCAGAGGAATCACACCGAGAAGGAATGACAGCGCCGTCATCAGGATCGGTCGGAACCGCAACTTAGCGGCACTGATCGCGGCGTCGATGTACGATTTGCCCTGTTCGTCGACCTGCTGTTTTGCAAACTCGATGATGAGAATGGCGTTCTTGGCCGACATTCCTATCAGTAGCACCAGCCCGATCTGCATGTAGATATTGTTGTCGAGACCCCGCATTAGAGTCATCGTGACCGCTCCCAGGATGGCGAGCGGCACCGACAGGAGCACCGCCAAGGGGGTCGCCCAACTCTCGTACTGAGCGGCCAGAAAAAGAAAGACCATGATGAACGCCAGCGAGAAGATGAGGGGTGCCACATTGCCGGAGGCCTTCTGCTGCTGGGTGACACCAGACCAAGCGTAACCCATCGAAGAGGGCAGTATCTCTTTCGCCAGACGCTCGATCTCGTCGACCGCCTGGCCCTCGCTAAAGCCGGGTGCCGGGGCCCCGGTGATGGTTGCGGATGGAAACATGTTGAATCGGTTGATCACCGATGGGCCGACGATCTCTTCTACCTGAACGAGAGTCGACAGCGGCACCATCTTTCCATCGGCCGTACGGACCTCCAACCGAGTGATGTCGCTGACCCGGGAGCGAAACTGTTGATCGGCCTGCACCATGACCCGCCAGGTACGGCCAAAAAGATTGAAGTCATTGACGTAGGCAGAGCCCAAATTTGCTTGCAAGGTGTTAAAAATCGACTGCAGCGGAATATTGAGCCGCTTTGCCTTTTCTCGGTCGACTTCGACAAAGAGCTGCGGTACGTTGGCGCGGAAATTCTGATTCAGGCGAGTAATCTTGCCGCTCGCATATCCCGCAGCGACCAGGTCGTTGGCAAAGGTTTCGAGTTGTTGAAGCCCTAGACCGCCGAGGTCCTGCAACTCCATCTGAAAGCCACTACCAGAGCCGAGACCCTGAATCGGTGGTGGACCAAAGGCAAAGACCGTTCCCTCGCGGATCGTGCTGAGTCTCTGCTGGGTCATCTGAATCAGCTCGAAGACGGTGTGCTCGCGCTCGTCCCAGGGGATGAGCGAAATGATGGCTGCGCCATAGTTTGAGCCTTGAACGGAATCGAGAAACGAGTAGCCACCGATGGCGATGATGTTCTGGATACCTGGTAGTTCCTGAACTATCTCGACGGTTCGATCCATCACCACCTGGGTTCGGTCCAGCGATGAAGCGTTCGGAAGCTCTATGTTGACGAAGAAATACCCCTCGTCCTCGGATGGTACAAACCCTCCGGGCAGCCGGGTAAACCCGAACAGCATCAAGCCGACCAAACCGAGGTAGATGACCATCAAGATTGCCGTACGACGAACCATCGAGCTGACGGTGCTGTTGTAGCGTTCGGAGACCCAGTCGAAGAATCGGTTGAACAGGCCAAAGAAGCCCTTTGTCTTTGGACCTGCACTTTTTCGCAGCAACATGCCACAAAGCGCCGGGCTCAGGGTCAAGGCGTTGATCGACGAGAAGACCGTAGCCACGGCGATAGTGATCGCGAAGGGGCGATACATCCGGCCCGTCAGACCGGGCATGACCAAGGTGGGAGCAAACACAGCCAGCAACACCAGGGTCGTAGCCACGATGGCACCACCCACCTCATCCATCGCTTTGGCTACCGCCTCTTTGGGTCCAAGTCCTTCGTCTTCGATCAGACGCATCGTGTTTTCGACCACTACGATGGCATCGTCAACGACGATACCGATCGCAAGCACCAAGCCAAACAGAGTTAAGTTGTTGATCGACTGGCCGGTGACCAACATCACCGCGAAAGTGCCGATGAGGGACACCGGGATGGTCACCGCGGGTACCAGCGTGGTGCGAAAGTCCTGCAAGAAGATGTAGACCGAAAAGATCACCAGGATGATCGCGATAACCAAAGAGGTAATCACCTCTTTTATAGAGGCTCCGATATAAAGTGTCGCATCGAAGGGAATCGAGAACTCGAGACCTTCGGGGAATCGTCCGGAGAGCTCTTCAAGGGCGTCAGAGATCCCCTGTGCCACGGCGAGCGCGTTCGAACCCGGCAGCTGGTAGATACCCATCGAGATGGCCGGAGCATCGTCGAGTTCCGAATACCAGGCATACGATTGGGCGCCCAGCTCGACCCGGGCTACGTCTTTGATTCGGACCAGCTGGCCCTGGTCACCACGCTTGATGATGATCTGCTCAAATTGACTGATCTCGGTCAGTCGACCCAGCGTGCTGATGGTGTACTCAAAGTTGAGTCCGGCGGGGTTGGGCTTCTCCCCGATCTTGCCGGCCGCCACCTGTATGTTCTGCTCTTGCAATGCCGCCAACACTTCGTCGGTAGTCAGGCCGCGGGCCTTGAGCAGCTCGGGGTCGAGCCAGATCCTCATGCCGTAGTCCTTGGCGCCGAACATCAGTACTTCGCCGACGCCGTTGACACGAGCCAGAACGTCTTTGACCTGGGTGGTGGCGTAGTTACTCAGATAGAGCTCGTCGAATCGGCCGTCGGGCGAGATCAGCGCCGCCACCATGACCAGGGCGGTGGACTGTTTCTTGGTGGTGACACCCTGTTTCTTGACGTCTTCGGGTAGCTTTGGATCGGCGATGGAGACTCGGTTCTGGGTCAGCACCTGCGCCATGTCGGGGTCGGTCCCAACCTCGAACGTCACGGTCAGGGCCATGCTGCCGGTAGCCGGGCTCTTCGAGGACATATAGAGCATGTTCTCGACGCCGTTGACCTCCTGCTCGATCGGCTGCGCCACCGTTTCGGCCAGCACCTCGGCGCTGGCTCCGGGGTAGCTGGTGGAGACCTTGACCGTAGGAGGCGTGATGTTGGGCACACTCTCGACCGGAAGAATCGGAATCGAAAGACCGCCGATCAGGACTATCACGATGGCTATGACCATCGCAAAGATCGGCCGGTAGATAAAAAAGCGACTAAATCCACCCATCGACTAGCCGTCCTCGCTCGCTGTGTCTTCGGTAGGCTTTGGCTTGGGAGCTGGCTGAGCAGAGGATAGCTCCCCCGGTGTTACCGGCATTCCCGGACGGGCGCGCAACAGGCCGTCGACAATGTAGGTCTCGTCGCCTTCCAATCCCTCGAGAATTGGCACCATGCCATCGGGCTCGACAGCACCCAGCTCGACGTACTTCTGTTCGACGATGTTGTCTGGGCCGACCACATAGACATAGCGGCCGCCGAGATCGGTTCCGAGTGCCTTCTCATCGATTAGGATTGCATCCTCGAGTGTACCGATTGGAATCCGAACGCGAACAAAAAGGCCTGGAAAAAGCTCGAAGTTTTCGTTAGTTAGAACAGCTCTCAACTGGATCGTTCCGGTGTCGGCATCGACGGTATTGGAGACATAGTCGATCGGCCCCTCGAAGGGGTAGTCGTCGTCGATCAGGGTGGCGATCTGCGCCATCGTCTCGGCCTCACCCTTTTGCCTGTTGTCTGGTGCGGATGTGGTCAGATTGCGTCCTCTCAGTGCCCGCAAGACGACTTCCTCTGGTGCATCGAAATAAACGTGCATGGGTTTCATGCGATTGACGGTGGTGAGAAGGGTTCTTTCGCCGCCACTGACGATGTTGCCCCGATCGATCTGGTTGCGGCCAACCTGGCCGGCGATCGGTGCGCGCACCTGGGTATAAGAATATTGCAAGTCTGCGGAGTCCAGGGCCGCCTCGGCCGACAGGACGCCGGCGTCGGCCATGTCGCGGTTGGCGCGGGCCAGGTCAACGTCCGACTGACTCACCGCGTTGGTCTTTACAGCTTGCTCGACCCTTTGGAGATCCGAGGTCGCTCGGGCTAGATTTGCTTGAGCTGAGCGAAGCGCTGCGTCTGCCGCATCGCGCTCTGCTTTGTAGACGCGAGGTTCGATCACAAAAAGGACATCACCTTCACGAACAGTCGTGCTGGGCTCGAAGGTGATCTGCTCTAGCTCGCCGGTTACCCTGGCTCTGACTTCGACCGACTCGAAGGCCCGTGTGGACCCCAGATGCTCTGAGAACAGAGTGACATCCCGCCGAATCGGCTGGGTCACTCCAACGTCGGGTGGCGGCGGTGGTGCAGCGTCGCCGCCACCACCGCAGGCCATCTGGGCGGCCGCTGGCACGATCAAAAAGAGACAGCGGATCAGACCGCCGCCGTGAAAGTTCATTCTCATGGTTCTCTCCCTGAGATGTCTTCGCCTTCGACAATCTCCACCGCGATCTCTTTCGGTGTGGCCTCTGGGTCGGGCAGCTCCCAGCCACCACCCAAGGCTCGGTTGAGCACGATCAGGCTCTGCACAACCAGCCCTTCAGACCTTGCAAGATCATCCTGTTGCTCGAGCAGTGAGCGCTGAGCGTCGAGATAGCTCTGAAAATCGGTAAGGCCGGAAAGGTACTGAGTATTGACCAGCGCCACAGTGCGCTCCGTAGCGTCCACCGCTTCCATCAGTCGATCCCGGCGAATCTTTTCTCGCTGCCAGGCAACGAGGGTAGTTTCAACCTCTTCCAGCGCCAGTAAAACTGTCTGTTGGTAAAAGTCTGCCGCTTGTTGTGTGCGGGCTTTTTCGGCACGGATCTGGTTCTGCACCCTACCGCCGGTAAACCAGGGCCACTGGATCCCAGGCAGAATCGACCAGGTCGTGCTACTGCTGTCGAATAGATTGCCGCTGGAAATCGACTGGAGTCCGATCAACCCGGAGAGTGTAAAGGTCGGGTATAGATCCGCGGTGGCCACGCCGATCAGCGCTGTTTGAGAAGCCAGCTGGCGCTCGGCGGCACGGATATCGGGTCGCCGGCGCACGATGTCGGCCGGAATGCCCATCGTGATGGCTTCATCGGGATCAGGTATCTTGGCGGGGTCAGCAAGCAGATAGTCGACTTCGCCAGGCGCCTTTCCCAGCAGTACTGCCAGTCGATTGATTGCAGCCTCGAGTTCTGCCTCCAGAGCCGGGATCGTGGCTTGAGTAGTGGCCAGATTGGACTCTGCCTGGGTGACGTCACGCAGAGAGGTCAGGCCCGCATCGAATCGATCCTGGGTCAGCTGAAGAGTGTCTTTCTGCGCCTCTACATTGGACTCGGCGTATTCGACCCTCAACTGAAGGGTGCGGACACCGACGTAATTTGCTGCCACGTCCGCGACAAGTATGACCAGAACATCACGGTAGTCTTCGACCGAGGCTTCCATAGAGGCACGCGCCGACTCGGCTCTACGTCGGAGACGCCCAAAGACGTCGATTTCCCAAGCCAGACCGACACCCAAATCGTAGACGCCGAACTTGTTGTCTACGCCGGGTGGGAGCTGCTGAATGCCGTTCTCGCTCAGTTCGGCTTTCTGATAGGAGGCGTTGCCCCCGATCGCTGGATAGTAGTGGCCGGTCGCAACTCCGAGCAACGCGCGCGACTCCTCGACTCGCTGCGCTGCGATACTCAGATCGTAATTGGCTTCCAGCGCCTCACCAACGAGCAGCGGTATTTTTGGATCATTGAGATTGAGCCACCAACCCTCGAGTGGGGACTGGTCGTCATCCATCTCCGCCATGACCTTGTACTTCCAGATGTCGGGCACTTCGGTCTGGGGAACCTCGTAGTCGGGTCCAACGGTGCAGGCGGGTAGGGCAAGACCGACAATTATCAGAGCCAGCAGTGGCGCTCTGGTCGAAAGATAGAGGCAAAACCTATTCACGGTAGACGTTCTCTTCGGCTTGAAAACCTGGAGTGTCCGTGAGAATCGCTGGACAATCAGAAACCGAAGACTAGCATGGGACTGGTTAATAGACATTCCCTCGAGGGCCCTCCTGAGGAGTGTTTCTGGCCACTCAATCCTATGACAGGATATGAAGCAGTCGTTCGAAGCAGGATGCCAACGAGCTCGAGGTTGAAGAAAAGTCGATGAGTACTGCAGGGTCGGATTTTCACGATCAAAATCACAGCATGTTTCAGCGGTTCTTCCACTGGGAGGCGGCTGGGAGCATCGTTCTGCTGGCCGCGACGATTGTGGCGCTGACGTGGGCAAACTCACCCTGGGCCGATAGCTACTTCAAGCTGACAAAAACCTATCTAGGGATCTCCCTGGGTGATCACACCTTCAAGATGTCCCTGCAGCACTGGGTCAACGATGCGTTGATGGTGGTCTTCTTCTTCGTGGTCGGTCTCGAGATCAAACGGGAGATGGTATTGGGTCAACTCTCCTCGTTCAAACAGGCCATCGTGCCCGTGATGGCTGCGGCTGGCGGAATGATCGTGCCGGCGACGATCTATGTGGCATTCAATGTCGGAGGTCCTGGTTCCCATGGCTGGGGTGTCCCGATGGCGACCGATATAGCTTTTGCCCTGGGCATCCTGGCTCTGTTTGGATCGCGTGCGCCGATTAGTTTAAAAGTCTTTCTGACCGCACTGGCCATCGCAGACGATCTGGGCGCGGTTTTGGTGATCGCACTCTTCTACACCGAGAAAATCCGCTTCGCACCCCTGATTGTTGCCGTCGTATTTCTGTTTCTTATGGGGGTAGCCTCGAAGGCCGGTGTGCGTCGAATCGGTGTCTGGACCACGCTGATTCTTGGCGTCTGGATCGCCGTCTTTGCTTCGGGTGTTCACGCCACCGTGGCCGGTATCTTGGTCGCCCTGATGGTCCCGGTGCGGTCTCGCGTCAACCCAAAGAAATTTTTCGAGACGATGGACAAGAACATCTCGTTCCTGAAACAGAGCGATCTCAGCGAGGACAGCATGGTCGACGACGAGTCGCAGATGGTGGCGCTCGAAGATCTCTACAAGACCAGCGGAGCCATGGCTCCTTCGGGGCTCTATCTCGAGCGCTACCTCCACTTGCCACAGGCGTTTATCGTGCTACCTCTGTTCGCCCTCTTCAACGCCGGTGTTCCACTGGGCGAGGGGATCCTTGAGACGATCTCGAACTCCATCAGTATGGGAATTATTCTTGGCCTCGTAGTCGGCAAACAGGTCGGAATACTTTTGTTCACCTGGCTGGCGGTCAGATTCAGCGGTAGCGGGATGCTGCCTGGCGTTACCTGGCCCCAAATCTGGGGGGCGAGCTGTCTCGCTGGGGTTGGATTCACCATGTCGCTGTTTGTCAGTGAGCTGGCCTTCAACGACCCAGAGCTGGTCACCGAAGCCAAGATCGGAATACTCATAGCCTCGGTGGTGGCTGGCGTGCTCGGATATCTCATTCTGCAAAGAACTCTTCCCAAGGCGGCTTGATGGAGGCTCAGATCGATTGGCTGGCTCTGGGGATGGGTCTGTTTGGCGGCCTGGCTCTGTTTCTGTTTGGCCTCGATCAGATGGCCAAGGGTCTGCAAGCAGCGGCCGGCGAGGGCATGAAGTACATTCTCGCCAAGCTGACCCGCAACCGTGTGACCGGCGCGCTATCGGGCGCACTGGTAACCGCGGTTCTCAACTCGTCATCGGTCACCACCGTTCTAGTAGTCGGTTTTATCAGCGCCGGTTTGATGACGCTGTCGCAGTCGATCGGCATCATCATGGGTGCCAACATCGGCAGCACATTTACCGCTCAGATCATTGCTTTTGATGTGACTCGGTATGCGCTGGGGATGATCGCGGTCGGGTTCTTGATGCTGTTCGCGGCGAAACGCGACAGCGTCCGCAACATCGGATCGCTGGTGATGGGTCTCGGTCTGGTGTTTTATGGCATGGGTGTGATGGGCACAGCAATGGGGCCGATGCGAACCCATGAGCCCTTTATGGATCTCATGGTCCGAATGGAGAGACCGGCGATCGGCATTTTGGTCGGCGCCGTGTTTACCGGGTTGGTGCAGTCCTCTGCGGCCACAACGGGTCTGGCGATCGTGCTTGCAAGTGAGGGCCTGGTGAGCCTGCCTGCCGGGATCGCACTGGCACTCGGAGCCAACATCGGCACCTGTGTAACCGCTCTGATGGCCGCGATCGGCAAGCCTAGAGAGGCTCAGAGAGCGGCCGCGGCCCACATCATGTTCAATGTTTTTGGGGTGATCCTGTGGGTCGGGTTTATCGATCAGCTAGCGGATCTCGCGGTGAGATTCTCACCGGAGCATATCGATCTCCAGGGCGCAGCTCGTATGGCTGCGGATGTGCCCCGCCAGATTGCTAATGCCAACACCATTTTCAATGTCGCCAACACCGTTTTGTTTCTCCCGTTCACGGGAGCCTTGGCAGCTCTCGTGACCAAGCTCCTTCCCGAGCGTCCAGTGGATGAGACCGAGATCGTGCGGCCCAAGTATCTGGACAACGAGCTGCTCTCGACACCGGCACTGGCATTGGAGAGGGTGCGTCTAGAGCTGGGACACATGGGCGAGATTCTCGACGTCATGTTTCGAGAGCTGTTTCAGGCTTTTGCGGGCCGAAACAGGAAGGAGTTTGTAGAGGTTTCGAAGATGGACGATCAACTCGACATCCTGCAGGGAAAAATCGTCGAGTATCTGGGAAGAATTCAACAGGGTGAGCTGACCGACAGCGAAAGCAACGATTTTCTCGCCCTGATGAGTGCGACCAACTATGTTGAAAGCCTGGGAGATGTTCTCGAGACCAGTCTGGCTGCCAGAGGTCAGCAGATGCTGGATCAGAATCTCGAGGTTAGCGAGACGATGCAACTGGCCCTCAGCGAGCTTGGCAAGACCGTTGCCGCTGCCACCGTTGCCGCCATCGATTCCATCCGTAACGATAGCGAGGTCGACGCTCAGAAGGTGATTTCGTACAAGGACGATGTGAATCGGCAGATCGAAGCGGTTCTGCAGCATCAGGTTGCAAAGTTCGGCCCGGACACATCTGACAGAGTGGCCATCTTTCGCCTCGAGATGAGTATCGTGGATAGCCTAAAGCGGGTCTACACTCTGGCCAAGCGGATAGCCAAGCTGTCGATTCCGACAGAAGTATTGATTGCCGATCAGGGGGGATGATCGGCGGATATTGTCCTATGATTGAGCCTTGGGTACTCGTCGGACAGATCTAGCCCGCACTATTCGTGAGCCCCAGACAGGACTCCTACAATGATGAGGCTTCACTTCATAGCAGTGACTTTGACGCTTGCGGTGCTGGTGACCGGCCAGGCTGTCGCATTGTGGGTCAATGTCGAGTTCGTCGGCAGCTTCGATATTGCGGCCATGAGCACCTTCGCCTGGGACAAGGGTACGCCAGCGCCCAACCGTGAGATCGAGCTAGCCCTCCGCGGATCGGTAGACAACCAATTGGCGACAAAGGGCTATAGAAAAGTCGAGGGAGATGCCGATTTCTTGATCGCTATTCATGTTGTCAAGGACGACAGTATCTCGGCAGGAGTGATTCGTATCGAAGCCTACGAATGGGCAAGCCACGACATCATGTGGCGAGGAAGGGCCGAGGGTGTAGTCTCGACTCAAAGCATAGGCAAGCGAAAGACGTTGGCGAGTAGAACGGTGAAAAAGATGTTCAAGAAGTTTCCCGACAAGCGATGACAGTCGCATCTAAGAGGGAGGAAAATCAATGAGACGGATAACTCTATGCATCGCTCTTGTGGGGGGCGCCATGCTGAGCCTGGCCACGATGTCCATTGGACAAGATGCCTTTATGGGCAACGAGGCGTTTCTCGAGTTGCTTCGGTCCGATATGAAGAAAGAAACGACCTCGATCATCACCAACAACATGCAGTTTTCGGCCGAAGAGGCTGCCGCCTTCTGGCCGATCTACAAGAACTACACCGATCAACTCGGCAAGCTCGGCGACCGACGTATCGTCCTGATCAAGACCTACGCCAACTCGGTCGACAGCTTGACCGACGAGAGTGCGGGCGAGATGGCAAAAGAATGGCTCGACATCCAGGAATCGCGCACGGTGCTCCTGGGTGATCTCTACCGCAATGTCGCCTCGGCCCTGTCGCCTAGTCGGGCATTCAAGGTGGTGCAACTCGAGCACCGCTTCAACCTGGTGATCGATCTACAGATCGCCAACGAGCTGCCGATGGTGGAATAGTATCCAGGCGGTGGGACTGGAACGCATGGAAGCCCGCTGTCGGACGCGATGGGTCGCCGGTCAATGACAGTCGTCGATGCTGCTAGCTCCAATCAATGAACACCCAACGCTATGGCTGATAACAAGAACCGATTCTCTGACAAGGCCCTTTTCAGAGGCCCCGACGATCTACTCCTGGACTTCGATCGTGGTGTGAAGATCTTCAACGAGTTCGTAAACGGGTGCCGAGGCCTACATGACATCGGGCGCGCGATTACCATCTTCGGCTCGGCCAGATTCGACGAGAACCATCGCTACTACAAACTTGCCCGGGAGGTCGGTCGCGCTTTTGCCGAGGCCGGTTTCAGCGTTATGACCGGTGGCGGACCGGGCATCATGGAGGCAGCCAACCGCGGAGCTCAGGAAGCCGGCGGCCTGAGCATCGGCTGCAACATAGAGCTGCCGTTCGAGCAGGAGTCGAACCCCTACCTCGATATCGACCTCTATTTCGATCATTTTTTTGTCCGCAAGGTCATGATGGTCAAGTTCTCCTCCGGCTTTGTCTTTATGCCCGGAGGATTCGGCACCTTGGATGAGATTTTCGAGACGGCCACTCTCGTTCAGACCGGCAAGATGGAGAAGTTTCCAATCGCGGCGATGGGCAAGGACTACTGGGACGAGTTGATGGATTTCATTCGGAAGAGAATGTTGCGTGAGGGGACGATCGACGAGGACGAGGTGTCCGTCTTTCACACCGACGATCCGACCGAGGCGGTCGAATATGTTGAAGAAGTTTTGAACAACGGTGAGTTCGCCGTCATTAGCTCCAGTTGACTCGAGGGTCTCCACATTGACTAAGCACAAACAGAAAAGAAGCAAAAAGGATCACACAGAGTCCAAGAAGCAGCACAAAAGGCTCGACAAAAAGCTCTACGAAGACAAGCTGGACGAGCTACAGGTCGAGTTGGTGCGGCTTCAGGAGTGGGTCAAACACAAGGGTCTCAAGGTTGTCGTCGTCTTCGAGGGCCGCGATGCCGCCGGTAAGGGTGGCATCATCAAACGGATCACCGAGCGTGTCAGCCCCCGCGTGTTTCGAGTCGTGGCGTTGCCGGCGCCAAGCGACCGCGAGAAGACTCAGTTTTACTACCAGCGCTATCTAACCCACCTGCCAGCGGCCGGCGAGGTCGTACTGTTCGACCGCAGCTGGTACAACCGCGCCGGTGTCGAAAAGGTGATGGGGTTTTGCACCGAGAAGGAGTACGAGGAGTTCATGATGACGTGCCCCGGGTGGGAGAACGCGTTGGTGCGCTCGGGCATCATCCTGATCAAGTATTGGCTAACAGTCAGCAACAAAGAGCAGGAGAATCGGTTTCAAGACCGCATCGACGATCCTCGCAAACAGTGGAAGCTGAGCCCGATGGATGTGGAGGCACGACGACGCTGGTATGACTATGCCCGTGCTAGAGACGAGATGCTCGACGTTACCGATACCGGGTGGGCACCCTGGTACATCGTCGATTCCAACGACAAGCGCCGGGCGCGTCTGAACTGCATTTCTCATTTCTTGAGTCAAATCCCCTACGAAGAGCTCCCAGAGGAAGATGTGGAGTTACCCAAACGTAGCAAGAAGGGCGAGTACGACGACGAGGCGGCGCTGGTCAAACGTCGCTGGGTACCAGAGATTTATTGAGGGGCACGGGTCGGCCGCGTTCAATGGGTACCATCGAGCCAGCGCCGCGCCCGACTCCAAGCACTGGCTTCAATCTCGGCTGGCTGTTGATCGTCGCGGCAGCCGGCGCGGGTATTTGGGTGTGGAGCACCCGAACTGGGGAGCAGCCCTCAGCGGGGGCTGACCCTGTCAAACCCGAAGCTGTCGAGCTCCAACCGGAAGGTCTTGACCCAGGTGACCTGAGCGGACCGGGAGAGATTTGGGCGAAGAACCGCCGTATCGGCGAGCTCGAGACGGAGCTCCGTCTCGCCGAGAACGACCGGCTTGCAGCTGAGCAGGAGCTCGAAGCGCTGCAACGCGAGCTCGAGGAGGCCCGTACGGCTGAGAGCCGCTATCGGCAGGGTCTCGACGATGCGGTAGGAGAGCTGAATCAGCTCAAGACAGAGCTGGGTGATGCCGAAGCGCAGGCCTCCCAGCGCACGACGCTCGACTCTCTGCTTCCACCCAACGAGACCAGGCCGCTCGGCCCCCCTCAGGTTCTGATCAGCCTGATGGGCTTTGTCACCGTGTCGGGTCTGGTCCGAAACCCGACCGACTATGTCTCGCGTGGTCGATTGGAGGTGAGCCTGGTGGGCTCGGCAGGTGTGATCGAAACCCGAGGTTTTCCCATGCGTGTCGCACCCGGTACCACCGAGCGCTACGACGTGACCTTTCCCAACATCTTCCCGACCGAAAGGATCGCAGCTCAGGCGGTCTGGGTCGAATAGCTCCGTCCTTCAATCTCAACCTGGGATCCCCATCCGGGACCCCAGTACGGCGCGAAAATCGGACAAAAGCGAGTGATTGGCCGGCTACCCAGGTGGCGCCCGGTGCACGGATTTTGTCGCTCCAGGTCAGTGACCTCCTATCAGGGTGACCGCTAGTCTAGATACAGGTCAGAAAGCCGGGCGCAGCGGGCTCTATCAAGAACCAGGTAAGCCAAAGGGAGACAAGCGATGGTAAAGAGAATCGACTGGGCCAGTGTGTTGATGCTTTTCTACGTCTTTATAGTGTTTCTCGTTGGTGTGCTTACGCTGGGCCCCGGAGTGGGGTCCTGAGAAGAGAGCCAAAGGCTAACGATCTATGGCAGTAGCGCCGAAATTGTTTTAGAGAAGATCCGAGCCTGGGCTGGCAACGATGGGGGGATGCCTCCACCGAACCTGTCGAGGCCAGCCCAGGCCGGGTCTTCGATTTCCTCTTTCGAGACTGTCTATTTTATCTACGCCAGGCCGCGATTCAAGTCTCAACCCCGATCCATCAGCTGTCGTTGCTAATGGTTGGCGAGAACTCTCGCAGCTCCCGTTTTCCCCCGCCCGAGATCACCACCGAAGACTCCGGAATTTCCTCCCAAACGCCGGTAAGATCGCTGAGCGGCTCGGACACTATGGCGATGGCGTCGTCCGAAAGACGCTCGGCCACCGGATAGATCTCACGAAGCGATTCGACATCTCTGCTGTGAAACAGGCTGCGTGATTGGCGCTCACTGGAGTAGCGAAATGCATAGAGACGCTCGCCATCACTGATGCCGAGCGTCATCTGAACCGGATGGTCGATATCGGCATTGTGCCCGACAGATTCCACATAGCCCACCGTTCGTTCTACGCCGGCAACGACGTCCTTTTCGAGCCCGAAAGTCAAGGCAAGATAGAACATCAACTCCGAGTCTGTGGTGCCCCGGATCTCGGCGTATAGGTCCGGTGCGACGGCGATGGCGAGATCTCTGCGGACTTTCTCGAACCCACGAATCTCACCGTTGTGCATGAACAACCACTTTCCATACCGGAAGGGATGGCAGTTGGTTCGCTGAATCTCGGTTCCCGTGGTGGCGCGAACATGGGCCAGAAACAAGGGCGATTCGACCTGGGCTGAGAGGTCTCTCAGATTAGGGTCGTTCCAGGCCGGCCGAGTCTCTTTGAACATCCCCGGAACGTCTCGAGATCCGTACCAGCCAACGCCAAAACCGTCGCCATTGGTCGTCGAGGTTCCTCTGAACGATTCGAGGCTCTGATCGATCAGCGAATGCTGTGGCTTGAAGATCAGCTCTTCCAGATAGACAGATCCACCCGAGTAGGCTACCCATCGGCACATTTTGAGGCTCCTTGCGGTAAAACAGGCAATGAGGACAAATTGAGAGCCATGGCAAACAGATCCTCATTTTACCGTGCGAGTCTGGCTGAAGACTACGGGCCATCCGACACAACCACACAAGACGCCTCGGACTAGACACCTACGAGCCCGAAGTAGTTGCCTCGCGAGGTCTCTACCTTCGGCGGCCCCCGCCACCACGGCCCCCGCTCCGACCGGAGCTGCGGTTGTAGCTCTGGGTTCGCGTACTGCCGCGTTGGCGATTCTGATACTGGCGATCGAGGCTAGAGCTACCCCCCGCCGATCCCGAATAGGCTTTCGATCCTGAATAGGAACTTTTGCTTGTCGACGGCTGTCGAGTGGTCGATGGGGTCGTCGATGGCTTTGTAGTGGGTTGCTGTCGAGTCGTCGGCGTTGTCGCGCCCTGTGAGGGACGTTCACGGGTTCCGCCACCACTCGCAGCGCGGTCACCAGCGGCGCCTTGGACATCGCTTTTAGACCACTGTCCGTTCTGTCGGCTCTCCCAGGAGCCATCGTTGTTTTTCCGGTGGACGTTGCCGTCACGATCGGAGAAAACATTGTTGGCGCGATTCTGCGCCGTGCCTGCTTGCGCGGTCCTGGCCCGTGGCTGCACCGTGTTCCGGTCTCGGTTGGCGGGACGTGCATAGAGATTGTTGCTGTAGTGCGACGCACGCCTACCCGAGGCGTAGCCAGCTCGGTAGCCTGCTCCGTAGCCGTGATGCCAGCCCCGATTGTATCCCCGGGCGTAGGGTCGGTAGCCGACCGGTCCCCACCAACCGCCGCGGTACCCTCCCCAGCCACCATAGCCGATGCCAAAGGTAAACCGCCCGGTGCTGTAGCTCAATCCATAACTCCAGCCATACCAGGGGTTGTAGCGGACACTGAAGCCCCAGGTAGAGGCCCTCGGGTAGTAGTACGAACCGTACCAGGGCCGGTAATACCACCCGGTGCCATAGACCAGCGAGCCGTAGTAGGGATAGCTATAGGTGTAGCCGGGGTAATAGCCGACATAGACCGTCGTCGGAGTCGCGTCGTAGACGTAGACATAGGTCGTGTTGTAGGTCGGGCTCGAGGCAGGCTGCTCGTAGATCGCATCCGGAATGTCCGTAGCCACCGACCAGGGGCCGGTGGCGCTACTGGAGACGTACCAGACCCCATCATCCACACAGTAGTACTTGCTCTCGTATTTGATGACCTGCTTGGCGGTGTTGGCTGCATACTCGAGCTCGGTTCCCTGGATCTCTTCGAACTGCGGTTTGCCGTCGTAGGTCACCTCGGTCGTCGAGTCCAGTTTGATGGCGGAAGTCTGCGGTACCTGGGCATCCAGAATTGCGTCCTCGGCTTCGTCTGTGCCCGCTACCCAGGTGCGCAGGTGGGCCATGTCAGACTCTTCCCCGATCGCAGAGAAGCTCTCGGGTAACTGATCGGAGCGAACAAAAGCCCAGGGTCCGTTGAGCGATGGAGCTGCAAACCACCGACCTGACAGGAGCAGGTAATGTTTCTGAGTCGCCACCTCCACCACCACATCGTCTTCCGTGTTGCTGACATAGAGCAACTCGCCACCCGACAGCGGTGTGTACTCTGCCGTGCCGTCGATAACGATGAGCTCGGAAGGCTCGGTGGCGACGATGATCCTTGGCGGTGTCGTGGAGGTCGGTTTGTTGTCGTCGGTTAGCTCCTCGGACTGCTCCTCATCCTTTGGGGCGGCTTCCTTGATCTGCTTGGGTACCGACGTGGTGACACTCCAGGGCCCCATCACAGAGTCGGCTCGATACCAGGCATCGCTGCCGGCGTAGAGATAGAGGGTCTTCTTGCTGGACTGTTTCATGATGACGAAGGGGGTATTCACCACATATTCGAGGTCGGATCCTTCGAGCGTTTGCATCTTCGGTTGACCATCGATCGAGACCAGAACCGCTGGCTCGTTGGAGACGATGATCTTTGGCGGCGTGTCGTTGAAACCCTCACCGGCTTTGCGTCGGATGTCCGCCTGATTGAGGCTCGTGATCAGACGATCGAGCGAGATGGTCAGATCTCGTTCTTCGAACTCCTTTTCCAGGATCGTCGCCAGCTTGTTTTCCTGTTCATCGGTCGCTTCTGGGAATCGGACGTTAGTCACATCCATCGAGATGATGTCGACGGTGCGATTCTCACGGTCGGTCGCCACCTTGGCTTCAAACCAGACCGTGCCAAAGATCGGGCTCTCGGCGCCAGGTGTGGTGACTGAAACTGCGGCGCGCCCTTTGAGCGTGTTGCCTTCCGCTTCTTCGGGTTGTGGTTGATAGACAACAATGTCCCCTTCGGGGACGGCGATCTCGCGCGGCCAGCCATCGTCTTCCTGAGCGAAAATGGCGCCGGCAAAAAACGCCATGAAGACAAGTACGGTAGGGGTCGAAATCGAGCGAGGTTTTCTTTGTCGAATCATGATGTCTCTTTCGTAATGCGGAGTAGGTCTCTTACTTGGGGAACAGTAGTTGAATCTGAAACCGCCATTGCCAGTCGCCACCGCTCTCGGGCGTCTCTACGTTGTAAAACAGCTGACTATTGATGTTTACTGGCTGCTTGCCGATCCTGAAAACCTTGCCGAGACCGCCACCGAAAGGAACGGTCCATTTGTTGCCCGAGGAGGCCTCCCAATTGGCGGTGACAATCGGCGCAGTGGTTAAGTACCAACCGCTGGGGTAGTTGTAGTTGATGAAGTATTGAAACAGAAACTGGTTGACGTCAGCGCGGTCTTGGTCCCCTGCAATAGACCAGACATTGCTGACTAGGCCGCCGATGACCCATGAGCCGGGCATGGTCAGTACGACAGCCGAAGGGCCGAGACTCCACTTGTCGCTGCCGAGGACATCATCGGTCGCGGTGGGAAAGATGATTGACGGGCCGACACCCCAGATAACCTTGCCTGGATCCCTCGGGGATATGAAGCCGGTGAAATTCGTATCACCGAGGCCAAAGGTTCTGTCGTCGCCAGGCGCCGGCTGGCTGATCACCGGCAGGATGGTGCGGGTGATCAGGTTGAAGCTCTTGGTTATCTTTACCGGAATGACCGGCTGAATGTTGAGGACGTTCTGAGTCCGCTCGTCCGGACCGACATCGATGTTCAAATTATTCTGGAATGGCAAGCTGATCAGATCGCCAACCGGATTCTGCGATTTCTTGGCAAGCGCGGTTTCCGTGCCGAGAATCTCCGCTTCCTTTTCGAGTTGCGCAAAGGCCGAGGTGATTGATAGCACCCCGAAAAGGCAGGCGACGAATAGTTTTCTCATCGGTGCCCCTCGAGCAATAGCTGTGACCTCGAGTAGCTCGTCGATGACCTCATTGCGCGCACTCATAGCCCCCCCCGCAACAGTGATTCTTGACACAGCCGCCGTCAGGACGACGACAAGACGGGCATTCTATCGCCATTTGCCCAAACGCGATCGGTTCTCCCGAAGCTTCGCGCTAAAGTGTTCTCGAGGTGTTTGAAACGGGATCTTTCTTTGCGCTCGGTGCCCTGGCCGAGGTCGCAGTTCAACTCGCTCTGGCGGCCGTGATCCTGTTACGTAGTCGGGGCTCGCCACAGGTCCGTCTGACCTGGTTGATCTTGGTTCTGGCGGTTCCGGTGGTCGGGGTGATTTTCTACCTCCTGCTGGGCGAGATTCGTTTGGGCCACAAGAAAATCGAGCGCCATCGCAGCATCTGCGACCAGATCGAAGTTCAGGCTGCCATGTCGGTAGCCACGATCGATCCGAGCTCCACGGAGCTCGGAAAAGCAACTCGTATAGCACGCTTGGCGGAGACGGTTTCAGGTACGGGCACACGTCCCGGGAATCTTCTGCGACTCTACTCCGAGACCGATCACGCCATCGATGGGCTAGTCGAGGACACAGAAGAGGCGAGATCGAGCTGCAATCTTCTGTTCTACATTTGGCTGTCGGATAGTAATGGCACCAGGGTCGGGGAGGCTCTGATGCGCGCCGCCAACCGCGGTGTGACCTGTCGGGTCCTGGTCGATTCATACGGATCGAAGGTGTTCCTGAAATCAGAGATCTGCCGGCAGATGAGAGAGGCCGGTGTGCGTGTTACCGAGGCCATGCCCGTCGGTTTCTTGCGCTCTGGACTGCAGCGTATCGATATTCGCAATCACCGCAAGATCGCGATCTTCGACGGCAAGGTGGCCTGGATGGGCAGCCAGAACATCGCGGACGCGGCATTTGCCATCAAGGCGAAGTATGCACCCTGGGTCGATCTGATGATCCGGTTGGAGGGTCCCGCCGTTCACGATCTCCAAGTCCTCTTTACCGAGGATTGGCTGCTCGAGGTGGAGGATCCAGTGGAAGAGCCAGTGGAGGAGTCGGCCGATGATCTGCTGACCGAGCCGCCGGCTCCAATCGAAGAGGGTGTGCCGGTGCAAGTGATCGGAACGGGACCCTTCGCCCAGAACAGAGCTCTTGTGGCTCTGACCCAGGTCGGTCTGTTGCAAGCGCGGCGAGAGATCGTTCTGACCACGCCCTATTTTGTTCCCGACGAGACAACACTGGCGGCTCTCTGTTCGGCCGCGCAGTCGGGTGTCTCCACCCTGTTGGTCGTGCCGGCCCGCAACGACTCGCCGCTCGTCGCCGCCGCCAGCCGCAGTTACTATGAACTGCTTCTCGAGGCCGGGGTGGTGATCTATGAGTATCGGCAGGGTCTACTTCACGCCAAGACGATCACCGTCGACCAGGCAACGAGCGTTGTTGCCACCTCGAACATGGACCGGCGCAGCTTCGAGCTCAATTTCGAGGTCAGTGTGATGGCGTTCGACCGGGTGTTCAGCAGCAAGCTCCGGGCTGTCCAACAGAGCTATATCGACGAGTCGGTTCGCGTCGATCTGGCGCAGTGGCGCCAGCGAAGATGGCCCGAGCGCTTGCGCGAAAATGCCGCCGGTATCCTGGCGCCGGTTCTGTAGCCCCCCGACACGGCGCATCCTCTCTGGAGTGTCACGACAATTCCAGCCGCTACCTAGCCTGCATTTCTCACCAATCCTCTACTACGCCGCCGTATCTGCTGCATTTGCGGCGTTTCGCTCGCTCGGATCTCCTCAGCGTACTTCGAGTACGCTTGCGGGCTCCTTTCTTGCAAGCCTTGCATTTGCAAGCATCTACGGCGTCTCGCGACGAGGCCGGTGAGAAATGCAGGCTAGGCCCTGGAGCCGCTCTTGGTGGGAGGGGCAACTCAAGATAACGTGCTGAAGCAGCATACTGAGGCTCGTGATGTCCGCGGGCATTCGATTCGGTTTGCAGGGCGCTAGTCGGCTAGAGCTTTCTCCAGCAGATCCTCTAGTCCGAGCTTTTCGGACTGGGAACGCAAGTATTCGAGATCGATCTGATCCTGTTGGGTCTCGATGATTCCGATCACATCTCCCCACTGCCGATCGGACACTTCGCCTCCTAGCTCATACCACTGGAGCTTTCGAAGAATGGTGTCCTCGGCTGATTTGACCGGGACGTCGCGGGGCGGATCACCCAGGCTCAGAATCTGCCTTCGCTCTTGCTCGTCGTTGTCGAAAGCGGAGTCGCCTTGGGGGAAGATGTCGATTTTCACTCCTGATTCGAGGTGAACGAGATTGAAAGAGCTTCCTCTGGAAATGGCTTCCGCGATCTGCTCTCGATCACAGTAGAACTCACCGGCGAGCTCGAGCTCGATATCTTCCTCGTCTCCTAATTGAAGATAGGAGACGATGTCGATGTCATGGGTTTGGCGCGGAATGCCATGAATGGAGCTGGCATAGGAGCCGCCTAGGTGGTATCGCCGGCCGAGCGAGTCGAGAACGTCGAACACCAAGAAGGCTACCTGCAATGCCTCCGGTTCTGATGGCGTCATCGGTTTTTGAGATCAGGAGTGGGTCCGTAGGCTTGGCGAGCTAGATCCTTGCCGAGAACGAGATCCATCAATATGCGCTGACGATCCTTGATCGTGAGCTCGGGATGGCGAACGGCAATTCCGGCCAGAGCCAGCAGCCGACTGGTTCGGTTTGCATCCTCGACCAACTCCACCTTGCGCCGAGGCTCCATCTTCCGCAGGATGCCAGCGCGAACCGAGGCTGAGATCGGGTCAGTGTCAGAAACAGTCGAAATTGACTTGGCCATTCTTGAAATCAGGCTATCATGCGGTTCGACTTACTCGAGGCTAGAACGCCACGCGCATCCGCAGCGCGCTGGCCACCCAGATCGCATCTTTTTCGTCATTGAACGACGGGTTGACCGTGACCTGAACACCTGGGGTGATCTGTACATGGCCGGTGAATTGCGATCGGTAGAAGATCTCGCTGGTCCATTGGCTGTTCGTGCCGGCGCGCCCCGGCGGACACGAAATCGGCCAGGGTGGCCGGCGGTGACTCCTCAGATCAAAGTTGTTTTCCCAGCGCGTCCGTCGTCCAAACCGGCTGACTGGCGCCCTGCATGTACAGCATGGGATCATCCCAAGACTGTGGGGTCTTCGACATCTCAACCTGCGAAGCCGGCCGCGTGTACTCGCCAAAGGCCGTCATGCCTGTGACCAGCTCGGGCTTCATGATCTGGTGCTCTTCGCCGAGGTTCTCGTAATCTTCGATCACACGCTTGTCGTTGAACCCGAGGCTGCTCATGTACTGCACACACTGCGTCAGGGTCACACGAACCACGTAGCTTCCACCTTCCTTGGCGCGACGAAGCAGCGCGGCCTTGGCGCCGATGGCGCCCAGGTAACCGGTCATGATGTCGCAGACCACGTTGACCTGCTGCGGCGGCAGGGGCCGGTCCGGCGTGCCTTCGGCCGTGTAGAGACCGGCGATGCCGCCGGCGCTGAAGTCATAGCCCGGCCAGTTGGTAAAAGGGCCCTCATGCGTGTTCAGCTTGACACTTACATAGATAACGCCGGGTTTGCGCTCTGCCAGCGCTCCCGGTGAGTACCCCTCGCCGTCCGCAACACCGGGGCGGAGATTTTCGACGAACACGTCGCCCTCCTCCACCAGCTTGTAGACGAGCTTGCGATTCTCCGGCTTGCGCGCATCGAGATAGGCCTGTCGCTGGCCGGCCTGGGCGGTAAAGAAGAAGTTCCCCCACTCCACCCAGTCAGGCATGTTCAGGTTCATGCACTCGGCCCCCTGCATGGCCAGCGTTCGACCCACACAGGGGCCCGCGACCGCATGCACCATCGACAGTACTTTCAATCCGGACAGCGGGCGTTCACCCTGCGGCAGCGGGATCGGGTCACTGTCGCCGATCTTCTCGATGTGAATCAGCGGGGTCGCGGCGTGGACCTGACCCTGTTCCGTCGCGGCCCACTCC
>CAXMQZ010000116.1:0-3353 GCA_964195975.1 uncultured Polyangiaceae bacterium | reverse complement strand
TGCTTTCAAGAAGGGTCTCCTGGGCGGAGGCTGATCTACCGCTAGGACTTCTACTCTTCAGCCCACTGGGTGTAGAGACCCAAGGCAATCATGCCTAGGATGACCGTGCCGAAAAGCAGAGCTTGAGAGGCTGACGATGCGTTCGCGGCGCTTTGTGCGCCAGAGGCAAGAGAAGAAAACAAGGAAGCTGCGCTGGATCTGAGGGAGGGCCAGACCAGAGCAGCCCCAGTAGCAATACCGGCGGCACCTGCCACAAAAGCGACGTGCTCGAGGATCCGTATCGGCATCGTAGCTCGCTTGAGCTTCCCCTCCTGGGCCAAGAGGCGGGATCGCCACCAGATCGTGGTCGGGTCTGGCAGTTGATTGAGTTGGGGAAGCCCCTTCTGGGTCAGCTGCATGAATCGATCGGTCGCTAGGGCATCGGTGCAGATCGAGCAATTTTCTATGTGCTCACGCAGAGTGTCAGGGACTGAGTTGTCCCGGCTCTGGGCCAACGCCTCTCGAGTCCGAGCGCAGTTGGTGGTCATGGCATCACCTCGGGTCCCAGCCCCGCCTCTTGGAGTTTTCCTGCCAGCTTCTTCCTCGCTCGAAACAAGAGAAGTCGTATGCTGGTTGGCTTGAGGTCCATGATTCGGCCGATCTCTTTGTGGCTAAATCGTTCTACGTGGCCTAGCCACAGCAGCTCCCGCTCCCGAGGCTTCAATTCCCGCAGAAGTTTTTGAACATCGCTGCTCAACACCGATCGCTGCTGACCGCCTTCGATGGCCGGGTTGATCTCGAGGGGCAACGGGCTTCTCTTGGAGGATCTGAAGTGGTCTCTCAACAGATTGGATGCAACTTTGAACAGAAAGTTTCGCGCGTGATCATCGCTCTCGGGCTCGAAGCCTGATCGGATCATTCGGAAATAGGTGTCCTGCAGAAGATCGTCTGCAAGCGCGTCATTGCCACAAGAGCGAGCAAGATAGACCCAGATCGGTCGGGCCGTCCGGGCATAGAGATCGCGAAACGCACTCTCGTCCATTACACGGCAGTCCTCGAGACTCGAGCCAGTTGCTTCGAGCTCATTTTCAAGAGCCAAGCCTCCGGCGACATGCATTGACCACAACATAGCTTGATCGATTCCTAGATCTCTTCAAAACAAGCAAAGAAATTGATTCTGGGGGTCAGCTCTCGGTCTCCTGATGGCCGTTTACCAGGCCCCAGCTCTTCGACAGTTGGTAGGTTGCGGTGGCCGAGAGGAGAAAGCCCAAACCCAACGCCAGAGCCAATCCTCCGATAAAGAGCAGTGCCCAGCTCTCGTCTGCATTCATGTCTGGCATCTGCAAGCGCATAAGCAGCAAGGCCAGGCCGCCCAAAGACAGAATTAGCCCCGACTGAATCGAGCCGAGGATTCTGCCGTAGGGAGATCCTTTCGCAGGTGCCACCGACTGCATGAGCTTCGAACCCGCATCGCTCTCCAGATACATCTTGAGCTCCTGGGCCGAGTCGAACTTTTCAATGAGTTGTTTCTGCAGATCCGCCTGGATTTGGGCCATCTTTTGAATTCTTCGGTTGGTCAGAAAAATCTTGAACCACCATCCGATGACCGCCAATATTCCTATCGGAGCCAATACGGGGATAAGTTCGTTCATCTCAATCTCCCTCTTTCGGTGCTCTGGCTGATGACATTACTCGAATTCCTTGTTCCTACACACCTTACGACGATCGTCCAGGTGTTTGGTTAACAAGATTCGACTCTCGAGTTTCGCCTAGTAGCCAGTTCAACGACGAAGACCTGTTTGTTGATCAATGCAGTGCGCCACAAGAGAAAACGCAGAAGATCCCTACAATTCAAGAGTGAACGATGCCGTCCACCTGCTCTCGCTTTGCTCGATATTGGCCTCAGCGCTATTTCTTTGGCTGGGTGGCTATATCCTCAAATCCAACCCGAGGGCTCGAGTCAACCAGATCTTCTCGCTGATTTGCCTGTCCTTTCTGTTCTGGTCGTTCTCGTACACGTTTTTCCGCGGAGCGGGAGACAAAGAGACGGCGTGGTTCTGGTTCAACCTCTCATCCGTGGGCTGGACTCTCTCGCCTGCGTTGATACTGCATTTTCTGTTACTGGTCTCCCGAAGTCGAAACCGACTGGGCCAGCCGGCGGTACTCGTAGCGATCTATCTACCCAGCTTCTACTTCCTGTTTCATGGGCTGTCCGGGACCCTCAGCGTGGTCGACTTTGTTTGGACGGACTTCGGCTGGTCGGACGTCTATGGGCCACTTACCTTCACGTTTGTGACCTACATGGTCTACTTTTTGGCTTGGATCTTGTTGGGTCTTGGTTTCGTAGTCGCTCGAAGTCGGAGATCAGAGCTCATTGCGGAGAAACGGCAGGCGTGGCTGATTCTCTCTACCGGAGTGCCGATCATCGCGGTGATCTCGGTGTCGGGGATACTGCTTCCCTATATCGGCGTCCGCTCGGTTCCCAACATCGCGCATCTGTTCACGGCTTTCTGGGTAGTGATGATTTGGTATGCGATCTCGAGGTACAGGGTGATGATACTGACTCCAGCCACTGTAGCCTCGGATGTGCTGAGGACCATGGCGGACGCGGTCATCCTGCTCAGCCGCAGACAGACAATCGTGGGTGTAAACCGAGCCGCAGAGGAGTTGCTGTCGGCCCGGGAGTCGGAGCTCCGAGGGGCGAGACTGCATGACCTCTTCGAGACCGAGGACGCTACCGAGGCCGAAACGGTTCGTAGGCTTGTCTCGAGTGATGGTAGCCGTGATCTAGAGCTGAGGTATCGCAGGAAAAATAGGGACCTGGTGCGTCTGCGGGTGTCCACGTCGGCTGTGAAGGATCGACATGGACAGGCGATGGGACAGGTCTTGGTAGCCCGCGACGTCACCGAGCAAGTTCGTGCGGAAGAAGAGCTCAAACATCTTGCTACCCACGATCCACTCACCGGTCTGCCAAACCGGTCACTTCTTCACGATCGACTGCAGCGCGCCGTCAATCGTGCCGCGCGCGAGAAACGACCGTTTGCCCTTCTGATGTTCGACCTCGATGAGTTCAAACAGATCAACGACACCTTCGGACAGAGCGTCGGCGACCGCGTTTTGCAAGGTGCTGCGAAGCGCCTGACAAATTGCGTTCGGGGACTGGATACGGTATGCCGGTTGGGTGGTGACGAGTTCATGCTCGTCGTAGAAGAACTGCTCGAGTCGGGTGACTCGGACATCGTGGCAAAACGACTGCTCGATGCCTTCGAGGAACCGATAGACACCGGCGATCAGGCGATCAGCATCTCCGGATCAATCGGGATCAGCACCTATCCCTTTGACGGTCTCGACCCGGAAACCTTGGTAACGAAGGC
>CAXMQZ010000115.1:0-29630 GCA_964195975.1 uncultured Polyangiaceae bacterium | reverse complement strand
CGAAACCCAGTCGATGGAGGAGATCGTTCAAAAGTTGGGTCACCTGCCAGAGGATCAAGCTGTGTTGGTGGTGCAGATAGCGAAGAGTCAGCATCGGCTATTCGGCGGGACCGAGAATTTCTTGGTGACTCGAGAGTTCGTTCGAGTTTCCGACGCCGCTCAACGAGCAGAGTTGTTGGACTGTCTATTCGCTGTCTCGGCTGCGGATCAATCGATATCGGGTGTGGAAGAGGCCCAGATCCGCCAGGTTGCCAGCGAGCTTGGTTTTTCCCATCGACAGTTTGTCGAGGCTCGCTCGGTCTACTCGGAGCATCGCGAGGTGCTCAAGACGTTCAGGTCGAAAAACTAAGAAAGAGTCAGCCCTAAGCGCAGCTGCATTGGCTACTCGGACGGGTGCCCAGTGGCCACGGTTGGCCGCTCGGCTTCGGTTACGGCGTCGACTGACCGCTGTGATTTGCTGCGCCCACCGGACTCGGGGCGTTTCGACGGCTTCTTCCTTGTAGGGTTCACTCTCCACCGTCGGTGCATCCAGAGCCACAGCTCTGGGTATTTCCGGATGGCCTTCTCCATCACGTCGAGATACTGGATGGTGAGGTCATCTGCCGAGGATCGGGTGGGCTCGTCGGGTGGATAGATCGGCTCGGTGATAACGATTTGAAATCGGCGCCAACCATCCTTTGGCAGTGCGAAGACCGGAACCACGGATGCGCCTGTTCGCAGTGAGAGCTGTGCCGGCAACAGAGTCGTAAATGCTGGATGTCCGAAAAAAGGATAGGCCTTCCCATCTCTTGGATGAACCCGTTGATCGATTAGGATGCCGACCCGTCCTTTGTTTCGCAAAACCCTCATCATCTTGAGCGCAGCGGAGCGCTTGGAAATTTGTTGGTTGCCAAATCGCTCTCGTACCTGCTTGAGATCCCTTTCGATAAACGGATTGTCGAGCGGACGGACGACGAAGGACAGCGGTCTGTTGCGTATGGCAGTCAGTTGCGGAAGTGCCTCCCAGTTCCCGAGATGGGCGGTCAAGAAGATGACACCTCGATCCCGGGCTTCAGCCGAAAGGATGTGATGCACGTTCACCATTTCGAGCCGTTCCTGGAACTCCAGCTTGCTCAGCCGCCAGTATGCGATTCCCGACACGAGCGAGCTTCCGAAGTTTTCGAATGCACTGAGGGCCAAGGCCTCACGCTCGTCTTTTTGCATGTCGGGAAATGCCAGCTGAAGATTTTCGTCTGCCACCTTCCGGTGTCGTCGGTCCAGTCGATAGCCAAGCCGGCCCAAGAAAGGACCAAGGCTTCGAATCGCGGAGGCTGGCAACATGGCGAGAGTCGCCTTGGTTGCCCAGTACGCCACATACTCGAGCCTGTATCGAAGGCGCAAGGCTGCGTTCAGTTTTCTCAAAAGGCAAGAACCTCAATCTTCAGTCTACGCGTTTCAAGAAGCACCGCGTCCAGTCAGTACGACGGGAATGGTCTTGGCGAGAATCTTGAGGTCGAGTAATGGCGACCAATTATCGATGTATTCCAGATCGAGCTCGATCCAACGGTCGAAATCGAGTTTATTCCTGCCGTGAATCTGCCAAAGGCAGGTCAGCCCTGGACGCATGGACAACCGCCGTCGCTGCCAGCGTTCATAGGCCGACACCTCTTGGGGTATTGGTGGTCGAGGCCCGACCAGGCTCATGTCGCCTCTGAGCACGTTCCACAGCTGCGGCAGCTCATCGAGGCTGAGTCTGCGAAGCAGGCGCCCGATTTGGGTCACGCGGGGGTCTCGTCGAAGTTTGAACACCGGTCCGGTCATTTCGTTGAGGTGCGCGAGCTCTTCTTGTTGACGATCGGCGTTTTTGACCATGGTTCGAAACTTGTAGAGTGTAAATCGTCGGCCGTGAAGCCCACACCGTGTTTGGCGATAGAGGACACTGCCGCCATCGAAGACTTTGAGAGCGGTCGCGATGATCAACATGACGGGCCACGCGACGGCTAGTAGAACCAGCGAGATCCCAATATCCATGACTCTCTTGCCCAGCAGCGCCAACTCGCTCGATGGGGTAGTCGAATAGGTAAGTACTGGTATCTCATCGAGTATTCCGACCTCTACTCGGGCCTTTGCGTGGGGGAAGAGATTGAGAGCCAATCGGGCGCGAATTCCCTGCTCTTCAAGACCAAGAAGAATATTCTCGAGTCGGTCCAGTTGTTGGCGGCCAAGCGCGAAGATCACTTCGTCAATCGGGTAGTGCTCGACGATATCCGGGATATCCTCCAGCGTCCCCAGGATTTGATCTGGTGGAAGACTACTCTCGTCGTCGCTCGATCGTTCACGGACGAAGCCGATAATTCGGTATCCCCAATAGGGGTGGGATTGGATGCTCTCGGCGATTCTGAGTGCTGTTGGGTTGGTGCCAGCCAGGAGCACGGTTCGGAAGTTGTACCCTTCAAGCCTGACGGATCGGGCCGTCAATCGGATGATGACCATCCTCACGAGCAGAAATAAAGTAACCAGCAACGCAAACAAGAAAATCCATAGTCTACTTATCTTGTCCGGCCCCAGAAGCCTCTCATCGATACGAAACGAGTAGATGAAAAGAACGAGAAACAGAGTACCTATCACGGACATCCGAACAATGTCCCAGGCCTCCGCTTGTAAGGGGGTTGTTCTCCGGGAGTGATAGAGGTTGAATCGGAGTACCAGGACCCCCCAAATGAACAGTACGACCGGCAGCAACGGGAGATAGAGACTGAGTGGATAGAGATGAGTCTCTGCAACCCCAAGCCGGGGTAGGACGCTGCTCCTCAGCCAGAAAGAGAGAAAAAAGGCGCCTGCGACCAGAAGCAGATCAACTGTGAACAGGCCACCTGCGACGATTCGTGCGCGTTCTCTCAGCATCCGTTATCGAGCCAATAAGGAGAGTTGCCGTAGTTCGGAACAGCCCTATTCTATTCCAACGAGCTCGCCGAGAGGTAAGCTGCTCCACACCCAGAAAGCGAAGCCGGTGGGTGAACAACCTATAATGCAGCAAACCTGCCAACAAGATCAGCCGAGGAGCCAAGCTTTGAACGGACCAGATCAGGAAGGACCGGAGTCGATGGCGCGAGGAGTTGTCAAGGGCTCGAGCTCAATCGATCTTCGAGAAGTTAGCGAGGGGAACGAGACTGAAATGCAGGTGCTGATTGGACCTTCCGATAGTGCTCCCAACTTTGCAATGCGCCGATTTGTAATGGGCGAGGGTGGTGGGATGCCTCGGCACACAAACGAGGTCGAGCATGAACAGTTTGTGCTCAAAGGTAGAGCGGTGATCACGATCGGAGATCAAAGTTTCGACGTCCGAGCCGGCGATGCCGTGTTTATTCCGGCTCGCACGCCACATTCGTACTCCGTGGTCGAGGAGCCATTCGAGTTTCTCTGTCTGGTGCCCAATCGTGAGGATACGATTCGTCTTCTCGATGATGAGACCTGAATCTGATTTGTCAGGAGATCGCCCATGAGTGTCACGAGCAGCTACAGCCGCAGAGCTATCTGGTCGTGGGCGCTATTCGATTTTGCGAATTCACCCTTCACAACCCTGGTCGTAACGTTTCTCTACAGTCAGTACTTTGTTCGGGTAATCGCTTCAGATCCGATCCAGGGCACCGTTCTCTGGTCTCGGGGGGTCACGATTACGGCACTGATCGTGGCCTTCGCCTCACCCGTTCTCGGTGCCCTGGCCGATCGAGGTGGATTCCGAAAGAAGTTTCTCATTCTTTCCAGTGGCCTGTGCATCGTAGGTACCGTGGTTTTGTACGACATCCTACCCGGTCATGCGATCCAGGCTTTGATCTGGTTTGTTGTGGCCAATATCGGCTTCGAGTTCGCGATGGTCTTTTACAACGCCTTTTTGCCCGATATCGCACCACCGGATCGCATCGGCAGGATATCCGGATACGGCTGGGCTTTGGGTTACGTCGGTGCTCTGCTGGCTCTTGTCGTTGCCTTGGTCACATTGATACAGCCGGAGGTGCCGTGGTTCGGTTTTTCAAAAGAGAACGGCGAAAGCATCCGCGCTACCAACCTTCTGGTGGCAGGATGGTTCGCCCTTTTCTCACTGCCATTCATGCTGTGGGTCAAGGAAGACAAGTCCCAGGTAAGCACGAGTGGCGGTCTGTTGAGCAACTCGGTAGCACAGCTCAGGGAGTCGTTTCACCAGATTCGGCAATACCGTCAGATTATTCGATTCCTGCTGGCTAGACTGTTGTTCAACGATGGTCTTGTAACGATATTCGCTTTTGCCGGCATCTACGCTGCAGGCACCTTCGGATTCGACACACGGGAGATTCTGATTTTTGGCATAGTGCTGAATGTGACTTCGGGCCTCGGGGCGTTCGTCATGGGCTTCGTGGATGATCGTATTGGAGGCAAGATCACGATCCAGATCACACTGGTCGGACTGAGTATCGCGACCTTGATTGCGGTAGTGGCGCCAAATCGATTCTGGTTCTGGGTTGCTGGAATCCTCGTAGGTATCTTTGTGGGTCCGAACCAGGCAGCGAGCCGTTCGCTGATGGGGCGGTTTGTGCCCCCGGACAAGGAAACCGAGTTCTTTGGTTTCTTTGCTTTTTCCGGGAAGCTGACTGCCTTTCTGGGTCCGTTCTTTTTTGGGGTTCTTACCGGTTTGTTCAACACACAACGAGCCGGGATCTCGATTGTCTTCATATTGCTCGCGGCCGGCTGGATCGTATTGGCCAAGGTCGACGAAAAGGAAGGTATTAGGACTGCTGGGAGATAGATTATGTGGTTGCTGCCGGCCCTTTCGGTTCTGTCGAGCTTCGCCTGCCGGGTGTTCTATCGATATAGCGTCGAGGGGCCTCGGCCCTCACGCTCCGGACCGCTTCTTCTAGTAGCCAATCATCAAAATTCGCTGTTTGATCCCGCTCTTGTAGTCGCAGCGGCAGAGAGACCCGTCCAATTCTTGGCCAAGTCGACGCTTTTTTCCGACCGTCGAGTCGGTTGGCTGGTAAGAGCCTCGGGTGCGATTCCCGTTCACCGAAGCCATGAAGTGGTTGAGGCTGCCGACAAGAATGTCAAAACCTTCGATTCGGTTTTCGAGCGTCTGGGTGGGGGCGCTGCCATCGGAGTTTTCCCAGAAGGCGCCAGTCACTCCGAGCCTTCTCTAATTCCATTGAAGACCGGCGTGGCCCGTATGGCGCTCGGATACTACGATCGGAATCAGACGGTTTTCCCATTGGTCCCGATCGGTCTTTTGCTGAGGGACAAAGGCGTGTTTCGCTCGAGCGCACTTGCTTTGCGAGGCGATCCTGTCGAATGGAGTGATTTGGCTGGCCGCGGCGCGAAGGATCGCGAGGCCGTTCGTGCGCTCACCGAAAGACTGGATGCAGCTCTGAGGGAGGTGACGGTCAATCTGGAACGCTGGGAGGATCAACCACTGATCGAAACGGTCGAGGCGATTTGGACTGCCAGCGAAGACCCAACGGCTGACCGGCTGGAGCGAGTGCGACGATCACAGGTGGTATCGGAGGCGCTTTCCAGCCTTCGTAGGAGCGGCAACGACGATTGGCAGGACTTGGCCGACCGGGTGACGACTCATCGGCATCGTCTTTCTCGTCTTGGCCTTCGTGCAATCGATCTCTCGGTCAGGACCGACCTGTCGACGAGTATTCGTTGGGCCGCCCGACGTCTTCACCTATTGCTCCCCATGGCCCTTGTTCTTGCGGTTGTCGGGCATCTCCTTTTTTTGCCGCCCTTTGTAGTTACGGATTGGGTAATTCGGGCCATAGCCCCCGACGAGGATCAGCGCTCCACTTACAAAGCTCTCATCGGGGCACCTCTCTACTTGGTCTGGATTCTGACCCTTGCCGGGCTCTCATGGTGGCAATGGGGCCCGTTGTCCGGATGGATCGTTCTGTTGCTAACACCGATCGTTGGAGGATTGGGAATGCTGATTCGCGAGCGTCTCAGGGGGTCGTGGAGTGACATCCGCCAGTTTTTCAAATTGAAGAGCCGCGGCCGGCTGGTCGAGAGGCTCAAAGAGGATCAGTCAGATCTCGTCTCTCGGCTGGCGGTGGCCTACAAGAAGTTGGGCAGCGATCCGGAGGCATGAGGTCGCAGGCTGATTCTAGACTCCGACCAGAGCTCATCCGAGCCACGGGAGGTCGTCTAGATCGACGTTACCACCCGACAGGATGACGCCGATTCTTTTTCCCACAAAATCCTCTCTGTGCTGAAGGATCGCCGCAACCGGTACGGCAGCGGAGGCCTCGATAACGATCTTCATTCGCATCCAGAGAGCTCGCATGGCATCGACGATCTCCTTTTCCTCGACCGTCACGATCGCCTCGGCACCCGAACGGATCATGGAGAACGTCAGGTTCCCGAGTCCGGTTCGAAGACCATCAGCGATCGTTTTTGGGTCGGTCGACGGCTGGAGCTCACCCAATTTGAAGGATCGGAAGGCGTCGTCGGCTTCGGTTGGCTCGATTCCGATGACATCTGGCCTTCGAGCGTGCTCTTGCGCAGCCAGAATCGTACCGCTCAAGAGTCCACCTCCACCGACTGGAGCCAGAAGCAGATCGATGTCGGGCACATCCTGCAACAGCTCTCTGGCTGCTGTTCCCTGGCCGCAGATAATTCGAGGGTCGTTGAACGGATGGATCAACGCTGCGCCGGTGGCAGCGACAACCCTGGCAGTCTCCACTTCGCGCGCCTCGGCAGTGGGCTCACAGAGAACAACGTTAGCCCCGTAATCTCGAACTGCAGCTAGCTTCACCTTGGCGGAATTCGACGGCATGACGATAGTCGCAGAGGCTCCTCGAATCCTTGCTGCGAGAGCCACAGCCTGAGCGTGATTGCCCGATGAGTGTGCCACTACTCCTTGGCTCAAATCGGTGTCGGACATCGACAGAATCGCATTACATGCCCCTCGAATCTTGAAAGCGCCTATTCGTTGCAGATTCTCACATTTGAAGAAAATTCGGGCGCCAGAGGCTTCGTCGACAAAGGTGGAAGTGAGGATAGGAGTTCGATGAATATGAGGTCGAATCCGGTCGTGAGCCTCTGCGAGGTCGCTCACCGAGGGTATGTTCAAGACGGCCTGGTTATTCATGGAGCAATCGGGGCTCTTCGGGCGTTGTAGTACTCTGCAGGATACCACGCAATTTGTTACACGTTTGTCTTTGCGGCAGCCTCGAGAACCGACTAGACTCGGCTTCAGCAATGGGCGGACGACTAGACTAGGGAAGAAATCCAGCAGTCGATAACCATGACGACCTCTGTCTCCAAGATCCATTGGAAATCCAGGATCGGGTGGAGTCTGGTGGTCCTGCTTTTTGTTTGGTTTGTCTGGGGACTCACCCGGCGGGCCAACCTCGAAGCGACTGGTTCGAACGTCATTCGAATGCTTTTCGTTCCGTCGGTGGAACAGGGCACCCTCGTGCAGCGTGGTGACGATCTGGCCAGGTTCATCCGCCGGGATACCGGTCTTGTGCTGCGCTCGGAAGTGCCAACAAGCTATGCCGCAGTTATTCAAGCTCTGGGTTCCGGTCAAGCCGATGTGGCCTGGATGCCAGCCTTCGCCTACGTGATAGCGAACTCCCGGTATGGTACCCAAGCTCGGCTGAAGGTAGTGCGCTCTGCCGAGAAGTTCGCTGTGCTCATAGCCCGCTCAGGAGACAGACAGCCCGAACAGGTAGCAGATCTTGCAGGCCTTCGAGTTGTCATACCGGAATCTCTCCAGCCGGAGTTGCGCGAGAAAGTCGTGGCTCGGCTCGATGTAGAGGCACCTGGGTGGCAAGAGGTGGTCGCCTTGAATGACAAGGAGGCCGTGCGAATGCTGGTCGAAGCGCCAAGCCGGATCGACGCGGCGGCAAGCTCCTTTGTCTATTCCGGCCCCAATGATTTTGTGGGCGACGGGCGCAAGGAATTGGAGTACGAACGCCTAGGAGTCGTTGATTCTACGAAGATCATCTTTATGACCGAGGAGTCGGTCTCAGAGAGAGCGAATGTCTACTACGGATGTGTCTATGCGCGAACCGACTCGGGAGTGCGACGCCTCGAGGACTTTACCGGTCAAAGATTCGCCTTCTCCGATGTGACGTCTACGTCAGGTCACATTTTTCCTCGTCTACTGCTGGATAAGTTCGGCGTCACGCTTGGAAGGGTGTATTACGCTGGCGGTCACCCGAACGTCGTGCAAGCGGTATGGGATGAGAAAGCCCTCGGAGGTTCGGCCTTTTACTCTCCACCGAGTCGGCAGCAGCGAGAGGATGGCCTTCTTGTAGGTGATGCCCGCTATCTGCTGCTCAAGAGGATGGCAGAACCCGAACGGCGAATGGCCTTTGTAAACGACCTGCGTGTCATAGCTCTTACGGACCCAATCCCGAACGATTTGTGCGCGGTACGTCGTGGCTTTCCGGAAAAAACTTGGTTGAAGTTCGAGGAGTCGTTTGGGCGGTTTCTCGAGACTACAGAAGGACAGGCGGCGTTTTTCGACCTGCTTGCAGGTGTCGATGTCGAGAGGGCTAGTGATGGTGACTTCGACGAGTTTCGTAGCGCTCTGGAGGCCGCTGGGATGAGCGCTGATCTACTGCTCGAACAGGAAGAGGAGAAGCTCGAGAGGCGCAAGGGAGGTTCAGGTTGAGCTCCGAGGTCGCCGAAGCGAGCACGTCGAATATGGCCGTCCGGGTCGAAAATCTCTCCAAAGTGTTTCCGGGTGGGATTGTAGCCTTGGACGATGTGAGTATCGAGGTTTACCCTGGGGAGTTCGTTGTCGTAGTCGGTCTCTCTGGATCGGGGAAATCGACCTTGCTTCGATGCATCAACCGACTCGAGGATCCGACCGCGGGGAGAATCTGGATCTCTGGCCGAGAGATAACCGATTCGGAGGGTGCCGATCTGCGAGCCTTGCGGACCCGGATAGGAATGATTTTTCAGCAGTTCAATTTGATCCGACGCCACTCGGTTCTGATCAATGTGTTGTCCGGTTCATTGGGTCGGGCGCCTCTGATCAACAGTCTTTTCGTACGGTTCACCGAGGAGGAGCGAGTCAGGGCCCAGACCAGCCTCGAGCGGGTTGGGCTTGGTGATCGAGGGGCAAGCCGAGCCGATGCCTTATCGGGCGGGCAGCAACAGCGCGTGGCCATCGCGCGAGCCCTTATGCAGCGGCCCGAGCTGATTCTCGCGGATGAGCCAGTCGCTTCTCTCGACCCTGCGCTTCGCCATTCGGTGATGCGGCAGATCGAATCCTTGAATCAGCAGGAAGGCATGACGGTTCTCTGCACTCTCCATGACATCGATCTGATCGAACGCTACGCCAGCCGAGTTATCGCGCTAAGAGACGGTCAGGTGGTGTATGAGGGAAAGCCAGAGCGATTCGATGCGGCCACATTTCGACAAATCTACGGAGAAGATGCCGAGCCCAGTAGCCATCTAGATCGGTGATGACGTCATGAGTCGAAACTCGACAGCACTAGATCAGAATCCAAGCGCCCTGGTGCTCGCGATGAAACGCGTGCGCGCGGTTGCCGTAGACGTGCTTCTGATAACGCTTATGGTTGTGATGGTCGACTTTTTGACGGTGGTTTTCTCGGGACGGAGAGGGCCGACCGGTTTGCTGGTCTCGCCTGAAGAGAGCCTCGACCTCTTGCACTACGGTTGGGCGTTCGTGGCGGCACTGACGTTGGCGATCCTATGGCAGTCGACGTCGGGGCTGGTAGGCCCGTCGCCTGGACAGTCGCTGGTGATGAGCCAAAAGGAGCCAGTTCATCTCCCGTGGAATCAAACCCTGCGGGGTTGGTTTGCAGTGCTTCTTATCGAGATCACGCTGTTTACCGGCTGGCTGATCACTGAAGTTCAGTTGGTCACGTTCTTGACCCAATTCTCCAAGGCCGCAGATATCGTCAGCGGGCTACTCAATCCTTCGAGCACGGTTCTGCACCAGGGGCTTGTCCTCCTGGTTCAGACGATCTTCCTGGCTTTCATGGCTACGGCGTTCGCGATCCCGGTGGCATTTGTCCTCTCGTTCTTCGCTGCTAGGAATCTGACCCGAGGCACCAGACTGTCGCGGCTAACCTATACCTTCGTCCGAGCGGGGATGAACTTCACCCGCGCGGTCGAGCCGCTGGTTTGGGCGCTGATTTTCATTTCGTGGGTCGGCATCGGGCCTTTTGCGGGCGTCTTGGCGCTTTGGGTCCACTCCATCGCCGCTCTCGTCAAACTCTACTCGGAGCAGATCGAGAACATCGATCTTGGTCCGGTTGACGCCATCACGGCAACCGGGGCTTCTACTCTCCAAGTCTTGAGATATGGTGTCGTACCCCAGGTGATTCCCCCGTTCCTGTCCTTTACCATCTACCGTTGGGACATCAATGTTCGAATGTCGACGATCATCGGCTTTGTCGGCGGCGGTGGAATCGGATACATTCTCAAGCCGCGAGTCGACCTCGGCCAGTGGGGTGAGGTAGGGACACTTGTTCTGCTAATCGCCGTTACGGTCTGGATCATGGACATTTTGTCGGCGAGAATTCGAGAGAAGATAATTTGAAACAAGGAGCTGAGTTGGGACGTGAAGAACGTCCTCGTCGACGTAGGCGATTTCTGTGGATGGCCCTGTTTCTCGGCTTGGTGGCCGCCGCTGTTGTCACTTTTCGGGTTGGTGGAACGCCCGAGATCGAGATCGAGTCGGAGCTACCGGGTATTGGCAAGAGAACACCGTTCAGGGTTGCCGTCGAAGAGCCGAAGAGAGGCCTCTCCAAGGTGTTGATCGAGTTTGTGCAAGGAGAACGTGTCGAGGAGCTCGTTGCGAAGATCTACGAGCCACGACCCGCCTGGAAGTTCTGGGGGCCAGTGACAAAAGGAGATCAAATTCCTTTCGAAGTCGGCTCAGAGATCATCGATGGTTTGAGAACTGGAGAGGGAACGGTACGTGTCTCAGCGTGGCCGGCCCCTACGTGGGCACGACACCCAGAACCTCGACTTCAAGAAATCACCCTTCCTGTACGACTGACTCCACCCTCACTACAGGTGCGCTCGACACAGCACTATGTCGCCCAGGGTGGGTCGGGTGTCGTTGTCTATCGAGTCGGAGGCACATCTGTCAGTGATGGTGTTGCCATTGGGGACTGGTGGTTTCCCGGCTATCCCATGCCAGGTGAGGACGGTCAGGTCCACTTTGCCCTGTTTGGTGTCCCCTTTGACCTGGCTGATCCAGAGCCGATCCGACTCGTAGCTGTCGACGACGTCGGGAACCGCGCGGTCGCATCCTTCGTGGATCAGTACTTCAAGAAAGCCTTTCGAAGCGACACGATTGAAGTCAGTGACAAATTTCTAGGACGAGTGGTTCCTGCAATCGTGGCGGCGACGCCCGAGCTCGAGGATCAAGGGGGTCTTCTAGAGAACTATCTATGGATCAACGGAGAGCTTCGAGCTCGAAATGCAGCAACGCTAACCGATCTGGCCCAGCAGTCCCACAACGAGTTCCTCTGGTATAGGGCCTTCCTACCCATGACGAGCGGACAGGTCATGTCCTCGTTTGCCGATCGACGAACGTATCTCTATGAGGGGCAGGAGATCGACCATCAGGATCACCTGGGATTCGATCTGGCTTCGGTGCGACACGCGAAGCTCGAAGCTGCGAACAACGGTGTCGTCGTTCTGGCACGATACCTGGGTATCTATGGAAATGCAGTCGTGATCGATCATGGTTTCGGGCTAATGAGCCTCTACGGGCATCTCTCCTCGATCGACGTTTCAGAAGGTCAACAAGTCGAGCGGGGCGAAGTGATCGGAAGGTCTGGAGAGACAGGTCTCGCTGGGGGGGATCACCTGCATTTCACGCTTCTGATCCATGGTAAGCCGGTCAATCCGGTCGAGTGGTGGGATCCGGCCTGGATCAGGGATCGTTTTGCCGCCAAGCTTGGCGAAGCATTTACCTTCAATCAGTAGGAGCCAGTAGGCTCTAGATCTTCAGGGCCCGGGTACGGGGTCTGCAGTACCCCATACGATAGGGTTAGGCGCGATGTCGGGCGAGAGCGAATCCAAGGAGAAAGTCACCTGGGCAGCCGTCTGGCATGAATCCAGAGAACTGCTTTGGGCTCGAAGAGGGCGTCTCGCGATTGGTCTGCTGTTGCTCGTCATCAGTCGTCTTTCGGGTATGGTGCTGCCGGCGTTGACAAAAGTCATCATCGACGACGTGATCGGCGGGCAGCGCGCTGAGCTGTTGCCTTGGATCGCTCTGGTTGCTGGGGCGGCAATTGTTGTCCAAGCCGCCACCTCGTTTTTTCTGACGGTGCTCCTGGGCGTTGCCGGACAGCGATCGATCACGGATTTGCGTCGCCGTGTTCAGGAGCATATTGCCCGCCTTCCGGTTCAATACTTCGAGGACAACAAGAGTGGAGAGCTGCTCTCTCGTGTCATGCACGATGCCGAAGGTATTCGAAATCTCGTCGGCACGGGTTTTGTCCAGTTGATCGGAGGTCTTTTTACAGCCAGCATCGCTTTTTGCATTCTGCTTTGGTTGAACTGGCGGTTAACCCTGTTGACTCTGTTCCTCATAGGCATCTTTGGCGTGGTTTTGGTCATCGGCTTCAGTCGACTTCGGCCGATCTTTCGTGAGCGCAACAAGATCTACGCCGAAGTTACCGGACGTTTGGCTGAGTCATTGAGCGGCGTGCGGGTTGTAAAGGCCTATACGGCGGAGAAGCGAGAGGAGAGGATTTTTTCACAGGGAGTTCATCGACTACTACGTAACATCGTGCGGTCGATGGTCGGAGTGTCGACGATCTCGAGTCTGTCGAGCCTACTCTTCGGGTTGGTGGGTCTGGCCATGGCGGTCGCTGGAGCCCGAGAGGTATTGGCCGGTAGGATGTCGATCGGCGACATCTTCATGTTTGTGATTTTTACCGGAATGCTGGTGACGCCACTCATACAGATGAGCAACATCGGTACCCAGATCACAGAAGCTTTTGCTGGTCTCGACCGAGTTCGAGAGGTACTGGCAATAGAGCGAGAGGACGCTGGAGATGCGAGCCGCAGCGCGATCGGGACCGTACGTGGTGACATCGCTTTTGAGAGCGTATCGTTTGAATACACCTCTGGAGTACCGGTTCTACGAGGTGTCAGTTTCGTGTCACCCGCAGGTACCACGACAGCCCTCGTGGGACCCAGCGGGGCTGGCAAGAGCACCATTATCGCTCTGGTGATGGCCTTTCGATATCCGACCCAAGGTCGTGTCACGATCGATGGAAGAGACCTGCGTGAAGTACGGCTCAGAGAGTACCGAAGCCAACTGGCCGTCGTGCTTCAGGATGAATTCCTGTTCGACGGAACGATCGCCGACAACATCGCCTACGGTCGTCCGGGAGCGACGCTGGAGCAGATAGCTCAAGCCGGACGTCTGTCGCGATGCGATGAATTCATTGAAGGCCTCAAAGACGGATACCAGACAGTGATCGGCGAACGAGGGGTAAAACTCTCGGGGGGACAGAGACAACGAGTTGCCATCGCGCGGGCGATTCTGGCCGATCCCAGAATACTCATCTTGGACGAAGCCACCTCGAGCCTCGATAGCGAGAATGAAGCGCTCATTCAGGAGGGGCTCCAGACCCTGAAAAGAGGTCGAACGACTCTTGTCATCGCCCACCGTCTTTCGACGATCCGAAACGCCGATCAGATTCTAGTCATGAAGGAGGGCGAGATCGTCGAGCGTGGAAGCCACCGAGAGCTTTTGGATCTTCGTGGCGTTTACCGACAGCTCTACGAGCGTCAGTACAAGAACGAGCAGGACCTGTTTATCAATCCCGGTGAAGACTTTTCCGATCAACCGACTGAGGCTTCCGATTCGGGGGTCGGCCGAGATGACATTTCTCTCGGTACCGGTGCTGGAAAACGCCTACCCAAAGACTAGGGATTTGCCAAGGAATGAAGATCAGGCCCTCAGATAGAGGGATCGCAGGGCCTCGACTCTCTGCCGATTGACACCCAGGTCGAAATACCCGATCCTCGAAGCGGATCGAACCTGGATCACTTCGTTCTCCTCATCCACGAGAAGCTCAAAGTCGTCGACGAGACGCAGAAAGCGGGACCTGAATTCGGCGTGAAGATACTTCTGCGTCGTGGTGACAATCCTGCATCCAGGCATCTCTGCTAGCAGGCTATGCAGCGTCTCGAGATCCGACTCGCTGGTATGTCGAAAAGGCTCGACCAACTGCTCCGAGCTTGTCGCTTGACTGCTGACGCAGTTTGGGCGATTTGGGCAGGTTTCGAGGTTCGCAGGAACTCGGTCGGTTGCTTGGCTCATTGTTGGCTCGCTATCGATACTACATGGAGCTGGACCGAGGGCTGAAACTGGCGAACTATTGCTCGTCGCGATACTCGAGGGTGGAGCCCTTGAGGTTTCCGGTGGTATGCCGCGTTGCGGAATTATTTGACAGTTTTGCCGCGGTGCGTCATACTTCGGCTCGTTGCGGCAATGAGGTTGTACCGCAGCGAAGATTTTGGAACCAGATAATCAAGAGGCGGGCATCGCTCGACAAATTGTTGCGAACCCGGCCTCGAGGTACAAGGAGAAATGCAATGGCAACAGTCAATGAGTCGGTGAGTATTCAGAAAATTCAGGACGGGTTGATGGCCTCCACCCGCAAGGTATGGTTGGCGAGCCTTGGCGCGCTGTCAGCAGTCGAGGATGAAAGTGCTCAGCTTTTCGACCAACTGGTCGAGCGGGGCAAGGGCGTTGAGTCTAAAGGCCGAAAGCAGGCAGCCAAGGCGAAGAAGGAGCTCGAGAACACCACCGAGGAGCTCACCGTCAAGCTAGATGGACAGGTCTCTGACGTTCTGCGCCGGATGGGTGTTCCCTCGCAGTCCCAGGTCCAGGAGTTGACTCTCCGGGTCGAACAGTTGACCGACAAAGTCGATCAACTATCGGCTCCGGTCAAGACGGCTTCTGCGCCGCAGACTGCTAGGAAGACTGCCGCCAAGAAGGCTCCGGCACCGCAGCCTGCTAAGAAGACTGCCACCAAAAAGACCTGAGTTCGCTAGTCAGAGTGAATTTGTAGTAGAGACAACGGTTGTTTTTCAGGGCCCGGTCTCCTGCCGAAAAGTGGCGCAGGAGTCGGGCCCGATTTGTTTCCTACCCGATTGTGGATCACGGTGGATCCGAGCGAGGCACCCGCGTTGGCAAACACCTTCGAGCTGTGGCTGGCAACGTTGTTACAGGCGAAGAACGAGCTTGACCATGTCGTAGGCATTGCCATCTGGATCGGCGCCATAACCGGGAATTGCAAACTTCTGGAACCCGAGATTGACGAGAGTCTCGACTGCGTCGTCTTCGAGATCGGCAATCGGCATGCAGCTCAGGTAACGAAGGCCGTAGTCGCGGGCGATCGAGATGAAATTGTTCACCAGCGTAATGCCCAACCCCTGAGCCCGGTAGCCAGGATCGATCAGCCATTTGATACGCCCGACCAGCCGCAGTGGGCCCCGGTCACGGCAATGGAGGCTGGCATCGGCGACAATGTGGTGCCCGTTGATAGCGAGAAGTGGCAAAACCTTCGAGTAATCGATGTTCTGACCCCAATTCTCGATCAGAACCGGATCATCAATGTTGTCCCAAGCAAAGCGGCGCATTTCGGTAGGGAGTCTCTGGAAGAATTCGTAGAGCTGACCGGTGTCATGCTCGGCAAAAGGGCGAACAAGTACGCGCCTACCATCGCGCAGAACTACCTCCTGGGGAAAACGGTCCGGCATCAGGAATCTCCTTGGAATTGGTGCAGAACTTGGCTCACAGAGCCGATGAGCTCGTATTGATCAGTCATCAATGGGTCGTAACAAAGTCAACGAACTGCGGAAATGAATTCTAGCAGGTTCTCGACGCCTGGATTTGAGTGGAGAAGGATCGTTGAGAGCTTCCGATGGGTCTAAACTGTTGATGACGATGAAAACCGTACGCAATCACAAGAGATGGCTGCCAGTTTTGGTCGCGCTTGGTCTGACGCTTTCCCTTGGAGTCCTCCTGTCCGCCGCGATCACAGGCATGGTGTCGGACGAATCGCCTCCCAGAGAGGCCTGGGTCGACCAGGCTGCCAGTTCCTCCGCTCAGGCAACGGGTGGAGAGGGAAATGAGCTTCCAATGTGGGAAGAGATCGACGAGTTGATCGAACAACAGAGGTTCCAAGCAGCCGCAGAGAAGGTCGAGAAACTCCTGGAGGCATCCATCGAGCAGGGTGATGAAAGCGACTGGACCCGATCGCTGATCCGTCTGGTGCAACTCCAAACTGCCCTCCACGGGTTTGAGACCGCCGTGCAAACCTTGCAAGATCGAGCTTGGCCAACAGACGAGCTCGACAGGACGGTGCTGCAGCTGTTCTACGCCCAGGGGTTGGTCAACTACCTCAATGTCTACTCCTGGGAGATCGGGTCGAGAGAACAGATGGGGCCGAGTGACGACCTCGGCCTCGAGAAGCTCACCCAGGATCAGATCTTTTCGATGGCCCAGCAGGCCTATGAGGATATCTGGGAGCGCCGCCGAAGCCTGGCAGCGCAGCCGTTAGAAATCCTCGAGGAATATCTGGTCCCGAACAACTATCCGCCTGGAATCCGAAGCACGCTGCGGGATGGCGTGACCTACCTTTGGATAGAGCTCTTGAGTAATAGTGCCTTCTGGCGACCCCAGCAATCGAACGAGACCTTTCGACTCGATCTGGCCTCGATGGTGAAGGGGATCGGTGAAAGCGAGGTTGAGGTCGATCTTCCGAACGGTTCCCTGCACCCGCTGACCAAGATGGGTCTTCTTCTCGACGACTTGGAGAATTGGCACCGCAGAGCGGGCAGAACCGATGCTGCCGCTCAAGCACGTATCGAGAAGCTGAGTCGGTTCTTCAAGGCCTTCGACCAACAAGACGATCGAGATCTGATCAAGGGAGCCCTCGACAATCTCGTGGCCGAGCTGGGCCGCGAGTCTGAGTGGTGGTCTGTCGGGCAGGCCGAGCTGGCGCGAATGGTCCAACAGGACGTTTCTACTGACGCCTTGATTCGGGCTCGCGCTATTGCTTTGAAGGGCAAGCAGGCGCATCCAGGGACGATCGGAGCCCGCATGTGCCAAGGCATCGTCGAGTTGATCGAAGTACCCGGATACGACATCACATCGATGCGGAGCGATGGTCTGAATCGGCGCTCCATCGAGGTGCAGCACAAGAACCTGGAGTCGATCTACTTTCGCGCCTATCCAATCGATATTCGGCGGCAAATCGAAGTCAGTCGGGACTACAACCTGCTCCCTGGATATCAAGAAATCCCCGAGATTCTCAAGGGTCAAGAGCCTACGGCAGCCTGGAGGACCGATCTCCCGGCGACCACAGACTTTCGTCTTCACAAGACCTGGGTGACACCACCCTTTAGCAGGAGGGGTCTCTTTCTGATTGTGGCCTCTGGTGACGAGGACTTCAGCGGCGACAATGGGATCGGAAACCACCTTGCTGCACTCTATCTCCAGATCAGCGACCTGACGATCGTGACGCGAGACGTCGCGGGCGGCTTCGAGGTCGAAATCCTCTCGGGAAGTAGTGGTCGATCTCTGTCAGGAGTAGTGGTCGACCTGTTCCAGTACAACTATCAGAAGGGCCACCGGCTGAGCTCGCGACAGACGACCGGCTTGAATGGGGAAGTCCGGTTTCGTGTTCGAGATAGGCAGAATCGGGGCTATTTTTTTGTTGCTGCCATCGAAGACGACCTGGCTCTCGATCTGACTCAGCAGCGGATAATGCGCCCACGACAACCGCGGGAGCAGACCGCCAGCCTGATCTATACCGATCGAAGTGTCTATCGGCCCAGACAGGAGATTTTTTGGAAGGTTGTGGCCTATGAAGGACTCGCGAGCGAAGGGAGATTTGAAACATTGCCCTCACGGGCCGTCACGATCCATCTTTTGGATGGTAATGGTGAAAGCGTTTCGAGTCTCGAGACCACCACCAACCATTTTGGTTCGGCATCGGGAAGTTTCGAGATTCCAACCGGTCGAATGCTAGGCCAGTGGAGGCTACAAAGCTCGTTGAATGGCTATTCGTCGGTTCGAGTCGAAGAGTACAAGCGACCAAGCTTCGAAGTCAGTCTGATCGATCCCGAGACCCCGCTTCGACTCAACCGAACAGCCAGGCTCATCGGGCATGCTCGTTACTATTTTGGGCTACCGGTTGCCGGAGGGGATGTCACCTGGTCGGTAGTGCGAATGCCGCTCTATCCGCCCTGGTGGCACTGGTGGTACGGGGCCTCCGCGAGCTCTTCGCCGCAGGTCGTAGCCACTGGCGATACCCAGCTCGACGCCGATGGTGGCTTCGAGCTCACATTTGTCCCCGAAGCCGATGAGCGGGAGGCTGCGACCAGGGGGTTGAGCTACAACTATCAGGTTCGGGCCGATGTAACCGATGAAGGTGGCGAGACCCGATCCGCCGAGAGGTCCGTTCGGCTCGGGTTCGTGGCGGTCGAGGCCGAAATCTCCTCTGAGAAATCATTCTTCCAGACGCTCCGGGCTGTTACCTTCTCTATCCAGCGTGCCGATCTGAACGGTGTCCCCAGAAGTGGGACCGGTTCTTGGCAGCTTTATCGACTACAGCAGCCAGCAAAGACTCTACTCCCTGCGGAGCAGCCTCTGCCAGACCCTATGGATGGCAAGAATCCGTTCAGCACCTCCGGAGATCTGAAGCGGTCGCGATGGGATCCTCGATACGACCCGGCGCAGATCCTCCGACTCTGGCCCGTGGGGAAGCAGATGCACCAAGGTGATCTCAGCCACGACGACTCCGGCCTTGCTGAGGTCACAATCGACGACCTGGACCCTGGGGCCTACAGGATCCGATATCGAACCCGGGACGAGTATGGTGCCGAGCTCGAGACTCAGCGCGACTTTGTCGTGACAGGTGAGGGTCAGCTCCCCGTCGCACTACCTGCGCTTCTACTGATCGAGCGGAGCTCGGTAGCAGTGGGCGATGTAGCCCGCATCTTGGTCCACACCGCGCTCGAGGATCAGGTGATGGAGCTCGAGCTGTTTCGAAACGGTTCACCCATCGGGAGTCGTCGATTGCAGGAGGAGTCCGCTAGCGACGTTATCGAGATCCCGATCGAAGCGCATCACAGAGGTGGATTTGGGGTTCGCCTTACTCTACTTCGAGATCACCAGCTGATGACGATGACCGAGTCGGTCATGGTTCCTTGGGACGACCGGAGACTGGAGGTCGGGTTCTCGTCGTTCAGAAATCTGCTTCGTCCGGGCCAGAAGGAAACGTGGCGAGTCGAGGTCGATGGTTTGGATGGGCAGGGCCTGGAATCGGGCACTGCCGAACTGTTGGCCTACATGTACGACCGGAGTCTCGACCTGTTCGCTCCCCATACGCCTCCCAATGTCGAATCGATCTATCCGACGTCGATCGGGGTGGGGCGCCTAGCCGTCAGTCTCGGTAGCTCGCGTCAGGTCTGGACGACGGGGCACTGGGCGGTCGTTCTAGCGTATTCCCAGCTCCATGGCGACCGCTTGAAGTTCTTCGATCGTTACCCGATCGGTGGTTTGGGTCGTGGACGCGGATCCATGAAGCTGGCAGCTATGGGATCTCTGCCGGCGAGTGTAGCTCGGATGGAGTCGGTCGCTGAACACGATGTGGCGATGGCCGACGAGGTCCGCGAAATATCTCCAGAGGAGGCCGCGCCGGCGCCACCACCGGTCGGCGATGCCAAGGCTCCGTTGCGAGCCGACTTTTCCGAGACCGCGTTCTGGCAACCCCATCTGATACTCGACGAGACAGGATCGGTCGCGTTCGAGTTCACGGTGCCCGATTCGGTTACCGAATGGAATGTCTGGGTTCATGCGGTGACCAACGACCTCCGCGGTGGTTCACTGCAACGTCAGAGTCGATCGGTCAAAGAGCTCATGGTTCGTCCCTACCTGCCGAGGTTTCTACGTGAGGGCGATCGAGCCGAGCTTCGCGTGGTCATCAACAACGCTTCCGATGATGTTCTGCAAGGCCTTCTCGATCTGGATATCAACGATCCTGACTCAGGAGCCAGCTTGCTTCCCGAGTTTGGTTTGAGCAGCGCTCGATCACGGTCGGTTCCGTTTACGGTGGCCGCCGGTCAAGGCGAGACCCTGACCTTCGAGATACAGGCACCGATGCGGGTTGGCAAGGTGGCGGTCGAGGTCCGGGCTCGAGCAGGTGATTTGAGCGACGGCGAGGCCCGAGCCCTGCCGTTGTTGCCCGGTCGTATGCATCTGAGCCAGTCTAGATTCGCGACACTCCGTGATCAGGATCGGCGCACCTTGAGTTTTGAGGATCTCGAATCCAGTGACGATCCGAGTTTGCTTCAGGAGCAGCTGGTGGTTACCCTCGATGCGCAGCTGTTCTACGGAGTTCTCGATGCGCTTCCCTATTTGGTGAACTATCCCTACGAATGCACCGAACAGACCCTCAACAGGTTTGTCTCGACAGGCATCGTGTCGTCGCTGTACGAGTCCTACCCCGAGGTGGCGGAGATGGCTCGGCAGTTCTCGCAGCGAGAGACCCGAGTGGAGGCCTGGGATGACATCGACCCCAACCGCAAGATCACACTGGAGGAGACTCCCTGGTTGATGGCAGCCAGAGGTGGTGACACTCCGTACGAGGATCTAGTCAACGTATTGGATCCGAAAATAGCTCGGGCGCAGATGAAGAGGTCTATTGCCAAGCTCCAACAGGCTCAGACCTCCCTCGGTGGATTCCCCTGGTGGGCGGGAGGACCGCCCTCACCCTATATGACCCTTTATCTTCTTCATGGTCTCTCCAGGGCGATCGAGTTTGATGTCGAGGTCCCGCAGCAGCTTGTCACAAATGCGTGGCGCTATTTGCACCGCCACTATGTCGACGAGATCGTCGATGGACTGACTGCACAGGATTGTTGCTGGGAGATCGTTACGTTTCTCAACTACGTGCTCTCATCCTACCGAGACCAATCCTGGACCGCAGGAGTGTTCAGCGACGATGACCGGCAGACCATGCTCGACTTCTCATTTCGCCACTGGGAGCAACACTCGCCTCTGCTCAAGAGTTACTTGGCACTGACGCTCGCAAGGTCGGGAAGAGACCTGGAAGCGGAGCTCGTGTTCGCCAGTGTCATGGACTCGGCCAAGTCGAGCCGCGACGAAGGGGTCTTCTGGGCGCCTGAAGATCGAGCTTGGCTTTGGTACAACGACACCATCGAAACTCACGCCTTTGCGCTACGAACATTGCTCGAACTGGATCCCACGGATGAGCGCCGACATGGCATGGTTCAGTGGTTGTTTCTCAATAAGAAGCTCAACCATTGGAAATCGACCCGGGCCACGGCGGAAGTGATCTACTCCCTGGTTCAGTATCTGGAGCAAGAAGGGACACTCGGTGTCCGGGAGGCAGCGACAGTGCGGGTCGCAGGGCAGACTCATGAGTTTGTGTTCGAACCGGACACCTACAGTGGCCATGAGAACCAGATCGTGCTGGCCGGGGATGAGGTCGCCGCAGCTGTCCAAGAAGGCACCACGCAAATTGTCGTCGAGAAAGACACACCCGGTTTTCTGTTTGCTTCGGCCACCTGGCACTTCTCTACGGAGAGATTACCCATCGAGGCCAGCGGCGATCTTTTTTCGGTGCGCCGACGCTATTTCAAACGTGTTGGAACCGACGAGGGCTTTGTCTTGCAACCCATCGCAGAAGGTGCGCAACTCGAAGTGGGCGACCAGGTCGAAGTGCAGCTTTCGATCCGTGCGAAGAGTGCCGCTGAGTACGTTCACCTGCGTGATCCTCGCGGCGCTGGGTTCGAGCCCGAGTCGACGAGCTCGGGCTACAAATGGGATTTGGGGATCTACTGGTACGAGGAAATCCGAGATACTGGCACGAATTTCTTCTTCGAGCACCTACCGGTAGGCGAGTACAAACTTCGATATCGAATGCGGGCTACCATGGCGGGCACGTTCCGCGCTGCTCCGGCCAACTTACAATCGATGTATGCCCCAGAATTTACGGCTTACTCCGCTGGCTCAGTGCTCGAGATCGGAAACTAGGAGCCCGTCCGAGTAACCTGCGTAGCTGCGTTACGGCGCCTTGAGGCCGCCTGCGGCGTTGCTGCTCCTTCCCGATGGAACCCCATCGCAGTCGTCGCAGCGCCTGGCAATCGGCATCAAGGCGCCCGTAACCCCTTGGGCGCATGGGGGTTGCGGATGCAGACGACGTTTCTCGTCGTCGTCGATGACACCACATCGACTCTTTCTCGCGTCTTGTCTGCACCGCGCAAAACCCATGCGCGCAGCTACGCAGGTTACTCGGACGGGCTCCTAGCGCAGGTCGAGGAAACTCAACGGGTGTTCGGTAGCCTCAGGACCTGGCCGATATAAATTCGGCTCGATCTCAGACCGTTGATCTGCTTGACCGAGAATACGTCGGTCTGATGTCGCTTTGCGATCTTCCACAACGTGTCGCCGCGAGCCACCTCGTAGTGCGTTTGCTCGCCCTTTTCGAGAATCTCGACACCACGGTGTCTGTATTCTCTTGGGAACAGTGCGACATGAAAGTGGGGTGGCCTCGATTCGAGCATTGCATCCAAGACGTGATTTGCTTCCAGGGTCAGAAGGGTGAGCTCGAGCCAGCTACGGCAATTGCGATCCCAGCTTCGTCTGATGTCCATTGCCATGCCGGTGGGGTGAACCGATCGCCTCGAGGCATTGCGGGGCTGTCTGTTCTGGGGTCGAGTGAGGCTGGTCACAACCAGCTGCTCGCCACAGGCTTCTCGATAGCCCTTGCCGAGCCTTTGAATGAAGTCCAACACTTCGGGTCGGGCGTATGCAAACGAAACTTCCTTGAGCTTGAAGTTTTCGCTTTCGTCGACACCGACAAGGGTGCCCGCTGTGACCAGTTCAAAAAGCTGATCTGGGTTACGGACGAAAGTGAAACCATGTTGGGTAGCCTGCAGGTTCTGCAGGTCCATCGATGCGGTTGAGACCCGCAGACTCTGTGAGTGTGCGGTTGTGGAAACTAGAGGTAATACGGCGACGAGTAGGGCGGGTACCGCGAATCGAGCGGCCCGCCGTCGTATTTTCATTGGACTGACATTCTCCTCAAGCTCCTACTCTGGTTGATCGCTGATTCGCGACCCATTCATCTCGCGGGTGAGTGGTTTCTCACCCATTAGCTGCCCAGCCTTTTCAGAACGGGTAGCATATCGAAACATACCGATATGTAGTCAAGAACTTTTTTCACACTCCCGGAAATCGGTTTACACCCCTTCCAAGGGGTATGTACACTGGTTTCGATGGTCTTTGTCCTCTCCTATGTAGCCTCATTTGCGGCACTTGCAGTCTGTTTTTTCTTGACGGGACTCCTTGTGGAGAAGTGGCTACTTCGAGAATCGGACTTGGAAGGCATTCGTTTCGTCGGGCGGGTTTCATTCGGTCTCGGACTGTGGATCATTCTGCTCTTCCTCTACGCTTCCCTGAATCTTCTGACTAGCACCATCATTTTCGGAACCCTACTGACGCTGGCGGGTCTTCTCTTGTGGCAGCGGCACAAGCTGTGGCAGAAGCCCCGGCTGGTCCCATCTCCGAGGGGACCGAGCTCTACAGGTGAGATCGGGCAAAATCGACTGCCAGAGAGCCTTTTGAGTCTCTGTCTGGTTGTCATGTTCTTGGCATTGTTCCTTCAAGCCCTCTGGCCGAGGGTCTCCTGGGACGCCAACGTCTATCACCTCACGGTCCCCAGGCTGTATCTGGAGAATCAGGGGTTCTGGCGTATTCCGTTCAACGTCTATTCAAACTGGCCCTTGAATACCGAACTGCTCTTTGCCATGGCTATGGCTATCCGTAGCCATGTCCTCGCAAAGTTGGTTCATTTTGGGCTCGGCTGTCTGACCACCATCTTGGTCTACCGAGTGGCCAGAGAGAGTGCCGGGAAATGGGCGGGATGGGCCGCCGCGATCCTGTTTCTGGCCAATTCCGTCGTGCTTGTCGAGATTCGAGTGGCCTATGTGGATCTCGCTTCTGCACTGTTTTTCACCCTGGCATTCGTACTGGTGCATCGTCAGTTGGAAAGCTCGAGCGACAGCAACCGTCTTTTGGTGCTGGCGGGCATCTTTGCGGGTCTGGCTGCGGGCACCAAGCTGACCGGCATGGTGGGAGCCTTCTGTCTTGCAGGACTCCTGGTTGGAACGCTTCTAAAGCGACGAACCCCAGTCAGGGAGGTTTTCCGGTCGGTGAGCTGGCTCTTGATACCGGCAGTGGTTCTGTTGATCCCTTGGTTGGTCAAGAGCTGGCTATTGACCGGCAACCCGGTCTATCCGTTTCTGTTTCAGGTTTTTGGCGGGCCCGAGTGGAGTCGAGAATTGCAGCAGTCACTGACTGCGTGGCAGCAGTCGATCGGGATGGGCAGATCACCGGTCGATTATCTCCTCCTGCCTGTGCGGGTTATTCTCGATGGTGGGATCGGATACGACAGGTTCGACGGGGAGATTTCCAAGCTCTGGATCGTGGTCCTACCTCTTTCAATCTGGGTCGGGCGGCGTCGAGCGATCGTAAGACGGGCGCTGGAAGTCGCGGGCATCTATTTTGTCTTCTGGGCTCTGTCGTCGCAGCAAATGCGGTTTCTGATCCCGATTTTGCCGCTTCTCGCCATAGCTGGTGCGGTAGCCATCGCCGGTACGATCGAGCGAGTCCAGTTTCCCAGGTTACGAAAGGCCGCTGTTTGGGTGTGCACCCTGGTTCTGGTCGGGAATCTCGCCATCGCAGGTCGGGAAATTGCGGTCAGAAGCATCGGGATGATGCGTGACTACCTACATTTCGGTCTCGAGATCGAGCAGCTGGCGGAGGAGCCGGTCTATCGGTTTATCAACAACGAGCTCCCAATCGACGCCCGTGTGATGATGCTCAACACGAATCATGGTTTTTTTTGCCGTCGTGACTTTGTGGCCGACAGCTTTTTTGAGGCCTCGCAAATCACAGCTCTGATGCAGGAGGCTGGCTCCAAGAGCGACATATCGAAAATTCTGCGGAATCTGAACGTCTCACATCTGTTGATCAAGAAGGGTAAGGGAGGTGCCTCCTATCCCGATTCGTTGGTTGATTTTCTCAACGACACGGAGCTTGTCCGATCCGTCTACCGGTCGCCTGACGAGAGGTTCGATGTGGCTCAGGTTCTCGGCATAGCAGGCTCGGGCGGTGCGACGACGGATTGATCGCGTCCGTCAGTGACACATGTCACTGTGTGCGCCTTTGAGTAGTCCTACTCTGATCCGGCGCGGCAACACTTCTACTGCCGCGGTGGAAATGGGCTCCAATGACTCAAGGTGGCGCCGAAAAAACGCTCTCCGGATTGCTTCTGGCTCTCGCAGTGGTGGTCCCGGCGGGAGCACAACCCCCTTGCGATTCTCTGCCTGCTCCGTCGGGTGCGATCATCGAGGTTCGCCCAGACCAGGCTAGTTCTTTGCGAGGAATCGTCGGCGCCGCAGAAGCCGGTACGACGGTTCTTTTGCATCCTGGTTCCTACGAAATGAGTCTTGGCGACGCCACCTCTCGTCTGGTCTTTGACACCCCTGGAGTGACTCTGCGCTCATTCAGTGGAGACCGCGCCAGCGTAGTCCTGGATGGGGCGTACCAGACAAACGAGCTGGTCAGCATTTATGCCTCGAACGTCACGATTGCGAATCTGACCCTCAAGCGCGCCTTCGACCACCCGATTCACATTAATGGAACCTCGGGGAATCCGATCTCTGGGGTCGTTCTTCACAACCTCAGGATTGTCGATCCGGGTCAACAGGCAGTCAAGATCAATGCCGTGGCGGACGGATATGCCGACGATGGCGTGATCGAGTGCAGCCATATCGAGCTGACCCAGGTGGGGCGGACACAGATCAGGGACAATTGCTACACCGGTGGAATCGATGCCCACGCTGCTCGTGGTTGGAGGGTCCAACGCAACCGAATCGAAGGTTTTTGGTGCCCGAGCGGCCTCTCGGAGCACGGTGTTCATTTCTGGCGTGCCTCCCGGGACACGCTTGTCGAGCAGAACGTCATCGTAGACTGTGCCCGTGGTGTGGGTTTTGGCCTTGGCACTCAGGGCGGGAGTCGCGTGTATCCGGATGATCCCTACCCGAACGTGAGCGACAAGGGGCATATCGACGGAATGATCCGGAACAATTTTATTGCGGCCGCCGATGCGAGCTTGCAGGCTTCTTCTAGCGGATTCGATGTCGGAATTGGCTTAGAGCAAGCACATGGCGTCCGGGTGCTGCACAACACGGTTGCGTCGAGCCAACAGCCTTCTTCTTCATCGATCGAGTGGAGATTCTCCGGTACGAGTGCACAGGTAGGCAACAACCTGGTCAGCCACAATCTCAAGGAGCGAGATGGGGCTCAGGCTAGTCTGTCCGGCAATGTGCTCGACGCCCCACTGGGCTGGTTCGAGAGTGTTGTACAAGGAGATCTCCATCTCGTTGACGGTGCTAGCGGCGCTGTCGATGTTGAGTCGGATCTAGCACCCGGTCTGGTCGATTTCGACATTGACGACGAGGTTCGCGGCAGTCTTCGCGATGCTGGAGCCGACGAGTACGGTCTGCTGTTTGCAGACGGATTCGAGACCGCTGGCCTATCTGCGTGGAGTAGCGTTCTGCCATAGGGCAGATCAAGATCTAGCAGCCTTCGAAAGTGGCCGGTCTCGGTTCCTAACCCCCCTCACCCGGCCTGATTCACCGCGGTAGATACCGTAAATGTCGGAGCGTTCGGCGGCGCGGCACTCACAAGTTGGGCATCCGGCCAAGTGGCTCCACCGTCGCGAGAAATCGCCAGCGTCGCTTGATCGACGCCGGTCCAGCGGGAATCCTGCCATGCGACATTAAAGATCCCCCCGAATCGGATCGATCGCGAATGACGTGAGTACTGCGGTGTCCCCCCCAGGCCGTTGGCTGAGATGGAGATCAGCAGCAGCGACCCAGCCACCCGTAGAACTCTTGACCTCGAGGATTGCGTCATCATCGGTCTCTTTTTGAGTGAGAGGTGCCTGGGCAACAGGATCATTCGGATCGTTGCCCGCCATCTTCGGTCTGGCAAGGTTGGAGTGTCACGGCGGTGCAATGGGTCGAGCTGGTAGCGGAGCTGCATTTGACAGTCGTAAGGGGCTTCGAAATACTTGCCTGCGCCGCGAGCCGTAGATCCGAGACAACTTGGATCCGGCAAAACCGGTCTGATATTCCCAACCAAGCGTTTCTGATGCCCGAACGACAAGACGTCATTCTAGGTGCCGGTCTAGCCGGCTTGACAGCAGGCCTCACCTTGCAAACCGCCGGTGAGGATCACTGGCAGATTTACGAGCGCAACGACCGTGTCGGGGGGCTGGCGCGAACCATAGAAGTCGACGGATTCCGGTTCGATTACGGACCACACATACTGTTCACCATCGACAAGGAGATGGAGAAGCAGATCCGCGATCTACTGGGGGAGAACTTCCACGCTCAAGAGCGGCGTGCGTATATCTATCATCAGGCCAGCGATCTTTACACCAAGTTCCCCTTTCAGGCCCACCTCTATGGTCTGCCGGTTCCAATCGTCAAAGACTGTCTAGTCGGCCTGACCAAGGCCGTGGAAAATCAGGCTGCAGGAAACTTCGACCCGGCCAACTATGAAGAGTGGATGCGCGGGTTTTTCGGCCGAGGTATCGCCGAGCATTTGATGATCCCCTACGCCAAGAAAATTTGGACGGTCGAGCCCTCGACAATGGGCTTCAGCTGGATCGGTCGTAGGGTGCCCACACCGGATGTCGAAAGAATTATTCAAGGTGCCCTGACCGATGAGGTGGAACAAGTGGGCGCCACAGCCCATTTCTGGTACACAAAAAGGGGCGGCATCGAGCCGCTTCCGACTGCCTTGGGCGAGCGGGTCCACAATGTCCACCTCGAACGGACCGTTGTGAAAATCGAGCTACCGGCGAAGAACGTGCACTTTTCCGATGGCGAGATCGTCGCCTTCGATCAGTTGATCTATTCACTGCCGCTCTGTCTGATTCCCAAATTTATTGACAACCTTCCAGTCGAAGTGGAGAAGGCTTGTCAGGGACTCCAATACCAGGGTATCTACTGCGTAAATATCGGCGTCGATCGAGAAGCCATCTCAGACAAGCACTGGATTTACTACTATGAGGATATCTTCCCGTTTCATCGACTTTCTTTACCAGCCAATTTCAGTCCCGACTGTGTCCCTGCGGGAAAGAGCTCAATTGCGACCGAGGTAGCCTTCTCGAAGGAGAGACCCCTCGACCGGGACACTGCAATCGAGAAGACGATCGAGGGTCTCATCGCAGCCCGTTTGATCACTCGAGACGACACGATATCTCTGGTGCACACCGAGGAGATTTCACCCGCCTACGTGATCTACGACCTCGACCATGAAAAAAACGTGACCATCATCCGCGATTGGCTAAAGGAGTTTCGAATCAGGACAGTCGGTCGGTTTGGAGAATGGCACTACTTCAACATGGATCACTCGATGCGTAGTGGCAAAAATGCGGCGCAAGAAGTTCTCACCGAGCGAGGGTGAGGACCATGCGTGATCCCGCCGCTCCGATCGCTGCCATCATCGTCAACTGGAATGGCGCCAGCGACACGCTGGCGGTCCTAGAAGAGCTCGGCAGCGTAGAGGGTCTTGCCCTCCGCACGATCGTGGTCGAGAACGGATCCACCGACGACTCGCTCGAGAGGCTCGAAGCATCAGATCTCGCGTTCGAGCTCATCAAGACCGGAGACAATTTGGGTTTTGCGGGTGGAAATCTGGTTGGCATTCGACATGCTGCTGCAGATCCGGAAGTCGAATGGTTTCTGCTGATCAACAATGACGTGGTGGTGGATCCCGGGTTCCTGACGCCTTTGATCGAGGCCTGTCGAGACCCGGAAGTCGGGGCCGCAGGTCCCAAGATCTACTACCACGAACCAGCCCGGCTTCTGTGGGCCGCCGGGGGTCGATTGCGAGTGAGGGAGACGGTTACCGAGGAGTTTGGTAAGGGAAACCTGGATCAGGGGCAATGGGACCAGGCGCGCGATGTGACGTATCTGACGACATGTTGCCTCCTGGTTCCTAGAGATGCGCTCGAGCGGGTGGGGCTCCTCGACCCCCTATTCTTTATCGGAGTGGAGGATGCCGACTGGTGCAGGCGGGCTCTCGATTCAGGCTATCGACTGCGCTACGTGCCGGAAAGTCGAATCTGGCACAAAGTTGCCGTCTCGACAGGAGGCAGCTACACCCCATTCAAGACATTTCACACCGGGCGCAGCAATACCCTCTACGCTCGACGTCATCTCAATCTCGGTGGATTGGTGAGATTCCTGTCGGCCAATCTGGCCGCGCTGGTGGCCGCCTTCATTCGAGAGCTTCCGCGAGGCAACACTGCTGCGGTTGTCGCCAAAGCCAAAGGTGTATGGAGCGGTCTCTCCGATCGACTATCGCAGCCTCCGGGTTTCGAAGAATCAAACCCCAAGAGCAAAGTGACGGACTCCTAGTCCGTCGAGGCATCGATCGGGCGGGATGTTGCCGGAACACCGACTGCGATATGACGAGCCGGGACATCCTCCAGGACAACAGCCCCTGCCCCGACAAAGGAATCCTCACCGATGTGGATGCCGCCCAGGAG
>CAXMQZ010000114.1:0-6506 GCA_964195975.1 uncultured Polyangiaceae bacterium | reverse complement strand
CGAAGGCTCGCCCCCTTTTCTACCAAATCGCTCAGAGTGTAGAAGTTGTCGAGCGACTTCGACATCTTCTGGCCATCCACGATCAAGTGCTCTGCATGCAGCCACGTGCGCACGAACTGTTTGCCGGTAGCCGACTCGCTCTGAGCGATCTCGTTTTCATGGTGCGGAAAAATGTTGTCGACACCGCCGCAGTGAATATCGAAGGTCTCTCCCAGGTATTTCATGCTCATAGCCGAACACTCGATGTGCCATCCTGGGCGCCCGGGCCCCCATGGGGACTCCCACGACGGCTCGCCCTCTTTGGCCGCCTTCCATAAGACGAAATCGCGCACGTCGTCCTTGCCATAATCGTCACTGACCACGCGCTCACTCTGTTGCATCTGATCCAGATCGAACCCCGACAACCGCCCGTAGTCTTTGTCCTCGGCGATCTGAAAAAAAATCGACCCATCGCTCTCGTACGCATAGCCCTTCTCGATCAATTCTTCAATCAGGGCAATCATCTCGGGAATGTGCTCAGTGGCTCGGGGATAATGCTCAGCAGGCTCGATACCCAGCAAGCTCAGATCGGTGAAGAAGGCCTCAATCACCGGTGCGGTCACCTCATCGAGCGTCTTGCCGGTCTCCTGGGCCCGCTGAATCGTGCGATCGTCGACATCGGTCAGATTCATGACCTGAATCACCTTGTAGCCGAGAAACTTCAGCGTGCGGCGGAGCAAGTCTTCGAAAAGGAAAGTTCGCAGATTACCGATATGTGCGCGGTCGTAGACCGTCGGGCCACAGGTATAGATCCGCACCGTGTCCTCTGACAACGGTTTCAGCGCAGCGAGTCTTCGCCCTTCGGTATTGAAGAAAACCGGTTCTATCATCGCAGGAATCAACAGCTAGTTTAGAGAAACGTCAATCGATCCACCGATCCAGGTGACGCCCCCCTGTGCCTCTCCCAAAGGATCCACCACATCGGTACGTTTGAGATTGAGGGATCCGGAGCCGTTTCCAACCAGGGTGAAGGAAATCGAGAACAAGAGACCCGATCCCTCAACGCCTCCCACCGGACCGAGCCGACTGTATCCGACTACGAGGTTTCCAGCGGGGCGGTTCTCGATGATCAGCTCGGTATCCTCCTTGTCGTCACCTCTCAGAAACACGCCTTCGGTGGTCCCGCTCTTGCGAAAAGTCAGAAGATTCTTGGGAAACTCGAGCTCGAAGCTGACACCGTAGACATCGCTGACACTGGTTGCCTGGACATCCAGGACAAAGACAGTGGCACTTCCGCCCTGTCCAGCAGCCAAAGCGATCGAGTTCGGCCCTGCCGGAGCATCGGCGGTAAAGGTTGCGCCTTGAGGTGGCGTCGGAGGTATCGGCGGTTGGGTCGGAGGCGTGCCACCGCCCCCACCACCGCCACCTCCGCAGGCGCTGAGGCCAAACAACCCAAGAACCGCCAGCGACCATGCCAACCTCGACCGACCACAAGCGCCGCTCACCTTGCGGCCTCCTGCTTGCGGCTCAGTTTGCGTAGCTGACGTTTGACTCTTTCCTTTCGAAGACCGACAAGACGATCGATAAACAGAACGCCGTCGAGATGATCCACTTCGTGGCAGACCACGCGAGCCAGTAGACCGTCCGCTTCGAAGTCGATCGGCTGCCCGTCGAGACCATGGGCTTGGACTCGAATCCTCTCCGGGCGGGTGACCTTCTCGGTGATGTCCGGGATCGATAGACACCCCTCTTCATCGGTTTCCTTGCCTGTCGGCTCGAAAATTTCGGGATTGACCAGAATGCGCAGAGTGTTGGATTCCTCGCCGGCCGTGATGTCGACGACCGCGAGTCGCAGCTCGACCCCCACCTGGGGCGCCGCCAGACCGACCCCCGGTGCGGCATACATCGTCTCAATCATGTCCTCCGCGAGTCTCTCGAGGTCACCGTCGAACGACTCCACCTCAGGGCAGCGTACACGCAGCACGGGGTCAGGATAAAAACGAATGGGCAGCACAGCCATGGGTCAGCTCTGGTAGGTCCTCATGACCTTCGCTGCCACATCGGCGTCGAGCCGCTGCTCACGCAGCGTATCGAGCAAACCCCGGGGATCGGGATTTCCCTCGAGGATCTTGGCCAGAGATTCCCGACCGAGCTTGAGCATGACCGTACTCTCGGTTGTTCGATAGGTCGCCGGCCATGGCTGGCGCTCGAGAAGTGCACGCTCACCGAGCACGTCACCGGGCTCGAACGAGCGTAGAACTGTGGTCTCGCCGTTTGGCAGGACCATTTCGGCTTCGACTCCCCCTCGCGTGATCAGATAAAGCTCTTCGCGAGACTCTCCCGCCTCGGCCAAAACCTTGTTTGGGCCGATCCTCTCAAGATCCATCCCCTTGAGTAGGTGGCCGAGCTGATGGTCGTCGAGTCTGTCGATCAGGTGACTGACCGAGAGCTCACTCCAAACCCGTCGAAGCTCTAGATAGGAAGTGGTCGCAGAGTGACCGACCGCGCCCTCCTTTTTTCCCAGCCCTCGCATTACGGCCGACAGACGGCGCTCCAGCTGCCGTGTCCGCTCGATTTCTTGCAGCTTGATCGGTAGTTTGGCATCGGCCGGGGCCAGTTTCGAAGCTTTCGACATCAAAGCGAAGGCCTTGTCATGGAAACCGTCAGCCGCGTAGCGCTCCGCGACCAGAACAAAACCCTCGACCGCAAGCGGGATCCGGTCAGTCTTGGCCTGGATCTCGGCCACCTTCAACCGGGAGGCCAAATCGTTGGAGTTCCTGCGCAGTCGCCCTTTGAGGATCTCTTCGGCCTCGCTGTAGCGCTGCATGATAACCAGATCGTCGACGCTGATGACTTCGGGTGTAGAAGACTTAGAAGTCCGATCTTTAAACCACTTTTTTAGCGACACGACTATCGATCCTGTCTGGAAGATGGCGGACTAGAGGCCCATTCGTTCCAGAGGTTTGGGCCACGGAGGTGACACTCTCGCCTTCTTTCGGGTACAGATCACCCTAACCCTGCAGCGTTTTCCATTATAGCGGAGCACAAACTCCTCACAGGGTAGTATTTCACTGTGCTGGCTCGTTTTTTGCTACTTTTAGACAGTCAGAGTAGCATCAGGCGAAGAGCCTAACTACACGAGGTGGGACCAATGGGTCGTACATACCGCAAACCAGTGAGCGCCTGGATCGGGTCGGCCGCCTTTCTGATGGTCGTCTCGCTGGCACCCAGCCACGCGCTGGATAATGAAAATTACGGCTACGTCCGGTCCATCGAAGGCTATTCTGATCTGATCCAGAACGCTTCGAATGAAGTCGTCAAATTGACCGCGAACTATCCGATTATCGTGGGCGACAAGATCCGGGTCTCCGAACGAGCTCGGCTCGAGACCGTCTTACCGGATGGAAGCTATCTCCGCTTGGGCAACAACACCGAGATCGAGTTTCAGCAGCTGGCTCGTTCGGCCGACACCCACGGCACATCGACCCAGCTTCTACTCCACCAGGGTGAGGCACAGCTGGTTACCCACACCGACTCCGCGAGCCTCGAATCCTTTCGTATCGACACCTCGAACGCCACTATCTACCCCCGGGAACCGGGGCGTTATCGAGTGCTCTCCGACGGCTCCTCCTGGACTGAAGTCTCGGTCCGGCAGGGCTACGCCGAAGTGGTCACCGAGAGCGGTTCGGCGATCGTCCAGAGCGGTGAGTCACTCATCATCGAGGGCGCTCGCGATCCTCTCTTGAGTCTGGGGGCTGCGACGCAGCTGTCCGCCCTCGAGCTTTGGGGTGATGAGCTGACCCAGACCGCCAGCCGCTACGCCACGGACTACGTCGATTCATCTCTTGCCTACGCCTCGACCCCGCTTTCGCGGCATGGCTCCTGGATGCAGACCGAATCGAGTTATTTCTGGCGTCCCCATGTCTCGACCGGTTGGCGTCCCTACCACTCCGGCTGGTGGGCCTCCACACCGAGTGGCCTGACCTGGGTCTCGACCGAGCCCTGGGGCTGGCTTACCTATCACTACGGTGTCTGGGACTACGGACCTTCCTACGGCTGGGTCTGGTATCCGGGCAGACACTACACGCCGGCTGCCGTCTACTGGTACTGGGGTCCAACGCATGTCGGCTGGATTCCTGCCGGGTACTACACTCGCTACTACGGCCACCGCTATCCCCGCTATGTCGACCCGTACGCCTACCGCAATTACGACCGAGGGGGGATCTCCTACTACGGTTCGGGGATAGGTTTTCAGATCGGTGTACACGGCACCGCCGGTGGGCGGGGAAGCTACTGGAATGACTGGACCTTTGCTCGTCACCATCGTCTGGGTCATCGGGGTGGGCATGCCTACTTGAGGACCGGAGCTCAGCTCTCCAACCAGGGGACCTTTCAAAAGGCTGTTCCCGTGGGCATCATTGCCACCGACACCCGATCTCTGACACCCGATCTCTGGCAACAACCCACCCGAGCCATGGAGTCCCTTCGAAATGCGCGTCAGCGGTCTCCAAGCGTACAGACGGGCATCGTCGCCGCCCGGCAAGATCTACCCGATCTCAGCCCTTGGATCGCTCGCCGTCGCGAATTGCCCGAACCCGTTGCCCGAACGATGATGCCCCGGACGATGGTTTCGAGCGTCTCTGGCTCGACTGGCAACAGACCACGCTCTCAGAAGGTGCTGGTTGCTCCTCAGGCCCCGGATCGACGCTCGATTGCCTCGGATCGAACCTCGATGACTGAGACCTGGCGTTTGGGCACAGTCCAGGAGGCGCCATCACGACACTGGGGATCGGATCTGCGCCAACGGAGGCAAGCTCGCCAGCCTGTGACCCTGCCTCTGTGGAACGACATCCAAAACAATCGTCAAAAGAGTCGTAGCCTCAGCTCATCGGGCCAGACGAGTTTGAACCGATCGCACCTCAGGTCGCCAAGTGGATCGACCTTGAATCGCTCGACACTGGATCGCTCGACACTGGGGCGCTCGACACTGGGCCGCTCGACACTGGGCCGCTCTTCCAGTGACCGCTCCAGCATCGGATCGAGGTCTAGCCGTACATCGACCCGGTCGGTGGGTCGCTCGTCCGCACGCCCTTCGAGATCATCCGCAACCACCAGAGGTGCAAGTTCCAGCAGATCGTCGTTGGGGAGCTCTTCCCGAGCTGGTGGTCGCAGCTCGGCCTCTGGCGGGATGGGAAGCTCTCGCTCCTCGGGGTCGAGATCTCGCTCGGGTGGTATGTCGCGAGGCGGCGGCCAACCACCTTCTCGCTGACGAAAGGGTAAACTCGGGCCCGCATATGAGGCTCGGTCGTCTATCCCAGATTCTTTTCATCATCTACTGCATTGAAGCGGGTGTGATCTTCCTCCTGGCCCCGTGGGGTGCCGTCTGGGATCGCTTTGTTTTTCAAATCCCTTCTTCGGACCTGCGATCCATTCTTCTCCATCCATTTTTCAGGAGCTTCATCAGCGCTTTCGGGCTGGTCCATCTCATCTGGGGTGCTCACGATCTGGATCTGCTGCTGCTGCAATGGAAATCCCGTCGTGCGAAACCGTCACTCTAGCCAACGCGGTAATGGCTTGTGCAGGTCAGCTCTCACAAAAACCACTATGATTTGGCGTTTGCGATTGCAGGGGTGAATGAGCTTATGGGGTCGAAGCCAACTTTCAAGAGCAGCTATCTACTGATCAGTCTTGTGGTTCTGACTCTCGACCAGTGGAGCAAATACATGGTCGAGCGCTACCTGCCCGAGCACGTTCCCCATCAAATCATTCCTGGATTCTTGGCCTTGACCCATGTCAAGAACACCGGCGTCGCCTTTGGACTCTTTGCGGCGCACGGCAGTCTTTGGCCGACGGTGATACTGACCGTTCTCGGCCTTGCAGCCCTGACAATCGTCGGGATCTACTTCTGGAAAACGCCTGCCGGCGACTGGCGAATGTTGACTGCTCTGAGCCTGATTCTCGGCGGCGCGATCGGTAACCTTCTCGATCGGGTCGCGTCCGGGCAAGTTACCGACTTCATCGATGCCTATTTTGAGAATTATCATTGGCACACATTCAATATCGCGGACAGCGCCATCACGATCGGCATCTGCCTGATGGCGATCGACATCCTCGTCTCTCGGAAGGACAAGGAACCGGCATCCGAAACCGAATCCACCGCCACAAGTTAGAGCTAGCCGTTGGACAGCGACGATAATCGAGCAACCGATTCAGACCCGATCGACGTCGGCAGTGACGAAGCTGGTCAAAGAGTCGATCGGTTTCTCGCGGAGCACTTGAGGGTTCCCCGCAACCAGATCCAGCAGTGGATTCGCGCCGGCCGCGTCACTATCGACGATCGCAGTGTCAAAGTTTCGAGAGCTCTCGTAGAGGGTGACGTCATCGTCTGCAACCCACCTTCCAGAGCCGACGCTCACGATCTGACTCCAGAGGACGGCGAGCTCACGATTCTCCATCTGGATCGAGACATCGTCGTTCTGGACAAACCAGCGGATCTCGTTGTTCACCCTGGCGCGGGTCAGGAAAGC
>CAXMQZ010000113.1:0-35255 GCA_964195975.1 uncultured Polyangiaceae bacterium | reverse complement strand
AAGCGCGACGCACTCGCGGCTGAACTGGTCCACGACCGTGAACACCCGAAAGTACCGCCCGTCGGCCAGTTGGTCGGTCACGAAGTCCATCGACCAGCGCTCGTCCACTCGACTCGCCCGCACGAGCTTCAGGCGCGGCTGAATCGCGACTTCCTCATTCCCTGCCTCCTTACGGATTATGAGAATTCTCGCAGATTCCTGGTCCAGCTTTCGGGGAATGCCTCAGGCACGACATGGCAGGGACACGTTACTCGACCGAGCAGATCATCGTGAAGCTTCGGGAGGCGGAGATTGAGGCAGGGCGAGGGCTGAAGGTCCCGGAGGTCTGCCGGAAGCTGGGGATCTCGGAGCAGAACTTTTACCGTTGGCGCACCCCTGGCAGCAGATGATCCGCCAGCGCCAGAGGGGAAGACCTATCAGGTTATTGTTTCGGTCGTCACACCCGGCGGCCCCATTGACGTGGCTTGTACCTGTTTGACTTTCGACCCGAGTCCACCGGCCTGAGTGAATCAGGCCAGGTAACTGGCGCTTACGGTCCTGGATCGGGTGCTCGTTCGAGGCGGCATAGCCGAGTTGGCCGAAGACCCGCCACCTCCGGCTGGGGCGGAGGAGAGCGTGCGCTGCGAGACGATGCGATCGAGCGACTGAAAAAGTGACCCTCCCAGCTTGGTCCCAAGAGCAGTTTTACTTGCCGACAACTTCGAGCTCGATCACTCGCAACAGGTCGAGCGAGCTGACGATGCCAAGAATCCTCCCTTGGTCGAGGATTACCACATGATGATGCCCATGCTCCCTCATCAGGTGGGCGGCCTGAGAGACGTCCGCACCTGGCTCGAGAGTGTGGACCGGGCTCGTCATGATGCGCGAGATCGGCAGAACATCTTCATAGTCGATCACCAGATCGTTTGCTGTAACGATACCGACAAGTGTGCCCTCGGCGTTGACTACAGGCAGCGCGCCGATGTCGTAGCTCTCCATCCTCTGTCGGGCAACACCCACGCTCTCGGTCTCATCGACCTCGACCACCGACTTCACCATGATCTTTTCGACTGCCATGCCCATCGATCGACTCCTTTCTAGTAGATTCCTCTTTGCCTCAGGTCGCTGGGCTTCTCGAGCGCTGTTTCAAGGCTTATCAAAAGAAGGGGAGAAACACACCACCTAGAAGGGTAGGAGTGAAGACAACCCGGCTCTTCGCGTGGTACGGCGCACATCTCAGGCGGCGAGCTCGCCAAGTAATGAAACATGCTCGGCACACGAGAAAGGGCGACAGCCGGATTGGCTGCCGCCCTCTGCTTGATTGCTTTGTGGTCCGGATCCGCTATGGAGCCAAAGTCCGGAACGACTCGAATTCGTCCATAAAGTAAGGATCCATCAGCGCAACCGGGTTGGCGAATACACCGATCCGGAAACGATCCATCTCGATGGTGTCGTTATCGAGATCGGAGCGACCGCTCGTCTGTGCTGGATTGTCGATTCGAGAGATCTGGACAAAGCCATCGTTGGCGCCGGGAGCCGAAGCAGCAGCCCACTCTACCTCGATCTGACGTGGCTGCCCGCCGAGAAAGATGTTGCCGCCGTTCTTGAAATCGTTGGGTGTGTCCGATTCAGCCCACACGATGAAGTGAAAGTTACCGTCGCCCACCGGTGGGAGCGCCGACTTGGTCAGAAATCCGACCAAGTGCTGGCCGGCACCCGATTGATCGACTCCGATAAAGAATCTGAGATGGTTTGTGCCCGCATCCCCATTTGGGATCTGCAGATTTCTCTGATCGATCCAGAATCGAGCTCGATAGACTTTCTCCTGGTTCGGATGATCGCTAGAAACATAGGCGATGGTATTGGATCCGTCCAGATTTACGCTAAGACCGAAATTGGTCCCGTTCAGGGCAGCCTGGGCCGTTACAGCCACGGTGTTTGCCGCCATGGCGCCTGTGCTGACGAAAAGCAGGGCTGCAAAAGCTAGAAGCGCTACAGAACGTTTCATGTCACTCCTCCGATTAGAGACTCTCGTTAACCTCACTCCGAATGATGCCCTCGGCTAGATTAGCCTTCTTCGGGGTAGTCCATACCCTGACATAGGAGTTGGGATCAGCACGCCACCCGAAGGGGTGGGAGACGGAGAAATCTCGGATCCCTGAACGCTCCTCGCTACGTGAGCATGGATCGAGCTCAGCTCGATCGAGTGGAAGGAGTCAGCTCTGCTGCGCTGGCGGGGGCAGAAAGTCGCTGGTCCGTTGCGTACGGAAAGAAGTCGATTACTTCGCCGCGGAGATTGCGCTCTTGCAATTCCTGCCAGAACTCGAGGTCGAACAGATCGGCATGATGACGATCGAAAACCTCGCGCAAGGAGCCACCCAGCTCCAAGAAGGTCGACAGCTCCTCTGGGAACACGTCGTTCTCTGAGACCGTAAACCAGGGCTCGGCAGAGAACTCTTCATCAAAACTGCGGGGTGTCGGCATCGGACGAAAATTGCAGACACCCAGCGGACAGAGCTCGTCGTAGTCGTAAAAGACCACCCGATTGTGACGCGTTACCCCGAAGTTCTTGAGCAGCATGTCGCCGGCAAAGATGTTCGCCGCAGCCAGATCCTTTAGGGCAAAGCCCCAATCGATCACGGCGGCTGCCGCTTCGTCGGAGGAGACTTGCGATAGATAAATATCGAGCGGGGTCACCCGACGACCTATGTACAGGTGCTTGATGATGACATTCTGTCCTTTGACACTGACGGTTTGAGGCGCTTCCCGAAGAAGCTCCTCCAACAGCTCGGAATCAAAACGGTCTAGGCGAAACTCGAGATGCTCGAACTGCTGAAAATCTACCAAGCGTCCAACTCGATCGTGTCGCAACACCTCCCGATACTTCTGTTTGACCTGTTGCCGGGTAATCCTCTTGGACGGCGGAAAGCAGTCTTTTATGACCTTGAAGACAAACTGATATGACGGGAGGGTGAACACTGACATCACCAGACCAGGCTGCCCCGGAGCGATGATAAATTTCTCATCGCTGCTGGCCATGAAACGCATCAAATCCCGATAAAACTCGGTCTTGCCATGTTTGTGATACCCCAGTGAAACGTATAGCTCGGCAAGCCGCTTCTTGGGCAAGATCGAATGGAGGAAACCGATGACTTCACGAGGACTCGGAATATCCGCATGGAAGTACCAGCGAGCAAAGCTGAAAACAATGCTCGCGTCCTCCTCCTGGGTCAAGACGGCATCCAGGAACAACTCTCCGTCGTCGTTGAGCACCGCCAGGATCAGAGGTGTTACCGCATCTCCAACCCGGATTCGCCCGATCACATAGGCGGCCTTATTGCGGATGAATACTGGACGGAGGACATCGATGGCTTCGACCTCTTCGGTCCCAAAGTTGCGACGAACATTCTGAGCGATCTGTTCGGCGGCACGTCGGCTATCGTCTCGCAGGTCACGAAACGGCACCAGGAACCTCGCATCCTCCAAGATACGTCGCACGACCCCGGCATCGATTCGATGAGCGGCGTACATCCGAGCGCTAGCCATCTCCCACCCTTTGTAGGGTAGAGGAAACTCATCCGACACAAAATCGATCTCTGGATCAACCCCGAAGTGGGGAAAAACACGTCTGCTGAGTGAATTGAAGAAAGTCTGAGCAAGCTCGAAGTCGTCACGTCCCAAGATAGCGAGGGAATAGGCCTCCTTCATGGCCGCCCAGAGTTTCTGATCGTCGATTCGATCTCCCAGCGGCTCTTCCAGAAGCTCGAAGGCTTCTGTCACCGCCTGGAGGTGAATGCCCAGCCGCTTGACGGTATCGCGACGAACTCCGTCGAAGTCACAGCGCTCGAAACGCTCTTTCGTACGACGGGTAATGGAGCGAAACCGGGTGTGGTAATCGTCGAAGCTCTGATGGATTATGTCCGCGCCGCGGACGGCTGCGCTTGGGAGGGACACGTTAGATATCTTAACAAGGGAGGAATGACGCAGCACCACCCTCCAGGGTGGTGCACGACTGAGTGGTCGTGACAATCAGACTAAGTCCAGCAGGACCCTACCTTTGGGTCCCGTAGTCGGGTCGCGAGCTCGACTTCTATCAGGTGTAGAATCTAGATTCTAGATGACAGTTCTAGCGACTGAAATTGCCGGTTCTGGCCGCAGGAGGTAGCCCTACCATGCCACAAATCATCGAACCTTTTCGGATCAAGTCGGTCGAGCCTTTGACGTTCACAACGCGAGAGCAACGTCAGGCGATTCTTCGTCAAGCTGGCTGGAACCTGTTCAGGATCGCCGCCAAAGACATTCTGATTGATCTCTTGACCGATTCGGGGACCGGTGCCATGTCGTCGTCTCAATGGGCGGGCATCATGCGGGGCGATGAATCTTATGCCGGCGCCGACTCGTGGTACCGGTTCAAAGAGGCCGTTCAAGATCTCACTGGGTTTCAGCACATTATTCCCACCCATCAGGGGAGAGCCGCAGAGAGAATTTTGTTCTCTTGCCTCGGAGTTGCGGGAAAAATCGTTATCAGCAATACCCACTTCGACACCACCCGAGCCAACATCGAGTTTCTTGGTGGCCAGGCGATCGACCTTCCGATACGAGAGGCACTAGAGCCGGATAGCCTTCATCCATTCAAAGGAAATATCGACCTGGAGCGTCTAGAAGCAGCCCTTGGCCAAGATGGCCACAGAGTCGCTTGCGTGATTGCAACGGTCACCAACAACTCGGGTGGTGGACAACCCGCGTCGCTCGAGAATCTCCGATCCGCGAGCGAGATCTCGCGGAGCTTCAAAGTGCCCTTCTATCTCGATTCCTGTCGGTTTGCTGAGAATGCCTATTTCATCAAGACTCGAGAGCCCGGATACGCAGATCGCTCGGTCAAGTCGATCGCTCAGGAGATGTTCTCCTTGGCCGATGGCGCCACCTTCAGTGCCAAGAAGGACGGACTGGCCAACATCGGAGGTTTTCTCGGCACCCAAGACGATCAACTGGCCCAGCAGGAAGAGTTAGTGCTCATTCTCACCGAAGGATTCCCGACCTATGGGGGAATGGCGGGACGGGATCTCGAAGCCATCAGCGTCGGTCTCGGCGAAGTTGTAGATGAGAAGTATCTCGAATATCGGGTGGCCTCGGTGCGCTATCTCGGAGAAGGTCTGGTGAGCCATGGCATCCCCATCATTCAACCCCCGGGCGGTCATGCGATCTACATCGATGCTGGCGCCTTCTTGCCTCAAATTCAACCCGAGCAGTTCCCCGGCCAGTCCCTGGCCTGCGCCCTTTATGAAGAGGGTGGCGTCCGAGGTGTCGAAGTCGGGTCATTGATGTTTGGTGGCAAAGATCCTGTGACCGGAGAATCTCGACTGGCCCAACTCGAGCTGCTACGCCTAGCGATTCCCCGCCGGGTATATACGAAGAGTCATATCGACTACGTAATCGAAACCGCTGGACGAGTAGCCGAGAGCTCGACTGATCTGCCAGGAATGCGAATTACCAAGGAAGCTCCCCATCTTCGCCATTTCACAGCCCGTCTCGAGCCCATGGAACGAGTCGAAGAGCCCGAATTCTCAGCCACAGAGTAACTAGCCTGACACGCAGTAGCTGCAAGAACTACTGAAACCCCGGCCATGTCTCGCCTCTTGGCGAAGGTCCGGGTCGACCCAGCAAGTAGCCCTGGCAGAAATCCACCCCAGCTCGCTCAGCCACGATGAGCTCATCGATGGTCTCGATGCCTTCGGCAACGACCCTGGCGCCCATCTCCTTGCATAGCCGGACAAGCGCTCGAACCAGTTTTGCCTGTCGGTTGCCCTCTTGGACCCCGATAATCAGATCGCGGTCTAGCTTGACGATATCCGGGGCCAGGTCGGCAATGTATTTGAGATTCGAGTAGCCCGCACCGAGATCATCGACTGCCAGTAGCATTCCGCGCAGACGGAGCTCGCTGAGCACTTCCTTGCACTGTTTGAAATGACTCAAGGGTAGCGACTCGGTAATCTCGAGATAGACAGGCCACTTATGTCTGAAGATTGCATCGTCGGGACGTACCAATAAGCCGTAGTCGAGCTCGGTGGGGAATATGTTGATAAAGAGTGGTTGCATTGGGCACTGTGAAACGGCCTGGGTTCGGTGCAGACGTCCCAACTCCGCGACCCGGCCAGCTTCGGACGCGATCTGAAACAGCTCGATCAGATTCTCGAATGCGGGGGACTCGACCCGAGCCAGAGCTTCATAGGCGAATACCTTGCCCGATTTGAGGTCATAGATCGGTTGGTAGGCCACCTGGAGCTGACGCTCCTCGATCACATGGATTGCAGCGGCTGTTTTGTCTATTGGGAGGAATACCGGTGGGGAGGGTTCCTCGAGGACGGCGGCGCTGACCGAGAGACCCCGTCTTTCTATGCCGCTACGGCGCTCGCTGGCTGTTCTCCGGTTCTGACGTCCGGTGTAACGCCAGGCGTCGTAGGCGAACCGGTCACCGATCCGACGCTCCACCTGACGGCGATCAAGGCCCGAACGACGCTCCGCACCACTAGACGGCTGAGACATGCTTCCTCCGAAGTTGGTCAGAGCATATCGCGAGTCGGCTCCAGGAATCGACCGCCTGTCTTCTGGCTGTCTCTCGGCTGCCTCAGAGAAGGCACCCGGACCCGCAAATCCCGAGTCCCAATCAATGTTTCTAGTCGAACTGATGACACGCTAGATAAAGCGATACTTGACGTATTTGGGTATAAATAGGCATGATTGCTCGATTCGAGGTATCTTCATGGGAATAGAGACGATCCAACTCAGGATCGACGACGTCACTAGGCGTACGATCGAGACCGCCGCTCGGCTCAGCGGCAAGAGCCTCTCCGCCTTCATCGTCAGCGCGGCAAAGGCCCATGCCGGCGAGGTCGAATCGACTGATCTGGATGAGGAGAGGGGAGCAGCCCTGGCCGCCTATTATCGAGCCCGACGATTCGAGTCTCTCGAACGCCAGAACTGGGAGACCGCCAATCCAGGTTATGTCGCTACCGACACCGTAGCCAACAGCCTCGCGTGGGATATCGGCGAATCAGAGTGGTTGGACGAGATCGATCGCTTGATCTCGGCGTTCGACGGCAATGCCGGTGAATCTCAACCGCCAGACTCGGTCGCGTTGAAATCAAAGTCCGAGCAAGAACGGCCTAAAGCTCCACTGGGTGTTCGCAGGAACCACCGGAAGTCGGTCGACAATATCTATCTCTTCAACCCGATTCCAGGCAGGGTAACCGATCTCTGCGCATCGGGTCTGGGGGTAGAGACCCGAGACGCCCTTCCGCTCGCCAAGCACGACTTTTTCTCGATCGGCGATGATGCGATGGTTCGCGCCAAGATTAGAGCCGAAGTGCGCTGGTGCCGTCTAGCCCGCACGGAGAGCCTTTCCAACGGAGATGTCGTATCGATCTATCGCTCAGGTGTCGAATTTCTGGAAGCACAGCCCTTGGAACAGAGCAGTCGATGATCAATTCTCTGGCCTTTCCGCAGAAATCTCTGTCAGCCGGACCTTGGCTACACCCTTCTGATAGAGAACCTCGATCGGCAGCCGCTCTGAGTCGGCTCGAATCCAGATATCAGCGGTAGGTTTCCAGAAAGGCTCTCCAGGCTCCTTGATTCCGCGGATGGTGTAGTGCTCGACTGGGAGAGTTCGGCCGTCCACCTCCCGGGGTCCAAATCCATTGGCAACGATCTCGATCCAATACATCTTGCTATCAGCCCAGGCTCTCGCACGGTGATTCCCGTTGGGCTGAGTGACCTTCAACCAATGGATACCGGAAATGATGTCCAGACAATGATCGTTTGTGAGATCGGCCTCTTGAATTTTTTTCTTGCCGCGGAGTCTTCTCAAGTCGTGAACGTAGAGGGATCTCGTCTTTTCCAAGTCGACGATCGACCTGAAGATCCAAAAATCCTCGTCGGGTGAGCCAACAAAGGACGCTCTGAAGCGGTAATCGAGCCGGTTGCCGGTAAGCAACCGCGATTCCAAGATCCCCGTACCCTCGCTGGGCGCCAAAGGAAATATTCGCAACAGACCTCCTGAGAACCCCTCCAGCTTCCAGTGAAAGCGGACCATCTCTCGATAGGGTGTCTCGTCCAGGTCTTCATGAGAGTTAGGTTCCTTTGCCCATAGCGAAGTCGAAGAATAGGCGCCAGAACAGATCGACAGCACAACAACCACGGCGAGATAGGTGAGGTAGCGTACTGCTTTGGAAACGATTGCCATCAGCGAGTTAGGCGGCATTTTATAGTAGCCATCGAACAGGTCGCTAGCCTTGGGAGCTCGAGATTACTACGGTGAGTCGGTCGTTCTCGGTCTCGCGGGCATCAATCGTGCTCGAGTATGATCGCATTGAGGACGTAATTCGATGATCGAATTTGCAACGCTCTTGATCGGTCTACTGGCTGGCGTGCGGGAGATCGAGCTCGTTGTCCAAGAGCCCGTCACAGCAGTCGAGATCGTTCTCGATGGGCGTTCGGTTGCGCGGCTCGACTCGACACCCTGGAAAGCGGATGTCGATTTTGGCGAGGATCTCGAGCCTCATCGATTGGTGGCCAACGGCTTCGATAAGAACGGAAATTTGATCGATTCGACATACCAGTTGATCAACTACAATCGGCCGAGCTTCGACGCAACCATTCTTCTCGAGCCTCTCGAGACAGGCGAAGCACAGACCGGGCGTGTTGTCTGGAGGGGTGCTCTCAATGATCCACCTATCTCGATCGAGCTGGAGTTCGACTCGCGTCCACTGGCGGCGGATAGCAATGGGCGATTCCTACTTCCTCTCCACGATCCGGATGAAATACATGTACTCGAAGCAGTTGTCTATTTCGATCGTCAACATCTAGCAGCAGCAACGCTGACCTTTGGGGGTATCTATGGCGATCAGCTGACCTCGGCTCTCACAGCCGTACCTCTGAAGTCACCCACCGATCAGCCTTGGTCTGCCGATCAGATTCGGGGTTGGATCGTCACAGAGGGCCAGAGCACCGAGATTTTCAAAGTCGCCGCGGGCCCCGGTTTGTTGGTCGTTGTCCGTGGCGTTCACATCGACTCCATCAGACGTGGCGCCCAGAGCTCTCTCAACCCGGCATACCCAACTGCTTCGCCTCATCAACTGTCCTACGACATCAGCGCGATCTCCCCGCTGCCACTCAAGGGTCACGAAGGGACTTTCAGGCTCACAGATCTGGGCAAAGTCATACCCCAAGAGGGACTTCGGCCGGTACTACTGAGGTATAGACCGCTGGTACCAAGACGGGGAGCGGACGGCCGCTATCTACAAAAAAGGGGGCAAAAGCTCTGGGATGCCCTGGCTGTCGCCGGAACTCGTGCCTCCTCGAGCGGCCGGCCCAGAGCCGCGGTGCTGATGTTGGATTCGGATAAGCGAGACCAAAGCGATCTGGATCCACTCGATGCGATCGAGTACCTCGAGCGGGTGCACGTGCCACTGTTTATCTGGGGTCGAGACAGGCAGGCCTTCGAAATGTACGCAGTAGCCGAAAACCTGGCTAGGGTTTATGTCGGCAGCACAGCGATCGATCGACTCTGCATCGACATCGCAACGGAGATTGCCTCACAGACGATTGTCTGGCTCCAGGGCGAGTTCATCCCGAGTGAGCTCTCACTATCAAGCGCAGCACCACCCGAGGCCGATTTTGTTCAATGAGGGCCGGCTGGGCAATGGCCTCGATACTCTCCGATCAATCGACATAGCCGAGGGCTCGCAGCTCGTCAACAAAGACTTCGTCCACCTCTACAGAGCGGGTGGTACCCGCAAGCGGACTCCCGGCCATCGCCCCATACTTGGCGGCTAGCCATTGGGCCAACCGGTGCTCGGCATCACCACCTTGCCCGAAAAGATTGATCGTCTCCAGTGGGTCCGACTCGAGATCGTAAAACTCGTCAGCGCCGACCGACCGGCGTATGTACTTGGCATCCGAGGTTTGTGCCACCAAGACCAATTCGTCGATCCAACCTTTGTTGAGACGCATCGCGTCGACAGGTCGACGTTGCGCAAAAGCGATCTCGGCCCCACTTGGCTCGCCCCCAAAGAGTGAACCCCTCAGCGACTGCCCCTCCCACTCGAGCTGGGCTGAAGACGCGGGCACACCAACTAGATCCATAATCGTAGGAAAAAGATCGACAGACCTAACCAAGGTGCTCACCACGAGCCCCTGTGGCAGGACATCTCCGCCATAGAAGAGCAACGGCACCCAGAGCTGTTCACGGTAGAGGTTCATTCCGTGTCCGATATAGTTGTGGCTTCCCAGCCCCTCCCCATGATCGGCGGTGATTACCCAAAGTGTCGAGGCGTCTGCTGTTGCTCGGCCAACTTCGTCAAAGAGACGCGCGAGCTCACCGTCGATGAATCGGACTTGGGCGTCGTAGCGGTTGAAACGATCGAGATCGGTCGACAGGACCTCCTCAGAAACACCGTGCTCTTCGGCCAAAAACTCAGCAAGCTCCTCTACACGGCTGGTCGCATCAGATCTCATCGCTCGAAGATGCTCTCGAAATCCCTTTCCTCCGTCGGCAGTCGGCTTCGAGTTGTGCGCGTCATACAGATGGACCCAGAGTGCAAACCGCTCATTCCCGGTTCTAGTGCGTAGCCAATCGATTGCGGCGTCGATGGTTTTGTCGGCCGGTCGGTAGCCCCCCCTGTTGGGAGTAAGGACTGTTGCAAACCCCCTCGAGACACTCTTGAGGAACGCCACGCTGGTCACAGCGGCGGTCTCGAAGCCACCCTCCGACAGAGCAGAGGCAAGCGTGGGTACTTGTGCTTTCAGCCGGACGCCGTTGTGAAGGACCCGGTGACGGGCAGGGTAGTGGGAAGTAAAGATCGAAGCGTGCGAAGGCGCGGTGTGCGAGCTGGCCGTGATGGCATGCTCGAACCGTACCCCCCGTGCAGCAAGAGAATCGAGAAAGGGTGAGGTCGCTCTGGGGTAGCCGTAGCAACCAAGATGATCGGCCCGCAGTGTGTCGAGGGTTATGAGAATGACATTGTCGAAACCAGGTGCTGGGGACCTGCAGGCGAGACCTACAGATACTGCCAGGAGCAAAAGAGTGACACTCCGACAGACCGGAACAGCTCTCACGGTGAATCGGGGGCGACGTCTGCGCCCTCCCCGTCTTGGCAGGGATAGGAGTCGATCAACGCCAGGAGGAAACCATCGACCGCGGGTGTGTCGGAGCGCTCCGGGTTCGCCTCGGCCCAGGTCACAAAGGATTCGACCCAGTTGCTCGGCTCGGTAGTCTCCGGAAAGCAGAAAGTGTTTTCATACAGAGGGTCGGTCATGAATCCCGACACACTCAATCGGATCACTGTCGAGACAACTCCTTCGGTATAGCCCAGACACCTGACGAGCTGAATCGCCTCATCGGCAGTGCGACTCTCAGGTTCCTTGTCCAGAAACTGCAGGGCCGGCTCACAGACCGTCTGAAGGTCCTCGACCGTGATGATCATGGTTCGGCTCTGAGCAAGTAGGGATGTCGCTAGAGCGAAGATGAATAGTCCTGCCCACGCAAATCGCATCGGCAGAGAATACCACTGTCGACCCGACCCTATCGGCCAAGACGACTCCTCCAAATAGCCTTCTAGGGTCCGTACTTCTCGACCAGTTCTTGGAAGCGTGGATCGTCGACGACAGCAGCATACTGCGGGCTGATCAGGAAATTGTTTATGGACACACCGGCGGGCACCGACATGAGAACTTCGATCTGATCGATCGCATTGTTGGTCTGACCCACCAGAGCATAGACAAAACCCAACTCCCCCAACATCAAGGGACCGTACATCGCATCCTCGGAGATGGGGAACAAATCGACGGCTTCCTGGGCCACGCGGACGGCATCTTCTGGTCGTTGGGCAAGGCCATAGGCTTCACCGAGGAATCCGTGCGAGAAAGCCGAGTTCGGGTTCTCTTGAACGAACGGCTCCAGCAGACTGACCGCATGCTCTGCGCTGGCCTTCGCCAGACGATCCTCTCCGGCAAGGGCATACAAATGAGCCTGCAGAAGCACTTTTGGATAGTAGCTCCCGGTTGCATTGCCGAAATCCTTCATCGGACTCCGCTCGAGTAGCAGTAACGCCTCTTCGTAGTTTTTCTCGTACAGAAGCTGATTAGCTCGGTTGAAGATTGCGAACTCGCCTTCCTGATTCGGAATCTGATCTAGAACTTCTCGGGCAGCTACGAGATCTCCATCACGGCTGTAAATCAGTCCTACTTTGTTGACATAGCCACCCACTTGATCGGGCACTAGAGCAATGGAGCGGTCGATAGAGACGAGAGCCTCATCCCAGCGCCGCAAACGGGCATAGGTATCAGCCAGGGCCACCAGGCGGTCAGCGCTCTTCGGGTTCAGCTCGATCGATAATTGCAGTCTGGAGAGAGATTCGTCGAAACGACCGAGCCGGCGCAGGACAAAAGCATGCGCGGCAGCAACGTCGGAGTCGTTGGGCCTGTCAACCTCGAGATCCTGGAACACCTCGAGGGCAGCTTCGTAGTCTCGCTCACCGTAATAGTGCACATACCCCAGCGCCAGCTTTCCCTCAGCCAGCTGCGAGTTGATGGCCAGAGCTCGTTCAGCTGCTTGTCTTGCTCCCGGCACCCAATCCGCCTGGAAATCTCCCAAAAACCAGTGATAGCGGGAGGTTGAATACGAAAGCAAGCCCCAGGCTTGCGCAAATTCCGGGTCGAGCTCGGTGGCTCGCCGGAACATCGAGACCGCAGTGCCAAGCGTCTCCTCAGAAAAGTCGGGGTGATGAAAATTCTCCAGCCCGCGAAGGTAGGCTTGATAAGCATCGATATTGTCGGTCATTCGGGCTGAAAGCGCCGCTTTCTCGGAATCGACCAGGGTGATGCCAACTGCGCGTGTGACGGTCTCCGCGATCTCCGACTGCACCTCGAAGACCTGCTCGAGCTCGCGGTCGTAGCGATCCGACCAGACGCTGGTGTCGTCGGCTACCCGGATCAGCTGCGGTGTGACCCGGATTCGACTGGGACCATCTTCCGAGCGTTCCCACCGGACGGTGCCCTCGAGCACATAGTCCACCCCGAGCTCTTCACCGATCTGTTGTATCGGCGGCCGGTTCTCTTTGTACTGGTGGGCACTCGAGCGAGAGATGACTCCAAGCCCACCCACAGCCGCTAGTCGGCTGGTGATCTCTTCGCTCATCCCATCGGCAAAGTATTCGTCCTCGGCCGGCCCGAGATTCTCAAACGGCAAGACGACGATCATCTGGCGTCCGTTGGAGACCACGGCCTCGGACGGCGTCCCGGAACCGACCTCTGCTTCGGAGGCTGCCTTGTCGGCGGCATCATCACCACGGGTCAGGAGCCAACCGATCCCGCCTGCCAGAAGTAACGCTATGGCGCCGATGGCAATCCAGTTCCTCTTCGGCGGACCGACGGTGGCAAGAGGTTCAGAGGATGCGACAACAGCGCCCGAGCCTGATGTCACAGAGGAGGTCGGTACGGGAGTTGTCCCCGAGTCCACCGTCCCGAATGATGACGGCATCGCAGCCGAGCTGATCGATGTGACTTCTCCCGATTTGACCTCCTCCCGAAGACCCTTGAGCTCGTTGTAGACATCCAGAGCCGATTGATACCGTGACCGTGGGTCTTTCTCGAGACAGCGATGGATAATCCGACCCAGATGTCTCGGCAGGGCAGCCTTCGTCTCGTTGACGGTAGCGGGAGTGTCCTTGAGAATAGCCGACGCCAAGGCGATTCCGCTGTCACCCCGAAAGGGACGGCTCCCGGTAACCATTTCGTAGAGAACAACCCCAAGTGAGAAGATGTCGCTGCGCGAGTCGACCGCTTTGCCCTGGAGCTGCTCGGGTGACATGTAGGGCGCCGTACCCATCACGATGCCTTCGCCGGTGAGAGTCGGCGTGCGGGTGGCCAGCTGAGTCTCATCGCCCTCGTCGACAGCGATTGAATCGTCAACAGTCAGCTTGGCTAGACCAAAATCAAGCACCTTGACCCGCCCCTCCTTGGTCAGCATGACGTTGGCAGGCTTGAGGTCTCGGTGGATGATTCCTTTCTCATGAGCAGCCGCCAGGGCATCTGCCATCGGGATGGCGATCTCGAAAACCCTTCCTAGAGGCAGACCGTCGGCACGAAGCAAGCGGTCGAGGCTGTCCCCATCGACAAGCTCCATGGTCAAGAAGCGAATATCCCCGCCCTCTTCGATACTGTGAATTGTGACGATATTGGGATGGTTGAGTGCAGCGACGGCCTTGGCTTCCCGTTTGAATCGTTCGAGCCGCTCGGGATTCTCGGCCATCTCTGCGGGCAAAACCTTGAGAGCGATTTTTCGATCCAGGTCGGTATCTTCTGCCAAATAGACCTCGCCCATGCCCCCCTGGCCAAGCTTTTTCAAGATCTTGTAGTGTGAAAGAGTCTCTCCGATCATTGTCTCGTGCCCTCGCAAGCCGGGGAAACCGGTGCGTCTATTTCCAGGTTTTGGTCGGTTCGGATCCTAGATTACAGTATTCCGATTGGCTCTGCCTAGAAGGATGCGATAGGTTTCGAGGCTCCATGAGACGCGCCTTCATCCAGATTCTGCTAGCGGTGCCCTTTGTTGTTGGAGGTTCCCCCAGCGTCGCCCAGAATCCCGTCCTCCCCATCGACCTGCTCGATACGCCGACAACAGAGGGTCTCGAGCGGGTCTACGGAGACTCTTCGGGAACCGGCGCGTTCGGAGTCCCTGTCGCGGGTGGCCGAGACCTGGATGAAGATGAATCGGTCGACTATGCGCTCGCAGCCATGACCCACTCGTCACTCGGGAGAACTGCCAATGGCATGGTCTATCTGGTTTTTGGTAACGGTTCGATTGGAGGCAGCACCGACACGGCCGTCGTTCAACCGGGTGTCCTACGCATCGCGGGTGCGCTCACCCAAGAGCATGCTGGTAGTGAAATATGGATCGACGACGTCACCGGGGACGGAGTGGGTGATCTACTGATCTGTCGGCAGGACTATGAACCCACCATACCGCGTAGCGGTGCGGGTGCCCTGACCATCCTGCCCGGCGGGGCTCATCTGCGTACCTTCGCCAACACTCAGCAGACGCTCGATCTGAATCCGCTCTCAGTCCCGAACCCCGCCGTTTCACGGACAACGGTGATCGGCTCCGACTTCGAGGAGCGTTTCTGCATCTGGGTACGCACCGGTGATGTGGATGGTGACGGGACCGCGGATATGGTCGTAGGAGCGGATCGAAAAACGATCTATCCGGGCAATCAGGCCTGCAACGGTGTGGCCAACGACGATTGTGACAACGGCGTCGCCTATGTGCTCCGCGGTGGCAAACACCTGGCATCGGGCGCCACATTCGACCTAAGCGATTTCGGGACCCCGACCTTTGGCCTGGCCGGCGACATCGCCGAGATACGTCCTCCCGCACCCGGAGTTGATTTTCATTTTGGAGCTACGGTCCAGATCGCCGATCTCAACGGCAATGGTCGTGGCGAGGTCTTGATCGCGGCGGCACTCGCTCGAGCTGGGGCCTCTCTGTCGCCGCCGAATGGTAGCGGCAACGGCTCGGGCGGTCCACCCGACGGTACGCTCTTCATCGCTTGGGATGATCACTTCCCTCTGTCCCCATGGCCAGATGACTACACCTTTGTGGTGAATTCGAACCCGGCTCTGGCTACCGTAGTCAATGGGGGAGCCCTCAACGTCCGGTTTGGTGAAGAAATCCTGGGAGGTCTCGATTTCGATGGTAACGGCGAAGCGGATCTCTTTGTGGGCGATCTGGTCGGAGACCCGCCCAATCGCTCCAACGCCGGGCTGGGCCACATTTTCTACCAGGCTGCTCAGCTCAAGGGCCTGGACTTCGACCTCGACTCACCCCCGGCCCAAATCCGTACCAGCACCATCTATGGTCCTGTTCAAGGGGCTATCGGCGCCGACACCGCCGCCCAGGGCGATTTCAATGGAGATGGCATTGCCGATCTGGCCTTCAGCTCACCTCACGACAATCCCCTTGGGCGGGTCCATGCCGGTACGATCCATATTTTCATGGGTCAAGAGAGGCCCTGGCCGATGCTCATCGATCTCGCCCCGGGGAATCTGCCTTCGCCCAACTCGATGTCTATAGTGGAGGTTTACGGAGCTCTGGGCGGGAACGGGGACGAGGGAGACACCCTCTGCTACAGCGCAGCCTCTGGCGATGTCGATGGTGATGGCCGCGCCGACATCATCACCAACGAGATGCTGGGCAACGGAGTCGCCACTGTCGACGACGGTAACCTGATCATTCTGAGCGGTGCTCTGCTTTCGGGTCTGATCTTCGAGAACGGCTACGAATCGGGCGATGTATCCGCGTGGTCTGGCTCAATACCCTAGCTCGGGTGAGAGAAGTGACTCTGGAAAGGCTGGTCAGGGGATCGGCGGATCGTCGTCCGGGGGCGACCAGGATGAAGAATCACCGCCCTCGAAGCCATCGGCAAAGATCATCTCACCGGCAAGCTGGAATAGAGTGGTCCCATCTGCCAAGAAGATCTCACCGCCCAGGTTCTCTCCAAAGGTCGTGACTCCTGGAAGCTGAACGGGTAGCAAGCCAGTGCCCCAAAATCCAGTATCGAAGTCCTTTGAAGCTGCCCAGATCCTTCCCGAACACCAGTCTCCGTAGAGATACTCGCCGTAGAGCGCGGGGATCAACCGTCCTCGATAAACGTAGCCACCGGTAATTGAGCAATCCCCGTTGTCGTGTGTGTACTCTAGAACGGGGTCGGTAAAGCCGGAAAATTCGCAAGTCTCTGTCCCGGGTGCGCATCCCGCTATCAACGGATCAGGAGTGAAACAAGTGGTCCCTTCCTTGATCTTCCAACCGAAGTTCATCCCCCCGGGCGTGTCAACCTCGACATGGTTGATCTCCTCGCGCAAAGACTGGCCTACATCGGCGATATAGAGATCACCGTTGCGCCGGTCGAAAGAGATACGCCAGGGATTTCGCAAGCCGATTGCCCACACCTCGTCCTGCGGATCATCGGGCCCGACAAAAGGGTTGTTGTCGGGAATTCCGTAGTAGGGCTCGACGGCGTGGTTCATGTCGATATCGATTCTGAGTACTTTGCCATGCAGCAGAGACAGGTCCTGAGCTCTGCAGGCCGGATCGCCAGCGTTGCCCCCGTCTCCAAGAGCGGTATACAAGTACCCATCCCGCCCAAACTGGAGCTGGCCGCCAAAGTGGTCGCCGGCTGGTATCGGTCTGGTGCTGGTAATGAGGATGACTCCGCTGGCGGGATCGGCCAGGTTCGGATCGTTGAGAGAGACCTCATAGCGAGCGATCACACTCTTGTTGTCGAGGTTGGAATAGAAGATAAAGAAATACCCGTTCAACTCGTAGTTCGGATGGAAGGCAACGCTCAAAATTCCTCCTGAGCCAAATACGCCGTCCCCAATAACCGAGCTCACATCGAGAAACGGCTCGCTGAGGAGGCCACCGTCCTGGTAGATCAAGATCCCTAGATCCTTTTCGACCAAAAACAACCGGTCATCACCGGCGTGGCTGATACCCACAAGGACATTGAATCCAGACACAACCTCTTGAAGTGCGACCACTGGAGGAGGGCTGGTCCCTGCCGACAGATCGGCCCAGCTGCCACTGCCCATGGCCAGTACAGCACAAAATACAAACACCCTGGTTGTCTGATTCAAGGTTCTCATATTAGTGGCGGTGATTGGCCGTTTGAGGAAACACTCGGGTTCTATCGAAGTATGGCCAGAGCCAAATATACCAAAACCGTGCTACGGGTCCGGTTAGGGCGCCTACGGGAAGCTGACGCGCCGAAGGAGTGGTCAATCTCCCGGCACGGCAAACTTCCACTTGGCCCAGTCGTCGAGACGACCCACTGCCCGACTCATCGGACGCCAATACAAAACCGCCATCAAGACAAGAAGGGCCAGCGACCAGGCCACGTAGAGCTCGGCCTCTCGGCGTCCCATGAGCAACAGCAGGTATGGAATCGCCTCCGCAGCAAAGAGCGCCGCTAGCCGACCCGGGTACCGTCGATGCACAATCGCTAGAAGGACCAGGAAGGAGAAGTAGTATCCTGCCAGATTGAGTGCCACAAGAATCAAGGGTACGCCGAGAACCAAGGAATCCGTGTCGGACATTCGGACTGAGATCATCACCACCATTAGAAACACAAGAGGCACCACCGTGAAAAGTTGAACGCGGTGAACTACTTGCCTCTGTTCCCGGAGGTGTTCGAACTCTTCCACGGTCACAAGACCAGCCTCCGGCTCGTAGGTCAGAATCTCGGTCAGACCGACGACGTTCGGCGAAATCGTATCCAGCTGCGTTTCGATCCGGTCGCGAAAGGCTGTCCACGTATCGAGTCCATCCGGCAACGCAAGAGTCGACGCGAACGCGATAGCAAGAACTGATGTGTAGCCGATCCAGAGTCGATCATGACCCGTAGGAATCTTCCGACGCTCGATCAGCCCAGCCAGGGTCTTGATCGCCAACGGCACCACGAAGAACAGAGGGAAGATTCGCAGCACCGCCGCCATCGCCAGGAGCCCTCCACCGAAGCCATAGCGGCGTACCCGTAACGCACAGAAGCCCATGACAAGGCCAAAGAACCACAATTGCCGCAGATAGGCACCTCCCGTCCAGCCAAAGGTCGAGCCGAAGACAACGCAGAAATAGACCAGCGCCCAAGCCGCGGTCTCGCTACCGAAGGTTCGAGCCACGGTGAACAGCACAATCAGAAGAATAATCGGATCGAGCAGGGCCAACAGGGTAATCCCCAGCCGGTTTCCCGCGGGCACTCGATTGGAGATCAGAGAGCCAATCAAGGTCCAGACGGGTGTCGGGTTGTACCCGTGATCCTTGAGAACCCCTGCCCAGTGAGGACCGAGCTCGTCGTGAAAGAGCCCGACATCCTTTTTGAACTCGCCCCAGCGCAGTGGATCGAAACGGTCCCGAACCAGATCGCTCCGTCCAAGGAGCTGACGGATGTCGACGAGTTCGTTGGTTGAAAGATCCCTGACTTCGAGCGCGACAAAGTGATCGTCGTAAAGCTCGGCTTCGGCTCTCAGCATGGCGGTATACAGGTGCTTGTAGCCAAGCTCGGCGTTGTACTTCGCCCCTAGATAGTAGTGCGCCAGGTCGTGGAGATGGAGAAAAGTCCTCTCACCGTGAAATGAGAAATAGTTCGCGTAGTTCACCACCGAAAATAGTGCCAGCGCTCCCAGGCCCAGATAGTAGAACCGACGGGAACGGGTCCGCCGCACAAGGACCTCTCGCGTTGCAAGCAGGATCATCGACGACACGATGACTGCCAGGTTGATGCGTTTGATCAGGTCGAAGTCGAGACCGTCGATCGGCCAAATACCCCCGATACCCCAAATACCAGAGAGAACTTCGATCACCGAGTCTCTCCCAACTCTGCGCTCTCGAGCTCAGCCGCAATCAGGAGATGCCCGCGCGCTGCGAGATCCTCTCCGGACCCGCTGAAGAATCGAGCCAGCATAGCGTGGTAGGGAGCGGTCCCAGCCGTCAGGCCGGACTCTTCCAATCCAGCCATCCAACCGACCTCGAATCCATCGAGGCGAACAACCTCGGTCCTCGCTTCGATCAGGCGGTCCGAAGCACGGACCTCCCTTTTCGTGGCGAGGTGCCTTGGATTGATGGCACGGCTATGTTCAAACGAGGCGAGGGAGCGCTCGTACAGCCCGTTACGGGCATAGATCAGACCGAGGTTATAAAAAAGCACATCGTTTTCAGGGGCAGCAGCTCGGGCCTTCTCAAACTGCCCCTCGGCTCTCGGCCAGTCCCACCTCTCGAGGGTGATACCCAGCATGTAGTGGAAGTGTCCGATCAGGTTTTGCGTCAAGTAGTCTTTTGGGACCCGAGAATCATTCTCTCCGTCAAGCTCCCACTTGGTTATCGAGACTGGTTGAATCGACGTGTCGCTGGACTCGATCTTGAAGGCAAGGCCCACCGGATCGACCACCAGTTCCGGAACACTCCAGTTCGGGTGATGGGTGAAGTAGAGCGGTTCGGAAGCCGGATCGAAAGACAGCGGCTGAAGATCTGCCTGGCCGACGCCTTGCAGAATGAGATTTATGTCGGGACGCAGTCCTTCGACAAAATGAAGATAGATGAGAACGAAAAGAATATTGTCGTCGCTGGCACTCAAATGCGCTCCTGGAGGAAGCTCAGTCAACAGGGACCGACTGAAGTCCTCCGCGATTCGGTACCGACTGCGATCGAACTGCGGGTAACCGACAATCAGCATCAGGACCGGCAGCAGATACGCCACAGGGATCCATTTTCGCCATCGCTCGCTCAGAACCTGAAACCCCAAACCCGCCAGGAGGGAAACGACCACATAGGTCGGTATGTAGTAACGATGCCAATAGAACAAATCCGACCTCGATCCGTGCAGGACCATGGCTACAAAATTGCCTGCCATGACCAGGAGTAGCAACAGTAACGGCCACTTCCTCGCCCGTGCTGCGACAACACCCAATAGGGCCAGACCCGCACCCAACCAAAGGAACTCGTAGCCGATCCGCGAGAGATAATCGACGGCGATCACCAAGACATCACCGGGCACTTCGAGCCAGGCCCGATCCCACGCATCACGACGAGTCACTACTGCAATCCAACTATCGATCGTCTCGGGATTGCCCCAATCGAGGCGAGGATCGGCCCTCGAACGCAAAGGCTGATAGATATAAGGTAAGAGCCCGAGCACACCGGCGCCGATACACGACAGCCAGGTACGAGGTCGTTGCCAGAGAGTCCGATCGACAACCACCGACCAGAGAGCCAGAGCGATAACAAAGATCGCCATATAGGTGTGATTGCAAGCGCCAAGAGCCGAGACAAAGACCGCTGCGACCAGCATCCTGTCGTCACGCCCGAGCCACCATTGAGTCGCCAGACCCAGGGCTGCGACCATCATCATCGCGTTGAGGGAATAGACCCTTTGTATGTTCGCCTGCGACCAGAAACTCGGGCTCAACGCCAAAAGTAGTGCGGCGAAGCTCGCCGCGGAACGTCGAAGCCCCAGCTGGCGACAAACCACGAACAGACCGCTAGCTGCAGCCGCCGCTGCAAAGGCACTGAAAAGGCTCATTCGAAGAGCGATAGAGCCAAGGGGAACGAGCAAGGTCCATAGCTTTCCCAGCAGGACATAGAGCGGATATCCGCTGGGATGGGGAATGCCCAGGATATGGACTGCCGCGACGAGCTCGCCGCTGTCGCCGACATAGATCGTCCGACAGAGACCGAGAGCGTAGAGCCCAAACAGCCCGAAAAAAAGACCGAGCGCGATGCGCCGATCGGTACTCAGGGCTCTACTTCCTGCTCACGAAGACGATTCAAGTTCGCCAGAAACAGTTCATTGTCGGGCTCGAGCTCGAGACCTCGCTCAAGAGCTGCGATGGCTCCCGTCCGATCTCCCATCAGATAGGCGACGTTCGACTTGTACTGATAAATCATCGCAAAACCAGGCGCTACTGCTTCGGCCTGAGCTAGCAGGTCTCGAGCCTTGGGATAGTCGCCTCGCCGCGCCGCGTCCCCCGCCTGCTGGGCCAATATGGCGGATCGAGACTCAATCTCGGTGCGCGGGCCACCGGTTGTAGCAGAACCGGTTAGTCGTATCAGGGCTTTGCGAGAGGGTTCGTAGCTCGGCCCGTATCGCAGTGCCGAGTGATAGTCGGCTAACGCAGATTCTGGATCGTTCATACGCTCATGAACCACAGCTCGATTGTGGTAAGCCTCCACGTTGAGCGGATCCGCTTCGAGGGCGGCATCGAGATGCAATCTGGCCTCGTCATAACGGCCCATGGCTCCCAAGGTGCCAGCGAGACTTGTGCGTAGACTCGCATTGTCGGGCTCGCTTTCGACCAGCCGCTGATAGATCCTTGCCGCCTCCTCATAGCGTCCGGCTTCAAATTGGATCGCTGCCAGGTTGCGATCCCCTTTTGGTGACTCCCGTCCACCCAGGTAACCGAGTGCCTCGAGCCGTTCGAGTACGGCCTTGTCGGTCGTACGATCGCGATCGCTCCCGGAGCCGGCTGAGGCATCTCCGGTCTCGTAGGTTGCGATCTTCGTCGGGCGAGTCGTCAGATCGAGTCCCTCGCTCAGAACCCGACCCGTCATATCGGCTCCGATCGGTATACCCAGAAGCGCAAGAATCGTTGGAGTGATGTCGACGAGCGTCGGCCGCTCTAGCCTGGAGTGCGGGCGGACCTGATTACCAAACAGATAGAGAATCCCTTCATCCCGATGAAAACGCTCCGAGACTCGGCGCATGTCACGGGTCCGGCTCGGGTCGTCGTGTAACTCTCCGAGCAAGAAACCGTGATCCGACAGAACGACCAGCGTCGTCTGAGCGTCGAGTGCCTCGATAAAATCTCCCAGAATTCGATCCGCATACCGATACATTGACTCGACAGCGCTGCCAAATCGCTTCTGCTGTTCAGCCAACTCACCGGCCAGACCCTCGGATCGGAAGAGGTGCCCGAAGAGATGGGCCGTCGAGTCAGTGGCCTCGATATAGACCATCCCGAGCCTGGGCTGCTCGTTTCTCCACAAATCGAGTCCGATCTGACGATAGCTCTTGGCGGTCGACAGGGCCCACTTGAAATGGCCCAGGTCGTCGGCAAAATTCATCGGTTGCGCCAACTCCTCTGCTGTCACGTCGACAAATTCGCGCAACTCCTCGAGCGAGAGACTGTCCGGACGACGCAGTGAAGTGCTGATGGTCTCCATGAGCTCGGCAGGGTAGGTCTTGGGCTCAGCTTCCGGCCCTCCGCTAAAGCCTTCATCGAACAGGAAGTGATAGGCGGTGTGATCGCTGACGATCTGTCCATTGACCTCTTCGGGGGGCCAGGTGGCCCACCAGCCGACCACGGAAACCGACTGGCCAGCCTCGGAGACGATATTCCAGAGCGCCTTGGTGCGCCGCATGTCGCTGGTAGCCGGTAACTCCTCGCCGGTCGCCGTGTCGACAGCGACGAAGTGACCGATGCCATGCCGATCGGGGGTGTGACCTGTCGCGATGGTGGTCCAAATCACCGGGCTCAAAAGAGGCTTCTGGCTCCGAAACCGACCATAGGCGCCCTCTTGGCGAAGCTTGGCAAAATTGGGCAGTTGACCCTCGGACATCAAAAGGTCAACGGCCTCAGGATCCATCCCGTCCAGTCCAAGAACCAGTACCCGAGACTGGTCGACCGGCCTCGAGCAAGTTCCAAGAACGATTGCCAGAAGGAGACCAAAGGCGCATCTAAATAAGAGACTCACCCTCGAAAAGTACGGGGAGAAGAGCCTGAGGTCAAGTCGGCTCGCCAAATCGACGAAAGCACTAGCGTAGAACAGCCGCCTGAATTCAGTCGCCAGATATAGACCGACCTCGATTGATGGTCGGATCGACCGAGTCCGCTGATATCATCAACAGGCCTCATAGCTTCCGGTCCAACGATCGGTTCTTGTACCAGATCGCGCCTCAAAAGGGGGTCGAGATGTCGTCTCTACGAAAAAACAAATCATTTTGGGTTGCATTGTTGACCTGTAGCGCCCTAGCCGCAGGCCTTGTTGCTCTGCTGCCCTTGGGGACCACTCAGTCCGCCTGGGCACAGACCGGCCCTTCATCCGACAGCTCGTTGCTCGGCGTTCCGATCGGCACCATCTTGCCCTTTGCCGGATCGCTCGAGGCTCTGCCCTCGAATTGGCTCCCCTGTGATGGGCGAGCCGTCGAAGATCCCAAATCTCCGCTCAGAGGCAGCAAGGTTCCCGACCTGACTGACAGCCGTTTCCTCATGGGCGTCGGCCCAACCGAGACGGTGGGCACGACCGGTGGCACCAACGCCATCTCCCCGGATGGCAGACATGGGCATGCGGGTACCGCCACCGATCGAGTCACCCAGAAGACCGGGTCGCCTCGGTATTTGGACACCTCCGGAAACAAGGGTTTTAAACATACACATAATCTGTCCATAAAGTCGGATGGCCTTCATAGCCATGGCGGCGACAACCGTCCAAGCTTCTACGCGGTTCGATTTATTATCCGGGTGCGCTAAACAAAGATCCAAGCTAGGCCTGACAGACACGACAAGAGGGCGATTACCCCAGTCGCTGCTAGCGAGACAAGATAGAATTGCGTCAAGAGCCTGAACTTCTTACAAACTTTGTCACGGAAGGCTGCAAATGTCAGAAGATACAAGGCTTGACGCGTTTATTCCCCGCAGGCGTACTTGCAGTACGCCGAGGAGGGATCAAGAAGGAAAACACAGTAGATTCAGACATTTCCGGCCTTGCAGTAGAAGGCTTGTGAGAAGTTCAGGCTAAGGGAATCGTCGTGGAGCAAACCCTGCCTACAAAGTACAAACCCCAGAATCACATTCGGATCGTCACTGCCGGTTCGCTGTTCGATGGGCACGATGCAGCTATCAACGTGATGCGGCGACTTCTGCAGAGCACAGGCGCCGAAGTTATTCATCTTGGCCACAACCGATCGGTATCCGAGGTCGTCGACTGTGCCATCCAAGAGGACGTCCAAGGGGTTGCAATCACCTCCTATCAGGGCGGCCATGTCGAGTACCTCAAGTACATGCACGACCTGTTCAAGGAACGGGGCGCGAACATTCGCATCTTCGCAGGAGGTGGCGGTACGATCCTTCCTGCTGAAATCGAAGAGTTGCAGCAATACGGGATCGATCGTATCTATTCTCCCGATGATGGTCGCGAGATGGGTCTGCAGGGAATGATCAACGATCTACTCGAACGGTGCGATTTCCCTACTATCGAGCCGCCCCTGAATGGACATCTCGCAGGACTGGATACTCGCAACCCTCGCACCATCGGTCAGCTGATTTCCCTGGTCGAGAACTACCCCGACGAGTCGATTTCCCTCGACAAGGCGATTTCTGGCATGACCGAAAGCACGCCACCGCCAGTCCTGGGGATCACAGGAACTGGTGGCTCCGGGAAGTCCTCCCTGGTCGACGAGCTGGTTAGACGCTTCCTCGCCGACACCAAGGAGAAGACACTGGCGGTAATCTCGGTCGATCCATCGAGACGCAAGAGTGGAGGAGCGCTGTTGGGCGATCGGATTCGAATGAACGCAATCAACGATCCGCGCGTTTACATGAGATCTCTCGCTACCCGTCAATCCAATCTGGCCCTTAGCCGTTACGTCCAACAAGCGATCGATATCTGCAAGGCTGCCGGATTCGATCTGATCATCCTCGAGACTTCAGGCATCGGCCAGTCGGACACCGAGATTGTCGAGCACTCCGACCTGTCTCTCTACGTCATGACCGCAGAGTATGGAGCTGCGACACAGCTAGAAAAGATCGACATGCTCGATTTTGCCGATCTCATCGTTATCAACAAATTCGACAAAGGAGGCTCGCTCGACGCTTTGCGTGATGTGCGCAAACAGTATCGACGTAACCACCAGATATTCGATGGCTCAGACGATGATCTACCCGTATTTGGCACCATCGCTTCTCAGTTCAACGACCCGGGTGTCAACGTGCTCTACAGCAACGTTATAGATGCACTTGCGGACAAGACCGGCGCCTCCTTTGAAGCAAACCCCCAACTTGTGACTACCGCCGAGAAGCAGGTCATCATTCCTCCGGCCCGCGTCCGATACCTCTCCGAGATCGCTGAGAACAGTGCCAGCTACGACGAGTTCGTAGAGCAGCAAGTCGGACTCGCACGCCGCATGTATCAGCTCAAGGGAACCATCGATCAAATTCGTGCCGATATCGGTACGAGAACTATCGAGATCGTCGAACCCGCCAACGAACCTGTTGTCGAGGTCATCGCTCATGTGGAGACCGAACCTGACTACCTCAAGGATCTGGTCGATCGCTACAACAAACTCGAAAACCAGCTCGACCCAGAGTGCCGAACTCTTTTGAGCGACTGGCCGATGACCCTGGAGCGTTACAAGGCAGACAAGTACCGCTTCCAAATTCGGGACAGAGTTATCGAGCAAGATCTTTACACGGAATCCTTGTCGCACCTTCGAATTCCAAAAGTAGCTTTGCCACGCTACCGGGACTGGGGAGAGATCCTGAATTGGTTGCTTACCGAAAATGCCCCGGGGATGTTTCCCTACGCTGCCGGAGTATTTCCACTCAAGCGGGACACAGAGGATCCGACCCGCATGTTTGCGGGCGAAGGCGGTCCTGAAGCGACCAATAGACGGTTTCACTACCTATCGGCCAGGATGCCGGCAAACCGGCTCTCCACCGCCTTCGACTCGGTGACTCTATACGGAGATGATCCCGATCACAGACCGGACATCTACGGCAAAATCGGTAACTCGGGAGTGACCGTCGCAACAGTCGACGATGCGAAGAAGCTCTATTCCGGTTTCAATCTCACCGATCCGTCGACCTCGGTCTCGATGACTATCAACGGACCGGCCCCGATGCTTCTCGCGTTCTTCTTGAATGCCGCAATCGACCAGCGGTGCGAGCTCTACATACGAGAACATGGCCTCGAGTCCGAGATCATCGCCAAAATCGATGCAGTCTACAGGGAGCTCGGACTACCTCGACCTGAATACCAGGGGGATCTTCCACCCGATCACGACGGCCTGGGTCTGATGCTATTGGGTGTCAGTGGCGATCAGATACTGCCGCAGGAGATCTATCAGCGTCTGCGTGAAGAGACGCTTGCGGTGGTTCGTGGAACCGTCCAGGCTGACATTCTCAAAGAGGATCAAGCCCAGAACACGTGTATCTTCTCGACTGAGTTCGCTCTTCGCATGATGGGCGATATTCAACAGTTCTTTATCGACCACCGAGTCCGCAACTTTTACTCGGTCTCGATCTCCGGATACCACATCGCGGAAGCGGGAGCGAACCCGATTACACAACTCGCTTTGACGCTCGCAAACGGTTTTACGCTCGTGGAGTACTACCTCTCCAGGGGAATGGATATAGATGACTTTGCTCCGAATCTGTCGTTCTTCTTTTCTAACGGCATGGACCCCGAGTATGCGGTAATTGGCCGAGTCGCACGACGCATCTGGGCAAAGGCCATGAAATTCAAGTACAAAGGCAATGAACGATCGCAGAAGCTGAAGTACCACGTGCAAACCTCGGGGCGCAGCTTGCATGCACAGGAGATCGCGTTCAACGACATCAGAACCACACTACAGGCTCTCTACGCGATCTACGACAACTGCAACTCACTCCACACAAACGCCTACGATGAAGCAATCACCACGCCGACCGAGGAGAGTGTCAGGCGTGCGGTCGCCATCCAGTTGATCATCAACAAGGAGCTAGGTCTGGCAAGAAACGAGAACCCCCTTCAGGGCTCGTTTATCATCGATGAGCTTTCCGACCTGGTCGAGCAGGCTGTGCTGACCGAGTTTCAGAGTATTTCTGAGCGGGGTGGAGTGCTCGGTGCAATGGAGCGGATGTATCAGCGCACCAGGATCCAGGAAGAGTCATTGTATTACGAGTCGATGAAACACACCGGTGAGCTCCCGCTTATCGGCGTCAATACATTTCTCGACTCCGAGGGTTCGCCGACCTCGATACCACGAGAAGTCCGCCGCTCGACGACCGAGGAAAAGGAATACGCAATTCAATCGCGAGACACTTTCATCCTACGGAATCGAAAAGTGTCGACGGAGGCCTTGCAAGACCTTCAACATGTCGCGGCCAGCCAACGGAACACCTTCGAGTCCTTGATGGAGGCTGGCAAGAACTGTACGCTCGGCCAGATTTCCCATGCGCTCTATCAGGTAGGCGGTCAGTACCGCCGAAACATGTAGGTCTCGATTCTCGGTGTTTACCGGAGTATTCGAGTGAGCCACGACGCCCACCACTCTCGATCCCGACAAATCGACTTTCCTGAAGTCGACTACCGGACCTGGCGAACCCGGGTGGAGGCCGAGCTCCAGAGTCAAGACTTTGACGAGGCTCTAGTGAGTCGATTGCTCGGAGGTCTCGAAGTCCAGCCTCTCTATACCCGACAGAGCAGCGCAGCCTTGGAATTCCTGAAAGCTTCCGAAGCTACAAGGCACGGATGGCTGATCTGTCAGTCCTACCGCATGCCTGATCTCAGCGAGTCTGCGGAGTCCGTCCATCAGGATCTGACCAATGGCGTCCAAGGCTTCTTGCTCCGATTCGACAAGGGCCTTCAGAAATCGAGTACCGCGACCGGAACCGACACGCTGGAAGTTGGTGCAGCAGCTCAGCAACAAGATCACTTCAACCAGATCTTCCCGGAGTCGTCTCCATTGCCTGAAGTGCTGTTGCTCGATGCGGGCGTTTCGGGTCTGGCAATCGGAGGCGATATCGCATCTTGGATGGAGTCTCGCCAAATACCTCCCGCAGATCTTCGGCTGGCTTTGGGTATCGACCCCTTGGACCAGTTGGCAGCTGATGGAGTTCTGCCCATCTCGCCACCGCAAGCAGCGGCTCAGATGAAACAAGCCATCGAGCTGTGCGAGCATCGGCTGCCAGGATCTCGAGCCGTTGGTGTCTCGACCGAAATCTACTTGAACGGGGGAGCCGATGCATCGCTCCAACTGGCAGTGGCTTTATCGACAGCTGTCGAGTACATCCGTTGGCTGGAATCCACGGGTGTGAATCCTCGCGACACTGTCGATCAGTTCGTATTTCGCTTTGGAACCGGAAAAGACCTTTTCGGCGAGATCTGCAAGCTCCGCGCCTTTCGCTATCTATGGCACAAGGTTGCTCGCCACTGTGGCACCGAATTGAGGCAACCGGCCTGGATTCATGCCGAAACAGCAGATCGGATCTTGACCGCGCGGGATGTAGCAACCAATATTCTTCGCTCGTCATCCGGCACGTTTGCGGCGATTCTCGGTGGAGCAAACACGATCTCTTGTCCTGCCTATGACTCGGTCCGCGGAAATTCGAGTGACCGTGGACGTCGATTGGCGAGAAATATTCAACACATTCTCCGAGAGGAGAGTCATCTAGACCTGGCAATCGACCCATCTCGAGGCTCGTATTACATCGAGTCGCTGACCAAAGAGATGGCATACAAAGCATGGGAGCATTTCCGTCAGTTCGAGCGAGAAGGTGGGATGCTCGCATCGCTGTCTACGGGGGCTATCCAGGGCACACTGACTCGCTTATGGGAGACACGGCGTCAGTGTTTTTCCGACCGCGAGAGCCCCATCACCGGAATCAGCTTCTTCGCAGACCCCGATCAAGCTCCTCCTCGGCCTCCAAGCTCAACGATAGCCGGAGTTTTCCCGGAACAGACCGAGATCCTGCCTACCAGTGGATCGATCCCTGTGCGGATTGAACCGATCGAAGCACACCGCGATAGCGCAGACTACGAGGCTCTCCGAGACATCGCAGATCGACTCGCCGAAACCTCAGGTCATCGACCGACGATCTTTGTGCTGCCGGTTCCTGATCTGCCGAGAGCACGCGAGTCCATATCATTTGCAGGAGACTTCTTTCGCGCTGGCGGTTTTCGGGTCGTCGTTCAGGACCAGAAGACGGACACCTCCGACCCTAATTCGGAGCGATTCCCTGGCGAGAACTACCAAGAGAAGGGCAGCCAAATCGTTTGCATATGCGCCGCTCGCGAGATCATCGGTCAGACTGAAAGCCGGCTAGCCTCAGAGGCAAGAGCGGCTGGTGCGACCACCGTGATTCGAGTCACACCAGAGCTGCGCAGCAGCGACCAGCCCTGTCCACCGGGTGTTGACATATCGATTCATCCAGGGGTCGACGCGGTCGCTGTTCTGGCCGGCCTGCTGGACGCCATCACCGGCACTCCTGGAGGAGGGGAGTGATGTCGCGGATTCCCGACTTCGCGACGATCGACATCGAAGCGACAGTATCCGCTGGCGATAGCACCGTCGAAGCCGATCTGTGGGTCGATTCAACGGCTAGCGATTCCGGCGCCTGGCAGGCCCCCGAAGGAATCATGATCCATCCGGTCAATAACGCATCAGATCTAGATCTGAGCGTCGATGTCGACACAATGCCCGGATTCGCGCCCTTTGTTCGGGGTCCGTATACGACGATGTACGTTCGCAGACCCTGGACGGTGCGTCAGTATGCTGGATTCTCGACCGCGGAAGAGTCCAACGCTTTTTACCGCCGCAATCTGTCCGCGGGACAGAAGGGTCTCTCGATCGCCTTCGATCTTCCGACACATCGTGGTTACGATTCCGATCATCCCCGCGTGGCGGGTGATGTCGGGATGGCTGGCGTCGCAATCGACTCCATCCTCGACATGAGAATTCTTTTTGATCGGATTCCACTCGACCAGATGACGGTATCGATGACCATGAACGGAGCCGTACTGCCAATCATGGCTCTGTTCATAGTTGCCGGAGAAGAGCAGGGTGCTCAGCTGAGCCAGCTCGCTGGAACGATCCAAAACGACATCCTCAAAGAGTTCGTGGTCCGGAACACCTACATCTATCCGCCCCAGCCTTCGATGCGAATTGTCGGAGATATCATCTCGTTCTCGGCTCAAAACATGCCTCGATTCAATAGCGTCTCGATCTCCGGCTATCACATGCAGGAAGCCGGTGCGACAGCAGATATCGAGCTTGCTTATACCCTGGCCGATGGACTGGAGTATGTCCGGACCGGGCTCGGAGCTGGTCTCGACGTCGATCAGTTCGCCCCGAGACTCTCCTTCTTCTTTGCGATGGGCACCCACTACTTCATGGAGGTTGCGAAGCTCCGCGCGGCGAGGCTCTTGTGGGCTCACCTGATGAAACAGTTCAAGCCCAAGAATCCACGCTCCTCGATGCTGCGCACCCACTGTCAAACCTCTGGCTGGTCGCTGGCCGCCCATGATGTCTACAACAATGTAGCTCGGACCTCAATCGAGGCAATGGCCGCCGTCCACGGCCACACCCAGTCCCTACATACCAACTCATTCGACGAAGCGCTAGCTCTACCGAGTGACTTTTCGGCCCGCATCGCTCGCAATACGCAAATTCAATTGCAGCAAGAGACCGGCACGTGTCGGACCATCGATCCATGGGGCGGTAGTCACTTCGTGGAGCGGCTTACGCACGATCTGGCGACCAGGGCCCTAGCCCATATCGACGAGATCGAGGGTCTGGGCGGGATGGTTCGCGCGATCGAGACAGGCATACCGAAGATGCGCATAGAGGAAGCCGCAGCGCGAACACAGGCTCGCATCGACAGCGGTCTTCAGACCGTAGTCGGCGTCAACAAATACCCTCCGGTTCAGGACGAGCCGATCGAAGTACTCAACATCGACAACACCAGAGTCCTGGAAACGCAACTCGAACGTCTCAACCGCGCCCGCACCGAGCGCGATAGTGTGGCAGCTCGAGACTCGCTACGCAGATTGACAAGTTGTGCGGCAACGGGACAGGGCAATCTTCTGGCGGTGTCGATCGAAGCGGCGAGGGCCCAATGTACGGTCGGAGAGATCTCCGAAGCCTTGGAGAAGGTCTTCGGAAGACATCAGGCCGTGGTTCAAACGGTCACCGGGGTATACAGTAGAAGTATGCCTGACGACACCGAGCAGATTCGGCTAGTACGCGGACGTGTTGAGAGTTTCCTCGAGTCTGAAGGTCGGCGACCCCGCATCTTGGTGGCTAAGATCGGTCAAGATGGGCACGATCGTGGTCAGAAGGTCATTGCATCGGCCTTTTCAGACTTGGGGTTCGATGTCGATGTGGGACCTCTATTCCAGACTCCAGAAGAAACTGCTCGTCAAGCGATCGAGAACGACGTGCACATTGTCGGTGTCAGCTCACTAGCAGCGGGTCATAAGATTCTGGTCCCGGATCTTTGTCGACAACTCGCCACCCTTGGACGAGAGGACATCCTCGTCGTCGTCGGTGGCGTCGTACCACCACAGGATCACGAAGCGCTCTACGCTGTGGGTGTCGCCGCGATTTTCGGTCCTGGGACCGTCGTAATCGAAGCGGCCGACGGTCTACTGAATCGACTCGAATCGGCTACCGGCTCGACGTAGCAGATAAGATCTCGACCTGAGTCCTCCTGGTCTCCACTATGTCTTCACAAGAGAAAAGCGGACGGCGAGAATTGACCCCCGACGACTACGTCGATGGGGTCCTAGCTGGCGATCGAGCCATGTTGGCACGGACGATAACCCTCATCGAAAGCGTCCAGAAAGACATCGATCCAAAAGCCCGAGAAGTTCTTTCCCGACTGCTTCCACACACCGGCCAAGCTCAACGGGTAGGTATTACCGGCGTTCCCGGTGTCGGGAAAAGTACTCTGATCGAAACTCTAGGAACTCAGCTGATTGAAGACGGCCATAGGGTAGCCGTACTGGCTGTCGATCCTTCGAGCTCGGTTTCGGGAGGCAGCATTCTTGGCGACAAGAGTAGAATGCCGACTCTTTCGAACAACCCCGAGGCATTCATCCGGCCTTCCCCCAATGCCCTGACTCCAGGTGGGGTAGGCCGGCGAACAAGAGAAATCCAGCTTCTCTGTGAGGCCGCAGGGTACGACATCGTTCTGGTAGAGACGGTTGGCGTTGGGCAGTCGGAGATCATGGTAGCCGAGATGGTGGATTCGTTTGTAGCTTTGATGCTGCCGGGCGCGGGCGACGAGTTGCAAGGGATCAAAAAAGGAGTGCTCGAGCTCGCTGATGTGATCGTGGTCAATAAGGCCGATGGCGACACCAGGGCGCGAGCTCATAGCGCAAAGAGGGAGTACGACGCTGCCCTCCGATATCTCCGTCACCGCACAGCCAATTGGAAGCCCCAAGTACAGGTGATCAGCGCTTTGACAGGAGCAGGCATCAGAGAGCTGTGGCAGCAGATCGAGAAGCACTTTCAATTCCTCAAGGAAAGTGGCGAGCTCGAGGAGCGCCGGAAGTGGCAGAGACAACGCTGGATGTGGTCTCTGATAGAAGAGCGCCTTGTCGAGACATTTCGTGAACATCCAGATGTTCGATCCAGACTGCCAGCGGTCGAGGAGGGGGTTTTGGAGGGCAAGGTTCCCGCCACTCAAGCGGTACAGGATCTTCTCGAGGCCTATAGCAAAAGACGCGAAGAATCTTCTCGTGACGAGCATTGACACCTGTTGAGTGACCAGATACGGTTCTAGGTGAAAGGTTCTTTGATCGAGGCTCCGGAGATGAGCAAGAGGCGATGTGCTCGGGAAATGGCGGTACAGATGCTCTTTCAGAGCGATCTGGGGAGTCCGTCTATCAGTTCCATTTTCTCCGACTTTCAACCCTGGGAATACGCGGTAGTCGGCGGCCCAGACCAGGTCCAGGCCAAACAAAAAACTCATGGCGCCGCAGCAAGCGAGCGGATCCGCAACGATATGGACGGAGCCTTCGACTACGCCAAGTCACTGGTTACCGGCACGCTCGAGCACCTGGACGAGATCGACGCGCTCATCCGCCAACAAGCCGAGCACTGGCGCCTGGAACGCATGCCAGCCGTCGATCGAAACATTCTCCGACTCGCAATTTTCGAATTTCTATATGAAGCCGATGTTCCAAAACTCGTCGTACTCGACGAGGCCATTGAATTGGCAAAGGCCTTTGGCTCAGAGCAGTCGGGGAGTTTTGTGAATGGCGTCTTGGATGGCGTTCTGAAGTCCCACACCCTACCGGGCACTCTGACTTGACCACGAGTCGAAGTCACAGCCACGAGGTAAGATTGCATTGAGATTCTTAGTCAGCAGCCTACTTGTGTGTATCGTAGCGATCAGCCTGTCTGGATGCGGTTATGGGCTGATTGGTCGTACCAGCAATCTTCCGGAAGATATCCAGAGTATCTATGTAGTGCCTCTCGAAAATCGCACTACCAGGACCCAGGTCGATCTCTTCTTGACTCAGGCCATCGTGGACGAGCTCGTGACCCGTAGACGATTCCAAGTGGTCGGCGGACCGGCAGCGGCTGATGCAGTGCTGAAAGGAGCATTAACCTCCTACGTCGTCCGTCCGGTGCAGTTCGGACCAGACGGGAGAGCCACCGACTATCAGGTCATCATACGGGCCGACATGGAGTTCAAGCGAACGGGCTCGGACGAGATCATTTGGGATCGTCCTCAGTACCTGTTTCGCGATGACTATGAGTTGATGATCAACACCGAGGGTGCTGTCTTCGACCCCGAAGATCTCGTATTTCAAGGAGATCTGGCGAAGCGGTTCGCTCAGACACTCGTAATTGACCTTCTGGAAGGATTCTGAGAACGTCCCTCATCCTTGCCCCAGTCCCAAGCCCAGTCCCAAGCCCCAATCCCAAACCACAAAGAGCCGCTCCACATCCAAAGACGTGAGCGGCTCTTGTTGAACTTGAATCAGGTATTCAGCTGTCCATCTTGGCTACGGCTCGAATCAGCCTCGACTTGGTGCGAGCGGCCGCGTTGCGATGGATAACTCCTTTTTGAGCAGTCGTGTCGACAAGACTGATGGTGGAGCCCAAAAGCTCCTCAGCCTTGGCTTTGTCGCCAGCATCTACAGCGGCGCGAAGATTCTTGACTGCGCCTCGCATCTGTGAGCGCTGGGAACGATTCCGAGCATTCCGAACCGCGGTTTGTCGAACCCGCTTCTCGGCCGATTTGATATTGGCCATACCTACTCCTTGATCTTCTTGGGTTTTCTTGAAGTTTGCTGTTTCGATCGTTGCTTCAACAGCGGATACTCTTTTTACCAGTAGACAAAACCGCCGTGCCACTTCGGCACGACGACCGCTGAAGTCTAGCTTGGGCCCTCACTGGGAGTCAATACCCAAAGAACTGAGCCGTTGCCGAGCAAGATTTGCTTCGTCGGTTCCGGGATACTCGCGAATGACATGTTGCAATTGGACCACGCCTTGCTCACGCTCATTGAGCTCCAGATAGGCGTACCCCTTTTTCAACAAAGCGCTGGCAAGCTTGTCGCTCCGGGGATACTTTCGCAAGATCTCGTCGAACTCTCGGATAGCTTGTTGATGCTTGGCCTGGCTGAAATAGCACTCGCCGATCCAGTAGGCGGCATTGTCGGCAAGCTCGGTATCCGGGAATGTTTCGAGGTACTGTCGAAAGCCCAGGATCGCAAGATCGTAATTGCCACGAAGATAGTCGTTGTAAGCGGTCTGATAGAGCGCCTGGGGGTCTGCGGGAGTCGCCGTCATCGGGCCCTGGCTCGTACTTGCTGGAGCACCCGTAGCACCCATCGAAGTGCGCACTGACTTCAGCTCCTGATTTGTGGCAGCGATCTGCTGCGACAATTGAGCCAGTCGGTAGTTGGTGTCCTCGAGATTAGCCTCGAGCTGATCGATCTGCAGAGACAGATTCTGCACCGC
>CAXMQZ010000112.1:0-44103 GCA_964195975.1 uncultured Polyangiaceae bacterium | reverse complement strand
TGAAACTCGCTGGGCGGCGCCTCGGAAAACAGCTTGGTCGCATTGTGCGGTAGGGTCGATGACCGTTCAGCAGGGATGCTTCGTGCGAAAAGAGATCGCGGTATCAGAAAACCGGACACCCCTTGCCGCTCACAGATGGCCACGCTGCCGAAATCACTCAACCGATTCATGGCTGAGAACGATTTGCCTTCCAGGCAAATCTTCTCTGGCACCCAATCTGGCCCGGCGCCCAAGCGAACGGTCTGGATCATGTAATGAAGGGCGCCCAGCTCCACCTGCTGTCGACCGGCACGATCCGCCGCTTGTATTCGCTTGCGGAGGAACCAGAGTCCCTCGCCATCTTCAACGCTCCAAAACCGGTCAATACTGCTCATCTGCGCGTACAGCCCGCCCATTGTCTTGACCGCCTCGTAGACTGTCAGGGATCGGCCAATCTGCTGACCGAAGCTTTCGAGGGCTGTGATTGGCGTGTCTCTCGCGACCAAGTAGCCGAAATCCTCAACACCCAAGCTCTCTGCTGCTTGGCCTACGAGCGAGTAGAAATGACTGCCTGGGACCAGTGCATGGGATTCGTGGTACTGCCAAAGAGGTACGCCCGCTTTCTCGACGACCCTCTCCGAGGAGAAGCCCAAGTTCTCCAAGGCAGAGGTAGCTGCCTTGAACAGAAGAGCCGGTACCAGAGGAATGTTGTTCATACTTCCAACTTCTCGCCGGACTTCGATTCTGCTCTTCTCAGAACTCGCCTGGTCTGAAGGGTGACTATCATACAACCGGCCGAGACGAGACCCGGCATTGTCAGTCTTGCGGCCTCATGAAATCAGCAGGGACTCGTTTTGGAGTCCCTTGAAAGTTTTCCTCTCAACTATGAAGCAGCACGTATTGTCTCCAGATCGTCGGCGTAGTGTCAACGGGATCCAGGGGGGCTACGGCGACCGGATTCGAACCAGTCGATCACGACCTCGCCGGTAAGGACGGCCTCGAGATGCACGAGCTGGTCATGTGACCGAGGTTTCCTCACTCGACTCCAGGATCTGGGCCCATCGTCCACATGAGCGGTCTGCGCACGCTAATGTGCTCGAGCACTCTTGTCTGAGCTTGGATGGGTTCCTGCGCCAGCTCTGAAAAGTCGACAGAGGTCGTTGCGGGTTGCTGTCAACTGCTCTGTAAGGCTCCGGACGCATCAAGCGAAACATTTGATGAGCACGAATTGACGTGGTACTTCGATACCGCTGCCAGAGCTAAGAAGATTATCCAGATCCTCAGCGATCTGCACGAGCTGGATGTAACACTTGAAGAGACACGGACCGATCCCTGCCTTCTACCACACGAAGACAGCATGAGCTACGAAAAGAGCCAAGAATTCCTTGATCTGATCGAACGCTATCAAGAGCGCCACAACACGTTCTCGATTCGGTTGCTGGCCGCTGACAAAGACGAAGTGTTTCTAGAACCACTTCGAGATGTCTTGGACGGGAAACGGCCACCGATAACCGATGGAGAGATCATGTGGCGCTTGAAGCTCACGGCTCTAATCGCGGACCCCGACATTCTCTACTAGCTCAAGTGCTACTTCCCCACCTTCCCCACAGCGGCCCTCAGAGCGACGATTCTGTGCCCAAGGTGTGCCCAAAGTCGCTCAGAAAGAAAGCAGCTCTCGCCAGGGGTTACCGTAACTTACTGATTGTAGGGTGTTTATTTGGTCGGGACGGGGAGATTTGAACTCCCGACCCCCTGAACCCCATTCAGGTACGCTAATGGGCGGTAGAAAAGCCCGCGCGCGAGGTGACTTTCAAGAGCGGGTAGATTCCATAGCAAAGGGCTCTCGGTTTTCGGGGGGCGTACCCCCCCAGCCCGACTCGAGCCGAGCCATGAGTAATGCACTGTCTAGCAGGCCATCGACGCTCGAGCTCTTGCTAGAGCCAGAGCACCAGAGTGATGGGGAGCAGCCATTACCGCACAGAAGGGCCAGAGCCACTCCAGATAGCCTTCTGCGGGACGATCTCGGAGCGGATTGAGGAGTCAGATTCTACGAGAACTCTCGGTTCTCGGGGGACGTGCCCGCTGTGATAGCTCGTGACGGATACCACCATCGGCCGACATCGGTAAACAAGCCCCAGCAGCGCGAGATGGCAATTGAGAGAGAATTACTCCTGGATTAGGGTCGGTGATTATCAGGGAAGCTGAAATGCGGGAAACCAGCCTCCTGCAACCCTATATCACCCAAAACTTACCCACGGTCAATGTCTGCTCGGCGCAACAAACCCGCAAGTTGCTGAATCTAAAAGGAATTCTGTGGTAGCCCGTACGGGATTCGAACCCGTGTTACCGGCGTGAGAGGCCAGCGTCCTAGACCCCTAGACGAACGGGCCACAAGGGACGCATAACCTAGCAAACTGAGGACTTAGCTGCAAATAGAAAATTGCTTCTTGAGGTGCCGATACCAATCGCTCTGGAATCGCTCATCCGGGTCCCATTGGATCTTTTTCGCCAAAAACCCCTGCATCTCTGGATAGCAGGTCTCAACCTGCTCGCGGGTCGCCCAACGGTGATAGGTGAGAAAAAAGCTGCCACCATAGCCCGTCGCCAGATCGATCAGAGTGCGAAACTCCCGCTTGGCCCGCTCGATCCCTGCATCGCTGTGCTCGACATGAAGATTGACCACGATGCAGGCCCACCGCTGCCGTGCCCATGGTAGGAAAGTCACGTCGTCGGGCTCGATCATCCGGACGGTGCCATAGATGACGTTGACTCCCCCATTTCGAAACACCTCGGCGGTCTCGTGCATGAACTCGGCGAGATTCTCGCGAGGCACATAGACCTCACTGATCATCTCGGTCGCAGGCACTTGGCTGTCGGCCCTCTTGTCTAGAGCGACGTGATAGTCGTCGAGGTAGTAGGCGAGTTGATGCTCGTCCGACCAGTAGATTTGACCCGTGGTGGTCATGTAGTAACGCGTGTAGAGATCATAGGTTCGCGCTTTGTCGTGGTGGGCCAGATTGAGCATCCGACGCCAGTCTCTCGCCTTGAGACGTTTCTGACGCCTAGGAACCGGTGTGGAGTCGGGGACGGGTCGGTAGCAGGAGAAGACCCCGGCGGTCAGATAGTCGGCGGCGGACTCGTCGGTCTTGAACTGGAAATCCCCGTAAAGAAACCCGTCGGCGATGCGCTGCTCGAAGGCATCGGCAATACCGTCGATCGAGCGAATCTCTACGACTCGCTCGAGCTTTCGCCGTGGTGCCAACCGAAGGTGAATCGAGTAGACGACGCCGAACTGACCGTACCCTCCGATCGCCAGAGAAAAGAGCTCCCGATTCTCGGTGCGACTGCACCGCCTCAACACCCCATCGGCATCGATCAGCGTCAACGACTCGATGTCCCCAACTATGGGTTGCAGCGCCAGACCCCTGCCATGAGCATTGGCGGCCAGAGCCCCTCCCAAAGTCAATCGATCCGCCCCAGTCTGTTTCTGACGAATGCCCCACTGAGTTTGCGACCCTTTCTGTTTGGCGACGCACCACTCGATCAGCTTGGGCCATTCGATGCCGCTCTCGACTTCGATGATGCCGTCAACTGGGTCGAAACGGAGAACCCGATTCAAGCTCCGCAAATCGAGGTTTTGGGTGTCGGTCCCAAACTGCTGCCCTCCCATGGCGTGACGCCCTCCCGCAACCGACAGATGCTGGCCCTGGTCAGCAGCAATCCGGACCGTCTCCTTAAGACCCTCGAGGTCGACTGGGCGGACCAATTTCGACACCAGGGTCGGATTGAGCTTGGAATGGATATCGTTTAGAACAACGGGCCCGTCCGGTACCGACCGGCACCGGCAGGCCAACGGTAGAACCGAGGCCGAGCCCGCTAGCTTCAATAGGTCGCGCCGCGAAATTTTCATTCTGTCTGATCTGGATACTGGCATGGAGCTCGAGTGCTCGACAAGTCGCCATGCCCCTTGGCGATGGTATTCTCTGCCCGTGAATGCCAAGCGCTTGCAGAGCGCCTTAGTTGTTTTTTGTCTGCTGATCTCGATTCCCAGCCAGGCGGAGCCTCCAGACACCCAAGAGGATCTACTTCCCGTCTATGAATCAGGTGTGGCCACTCTCGAGCTGGGGACTCGAAAGATCCCCATCGGATATGCCGTGACACCGCTCGGGCCAGTCTTTTCTCTCCACGCATTCGTGGCGAACCTGGGTGGGGAGCTGAAACTCGGGCCGATGAATCAGAGCCACGAGCTCACCCTGGGTACGACCACGTTCACATTTGGCCCTGGTAGCGCGGTGGTCACTGAAGGTACTGAGATCTACCCGATTGTCCAACGCCCCAGACCTGCGGTGGATGGCCTGAAGGTGCCGCTCGACCTGCTGGAGACAGTCTACGGCGAGCAAATGAGCTACCACTTTCAATGGGATGCTGCGGCGCGAACGCTTTCGGTCGAGAAGCTCCCAGCAAAAACCATACAAGCCGAGATCGACCTGGTACATGTCCAGGGTGTGACCACTGTCGTGTTGCAGTTCGCCACCCAGCCGCGCTACCGGATTCGTCGCACTCCAGGACAGGTTGCGGTGGAATTCATCGGCGATCGGTTGGAGGCTCGGCCGACTCGATCGCTACCTTCCGATCAGCTGGTGCGCCAGGTTCTACAGACACCTCAGAGTATTCGCCTTGTGCTGTCTCCCGATACCGAAGCCAATGACTACACTTTGCTCGATCCGTTTCGCCTTGTGTTCGACATCTACAAGACGTCCGCGACGACGGCTCCGGAGATCGCGAGGACAGCTCCACCGTCGCGAACACGGGCGATTCAGACGATCGTCATCGACCCTGGTCATGGCGGTTCGGATACCGGCGCGGTGGGATCGAAGGGTGTCGAGGAGAAAACCATCACGCTGCTTTTGGCGCAGACTCTACGGTCTCGCCTGGAGGAGCGACTGCCGGTAAGGGTGGTGCTGACCCGGACCGATGACGTGGAGCTGCCACTCGACACTCGGACCGCGCTTGCCAATCAGCAGAAAGCGGACCTGTTTATCTCGCTCCATATCAACTCGGTTCGCGGATCGAGCGCGCGAGGTGCCGAAACCTACTTCTCGAGCCTTCAGGCCAGTGACGCGAACGCTGCCCAGTCTGCCGCGACCGAAAACCTCTCCAATACCGGTGAAGACGGAGATCCACTCTACGATCTGCAACTGATCCTGTGGGATCTGGCACAGAGTCACTATCTGGCTGAGAGCCAGCGGCTCGCTTCACTGGTACAGGAAGAACTCAACGAAGCGCTCGGTCTGAGAGACAGAGGAGTCAAACAGGCCCCTTTTCGCGTCTTGCTCGGTGCCGCCATGCCAGCGGTTCTGGTCGAATGCGGCTTTATCAGCAACCCTGAAGAAGAAGAGCGACTTCTCGATCCGGCCTATCGTGCGGATCTGGTCGATAGCTTGGTTCGAGCCATCACTCGGTATCGCGCTCAGAGAGAGGGTTTGGATTCGCCCCCTGATGAGGCGACACCGTGAGTGGTCGAAAACTCACGATCATTCTGCTGGCCATACTCGTTGCCCTTATCGCGATCGTGATCGGTTGGTGGATAGGCCAGAAGCCAGAGTCTGAGCTGCCGGTCGAGGTCGTGGTGCCGGTCGAGCCCATTCCGGAAGGGACCGGCCTGCTGGTCGATCTCTATTTCCCTGGAAGCGGCACACAACTGGTCGCCGAACAAAGAGAAGTGCCTCGGGAGAGCGAGATCGACAAGCAACTCACTCGCCTTCTTCAAGAGCTCGCGGCGGGTCCGGAATCGATCGAGCTCTTTGCGCCGCTGCCCGAAGAGATAACGGTTGGCTGGATCCATATCAACCCAGCCAACGTCGCCTATGTCGATTTGGATTTCGCGGGCGAGGCGGCTCGTCCAGCCTGGGGCTCCGGACAAGAGATTCTCTCTGTTTATAGCATCGTCAACACGGTCCTACTCAACCTTCCAGAGATCACCGCCGTCATCCTGTTGAGTAACGGTCAGCAAAGGCCGACCTTTGCAGGACATCTCGACACCTCCAGACCCTTGCTGGCAAACCGCAACTTGATCGCAACCACCGAGCCGTAATGCCGATCGGTGTATTCGACTCTGGAGTTGGAGGTCTTACGGTTGTGGCAGCGCTGCGCGAACAGCTGCCCGACGAGTCGATTCTCTATCTCGGCGACACGGCTCGGCTGCCCTATGGGACAAAATCCAAGGCAACCGTCGAGCGCTACACCCGCAAGAACCTCGAGTTTCTGATCGACCGAGGCGTCAAAGCAGTAGTGGTGGCCTGTAATACCGCGTCTGCTCTGGCGCTCGACACCATAGACGCCGAGATTCCGATCTGGGGTGTGATCGAGCCGGGAGCCAGCCAGGCCGCAAAGGTCTCGGATGGCCGAATCGGTGTCATCGCGACAGAGTCGACAATCCGCTCGGGTGCCTACGAGCGTGCGCTACACCGCCACCGGAGCGAGTTGGAAATCCTCAGCCAACCCTGTCCACTCTTTGTGCCCCTGGTCGAAGAAGGGTGGCACGACGACCCGATTACCATTGAGGTCGCCAAGCGGTATCTCGAGCCCTTGATCGATCAGCAAGTCGATACCCTGTTGCTCGGGTGCACCCACTACCCTCTCCTCGAACCCGTACTCGAGAAAATCGTTGGAGAAGATATCCGCCTTGTCGATTCAGCGTACGCTGTTGCCAAGCAGGTTGCGCTAGAGTTGGAGACGGTCGGGCTGATGACGAGAACGGCGACGCCGGAGCACCATTTTTGCGTCACTGACAACAGCGAACGCTTCTCGCGCATCGCGTCGCTTGTGCTGGGCACACCCCAGGTTTCGCTCGAGCTCGTCGAGGTTTAAAATAAAATTATGAATAGCAAAACAAAGACCGTTCGACGGGCCGAGGGTCGATCAGCCGGGGATCTTCGCCCGGTAAAGATCGAGCTGGGCCCGATGAAGTTCGCGCATGGCTCGGCACTCATCGAGATGGGCGACACGCATGTCCTGGTGGGGGCCACCCTCGAGCACCGGGTGCCTCCGTTTCTTCAGAACACCAACAAGGGTTGGGCTACCGCCGAATACAGCATGCTGCCCTGCGCCACCCCTACCCGCTCGCGACGCGACGTCTCCCGGGGTCGCCCGTCGGGCCGTAGCTCTGAGATCCAGCGTTTGATCGGGCGCAGCCTGCGCGCGGTTCTCGATCTCAAAGCCATGCCCGAGCGAACCCTTACGATCGATTGCGATGTCATCCAGGCAGATGGCGGAACCCGTACCGCGTCGATAACTGGAGCCTATGTCGCCGCGACGCAGGCGCTGGCTAGCGCATTTCTCCAGGGCGACCTGAGGAGCTGGCCATTTACCGGTCAGGTTGCCGCAGTTTCCGCGGGAATCGTGGATGGCAACAGGCTTCTCGACCTGGATGCCCCGGAGGACCAGTCCGCCGATGTCGACATGAACATCGTTGCCACGTCCGAGGGGCGTCTAATCGAGATTCAGGGCACCGGCGAGGAGTGCACGTTCAGTCGGGAAGATCTCGATCACCTGGTCGACATGGCGATCGGCGGAATTGCCCATCTGGTGGGGTTTCAGAACGAGTCTCTGGCCACCATACTCGAAGAGGTAGAGGCGGCTCGCGAGGGGGTACAGCGGCAAACTGCGCCGCCCAAGAATGAAGCCGATCTGTGGGGTAAACCCTAACTCCTAAGCCCTACAGTACGACGCCTTTCACGCTGACTTCGAGCGTGGGCTGCTTGCTGCTCGTAGTCGTGATCGTCACCAGTCCTTCGAAGTCACCTTTTGGAGCGCCCGGCTCGAGCGTTAGAAGAACCTTGAAGAGCCGGCCATTCTCGACCTGTTCGATCTTGGCGTCCAACCCCTTCACATTCGTCGAGATCTCGCCCAACTCGACAGCCGTCGAGCCCAGGTTGCGAATCTCCAGGCTGGCGGTCTGGCTCTCGGTCACTTCTCGTCGTCCAAAGTCGGCGACTCGTGGAGTTACCGACAAAACTGGCCTCACAAAACCCGAAAGGGGGATTCGTACCGTCTTTAGTTGCGGGTGATTCGTGCTGACTACGATGAAATCCGCCATCGGTCCGACTGGAGCATCTTTGTCGAGATCGACTGCAATCTGCCACTGCCGCCCTTTCACGCCCTTCTCACGCTCTTCCTTTGGCGTCTCTCGAAACGAGGTTTTGACAAACTCGAATGGCGACTCGACTTTGAGTATCTCGAGATCGGGGTGCTCCGAAGACCAGACCCTTTCGACGATCGTCTTTTGCGGCTCACCGTAAACGGCCACGAATCTTGCATAACCAGGGTCGATCTCGACCTGTGACCTCACGTTCGCCTTGATGACCAAGTTGATCTCGGGATTGAGTGGATCGTTGGTGTAGACCCGAACGGCCTTGGCAACACCTCCCTTGAGATTCGAGGTGTCCATCGTTGCTTTGATGACACCACTCTGACCGGGAGCGATCGTCTTGTCGTAGTCGGCCACCGTGCAACCGCAGCTCGGTCTAACGTCTGTTATCTCGAGAGCTCCGGCGCCTGCGTTGTCGATGCGGAAATCGTGGGTCACGCGATCACCCCGGTTGACGGCGCCAAAGTCCTTGATGGTCTCTTGTACGATCGCTCGCGGCGCGGTGCCTTTCTCCTGATCCGCCATTACGAAGCTGGCAGAGCCTATGACTAGTGCTATCAGAAGTGCAGTCCAAATCGTTTTTCGTTGCATGATTTTCAGCCCTTCATTCATTCAGTCGACTATCTGACTGTCCGAGCAGTCCTGTCAATGACAGATGCTATACTCCCCGCCGCTCGACACCAAGCTCCTGTGACTACAAATAGCCTCGACATTCATCTGATCGCCATTGGCGGAACCGGTATGGCCCCGCTGGCCTGTCTGCTCAAAGAGCAGGGACACAGGGTTGGTGGCTCGGATCAGCCACTCTATCCACCGATGAGCACCCTGCTCTCCGATGCCGGAATCACACCTCTCGTCGGCTACGACCCTGTCCATCTCGATCCAACACTCGATTTGGTGGTGATTGGCAACGCCCTTCCAAGATCCAACCCTGAGGCACTCGAGGTAGAACGGCTCGGTCTCGACCATATGTCCATGCCCCAGGCACTGTCTCATTTCTTCCTCGGAGACCGCCGCCCGCTCGTGATCGCGGGCACGCATGGAAAGACCACCACAACCTCGTTGGCTGCCTGGGTCTACACCGACTGTGAAACCGACCCCGGCTATCTCATCGGTGGAGTTCCGATCGACCTCGGACAGAGCTTTCACAGAGGAACGGGTGAGCGCTTTATTATCGAAGGCGACGAGTACAACGCCGCCTACTTCGACCGGGGCCCGAAGTTTCTCCACTACCAGCCCGAGACCCTGATCTTGACCAGCGTCGAATACGATCACGCCGATCTATACCCTGACCCGGGATCGCTCATTCGCGTCTATGAGCAGCTGGTGGCAATCGTTCCCGACCACGGTCTGCTGATCGCCTACGGCGACTCTCCAGAAGTCCGCTCGGTGGCCAGCCACGCCAACAGCAAGACCGTTTTCTACGGTGTAGACCCGGGCAACGATGTGCAGCTGATCAGACCTATCGAGACAACGAGCGATGGTAGCCGTTTCCGAATTCGCGACAGCGGGGTCTTCGACTCTGACGACCGAGTGCACGAAATCCGACTTTCGCTTGCCGGCGAGCACAACGCCCTCAACGCCGTCGCTGTTTGGATCGCCGCCAGGAGCGACGGCATCGACGCCGCGACGGTAGCTCGAGCCCTCGGACGGTTTCGAGGAGTCCGTCGCAGACAAGAGGAGCTCGGTACACGCAGCGGGGTTACCGTTCTCGACGACTTCGCCCACCATCCGACGGCAATCTCGAAGACGCTCGAAGCGCTCAGACAGCGTTATCCAGATCGCCGGCTGGTGGCGGTTTTCGAGCCCAGATCGTTGACCGCGGGACGCTCGTTCTTCTTCGATGCCTATCTCGAAGCGTTTGGTTATGCCGACCGTGTCTATGTAGCACCGGTCTTCCATGCCGCCAGGCTGGGCCCCGAAGAGCGGCTCGACGTCGAGGCCTTGGTGGAGAGGCTGACTGCTGCAGGCACCGAAACATCCACCAGCGCCAGCATCGATGAGCTGCTCGAATCCATCGTGGCAGGGTCCAATAAAGACGATCTAATCGTGACAATGTCCTCGGGCAGCTTCGACAATCTACCCAACCGTCTCCTCGACACACTTTGAGGGCCATCGGAAGGTTGTTGCACACGCCATTGAACGCTCAATTTGCTATCTGCTAACATTCGCCCGATCAATGACTTGGAGGCTTTTTTTCTCTCATATTGCGTATGCGATACGTCGGCAACGCCAGCCTTTCTGAACAGATCCAAGAACGCATCCTGACAACTTTCCAGCAGACCCTGAGTCTGGCCAAGGAAGGAAATCACCAGGAGGCATTGCTTGGATGTGATTTCGTCTTGCGTCTCGATCCCCTGTTCGAGCCTGCACGACAGCTCCAGACTCGGTTGAATAGGACCGAAGGCCCGATCGAAGTCGACGACCTGGCCGAAGCCGTAGCCACTGAAGCCGCCACAGATTCCGCCACCCCGGCTGCTGAGCCGGAGGTTGCCAGCAACATCGAGCCCGGGCTGGAAACCGCCACCCAAGGCGACGCCGACCTTCCCAGCAAGCTGGCCTTGCTACTCGAGCAACGAAGCTTTGAAGAGCTTCGGTCGTTGGCGGTAGCGAACCAGGATCAGATTGCAGCGGATCCATCGCTCCAGGAAATAGCCCAGACCGGAATCGAGCGACTCGAAGCGCAACCCTATGTGGACAACTTTCTCGAGTCTAGTCAAAAGGCCAAGGATTCAGGAGATCTCGAAAAGGCACAGGGTCATCTCGTGAATGCCCGCGAGCTCGACCCGACACATCCAGGAGTAGCTACCCTCGAGGCAGATCTGGCCGGGGCTGCCTCGGCGACCATTGAGGACACGCTCGAAGAACAGCCGGTTGACGATCTTCTGGCAGGCGCTGTGGTCGACGCTGCCGAGGCGACCGCTACGAACGCCGATTGGCTCGATGAGCTCGAATCTCCGGCCGAGCCTGTCCTCGAAGCCGAGCCGGCAGCCGAGCAGGCAAGCGAGATCGAAAGCGAGCCCACTCTAGAGCCCCTAGAGCCGGAACTGCTCATGACCGGAGACAGTGAGCCAGCAGCGCAACTCGATTCCGAGAGCGAAGGGCGTATCGACCAGCTACTCGGGGAAGGTCAAGAGGCGTTCGAGAGCGGCGAATATCAGACTGCTATCGATGCCTGGTCGAGAATTTTCCTTATCGATATCGATCATGCTGAAGCCAGCCGAAGGATCGAGCTGGCTCGAAAGCTCAAAGCCGAGGTCGAGAGGCAGATCGAAGAGGCGTTTCACGAGGGTATCCAGCTGGTCGAAGCCGGCAAGAAAGACGAAGCCAAAGAGGCGTTCAAGAAGGTACTCGAGATACATCCGGGACACATGGGTGCTCGGGAGTACATGGACAAGATGGAGAGCGGCGACCTCACACCTGCTGCCAGTGTTGATGCCGGTGTTGAAGCCATACCCGACGATCTTGCGCCCATTTCAGACGCAGAGACCGGTGAGGGTGAACCTGGTGCCGCCAATGTCTTCGACGAAGTCGAGCTGGCGCCTGATCTGACCCCGGAGCCGGAACCTGTAGCACCCGATTTCGCACCACCGCTCGGCCAAGAGGCCGCACCGACGGCTCAGCCTCCCAAGCGCTCTTTTGCCCTGATAGGCACCGCAGTGTTGGTTCTCGTTCTGGCCGTTGCCTGGTTTCTGTATTCCAAACGCCAAAGCATCTTTCCGAACTCTGACACCGATCAAGAGCAGACTGTCCAGCAGCAGATCGACCCCATCGAGCGCGCTCGAGAGCTTCACGAAGAGGGAAAGACCGCAATGGCTATCAACGTTTTGCGGCGGCTGCCTCCAACCCACGCCCAATACTCGGAGGGACAATCTCTGATCGAAGCATGGGCGATCATCGATTCATCGAGTCAGGCTGTCGAGGCCGGTCCGTCTGAAGACGATCTTATTAGACGGGACGCTCTGCTAGAGGAGGCACGTAGCGCAGCCGACCAACGAGAACACCTGATGGCACTCGCTGTGCTCGAGAAAGCGGAAGCGATCTCACCACTGGAGGGTGAGGATCTGGATTTCCAAGCCCTCATGACCGACAACCTGGATGTTCTCGCCGAGGAAATAGAGCTGTTCGATCAAGGCGATTGGGAGTACGCACTTCCCAGTCTGTGGCGTCTCCACGAGGCGGATGGGAGCAACCGCGATGTTCGGCGCCTGATGGTCGATTCCTACTACAACCTGGGTCTACGCGATCTTCAGCGTGGTGACGCTAGGGACGCAGCCGAGAAGTTCCAGGAAGCGCTTCAGCTCGAGCCCAGCGATGCCGAGCTTCAACGACTCTCCGATTTCGCTGCCGCATATATGCAGCGGCCATCGGATCTCCTATATCGAATCTTTGTCAAATACCACGCGTTCCGCTGACATGAGCTCTCAGTCAGGCTCAAACGACAAGCCCGGACTCTTCGACGATCTACCGCTGCGAGACCAGCAGGGATCGGTGAAGTCTTCGACGCCCGAGCCCGCACCACCAAAGCCCAGAACACCCGAGTCCCTACAAGAAGAGGCCATGGCCCTGTTCGACACCATCGAACCCAAGACAGAAGAGACAAAGAAACCCACAGCAGCGGCACCGGCGCAGGTTTCACTTCCTAAACCCGCAACCCAACCCAGAAGACCCTCGGCTTCGGCAGCCGCCGTTACTCGTCCGGTCTGGAAGCCGACCGTGACATTAAGAACACGAATTACTGCTGGATTCATCGACCTACTGGTCAACGTCCTGGTCCTGGTCGGTGTCGGGTTCGGGTTGCGCCTATTGGACGTGACCCTGGATCGAGGAACGTTGCTACCGTTCGTTGTGTTCGCCCTGTCGTTCTCGTTTCTCTACTACGTGTTTCCGCTGGCCTTCTGGGGGAGGACACCGGGCATGGCGAGGACAGATATCGTGGCCAAGAGCTGCGATGGTCGATCCCTGAGTTTTTCCCAGGCCTCCAGACGCTGGCTCGGAGCCCTGCTCACTCTAGCGACGTTCGGAATTCCACTGCTAGTGACCGCTAGCAGTGGTGACCTGCCTGCCGATCGACTCAGCGACTCTCAGACCTTTCCCGCCAAATAGACCAGGCGACCCACATGTTTGCCACGAAAGTGGTAACCGCGAACACTCTCATCTCCATTTGATGAGGCCAGATGGCCAAAAGGCCACCCAGCTGATAGAGCAACCCACAGGAGCGAAGTGGCGCAAAGGCCAGTCCACCAAGCGAATAAAGCGAGTGCCCCAACAGCAGAAGCCATAGGCCGGGCAACATCCACCCCACTCCCTGCCAAAGCAGAGCGATCGAGACAACCAGAGCGACCAGCGACAGATTGCCCTGGGCCCGCAAGACCCAGGCAGACAGTGTTGTCGAGGGAGCCTCGTGGCGATTGCGCAGAATCTGCGTTGCTTCGATCACCCCTCCTGTAATCACAGCCAACGACCAGAGGATGAGAAGGCCGATCGGGCCACCATCCGCAAGCACGGATGAGGATGCCATCGCCGCTGCCGGAAGAATGAGGGCCCACGCCAGCCACGACCAGGGCTGGTTCAGATAGGGCCGACTCGCGTTTCTGAAATGGACCCGTACTCTGTCGAGCTCATCCACCGCCAACGGGTCATCGACCGTAGCGCGAATCGGATCGTACTCGGAAGGTTTGGTAGGAATAGGCCTATTCGCCGAGAAGCTTCATCTGAACTCTGGCACGCTCGACAGACCGTTGTTGAGCAAGCAGCGAGACTTCGTCGAAGGTCTCCATTTCGAGAGCCTCGGTGAGGCTCTTCTCGACCTCCTCGCGGACCAGCAGCTCCGGGTAGATCGCTTCCTCGGTCAGGATCGTGAGCCGGTTGGCGACCATCTCGGCAAACCCTCCAGCTACAAACAAGACGTGCTTCTCCGACGCCGTCTCAACCCGTAGGCGACCGATCCCCAACCGGCAAAGGAGCGGGGCCCGGTTGTACAGGATACCGATCTCGCCGTCGTGCGCCGGCAATGCCACGAACGTAGCCTCGCACTCGAGCACCGCCCGCTCGGGTGTTACGACACTACAGAGGAATGTTTTTGAGCTTGCCACTATGCTTCCCGTTGTAAATCCCTAGCCTGAGCTTCTCACAAGCCTTCCTTCTCCAGTTCCTCGGCTCGCTTGGCCGCATCTTCAATCGTACCCACATACATAAAGGCCTGGTCGGGAAGATGATCCCACTTGCCGTCGCACAGTTGCTCGAATGACTCGATGCAGTCCTCACGCGACACATAGGTGCCCGGGAACCCTGTGAATTGCTCGGCCACAAAGAAGGCCTGTGATAGAAATCGCTCGATCTTTCTGGCTCGACGCACGATGACCTTGTCCTCTTCGGCCAGCTCGTCAACACCGAGGATAGCGATGATGTCCTGTAGATCCTTGTAGCGCTGAAGGATCTGCTGGACCCGGCGTGCAACTCTGTAGTGCCTCTCTCCCAGCAACTCGGGCGAGACGATGCGGCTGCTCGATGCCAGCGGATCGACAGCCGGATAGATGCCCTTCTCAGAGATCGATCGCTCGAGATTCACCGTTGAATCGAGGTGGGCAAAGGCGGTCGCTGGGGCCGGGTCGGTATAGTCATCGGCAGGAACATAGATCGCCTGAATACTCGTAACAGCGCCATTTTTTGTCGAGGTGATCCGCTCCTGCAGCTGTCCCATCTCCGTTCCCAGAGTCGGCTGATAGCCCACCGCAGATGGCATTCGACCCAGCAGCGCCGACACCTCGGACCCAGCCTGTGAAAAGCGGAAGATGTTGTCGATAAACAAGAGCGTGTCTGCACCGGTCTCATCGCGAAAGGCTTCCGCCATGGTCAGGGCCGACAGCGCCACGCGAAGCCGGGCACCGGGTGGCTCATTCATCTGACCGAAGACCATGACCGTCTGATCGATGACACTCTTGCCTGTGTCACCGATTTTGGCCTCTTGCATCTCGAGCCAGAGATCGTTGCCTTCACGAGTCCGTTCGCCAACCCCGGCAAAAACTGAGTATCCGCTGTGAAACCGTGCCAGGCGAGCGATCAACTCTTGGATGATGACTGTCTTTCCCACACCGGCACCGCCAAACAGGCCCGCCTTGCCACCACGCACCAGGGGACAGAGCAGGTCCATGACCTTGATCCCGGTCTCGAACATCTCGGTCTTCGAGGACAGCTCATCGAGCCTGGGTGGCTCGCGGTGAATCGAATGCCACTCCTTGACCTCGACCGGCCCTCTGTCATCGATGGCTTCGCCCACAAGATTGAACACCCGTCCGAGGGTCGCCTCTCCGACCGGCACCTTGATTGGAGATCCAGTGTCCAAGATCTTGGTTCCCCTCTGCACACCGTCGGTCGAGTCGAGCGCGATAGCGCGAACACGGCCTCCTCCTAGCTGTGAAGCCACCTCGCAGTAGAGAGTCTCGGTGGTGGATTCTCCCAACACCCTACGCTCCACATCGAGCTTGAGGGCGTTGTAGATCTCGGGGAGCTTGTCCTCTGGAAATTGTGCATCGAGGGTCGACCCGATGACTTGTGTCACTGTCCCATAGTTACCGTTTTCCATATTGCCGTCCTCTTTTCAGCCCATGTCTCAAGCGAGCGCGTTGGCGCCTCCAACGATGTCTAGCAGTTCCATGGTGATCGCAGTCTGCCGCGCGCGGTTGTACTGCTGAGTCAATCGTTTGATCATGTCGTCAGCGGCGTCGGTGGCAGCGGTCATCGCCACCATCCGAGCTACCTGCTCGCTCACAGCTGCATCCGTAAAAGCTTGAAAAATTCGAATCCGCACGCTGGCGGGTAGTAGCTCCGCCAACAATTCGGCCGGTTCGGGTGAGAATTCGAACTCAACCTCCGACCTCCTCGTCCCTTCGTCCAACTCCCCAGCCTCCCCTGCCTCGAGAGGAAGTATCTGCTCGACAACCGGAATCTGCTTCCCGGTCGAAATGAACTTCATGTACGCCACAAATACAGATCCCGTCTCTCCACGGACAAACCGATCCATCAGCGAGTTTGCGATGGGCTCGACCTGTTCGAAAGTCGGGATGTCATCGAGATCGGTGATGGACTCGCTCATCGGCCACCCGTGAAATTGAAGATACCCGACACCCTTCTTGCCGACCACTCGTAGATCGGTGGTCACACCGGAAGCTTTATCCTGCTCGTAGTGCTCTCCTGCTTTCCGAAGCACATTACCGTTGTACCCACCGCAGAGCCCTCGGTTGCTCGTCAAAACCAACAGTGTCGACTCGGTCGGCGAGTCCGGCACCCGCATCAAGGGATGGTCCAAGTCTCCGGCCGCTCCAGCCAGATTGCCAACAAGCTCTTCCAGCTTTTCGGTGTAGGGCTTGCTAGCAACAGCCCGCTTGAACGCAGTTTGAAACCGCGCGGTAGCGATCAGCTGCATGGTCCGCGTGATCTTGCGCGTGTTGCGCACCGCAGTTCGACGCTTTACCAGGGCTCGACGATTCGCCATCAGCCAGAGGTCCCTTAACCTTGTTGATCCTTGAACTCGGTGATCGCTGCAACCAACCTCTCGGTCAGCTCGTCCGACAGGGCGCCGGTGCTGGCGATCTCATCGAGGATGTCTTCGTGGCGGGCGTGCAGGAATTGCAATAGACCGGCTTCGAAATCCTGGACATCTGACGGCGCGACATCATCGAGATAGCCGTTGGCCCCGGCAAAGATACTGACGATCTCTTCCTGCACCGAAAAGGGCTCGTACTGCGGTTGCTTGAGCAGCTCGACCATCCGATACCCTCGATCGAGCTGTCGCTGAGTCGCTCTATCCAGATCGGTTCCGAGTTGGGAAAATGCCTCGAGATCACGAAAAGCGGCCAGATCCAGTCGCAGAGAGCCGGCGATCTTCTTCATCGCCTTTACCTGCGCGTTGCCACCCACACGCGAAACACTGATACCGACATTTACGGCAGGCCGAACACCGGCGAAAAACAGGTCGGGCTCGAGATAGATCTGTCCGTCGGTGATCGAGATCACATTTGTCGGGATATAGGCCGCAACTTCGCCCTCCAGAGTTTCGATGATCGGCAGCGCCGTCATCGAGCCACCACTGTCAGGAAAGTGGTGCACCTTGTAGTCATCCTTGTCGGGCAGGGTTGCGAGCCACGTCTCGGCTCGCTCGAGACCCTCCGGACGGTGATAGATACCAGCCGCGTCGTCGGGTCTCTCATCCTTGGGTGCATTCAGACCCTCTGGGTTTTTTTTGGCCAGCGAGCGATCGGTCGAATCGTCCGGCGTGTCCTTGGGCACGATGGCATATTCGTCACGCATCTTGACGGCTCGCTCCAACAGACGGGAATGGAGATAAAACACATCGCCCGGATAGGCCTCTCGACCTGGGGGCCGTCGCAGCAGCAGCGAGAGCTCTCGATAGGACTGTGCCTGCTTGGAAAGATCGTCGTAGATCACTAGGGTGTGCTTGCCCTGGCCATACATAAAGAACTCGGCCATCGCCGCGCCTGCGTAGGGGGCGATGTACTGCAGGGGAGCCGGGTCCGCAGCCGAAGCCGAGACGACGATCGTATAGTCCATGGCGCCAGCTTCTTCGAGCTTTTCGACCAGTGCGACAACCGAAGACTCCTTCTGGCCTATGGCGACATAGACACAGATGACATCTCCGCCCTTCTGGTTGATGATCGCGTCGACGGCGATAGCGGTTTTTCCGGTTCTGCGGTCGCCGATCAACAGCTCACGCTGTCCCCTACCAATCGGAATCATGCTGTCGATGGCCTTGATGCCGGTTTGAAGGGGCTGATTTACAGGCTGTCGGCCGGAGATTCCAGGCGCCTTGAACTCCAGGGGCCTTCGGCTCGTTGTTTCCACATCGCCCTTGCCATCGAGGGCTCGGCCCAGCGGATCGACCACCCGGCCGATCAGCTGCTCGCCACAGGGAACACTTAGGAGCTCACCGGTTCTGCGAACCTCGTCACCTTCCTTGATGCCGATGTACTCGCCGAAAATAACAACGCCTGCGGAGCCCTCTTCCAAATTCAGAACCTGTCCAAACTGACCGTTGGCGAACTCGACCTGCTCGCTCGCCATGGCGTTGCTCAGACCATAGACCCGGGCGATTCCATCGCCTACCTCCAGAACTCGACCTACTTCAGCGAGATCTACACCGCTGCGATAGTTGCGTATCTCCTCGGTGATCACCGAGGAGATTTCATCGACTTTGAACTTCATTGCGCTTCCTCTGAGATAAATGATTTGCCGGTATGGAGCTCTTGCGTCACACGACCCAACATCTGTTCTTCGAGCTTGCTGAGCTGTTTGGCAACACTCGTATCAATTCTTTGATCACCGACACGCAAGACAACGCCACCGATCAGCGATTCGTCGACCGATTCCACCAGCGTCGCTTGCTTGCTGGCGTATTGCGAAACCGCCTCCGAGAGCTGCTGACGTTGGGCATCATCGAGCGCCACCGCCGATCTCACATGCACGCGAATCTCACCGCGCAGCTTCTCGAGCTCGTCTCTATAGGTCTCGCCGAGAGCCGGCACGAGCCCCATGCGGCCCTTGCGGTTCATCACCTGAATGGTATCGAGTAGCAGCTCGCTCATACGACCCCTGAAGACCCGGTCGAGGCTGGCTCGACGATCATCGGCCTCAACCAACGGAGAAGTCAGAAAACTGGCGAACGCCTTGTCGCGATCAGCCTGCTCGACCAGGCTATCCAGCTCCTCGAGCACAGATTCAGCCACACCCTGCTCTTCGGTCAGTTTCAGAAGAGCTCGCGCATAGACGCGAGATGTGGTTATCTCCTGCTCGCTCGGCCGGTTCTCTTTGCTCACGACGGCGTTAGTTCCTGTCCAGGTTACCGAGCTCATCGATCGATTCTTTGATCAATCGGTCGTGATCCTGGGAGTTGAGCTCACGGTGAAGAATTTTCCCGGCGATGTCGGTCGCCAACTCGGCGCTTGTGCTGTACAGCTCTTTGACCGCCGACTGTTTGGCGATGTCGATCTCGCGCTTGGCCCGCTCGAGCATTGCTTCGGACTCCTCTCGAGCCTGTTGTTCCAATCGGACTCGAAGGCTCTCGGCTTCGCCCTTGGCTCGATCGATGATCTCGTTCGCTTCGTCCTTCGCCCCTACCAGCTTCTGCTCGTACTCTTGAAGCCGAGCCTCGGCGGCGAGACGATCCTCTTTGGCCTCCTCGAGCGAGACACGAATGAACTCTTCGCGTTTTTGGAGACCATTGAGAAGTGGAGTCCAGGCGAACTTGCCCAGAACCACAATGACCAGAACAAAAATCAAAAGTGTCCAGAACGCATTGCCGATATCGCCGGCGAAAAGATTGTTCTCGCCTCCTTCGGACGCGGCTGCAGAGGCAGCCAGCAGGACGGTCATCGATGCGTTGGCAATTAAGACTCGAAGCTTCATGATTTCACTACCTCTGCTAGCCAACCGGAGATTTGCAGTGGGCTTTGGGACTTGGAAAACGGTCCCACTCGAGCCGCTGACGACTCCGGCCGCTGTTTCCAGCGATGCGGCTGCATGACGTCGACAGGCCTACAGAACCGCCAGAAGCGCCACAACAACGGCAAACAACGTGGCGCCTTCGATAAGCGCTGCGGTAATGATCATGGCCGTGCTGATCTGGCCAGCAGCCTCGGGCTGACGGGCCATGGCCTCAACGGCACTTCCACCGATGCGACCAATTCCGGCCGCACCGCCCATGATCACAAGACCTGCACCGATAGCTCCGCCAAGTTTGCGGGCACCATCCGTGGTGAGAAAGGTAGCGGACTCACCGCTGCCAGCATCATCGGCAGCATAGGCTGCGGGCGTGAACATCAGTACCAGCCCAGCAAGCATCAGACCGAGTGCGATTTTTGAGAACCTCTTGCTCATTTGAACGATTCCTCTCGTCAATGTTCGGTTAAACGTGTGCTTCCTCTTGGTGCGAAGCCTCATGCACCTCGATGGACATTCCAATAAAAAGGGTGGTCAAGAACGTAAATATGAATGCCTGCAGACAGGCAACAAACATCTCTAACAAATTAATGGCGACGCTTCCCGCTACGACGGGTATCGCAACCATCAGGGCCGCGCCCGAGCCCACCGCGCTGGCAGCGCCAAAAATGAAGCCCACCAAGACCGCAAGCAGCGTGTGACCCGCCACCATGTTGGCGAACAGTCGAACCGCCAGAGCAAAGCCCTTGGCGAACATACCCAGAATCTCGACCGGGACCAGAAGCGGCGCCAGCCACAGAGGACCGGGACAGAGATGGGCAAAAAAGTGCTTCCCGCCGATGCGGATTCCGTTGAAGACCATCATGAACAACGTCGTGGCCGCCAAGGTGCCTGTAACCCAGATGTTCGAAGTCGCGGTGCCACCGATAGGAAACGGAAGCACGAGCTCGCTGAGGGCGGGGATTGGGATCAATCCGATTAGATTCATCGTCAAGATGAAAAAGAAAACGCTCCAGATGTATTTGATAAAGCGGTCGGTGTTCTTACCCAACGCTGGCTCGGCGACCTCTTGGCGAAGATACTGACAGATCGCCTCGATACCGTTGTTGAAACCGCTGGGTACCATCGAATCGAGCTCGTCCGCACCACTTTTCTTGCGCCGCAGGATCCTGGGAAGAAACAACATCAGGAGCAGGCCCGCCAAGATGATCATGGCGATCTGATCACTCATGACGGTGATCTCGCCATTGGGTGTCAGAATGGTCTGTTCAGCCGGCACCGTTGCGATCGGGTGCTGGATGACATGACTTAGGGGATTTGAACCTGCCATGGTCTCGAACTCTTATCTATTCGACTTTTTCTCGCTGCAGCACAAAAAGGACGTCTACGACCAAGAAAACGACGTAGCTGAGCGCGACCCAAAGGAGAAAGCTCGGCGTTGAGATCCTCGTACCAAGAGCAACGATCAAGACCCCCGCTAGCGTGACCCCCATCCGTATCGCCGTCGAACCCAGAACCAGGATCCCTGGGCCATCTTCAGGCTTTCGAATAAAGATCTGCGGAAGACCACCTACTACGCTTGCTATCCAACTGAGACCGCAACCCCAGAACATTCCAACAACGGCGGCCTCGGATCCTCCAATCTTTGGCGTCACTATCCAGCCGATTCCGATCAGGGCTGCTGCCACACCTGTCAGGAGCAACAAAAACTTCAGGAAAGACCGGTAACCACTCACTTTTCGGCCCTCAATCTTCAGTGTCGCTGTCTGACTTGCGCTCTTGGCTGGCTTCCCCTCCGGTTACAGCTATGGTGGCGCGAATCAAATTATACATGCCGCCAACGATTCCCAGGACGGCACCAATCAGCACACCCAGGTGCGGATCGCCATAGTGTTTTCCGATCCAGTACCCAAACAGGGCAAAGCCTGCTACTGCGGCCCCGAACTCGAATCCGAGCCCAGTCAGCCGCGTGCTACTCGACCGTTTTTTCATGAACCAAGGGGTCCCGCGGCATCTCTACACTCACAGCCCGTCGACCCGTTTTCTCGGGCCAGCGACCCCACTCTCACCCACAAGCCGGCGTAGTCTAGCAAACATCCCACCGGGCGTCACCGAGGCTTGTATTCGTAGCGAAGTCGGGTCCCCGGTTTCAGATCTTCGACGACAACCACCAACGAGCGGCCTGCCTTGCTGAATTCCAGCTTCGACTCCTCCTCACTTGCCAGGGCCCAACCTTGCGTACCGAGCTCGGAGACCAGTCGGCCTCGGACCGTGCTCATGCCGGCAGATGTGTCTACCGCCACATAGCGCCTCTGTTCGTCCACTTCCCCGAAGTCGATCAAGCTCGAAGGAGAGTGGATCGGCACATCAAGCGGTACATCCGTAGGGAGGACTCCCGAGACCTCTATCGCAATCCGCCTCCCTTGCTCATCTAGCTCGGTAGACAACTCCGCATCGGGTGCGGCACCGATGTCGATATCCTCGAGCTCGGTGATCCCCCGGTCTCTCGAAGGTGGCCTATTGCATCCAACCACCAAGATCAGAAGAGCCAGGCAGACAAATCCACGTTTCATGACCCTCTCCTTCCAGAGTACTTGCTACCACTCAATGGGCTTCTCATTAGGCTCCCCATGTGGCAGAGAATATCGTGCTAACGTGCCGGCCGTGCGCTCCCCGACAAAACAGATAGCCCTCTCCGTGTGCCTACTCTCAGCCTGGTTGACGTTGTTGATGTTGGGTTGGAACTTCGGTGGTGCGGTCTATCTGTTGTTGGTCGGTTCGCTGGCGGTCTTCCCGTGGAAGATGCTGCGGCAATAAGGTTCTCATCGGTCGCGTGAACGATAGAGGATACGCAAATTGGCCACGGTCCGGACACCCGTAAAAATCAGCGCTGCCACCCCTATCCCGATGATCAGTGCGTGCTGAGCAAAAAACCCACGCCATAGATAAAGCGCCAGAAAAGTGATCGTACCCCCGAGCACCGGCCAGACATAGAGGCGATTCATTACTGCCTCCATCCCTCCACCGGATTCTCCAATACGCCGACACCCGTGACCTCCACCTCGAGGCGATCACCGTCGGCAAGCGGACCGACGCCGGCTGGCGTGCCCATCAGAACTACGTCTCCAGACTCGAGCGTCATCATCCGCGAGGCATAGACGAGCAGGTCGACAGGATCCCAAAGCATCTCCTCAGAGCCACCTCGCTGGCGTTCTTCGCCGTTGATCCGCGTTACCACCTCGAGCTCGCTCAACTCGGCATCGACATGGATCGCCGGACCTATGGGGCAAAACGTGTCAAACGATTTGGCTCTTGCAAAGGTCGCATCACTCCTTTGCAGATCACGCGCGGTTACGTCGCAGGCACAGGTGACGCCCAGGATCGCAGCCCGGGCCTCGCTCTCTGAGGCGCGCCGTAGCCGGCGTCTCAAGACCAGAGCCATCTCTCCTTCAAACTCTACTCGTTGACTCTCTGGCGGCAAGACGATCGTGGCAGCCGGCCCGATCACCGAGGAGGGCGACTTGAGAAACAGGACCGGCTCGTCAGGCACCTCGTTGCCCAACTCGCGGGCATGATCGGCGTAGTTGCGTCCGACACCGAGGATCTTGCCCGGCAGTACCGGCGCCAGCAGACCAGTGGTCCCAGATTTATGGATTCGTCCAAACTCCCAGCCCGCCGGATCTACTCGAAAGGGATCAGAATGAAGAATACGGAGCTCACCATCTTCGTCAGTAGCCGCGAAAAACCCCTCTGGACCGACTCGATATAGAAGCATGACCAGATTCTACGCCCGAACGCTCGAGGGAGCTTCGCATTCGTCGTCACACCAGGTGGCTATCGGCTGCTGTGCCAGGTACCGGCTGGGAGAGATCGGGGACACGATCCTGCGCAGGGACATGACCCGAAGACCAGGGGACACGATCCTGAACTCCTCCGGAGTTCAGGTCATGTCCCCCTTCGGGATCATGTCCCCATCTATCTCTAGCTCGGCGATCGGTCGCGGGCGAGGAGCCAGAGGAAGAACGGCCCGCCAATGAGCGCGGTCAGCACGCCGACCGGGAGCTCGGCCGGTGCCATGACGGTACGGGCACCGAGATCGCACAATGCGAGGAAAGCGCCTCCTCCCAGCAGACAAGCCGGAATCAGAAGGAGATGATCGTGACCGATCCACCGGCGCAGGATATGGGGCACGATCAGACCTACAAAGCCGATCGGCCCGGTGACTGCCACCAGTGCTGCGACCATGGCCGCGGTCGTGCCCAGGATCCCCAGCCGTAGCCGCTTCAAATCGACACCACGACTTGCCGCCAACTCTTCACCGGTCAGCAATAGATTCATATCCCACCGCAGCACCAGGAGAACCACGACGCCGACCACCGTCCACGGCAGCAGCCATAAAACCTCGTCATATCCGACAACAGCCAACCCTCCCATCATCCAACGAACCATGCGGAAGGTCTTGGTCATATCGGCCAGATACTGGACAAAGAGAATCAGCGCCGAGCACGATAGTGAGATAGCGATCCCAGCCAACAACAGCGTAGACACATCTCTTCCGTAGCCGCTCATCGCAAGTGCAAGAATGGCTCCGGATACAGCAAGGGCGCCGACAAAGCTTGCAATCGCCACAACCGAGAAGCTCACTGCCCAGCCAAAGACCTCGAGTTGCAGGGCGAGAACCGCTCCCAGGGCAGCGCCACTCGCAATGCCGAGGGTGTAGGGCTCTGCAAGAGGGTTTCGAAACAGTGTCTGGAGAGCCAAACCGGCGATGGCCAGAGTGCCGCCGGCGAGAACCGCAAGCAGCGTGCGCGGCAGCCGCAACGACCAGAAGATCGTGCCGGCCACCTCGTCGTTCATCACCTCGCTGAAACTCAATATGCGAGCTCCGAGCAGCGGCGTAATCAGGATTGCTGCAATCCACACCACCAGCAAGACGATCAGGACGACCCTGCCCCTCAAGGTTCCATCTCCAAGAGAGTCACTGGGCGCTCTCCAGGCCGCACTACGGTAAAGGGTGCGTCGAAGATTTCCGCCAATCGCATCGGGCGCAAAAGCTCGGCAGGCGATTCGCAAGCGAGAGCCGATCCTGCGCGAAGGGCGAGAATTCGATCGGCGATCAACGACGCAAAGTTCAGGTCGTGGGTCGCTGCGAGGATCGTCAATCCCTGTTCCTGCTTCAGCCGGAGCAGAAGCGCTGCGACGTCTCTTTGGTGACTTGGATCCAAATGTGCAGTCGGCTCATCGAGGATCAGAATCTCCGCCTCCTGCGCCAACGCCGCTGCGATGAAGGCGGACTGGCGTTCCCCGCCGGAGAGAGTCTCCAAACGGCGCCCGCGAAATGTCTCCATCCCGGCGAGCTCGAGAGACTCGTTGACAACGTCGTAGTCCTTCTTGCCCGGAGCCAATCGAAAAGGCGAAAGATAAGGGTAGCGGCCAAGAAGAACGAGCTGCTCGACCGTCAGTGGAATGCGAAGAGGACGGTTCTGCGGCACATAGGAGATTCGACGCGCCAGATCCTTGCGGCTGATCTCGTCGTATGGGCTCTCTTCCCAGGTCAGAGCGCCATGACTTGGCGGCAACAGCCCAGCCATGATCTTCAGCAGCGTGGTTTTGCCGGCACCGTTGGGCCCGACAACCGCCAAGCACTCCTTTTCTTCGAGCTCGAGATCGATCTCAGCGAGAATAGTGCGCCCACCCACCTCCCAACCGACCCGCGCCGCGGTTAGCTTCGCCACCACCCGCTACATCTCCTCTATACAAGATTCCAGAGCCTCTCGAATCTCGTCGTAAAGCCTCGCGATACGTGGTCCAGGGATCAGCACGTGATCACCCGCGATTACCCGAATACAGGTTCCTTGGAGGAGGTCAGAACCACCCAGGTTGTTCCAATCCTCGACAAGTTCGGCATACCTTCCTGGCGAGGGCTGGAGCTCGAGGATGACATCTGGGCGGCGCGAGATGATCTCTTCCAAACCGATCTGCGGATAGGCCAGATCGGAGCCGGCCATGGAGTTCTCAGCACCCGCGAGTGCAATAAGCTCATCGAGGAAAGTTCCGGGGCCAGCGATTACGACATCGGCGACACGACCGCTCTGTCTGGCAACGGTCAACAGAACCCGCACCGAGCCCTTCAGCGTCGCCGGTTGCATCCGAAGCCGCCATCGCGCTAGAAACTCTTCTCCCCTTTCGGGCTCACCCAGACGCTCAGCGATTGCTACGGCTATCCCTTCGATGTCTTCGAGAGTTTCGATCGGCACCGTCATCACCTCGATACCGAGCTTCTGTAATTGGAGTCCGAGACTCTCTTCACTGGGAAGCAGGATGGCCAGGTCGGGCTGCAGCGAGGCTACCGTCTCGAGGCGGGCATCAAACAGTCCGCCTAGTCGTGGCAGCGTGTCCACTTCGGCCGGCCATTTGGCATAGTCCCCGACTCCGACCACGCGATCACCAAATCCAAGCTCGAACAACATTTCGGTGACCGATGGCGCGATCGCTACGACCCTTTGGGGTGCAGCGGGGCCATCGACATGCCGTTCCGGCCCGCAGGCAACTGCCAGCAACCCGACGATCAGGGATGTCTGGAAACGAGCGAACATTGAATGCCGACCACTCATGGGTACCGTAGCGCAACACCGGCGACGAGAGTGATACCAGGTGCCGGAAAGCCCAAGGCCTCAGCATACTCTTCATCGAGCAGGTTCTCGATCCGCAGATAGGGAGCCAGGTGTCGCGCCGCCCTCCACTGTCCTCCGACGTCTAGCCGTGTGTGGCTGTCGTTGACCCTGCGCTCGAATGTGATCGGATCCACGTCGTCGCGGTCTCCTACATATCGACCCGTTAGATTCGCCGTCCACGATTTCGACGAAAAAGTCAAAACCAGGTTGGAGCTGGTCTCGGGACGTCTCAACAGCTGAAGCCCGGTGTCGAGATCCTCGGTGTCTAGATAGGTGCCATTCCAGCGAGCGCTCCAGGCTCCAGTTTGATACGCAGCCTCGAGCTCGACACCACGGGTCCTAGCTCGACCTACGTTGATGTTGGTGAAATCGATGAAGTCGAAGTCGATCAGATTGGTCAAATCCTTATTGAAGCCGGTGACACCGAATCGCCATTTGTTGTGCAAGGTCTCGAATCCGATCTCAACACTCTCGGCAGTCTCGGGCTCCAACTCCGGATTCCCACTACCAGGAAAGAAGAGCTCTCCCACCGAAGGGGCTCGAAAACCCTCGCCATACGAGCCCCAGATCCTCATCCCGTTGGAGATCGAAAACTGAACCCCTGCCCGCGGGCTTGTATGACCGCCAAACTCGTTGTTGACATCGTGTCGAAGACCGACATCCACCAACCATCTGCCCCAGTTCTTGTGCACCTCGCCAAACAGGGCTCGATTCTTTTGTCCTTCACCATCAAGGCTAGTACCGAAGACCGAGCTGTCATTCACCTCCGATTCGTCGGCTTCAGTGCCAAAGGCCACCCAGGCTGATGGTTGGAAACGGTAGGAGGCTACCGCTCGGCCTCGGATCACCTCGGACTCGGTCTGGGAGCCGGTAAACCCGAAAGGGTCGTCGGGGTCCACGAAGCGGTTGTCGTAGGAAACACCGGTAAGGCGAGCATCGACCTTCCACTTGCCCGTCTCGAACTTTAGCGGAACCCCTACCTGTCTCTCTTCCCAGAAAATCTTGCGGTTGGGAGAAGGCTGTCCGCCGCTGAAAGGTATCCCTGTATCGGCGTCGGCAGCTCGGGCGATGACGCCGAGACTCAGATTTGGCCGCAACGCCCAATCGGCGCGCACCATGAAGTCCTCGCCATCATAGAAGTCGTTCTCGACCTCGCCATCGCCACGCCGCAGATGGCCGGCAAGATCGAGACGTACAGGACCGAGTTGAGCTCCCGCCGTCAAGCCTCCTCGCCGGTAGTTATTCCCTCCTGCCTCCAGCCGGAGACCTACGCCATCCAGGCCACCGGATAGCACCTGTACGACTCCGCCGAGTGCATCGCCACCATAAAGCGAGCTGAACGGTCCGCGAGCGACCTCGATACGATCGACTCCATCCGTCGGCAGAAAAGCCCAGTTGAACCCACCAAAGTAGGGGTTATTGAGCTCGATTCCGTTCCAAAGGACCAAGGTGTGGTCCGACTCGGTTCCGCGGGTAAAAAGAGAGGTCACCGCCCCTGGCGAGCCCGATCGAACGATCGTCATGCCAGGAAGGGTGTCGATGAGATCAGCTACAGAGGTCGATTGTCGCGCCTCGATCTCTGCGGCGCCGATGACATCGACGCTGGTTGGCAGAGAGGTACGTTTCTCTTTTTCCAGGGTAGCTGTGACTACTATGGTCTCTTCAAGAACGGTTTCTTCAAGAACTGTCTCTTCAACCACGGTGGACCCGGCAGTATCGGGTGGGGCATCCTGACCTAGAACCGGAATCACGCCCCCGAGGATTCCGATCACAACCAAAAACGAGCGCATTGCGCATCCTCCAATGCAGAAACGCCCCATCTCCTGGGGAGCGGGGCGTCAGGTGCAACAACGCGCCATCGGATCTCCACACCCGGAGAAGACCTGCAAGATCAAAACAAGATCTCAGCAGGTAGGACGTCGAGCGCAGTGGCAGGTCTCCTGGCTTCCGGATCTTCCTACTCCCGGGCCTTCCCGCATGGTCACCGTCAGACTCTGCCGATATAGAGATCGGTAGAACCCTGACGTCGAACACACGCAGTGGCTAGTTCCGGTTTCGTACCCGGTTACAGTGGCGGGGGCCGCGCCGGCTTCTCACCGGCTTCCCTCTTTGACCCCGAACTTCGGGGCCGCCGCTACGCTTCAGTTATCAAAAGAACGATCGTACCTTATCAGGTCCGCGCCTACCCGTCTGTGTTGGGCTGTGCTCCACCCGCAGGACCACCAACCGGCGGCGGAGTCGACGGAGCCCGACGTGCGGGTGGCGCCACGATGACGGTCTCTCTACCGCCGCCATAGCCTCCACCAAAAGTTCCTCCGCCAAACTCCCACGCAGGAAGACCGCCACCAGAGCCGCCAGCCTCGCTGGGCTCGACAAACTGTTGGACCGAGTAGTCGGGTCGACCGCCCCGTTCCTGCAGTGCCCTCATCATCGCCACACCCGGGTCTTCACCGCCTTCACCCGGTGCCGGCGCATCGTTCGGCGCCCAACCCAAGACTATGGTCGTCGTGTCGAGCACGGTGCCAAAGCCCTTAGCTTCGGTGTCGACAGTGATATCGACGACATCGTCTCTCTGCAAGGTGATCCTGTTACCAATGTCTGTGGTGACCATGATTTTGTTCTCATCCCACCCTGCAACTCGCGGCTTATAGCGGGAATCGAACGAATTGCCGTTCTTGAGGTGTATCGTGTACACCGCCGCCATGGCTGGTACCACGGTCAGAAACATTATTGCAGCGATAGTAAAAACGGGTCGTCTAAGGGTTCGCATAGTTCTACCTCCTGGCCAACGTTCCCGCGAGTTTAACATCCATTCGACAAAGTCTACCCCGGAGGGTGCTCAGGGCCTGTGGACTAGGTCACTCGGTCAGGGCTCCAGACCCATCATCGCCTCCACATTCTCCTTCATTACTGTCATGTAGTCGCCCGATTCTGGGATGTTCGCACACGGTCGAAACACCGCAACGTCGATGCCTCTTTCCTCCAGCTTCGCGACGATCTCTAGCGCTGGCGCATCTTCCCAGATCATCCATTTACCGGGATGCTGAACCATCAACTCGTCGAGCTCTCGCCATTGCTCATCAGACGGCATCTGCCCAGGCTCCCAGTGCACCGACCTTGCGTTGAGCTCGAAGCGTCGAGTCAGATATTGATAAACAGGGTGCGAGAAAAACAACGGTAAACCTTTCTGGTCGGCCGCCAAGCTTTCGAGCTCGGCAAAGAGCTCTCGAAGCTCGGTCTCGAGCTCCGCAAAACGCTCTTTGAAAATCTCCTCGTGCTCGGGTCTCGCCACCGAAAGGGCATCCGCAATAGCTTTCGCCTGCTCGATCGCCAGGTCCGGATCGAGCCAAGTCGTAAAGGCCGTGCCCTCGTGGGAGTGTTCGCCCTGGGGTCCGTGGGTGTGCACGGGGCCCTCCTGTAGTGGGATGAAATCCTCGCGGAACGCGGCCGAGGTGTCGACAAGTTGTGATTGCGGTAGCGTTGCCAGAGTCAGCCACTTGGCGTAGCCCGCTCCATTTAGAAAGATCAGATCGGCACCCTGAAAGGCAGCGATCTCCTCCGCCGTCGGTTTCCAGTACGCCGGGTCCTCTTCGGGGGGCGCCGGGAAAATCACTTCGACCCCATCACCGCCGATGCGTTGGGAAAAGTACTGGAGGGGATAGTTGACGGTGTAGACCACTAGAGGTGCCTGGTCGCCCGCTACTTGGACCTTCGGCACCGGGGTCTCGGGCATTGGGGACTCTGGCATCGGGGACTCACCCAAGCCTGAGCTCTCGTTCGGGGTCGATTGCTGCCCACAGGCAACCAGCGCCAAGAAACCAGCCAAGCAGAAGAAAGCCTGCGAAAACTCCTTCATTCCAATCCACTTCATCCTCGAGTAATCATCTCACCTAGCCTACCAGGAGGCTTCTGATTATCCCGGCACCAAATCGGCTCGTCAGCAGGGTCAGTCCACCTGCCAGGAGAACCCCGATGGAGAGCACGGCTACGATCTCAGAGATCAAGACGGCTCCGATCCGGCTACGTGAGCCTCCTATCTTGACCATGGTATCGATCTCACGCCGGCGCAGGCGGAGTGAAAGCATGAACACAAGCGCCGCGGTCGCCAGGGTCGCCGACGCCACGATCAGAATCGCCGCCACCACAAATCCCTGGATGGTCAGGATCGTCGCTAGAAGCTCGTTCATCACGCCGACCGGTCGTACGATCTGGGACTGCTCCTCAGCACTCTCGAACCGTCCCATGAGGATGGTTCCGGACTTCTGGTCGAACGGCACCGCCATCACCGCGCTGAGCGGATAGCTCGACATATCACCATGAAAGTGAAACGAATCGATGTTGTCGGGTGTGATCTCACTGTATTGGACCACCGAAGCGTTAGCCGTGATGGTCTCCTCGTCTCGGCTCAAAACCCCCGACGCTGCCTCGGGTGTCGCCAGATCCTGGTGTCCATGCACCAGACCCTCGATTACCCACGCCGTCTTGAGGTCGACAAAGATGGCTTCGTCATCGGCGTTGAAAGCGGGCTCCAGCACTCCGACCACCTTCATCTTGAGCGGGTAGACACCCGCTAGATCAAAGACACTTTCGGGCGACGAGATGACCGTGCCACCGACTCCCACCTCCATGATCTCAGCCGCTTTGGCGCCCACCACGCATTCGCCCAACAGGGCCATTGCTCGACCCTCGGCAAGCTTCAATTCTCGGAAATCGAAGTACTCGAGCGACGTGCCGACAATCGGTTGATCCCTGGACCGGAACCGGACATAGAGAGGGATGGGTTGCGCGAGCCCTGTTTCTGCGATCCTCAACGACTCACCAAAGTCGGTGAGCTTGGGTGTTTCGGTCTCGAAATAAAGCGAATTAAGAACAAGCTCGAGCGGACTTCCCGCGGCACCGATAAGAAGCGGCGTCGCCTGGGCCCTCGAGGTAAGCTCCTCCGCGCTCTGACCGACAATCACCTGGAGCCCTACAGGCAAAAAGACGATCAGTGTGATCGAAGAGATCAAAATCGCAGTCTTGATCCGATGGTAGCTGAGGTAACGCCACGCCAGGTAGAGGATGTCGGTCATGACGTTCGAGATCCCGCGGGCTCGGAGATTTCGGGATTTGCGGAGAAGTCGTAGAAGTCTTTGAAATCGATGACGCGCTCGAACCGCGGCAGGAGATCGTGATCGTGGGTGACGGTTATCAGGGTCGCGCCCTGTTTGACGGCATACTCGAAAAGGATGTCGAGCACTCGATCCTTGTTGGCCGGATCGAGATTGCCGGTCGGCTCGTCGGCCAGAATCAACTTCGGGTTGGAGAGGAGGGCGCGGCAAATAGCCACCCTCTGCCTCTCACCCTGAGACAGCTGATCGACATAGCGTTTCAACTTGTCGGCCAGTCCGACTTCTTCCGCCAGCACTTTGGCCCTGCCACGCACCTCAGAACCCAATTCGAGCGCTCCATTGATTCTGTAGGGTAGTAGTACGTTGTCCAGAACGGTCAGATACTCCAGCAGTTCGAATTCCTGAAATACAAGACCAAGCATCTGGATCCGGAAGTTGCGACGCTCGCTCTCATTGAGCGCGTTCACCTCTGTCTGTGCGGTCAAAATCCTGCCCTGTTGCGGCAGGCGAATGCCGGCGATCAGGTTGAGTAAGGTGGTTTTTCCCGATCCACTGGGTCCGATCACGGCTACCCGCTCACCGGCAGCAACCTCCAGTTGCGGCACCTTGAGCGCAAAGTCACCTTCAGAGTAGTGAAATCGGAGATCGGTTATGGAGATCATCGGCTCGAGGGTCTGCGAAAACGATACCGTAGCTCAACTCGCTCAATCCTGCCACGGCCTAGCACTAGACTGTACAGCTATTTACTGCAAACCACTGATTCCATTGCTTTATCTTCAATCTCGGCTATAGAGTCTGGACCACGACATTCAGCCAGGGAGAAGCCATGAGAAACACACTCGCTAAAGGTCTCTATCTTCTAGCAGGTTTGACGGTCCTCTACCCCCCCAACATCGTCGCCGATGAGCTCGAGTGGCCGCGCGACATTCCATCTGAGAAAGCCAAGATTTCCGTCTATCAGCCACAACCGGAGACGCTCAAAGGGGACACGTTGAGCGCAAGAACCGTCGTCTCGGTCACTCCATCTGGCCAGACCGATCCGGTGCTCGGGACCGCCTGGCTGACCGCACGAATGTCGACCGATCGCGATCATCGCACCGCTTCTCTGCAGTCGATCGATGTAACCCGAGTCCGGTTCCCCGATGAGGATGCGGACAAAGCAGCGGCTCTGGAGAAGCTTCTCGAACAGCAGATGAGCACGTGGGAACCGGTCATGGACCTCGACGAGCTCATGGCAACGCTCGGTGTCGCGGAAGTCAAGCAGAAACAAGCGGCAGAGCTCAATAACGATCCACCCAAGATTCTCTATGTCGACTATCCGGCGCTTTTGGTTTCGATCGATGGAAAACCGGTCTACCAGCAGGTGGAAGACTCGAATCTGACCCGCGTCGCAAACACGCCCTTTTTGATCCTGCTGGACTACAGAACCAACTATGCGTACCTCTTCGACGGTCGCGACTGGCTCGAGGCTCAGGACGTGATGGGTCCGTGGAAAGCGTCGACAAGCACTCCACCCGAGATCGTCGACAGGACCCCAGGAGACCGGGGTAGCCAGTCGATCGAGAAATCAGTCCAGGATGCGAGCTCGGTACCCAAGATCATCGTAGCCACGAAACCGACCGAGCTGATCGTCACGACCGGAGCCGCCAAATACGCGGACATCGAAGGTACTGGTCTGGCCTATGTCAGCAATACCCAAAGCAGGTTGCTCGAGGAAAAATCTTCCGGAACGCTCTTTCTGCTCCTATCAGGCCGATGGTACACCAGCAGCTCTCTCCAGGGACCCTGGACCTTCTTACCGGCAGATCAGCTTCCCGCGGATTTCGCCAAGATTCCGGCCGACTCGGAGATCGGCGAAGTGCTGACCAGTGTGCTTGGAACGCAGCAGGCCAAAGACGCCGTTCTCGACGCTCAGGTACCGCACACTGCGACGGTAAAACGAGATCAAACGATTGCGGTTCACTACGACGGGCCACCCCAGTGGAAACCGATCGAAGGAACCCAGATGCAGTACGCGGTCAACAGCGAACAGCCCGTGATTCAAGCCGGAGACAAATTTTTCTGTGTGGACAATGGAGTCTGGTATGTGGCCAGCTCAGTGACCGGACCCTGGGCGGTGGCCATCGCTGTTCCTGACGAGATCTACACCATTCCGCCAAACAGCCCGGTTTACAACGCCACCTATGTAGAGGTCTTTGGTTCCACACCGGATGAAGCCTACGTCGGATACTACCCCGGCTACTACGGAAGCTATGCCTACGGAGACACCTTGGTCTACGGCACCGGCTACTACTACCGTCCCTGGGTCGGAGCTCACTACTACTCTCGGCCCGCGACCTACGGCTTCCATGTTCACTACAACCCTCACGCCGGCTGGAGCTTTGGATTCAGCTACGGAACCGGGTACTTCCCCTATGCGGTCGGCTTCCGCGGCTGGAATCCCTGCTGCTGGTGGGGACCGTCGAGATGGGGTGCTCGGGGTCCCTATGATCCCAGAGGTCCCTTCGATCCACGGGGCCGATTCGATCCACGAGGTCCCTACGATCCCAGAGGACGATACGACCCGAGGGGCCGCTACGACACTCGTGGGCCCTACGACCCGCGCGGACCAGCAGATCCCCGTGGTCCTGGAGATCGGGGAGGCGTTGCCGATCAGCGTGGCGTCGATGCCCTCCGAGCAGGTCAGTATGACGGCGCCGGGGTAGGGGCCAACAATCACTACGCTGACCGTAACGGCAACGTCTACAGACAGTCCAACCAGGGTTGGGAAAAACATGGAGGAGGCGGTTGGAACTCCGCCGCCGCGTCATCGGGTCTTCAAAACCACAGCGCCGCCAGGCAGAGGGGTGCCTCGATGGGTCGCCGAGGTGGGGGTGGCCACATGAGCGGGGGACGAAGGTAAGTCGAAGGTAGACAGGCAGGCACACCTCTTGCACCCCTGAAGCGTTATGATTCGCCAATAGGCGACTTAGCGCTGAACCAGAGCAATCACTAGGAGGTATGAACCATGCGTCTGAAGAACACTGCTTTCCTGTCCACTTTCGTGGTCGCGACGGCCCTGATTCTCATCCTGGTTGTGGGTGTGAACACGGCCTCGGCCAAGAAGATCCCGATCATCGAGAAGTACAAAGCCAACGCAATATCGATGGCGGGAGGCGGCGGCTCCTCGATGGTGGAGATGAACATCTATAGCTGGACCACCGAAGAGGTTCGCCAGCAGCTTATCGAAGACATCAAGACGGCCACCGGTTCGAAGTACAACAATCGCGACGTCTCCAAAGCGCTGCGCGGGCAGACCAAGGTCGGCTATGCCTTTTTTGCCGGCAAACAGGGCTATCCGATCCGCTACAGCCGCAAAACGGAGCACAATGGCAAGACCCGTATCATCCTGGCCACCGATCGACCGGTCTCGTTTGGCGAGGTCTACTCGCAGGGTCAACTCGGAGATTTCGATACCACGATTGTTGTCCTGGATGTGGATGACTCCGGGAAGGGCGAAGGCGTCCTTTCGGTCGGTACCGAAGTCACCTGGGACGACAGCAAGAATGCCATTTCGGTCACCAACGTCAGCTCTCAGCCGGTCAAGTTGACCGACGTCAGGAAGATCAAGTAACTAAAAAGGGGACAGCCCCCTTTTTCAGGCTAGAGTCGCTCTTCCTGCAAGATCTCCAGATTGGTGACTTTCCAGGCGCCGTCGACGGGCTGAATGGTGAGATCGGCCTCATACTGGTTGGTGCGGGTGTGAACGTGCCCCCAGTGCCCGACCGAACCCGACACATTCCAGGTCGATCGAGCCACAAAGCCCTGTTCCCCTGGAACCGGTTTTGACTCCACTTGCAGCATCTCGATCTCTTTGACTTTGGCGCGAGCACCGCCCTGACTGGCAAGCTCTAAACCACGGCGGGTCTCGAGATAGATCTCGGTCAGGAGATCGCCCGATACACTTTGCTCCAGCACGTCGTAGATGTTCTCTTCGCCCCGAAAATCAAAAGCACGATAGATATTGTGCAGCAGGGCCGCCACAATCTCTTCGGATCGTTCTTGGTTCATCCGATTGGGGAGGGTGAGTCCAAGACAGATCACCACCACCACCAAAAGGGAAATGGTTGGAACCAGCCGTTTCCCGATAGACCTCCCTTTGATGGCGCCCCAGATCTGGGTTGCTACCAATACCAGGAAAGCCAACAAAAATGCCCATCCGGCCCAGCTGAGCAACCGCACCCCGAGACCGGGTGGCGGAGCGATATCGACCAGAGTCGGTAGGGTCGGGTTCTTGAGAAAGTTCTTCCACCACAGGACGTTGTCATCGGGCACCAAGAAGAATCGCAGCGGGCCAGCCTCATCGGTTGCTGCGGCCGGCACCCGCTGGATTTTCTCGCTAAACAGATCCCAGGTGATCTGAGCCTCCTGTGGCAGACCTTCGGTGGGTGCCACATAGATCACACCGAGTGTTGCCGAGTAGACGTCGAGCTCCTCCGGAGGGTCGATGACGGTACTGGTACGCAGCGTGCGGCGCAGGAAATTGACCCGGTCGAGCTCGGGCTCGACCGGTTGCCCATCGATCAGGAGGTTCTGATGGTCGGCTAGAAACTCGGCGATCTTGCGCTTGAGCTCGAACTGCATCTCTACCGGTAGGGTGTCGCGATCCTCGAGGCCAAGGTCGATCCACTGCTCCATGTCGATCGGTCGGACGATGATCTCGGTTCGCACCTCGTAGGGCTCGACATAGAGAAAGGCACTGATCGGTGAATCGTACTGGCGTCGAAGATTTCTGTTGCGAAACCGCGAGTACCACGGATCGCCCCAATCGAGATCGAGAATCTCCTTGCTGCTGAGATAGCGAAAGTCATTGATCGGCAGCCCATCGTGATAGGCGACGAAACCGATATTGGCCGCAGCCGCTCCTTGGTCGCTCTTTGGCGGCTCGATCGAAATCGTCGAGGGTTGGGCTCGAAACGGATACTCGAGCACCGCGTAGATCACCGTCTCGACTTCTTCACCCTCCGCCAGCGGCATCGGCTCACCGGTGATCACATCTCGCCGAACCCTCGGTCTGGGTTCCATGGCCAGAACGCGCGCCGGTAGAGGTGGTCCGCCATCACCACGAAACACGAGGTCTTGCTGGAAAAACAGCGGATACCTCTCTGCCAGCGGTTTCGGCTCGTACCCCATCCGCTGATAGACCTCATCGGGCATCAGGTTGCGAAACCCGGGCAGATCCGCCCCCCCTATCTCGAGCTCAAGACGTATCCCCTCCTCGCTGATGAAGATCTCCGCGATGCTCGATGCCGTCATCGCCTGGGTCATCATGATCGCATCACCGATCACAGGCCGTGCGCACAAGGTGACCAAAACCGCGAGTACGCCAAAAGTCTTGATGCCGGGCGCCGCAAGTTTTCCCATCCCAATCCTCTCCACTCCATTGTTCTTATCCATGGTTCTCAAAACGAGCCAGCTCGAAGCCATCTAGAATTTGAACGTGGCTACGATCTGGAACTGGCTCGATCTACCCCTATTATCATCCTTGTTCCTTCGGGTACCCCACAGATACTCCACACCCAGATCAATAGCCGAGATTGGCGACCAGATCAGGTTGAGCGAGGCTCTTTGGGTTCGTTTGTAGGCGTCAGTCGGTTGGAAGTCGAAGTTGTCGATGTCGACAAAACCGTAGACCAGCGTCGATCGCACATCTTTCAACAGATTCTTGCCCCCAAAGTACGACGTCGGGTCCCTTTTCCAATAATGCTTGAAGGCGACGTAGCCGCCAAAGACCGGCAGCGCCCTGAGCGATCCGTCTGGATCGAACACAGCATCCTGGCCGTCGACCGAGTCGAGGTCGTTGATATAGCGACCGAAACCGTCACCCAAGTTGACCTGCCACATGAATACGTCTTTCCTGCCCCAGGGCTTCATGGTGTGACTACCGCTGGCCGACAGACCCCAGCCAAAGGTCGAATCGGAATTGTTGACATCGTTTTCAGGATCGTCATCGCCCATATCGTTGGTCTGCTCGGCGCTCAAACTTCGAACCACACCGCCCAATTGGAAGTGCCCCCAAGGCTTTTGCCAGTTGATTGTTGACACCACATCGGGGGTCTTGCTCTTGTTCAGGCCATCTGGGACCTCGGTTGACGGGTCCTCGATGGCAACCGCAAAGGCCCGCTGGTTGCCCAGTCCCCTCGTCCATCTCATAAGCGGGTGCCGCTCGATGATCTCCGCGTTCAGACCTTCAAAGTCGAGCTCTTCGGGGTCCGCGTCCAGATCCATCAAGGTCGTCCAGGTCTGACCGAGAATAAACCGGTTGTACTGGCCGTAGGCATGCCGCAGCCGATAGACGTCCGAGCCTTCGGTCTCCGTTGCAAAATCTCCCTCGATATAGGCCCGGAATTGACCCACGCTCGAGTCCATCCGCATGTCGAGGTTCATCCGCGAGCGCTTGGCCGAGATCGTCAGGCCGGATGTTGCGTCTCCGGTCGATCCACCGGCCTCTCCACCCGGGACCGGGATCGTACCGACGATGAACCGATCGTCGGATCCGATCGGCTCAAAGCTGTTCACCACACCCAAACGGACAAAACCACCAACCTTGCCCGCCATGTTGGTTCCTGGGATTCGGATCGACCCCGGAAAGTCCCCTGCAGTCAGAACGTTTGCCGGTGCCTCGGGTTGATCCGCTGCTTCCTTCTCGAGCGTCGCGATCCTTTCCCTCAGCGAAACCTGCTCTTTTGTCGGGGGCGCGATGTCGGTACCCGTTACTCGAGCCTGACTCTGCGCCACGTCATCGAGCCTGGTCGATAGAGACTGCAACGCCTTGTTCTGATCGTTGATCGTCTGCTGCTGAGCCTCGATCTGTTTGTTCTGGCTCTCGATCATCTTCTCCTGCTTCTGAAGCATCTGATAGACATCGTTCAGTGTGATCGAGCCGTCTTGCTGCGCCCTCAGTCCTGGTGGACCAAGGATGAGAAAGATTCCGATCAGTAAGTGGGTTTTGATCCGGAACATGACACGTCTCCTATCGACCGGACCCGGTATCCGATTATCCGAGGCCGCTTTGGAAATAACTTTGAGCTAAAGCACGCTGGATCACGCCAGCGTGAGTATTTTGACAATTATGACGGAGACAAAGCTCTGAAGAATAGATGCAGAAGCCTCGGCATCACCGTCCTGCGGAAACTCTGAGGCCAGCTTGCCCGAATGGTCATCGAATCTACTGGGCGAGGTCTACCAGTGAAACCCTAAAGCAAACACTGGACCCTCGAGGCGAGCATCCATGGCAAAGCCGACGTCTTTGTCTTCGTAGTCGACGTCGTACCAGCGGTAGCCAAGCAGCAACTCCGCCCGCTTGCCTACTCGGGCCGTACCAAGTAACTGGACGTTCCAGGTGAAGTCCGAGCTGTTGGAGATTCCGAATCCGGCCATGTCGCCCCGTGCCCGAAATCCCCAGCGCTTGTTGAACTGCTTGTTCCAGCGAGCACCGACCATCAAATCGGTCCAGTTCTCATCTCCGGCAACCTTGCTGGGCAGGATTGGCGACGGAGGTGAAATCGGGGGCTCGATACCTAGATCGAACTCGAGGACCACATCCAACGTTGTGTAGCGCAGCCCATAGAAAACGTCCGTGTTCTCACCCAGCGCGAAGGTCCCGGCAAATTCGACAAAAGCCATCTCCATGCTGAAATCGCCCGGAGGCGCGGCAAGCTCCTTACCCAGGTCGGCATAGTAGAGATCGAAGAAGAAGCCGAATCGGCCATCAGCCGGCTTACCCTCGACATGGGCACTCAGAGCCATATCCAGGTTGTCCCATATATCGCTGAAGCTGATATCGACATCGGCTGGGTTGTCCCGTACGGTGAGTGTGCCATCCATACCCAGGGCCCAGAGATAAAACCCCGCTCCCCAATCCCAACTGGCCTCAGCCGGTCTCGGGGAAAAGCTCACGATACCCAGGACACAAATTAAACCCACCGCGAATTGTTTCGTCAAAGCACACTCTGTTCGATTCATTGCAACTCTCATGGTGTTCCCTCCCGTCTCTTCATGGCCTTCGCCAACAATCCTAATCGAGATTCAACCGCTTGTCAGAGCGCTTCTTCCAGGCTGGGTTCAAGAGTCATCTTGCTACACCCTGTCCTACGGAATCGATCAGCGCTCGGATAACCAAAAGGGAATTCCATCCTATCCACAGACAAAACGCAACCGACAAAATGTTAGATAATCAGTCCCGAGGCGCGCCAATGAAACTCGAAGACATCCTCAACGACACTTTTCTAGGCAATCCCGTGTCTCAGTGGCTCTGGGCAGCGGGGATCTTTGTCGGCACGCTGATTCTCTGCTGGATCACGATCGGGCTGATCAGCAAAGCCCTTCACCGTCTGGCCGACAAGACCGCCACAGTCTGGGACGACATCGCCGCTGCGGTCGTCGGCAGCACCAAACAACCGCTTCTTGTCTTTGTCGCTGCCTGGGCGGCAATTCAGGCGCTGGTCATACCCGATTGGATCGCGCACGGCATCCACATTGCGGCCGTCGTCTCCTTGGCGCTGCAAGTGGGCATCTGGGCAAACAAGACCCTCGCCGAGTGGATGGCGGTTCAGCGCAACCAGAAAAAGGGCGAGCCGGACACGCTGACCTGGTTGAGCGGCATCGAGTGGGCGGCCAAGATCGTTATTTGGTTGGTTGTTCTGCTGATTGGCCTCGAGAATCTGGGTGTGGACGTCACCGGCCTGGCGACGGGTCTCGGTATCGGTGGCATCGCAGTGGCGCTTGCGGTGCAAAACATCCTGGGCGATCTCTTTGCGTCGTTTTCCATCTATCTCGACAAACCATTCGTGCTCGGCGATTTTCTCGCCATCGATGCCTACTCGGGAAATGTAGAAAAGATCGGCGTCAGGACCACCCGCATACGTAGCATCACAGGCGAGCAGCTGATTTTTTCCAACAACGATCTGCTGCAAAGCCGAATCCGTAACTTTGGCCGCATGAACGAGAGACGCTCGACCTTTACGATCGGCGTGACCTACGACACGCCTGCAGAGATTGTCGAGAAAATTCCGGGGTTTATCGAGGAGGTGGTCGAAGCACAGCCGAACACGCGATTCGACCGCTCCCACTTCAAGGACTTTGGCGACTCATCCCTGAATGTCGAGACGGTCTACTACATGTTGGTACCCGACTATAGATCGCTGATGGACACCCAACAGAAGGTCAATCTGGAAGTTCTCAGGCGATTCAACGCCGAGGGCGTCGAGTTCGCCTTCCCGACCCAGACTCTCTATGTGGAGAAAGGCTCCGCGGAAAACGAGGCCCTGAAGAACGGGGACACGAGACCTAACTCATAAATAAGGGGACACGTAACAAGTACATGTCCCCACTGAATCCTCCACTACTCCGCTGTTTTTCTAATCCCCCGGGTTCTGGATCTTGAACACCATCGCGGCTACCGCGCCTCCCAGGAGCGGTCCGACCAGGTAGAGCCATAGATCGCTGAACGAGCCGCCTCCGGCAATCGCGTTCATGACGATCGGTCCAATCCCCACTGCCGGGTTGAAAGCGCCACCCGAGATTCCGCCACCCGAGAAAGCTCCCACCATGACCGTAAAACCGATCGCCAATCCATAAAAAGAGTTGCCTTCGGTTCCCGATGCGGTGGCTGTGTTGAGCACAACCAGACAGAGAGCAAAGGTGAACAAAAACTCGATCAACAGCGCACCCATGGTCGTGGCATCGGCTCCTGGCGCGGGCGCAAAGGTCTGTCCCGAGATGGCATAAACGACTGCCGCCGCCAGAAACGCGCCAACGACCTGAGATACCCAATAGGGCAATAGTTCCTTGCTATCGAGCTTGCCCCGCATCATCACAGCCAGACTTACGGCTGGGTTGTAGTGACCACCCGAGATGTGGCCCCCCATGTAGACCATCACCATCAGCGCAGAACCAATGGCAAGGGGCGCCATGGCGACACCGCCGATCGCAGTCAGTCCGATGGTCAGCACCAAGAAAAACGTTCCGATGACTTCTGTCAGATAGTTCTTCATCCCTCAAATCCTCCTTTTGGTGCAGCGAATACCTTTCCCTCCAAATGGACGGCTTCACCGTTTCAATACAACATGTATTGAGACGAGTATATCCACGATTTCTGGCGAACGGATCTCAGCGAAAGGCAGGCCACTCTTCTTCACGGGCATCCGGTGCTGGACGACCCAAAAGATAACCCTGGCAGAAGTCGACACCTGCGCGTTCGGCTACGACGAGCTCCTCGGCGGTCTCGATACCTTCGGCGACCACCCTCGCGCCCATGTCGTTACAGAGACGAACAATGGAGATGAGCAGCTTGAACTGGCGGGTACCCTCTCGCACACCGCTCACCAGCTCGCGATCGAGCTTGACGATATCGGGAGACAGGTCAGCGATGTACTTGACGTTGGAAAACCCGGCGCCGAAGTCATCGACGGCGACACGGATACCCTTCTTGCGAAGCTCACCCAGCACATTCGTACATTGTTCAAAGTAGCTCAGTGGAGCCGATTCGGTAATCTCGAGGTAGACATCCTCTGGATGTCGAAACAGGGGGTCATCGGGCCGAACCAGCAACGGATAGTCAAACTCGGCTGGATGAACGTTGACAAAGAGCGGCTTCGCTGGAGCTCTTTTGATCGCCAAGGTCCTCTGAACCCGACCCAGGTCGCCGACCCGGCCCATCTGTGCAGCCGTTTCGAAGATCTCCGGGATCGTGTCGAATACCGAGTCTTCTTTCCGAGTCAAAACCTCGAAGCCAAAGACCTTTCCGGTCTTGAGCTCGTAGATGGGTTGAAAGGCAGGTTGCAACGACCCTTCAGCGATGATCTCTTCGATCGCCTTTGTCTGCCGCTTGCCGATTTTCTTGGCAGGCGCGGGTTGCCCTGGCCCTGTCGTCACCATCCGCTCGATACTCACAACGATAGATTCGTCTGAGACGTTTCTCCAGCTTTGCCCAGCAATCTCATGGAGATTAGCCGATGGCCGCTTGGAAAGATAGAGAATATGTAACAGTCGATAGCCATTCTTCGATGGCTTCGATCGGCTCAGGCGGCGATAATATAGACGCACAGGCGGCGATCGGACCGCCAAGGCTCGAGGGATGGAACGCATTGCCTGAAATCAAGATCTGCGATGTCTCGCTGCGCGATGGGATGCAGATTCTCAATCGTCATGCGGCAATACCGCTCGATGCCCGCCTTCAATTGGTCGAAGCCTTGATACGGGCCAACGTCCCGTATATCGAAGTCGGCTCGTTTGTGAATCCACGCGTGGTCCCCGCGATGCAAGACACGGCAGAGCTCCTTCGCCAGATGCCACCCTACGATGGTCAAATTGCCGCCTTGGCGCCTACGCTCGGCTACTACGAGCTCCTGCGAAAGGCCGAGCGGGTCAATACGGTGGCACTGTTTGTTTCGGCTTCGGAGGAGTACTCGAGAAAAAACACCCGGATGAGCGTCGATGAGGCGGTCGATGCGGCTGAGACCGTCGCCGAGGCCGCGCGCCGTGACGGCTATCAACTTCGCGGATATCTGTCCTACGCTTTCCGCGACAGCTCGCAACCGGACGGCCTGATGCCAGTCGAGCAGGTCACAAGGATCTGTCGTCGGCTCATAGACATGGGGTGTGGGGCAGTTGCTCTCTCAGACACGGACGGCATGGCATCACCCAACGACATCAACAGGGTCGTCGGCTATGTCGGCGAGCAGATCGGTCTCGACCACATCGGTGTGCATCTGCACGATCGGCGCGGCCTGGGAGTGACCAACGCCTATGTCGCCTATCTAGCCGGTGTGCGCATCTTCGACTCCTCGATCGGAGGTATCGGCGGCGCGATCACGGTCCGACATTCGATCGGCAACATCTCAACCGAAGAGTTGGTTTCGATGTTTCACAGTATCGGTGCCGACACAGGCGTCGACATCGAGCCCCTGATCGAGGCCGGTTGCCGAGTCTCACAGATGGCCCACTTTGTGGGCGATCCGCCACCACCCAGCAGAATCATTCTGGATGAGATCGCCAAGCGTCGGGTCGAGGCCGAAGAGACCGAGGGGATCGAGGCCGATCTGAGTCTCAAGGATCTGATCGGATCGCTGATCCGGATTCTCAGCCGTCGGCCGCATGAACTTTCGGTCGAATCGGTGAGTCATACATTGATGGACGCAGGCAAGCAGGTCAGTCTGTTTGTGCACGCACCGAGCAACCGCGCCGCGGTAGTCTTCAGCCTGATACTGATGGTGCTGGTCTCGGGTCTCGGAGCGCTGTTTGTGCGAATACTCCCAACCGCTTGGGTCGCCCGAAGCGATGTGATTGCCATTACTCTTTTTAGTCTCGCGATGGTGCTCTTGCTTGGCGGAGGTCTGACCCTGATTCAGGTCGCGGGCGGGCTGAAGATCCCGCGCAAGCTGACTCTCGATGAGCGCCAGATCGTGCGAGAAGCCGTCGGCGAGGTGCTAGAAGATCTGCAAGCTCGCTCGAGCTATCCAACCGGATACGAGGTCTAACCGATGACCGATGACAAGGAACCGACAACCGAGCAATCCCATCACGGGCCCGAGCTCAAATTTCATGAGCATGCCCGTGACCAGGCGGTGCAACAGATCCGCACCTACGGTCAGGAGCTGATCCGGGAATCAGTATCCACAGCGCAGACCCGTAAGCACCCGCTCGTGTTGCAAAAGGATGTGCAGTACGCAGCCCATCGGCTTCATACCGAATTTCG
>CAXMQZ010000111.1:0-4844 GCA_964195975.1 uncultured Polyangiaceae bacterium | reverse complement strand
TGTTGATCCCTGTTTCGACACCGCGAAACTCCCCACTAAGCAACGGCTCGGCCTTACCAGCACGAAAGGTCTCCCCGCTCCCATCGACGGGCACGACCATCAGACCTTCCTCGACGCCGTAGTAGAGCTCACGGCCGTCGGGTGACCAGCGTGGCCAGTTCCCGCCGTCGGTCGAGATCTGCCACTTCCCCGCTGCGCTCGGGAAGGGCCGCACATAGATTTCGGTGTTACCAGACTCGGTGGACACATAGGCGATCCAGCGCCCGTCGGGTGAAAAGGTCGCGAACTGCTCGCTGAACTCTGTAGCGAGATAGGGCTCGAACTGACTCGAAACGTCCATGCGCAGCACCATGATGTCGAACGTCTCATTTTGCATCTCAACGGCTAGCCATTGACCATCGGGGGAGAACGAATGGGCCCAGACGTTGGAGTCGCTTTCCGCGAGGAGCTCGGCCTGGCCCGAGCCGTCGGCACGCTGGCGATAAAGGTTCTGTATGGGACCACCGCGGTCGGAGGAAAAGACAATAGATTCGCCGTCGGGCGTAAACAGCTGATCGCCGTCGTAACCGTCGTGAAACGTCAGTCGGGTAGGAACTTCCCGCTCGAGATCGTAGACCCAGACATCGAAGTTGTTATCACGAAACACAGTCAACGAAAGCCGCTTGCCGTCTGGTGAGATGCTAGGCATGCCATAGGCGCCGGGCAAATTCCAGAGCGGACTCGTAGTGCCATCGCGATCGACCCAGACGATCGGATAGGTGGGAACACTGCGCTCACCGCCCACATAGATGAGGGTGCCGTCGTTCGAGACTGCGTACTGAGCGCCGCCATGACCCTCACTCACGGTCAACCCCTCCAGCACCGGGGCGGCAGACCCGCTGACCTCTAGCTGATCGGTGTCGAAAGGGATGGCAAACAACGTGCCCTCGCGCACGAACAAGAGATGACCGGTCGGCACATACCGGGCATAGGTCCCGTCATCCAGTATCTTCTTGCGCTCACCTGTTGCCAGCGTCACGGCCCAGAGCTTGTTCTCGGGGTCGCTGTCCGGCCGTTCGGCGACAACTGTAAACAGCGCGACCTTGCCACCCGGTAGCAGCTCGGCCCATCGGTGGCTGGTCTCTCCTTCTTCGAGGGTGGTCAGCGCTCGTGCTTCGCCTCCGGTCTCAGGCACTCTGACAAGAGCGGTCGAAGCCTTGGGTGAAAGCACGATGGTGCCATCGGGGCCCCAGCTTGCACCTCGACTACCGTCTACCTGGCACAGGGTCATGGCGGTACCCCCGGTTACCGGCACCTTCTTGATCTCATCCGGAGTGGCAAAGCCCAACCACTGGCTGTCCGGCGAGAAGAACGGGTGATAGGGAGCCTCGCGATTGCTACCGCTGGCGACAGTTATCGATTCCAAGCGATCCAGCGTACGCAAATACAGCGTTCTCGCGCCTTCGTTGGTGTACAAAACATAGGCTAGCTTTCGTCCATCGGGTGAGAGCACCACGCTCGAGCCCAAAGCATCGTGTAGTGTCCCGTCGCCAAGCGCCACCGACAGACGGGTAACCGGCCTGTTCGGACTCGGTCGCAGGAGCCAGACGGCGACCAAACCCGCAGCGAGGACCGCAGCGAGTGCCCAGGGTAGGCTGCGGCGCCACAGCGGTTGAGCGGTTGCCACGGTCGCGACGCCTGGGACTTGATCCGAGCCCTCCAACCCTGGGAGATCCTGGCCGCCATGGATCGCTTCCTCCAGCTCGAGGCGAGCATCCCCAGCATCATGGAGCCGCTGACGGGCGTCTTTTTCGAGACAGCGGCGCAATACTCTTTGTACCGAACGAGGCGTGTCGGCCGGCAACTCTTCCCATTCGGGCTCGCGGGCTACCAACGAAGCGATGATATCGGTGACGGTTTCGCCACCAAAGGTGCTCCGGCCGGTGAGCATCTCAAACAGCACGCAGCCAAAAGCCCAGAGATCCGCTCTCTTGTCGACGGTCTTGCCACGAGCCTGCTCGGGCGACATGTAGGCCGCGGTACCGAGCACCACGCCGACACCGGTCATCTGTGCTGTGAGCGTCGGTGACAGTGACAGTTCCAGGCTTGCCGAGTCGCTGTCGATCGCCAAAGCCTTGGCGAGACCGAAGTCCAGTACCTTGACTTCGCCCGATTCGGTCACCTTGATGTTGGCAGGTTTGAGGTCGCGATGGACAATGCCCTTCTCGTGGGCCGCCTCGAGGGCTTCGGCAATCTGCAGGGCGATCGGCAGCGCTTCTTCTTGTGCAATGGCACCCCTCGCCAGTCGCTGCTTCAGATCCTCCCCCTCCACCAACTCCATGACCAGAAAAGAAATAGGGGCACGAGGGGGACATGTACTTGTTACGTGTCCCCCTCCTTCGTCCCCGCTGCTGTCCGCCTCCGCCGTCTCCAGCGAATAGATCGCCGCAATATTCGAGTGATTCAGCGACGCCAGCACCCGAGCTTCCCTCTCGAAACGCGCCAGGCGCTCAGGGTCTTGGGCCACCGCTTCCGGCAGCACCTTGATCGCCACTTCGCGGCCGAGTTTTGTGTCCTCGGCGCGATAGACCACTCCCATGCCACCTTCACCAAGCTTGGCGGTGATCTTGAAGTGAGCCAGTGTCGTACCGATCATGGTGTTGGGTCTCGCTAAGCTCTTCGGTCGCTGCGGGCTCTTGGCACATCGCGCTGTAGCGGCGCTGAGTCTCCGTTTCCAGCTGCGTCCGTTTCCAGCTATGAGTCGAATGAGTGACCGAGCATAGCAGGTGAAAAGCCGAGGCTTAGCCTGTGCGCTGCACGCGGGTTAGGAGATCAACGGGTATCTTGCTAGCCTCTTTCCCCATAAGATGTCGACTTTCTCGGGAGGAATACCATGAAGCAAATAACGGGGCTGCTGGCTTGCCTGCTTTTGGCTTGGCCCTTGATTGCGGAGGACTCGAAGCCTGAGGAATCTCCGGCAGAGGCAGCTGAAGCGCGGTCTTCGATCACCAAGCATCAGATCACGATCGGCGGGCAGGCCATCACCTATACGGCCACCGCCGGCTACTTGATCGTCGACGATGGCAGCGAGAAGCCGGTAGCCAAGTTCGGATATACGGCCTACATTCGCGACGGCTTCGACGACAAGTCGACGAGACCGATCACCTTCGCATTCAACGGCGGACCTGGCTCGGCCTCCATCTGGCTCCACATGGGAGTGCTGGGTCCACGCATCGTGGTCACACCCGACGCTCAGTTCGTGCCGCCGCCGCCCTACGATGTCAGGGACAACGAGCACAGCATCCTCGATGTCACCGATCTGGTGATGATCGATCCGGTCGGCACCGGCTATAGCCGCCCACTGGACGAGGACAAGGGTGAGGACTTCTGGGGAGTCGATCAGGACATCGATTCGGTTTCGCGCTTTATCAAGGAGTACGTGACCCAGAACGGTCGCTGGGCGTCGCCCAAGATCCTGCTGGGCGAGAGCTACGGAGGCATGCGCTCCGGCGGAGTCTCGCTGGCACTTCTCGAGCAACACGGCATGGCACTCAACGGCGTGGTGCTGATCTCGCCCTTCATGGAGATGGTCACGGGGTCCGACGATCTCGGCGTCGACCTCGCCCATGTAATGTTCCTTCCGACCCTGGCAGCGACCGCCTGGTACCACGAGGCGTTGGAGAATCGGCCCGAAGATCTGCAGGCCTTCATGGAGGACCTCAAGGCCTTCGCATACGAGCAATACGCCCCGGCCCTGCTCAAGGGCAGCCGGCTCGGCGAGGCCGAGCGCTCTGCTGTTCTCGCCAAGCTGGCTCTCTATACCGGTGTCTCCGAAGAGTATTGGGATCGAGCCAATCTGCGGGTAACGCACGACCAGTTCGTCAAAGAGTTACTGCGCGATCGCCGCCAGACAGCGGGCAGGATCGACTCGCGATATGTGGGCCGCAGTTTCAATCTTCTCGGTGAGAGAATGAGCTACGACCCGCAGTCGGCAGCGATCACCGCAGCGTTTACCAGCGCCTTTCTCGACTACTACCACAACGATCTCGAGTTCGGGCGCGATCTGGAATACAAGGTGTCCGGCGAGCTCTGGAAGCATTGGGACTGGCAGCACAAGACCCCGTCGAATACTTTTTCTCGCTCACGTTTCCCCAACACTTCGATCGACCTCGCCTATGCCATGGGCAAGAACCCGAGCATGAAGCTCCTGGTACAACAGGGCTACTTCGATCTGGCGACACCGCATCTCGCGACCGAGTACTTCATCGAACACATGGATCTGCTGCCGGAGCAGCGCCAGAACATCACTCTCGAGTACTACGAATCCGGCCACATGATGTATCTGCACCCGCCGTCTCTGGTGAAATTCAAGCAAGACCTGGCGAGCTTCATTCGCGCGGCAACCGGATCGTAAGAAGGTGATGAGCTGAAGACTCCATGACGATTGAAGCCGGACAGCAATTACTGCACTATCGCCTAATCGAGAAGATCGGCGAGGGCGGGATGGGGGTGGTTTGGAAGGCCACGGACACCGACCTCGACCGCGAAGTGGCGATCAAGGTCCTACCCGAGGCTTTCGCCGCCGACGACCAACGCCTGGCCCGCTTCGAGCGTGAAGCCAAGCTGCTCGCATCACTGAACCACCCAAACGTAGCCACCGTCTTTGGTGTTCACGACTCGGAAGGCACGCGCTTCCTGGCCATGGAGTTGGTGGACGGGGAGGATCTTGCGCAGCGTTTGAAACGGGGCCGGATGCCGGTCGACGAAGCGGTCCGCATCGCCGGTCAGATCGCCGCAGGGTTAGAAGCGGCCCATCAGCGTGGCGTGATCCATCGCGATCTCAAGCCCGCGAATATCCGGGTCAC
>CAXMQZ010000110.1:0-32179 GCA_964195975.1 uncultured Polyangiaceae bacterium | reverse complement strand
ATTCGTGATTATCGACGGCAACGAGGTGCCCTTTAGCGAAGGCGAGACCATTCTCCAAGCGGCTCGTCACGTGGACATCCAAATCCCAACACTGTGCCACGATGACCGGCTGACCCCAGCGGGCGCCTGCCGGATGTGTTTGGTCGAGATCGATGGCGTCAATTTGATGCAGCCCGCCTGCCATGCCAAGACTCAGCCTGGGATGGTCGTACGAACCAACACCGCCCGAACCAACCGAAACCGAAGATTCATCCTTTCGCTGCACTTGGCCGACACGATTCAGGACCGCGTGGTTGCCGAGGACAACAACCCCTCTCGTGTTCACGAGTTGGCCGAGATCTACGGTACGGATGGGGAGTGGGTATCCGTAGACTCACCACGCCAGGGGCGGCCCCACGACACCAACGAGTTCATCGAGTTTCGAGCCGATCGATGCATCGCCTGCTCGCTCTGCACACGCTACTGCAACGAAGTCGAGGCGGTAAGTGCGATCACGCTCGCCTTTCGGGGAGGCAAGACCACGATATCGACAGCGGACCGTCGGTCGCTGACCGATTCGACCTGTGAGCTTTGTGGCGGTTGCATCGATGTATGCCCTACCGGGGCCATGACCGAGAAGCAGGCTGTTGCCTACGGGAAACCGGAACGTGATCTGGAGAAGGTCCGTTCGACATGTAATTTCTGCGGTGTAGGATGCCAAATCGATCTCAATATCGACCGAGAGGCGAATCGGCTCGTCAAGGTGACCAGTCCGCCGCCAGGGACGACTGTCAATGACGGCAATCTCTGCGTAAAAGGGCGGTTTGCAAACGACTTCATCCACCACGAGGACCGGTTGACCGAACCCTTGGTCCGGAACGTCTCCGGTCAGCTCGAGCCCGCCACCTGGGACGAGGCTCTCGACCGGGTCGCCAAGGGCCTCACCGCGGTTCGTCACCGTCATGGTGACGACTCGTTGGCCTTTATCAGCTCGAGCCGATGCACGATCGAAGAGAACTACCTGATGCAGAAAATGGCGCGGGCTGCGTTTCACACACACAACATTCATCAATGCGCTGCTACCTGACACGCTCCCACGGTCGCCGGTCTGGTGACCACGTTCGGAGCCGGAGCGATGACAAACTCGATTCCTGAGATTCGAGACGCCGATTTTCTCTTTGTCACCGGATCCAACACAACCGAGGCTCATCCGATCATCGCGATGGAGATGAAGCGGGCGGTACTTCGAGGTGCCAAGCTCGCAGTTAGTGATCCGCGTGCCATTTGGCTCACGGAAATCGCCGACTGGCACCTGCAGATCAAACCGGGAAGCGATGTCTGGCTGCTCAATGCCATGGCCAACGTGATCGTGACCGAGGGTCTCGAGGACAGTGATTTCATCGCTCGAAACACGGAGAACTGGGAGGCAGTGCGGGATACGGTTCTCGAGTTTCCACCAGAGGCGGCGGAGAAGGTCACAGGTGTGCCTGCCCAGATGATTCGCGATGTCGCCCGCGCCTACGCCACAACAGAGAAGGCCGGTATCTATTACACACTAGGTATCACCGAGCACACTTGTGGCACCGACAATGTCTACGCGCTGTCGAATCTCGTGCTGATGACCGGGCACTTGGGCAAGCGCTCCGTTGGAATGAATCCATTGCGGGGTCAAAACAATGTCCAAGGGGCCAATGATGCTGGGGCCACACCGGTCTTTTATCCCGGCTATCAGAGAGCCGAGGACGCCGAGGTTCGGCAAAAGTTCACCACAGCCTGGGGCGTCGAACAGAGCACGACCCCGGGGCTGAACCTCAACGAGATGATGAAAGCTATGTCCGATGGTCGGATCCGTGGTCTCTACCTGATGGGCGAGGACATCGTCATCTCCGAACCGAACGTTGGTCGGGTCGAGGAGGCGATGAACGAGCTCGACTTTGTTGTCGTTCAGGACATCTTCTTCAACGAAAGCTGTCGCTACGCCGATGTCGTTTTGCCGGCAGCCTGTTTTGCGGAAAAAGATGGCGTGTTCGCCAACTCGGATCGCAGAGTGCAACGAATACGCAAGGCCCTCGAGCCGCCGGGTCAGGCACGTGCCGATTGGGAAATCATTCTCGACGTGATGAAGCGGGTCGGGTTCGAGCAACCCGACTACTCGAGCCCGGGTGAAATCTACGCCGAGATGGCGTCGCTTGCACCCAAATTTGCCGGAATCTCGCACCAGAGAATCGAAACCGAGGGTGGGTTGCAGTGGCCGGTCGAAAGCCCGGACGCCCCGAGTACCGAGTATCTGCACAAAGGGGGGATCTTACGAGGCAAAGGTTTGTTCCAGCCGGTCGTCTATTCGCCACCGTTCGAGCAGGAAGATGCCGAATACCCGCTAATCCTCTCGACGGGACGCACCTTGTACCACTACAACGCCGCCACGCAGACTCGGAGATCGAATGGTCTGATCGCAAAGCAACCGGAGGCCTTTGTGGAGGTTCACCCAGGGACCGCCTACAAACTCGATGTCGAGGATGGTCAACTAGTCGATGTAGTGAGTCGTCGCGGCCGCGTTCGGTGCCGGGCCATGATCAGCCGCCAGGTCAAACGCAACACGATCTGGATGCCATTTCACTTCCCCGCTTCGAGGACCAACTATCTGACGACCGATGCCGGTGACAAGGTTACGGGCACCGGTGAGTACAAGGTCTGTGCTGCTCGTATCGAGCCCGTTACAGACAGCCTACCTGAGGATTTGTTCCCAGGCTCCTACGCCAGCATCGGCCCATAGCGCCTAGTGGTCGTCGGCTGCTCTGCCAGGTGCCGGGAGGGAGAGATTGGGGACACGTTACCTGACGGTACATGTCCCCGATCTTTCCCGAGCGAGTTCAGAATCGCCCGAGGCCTAGCACCCGGCGATCGCTACTTGATGCTGATCAGCTCGATGTCGAAGACCAGCATGCCTTTGGGTGATCCTTCACGGCCACCATAGGCCAGTTTCTGTGGAATCCAGAAGCGCCGCTTCTCACCCACGACCATGAGTTGGACGCCCTCCGTCCAGCCCTTGATGACCTGATTCAGCGGGAAGTTCGCCGGCTTTGCTCGCACCACCGAACTGTCGAACATCTCACCATCGGTGGTCCAGCCGGTGTAGTGAACGGTGACTTCACTGCTCTTTTTTGGGTGCTCCGTTCCTGTTCCCGCCTGCAGAACACGACTGGCCAAGCCCGAGCTGGTGACTTCGGCGGAAGCCGGTGGTGCTGCCACATCTTCGGGTGCGTCAGGGACGGTTGCCATTCGGTTCAGTGCCAGGAGCTCGATGTCGAAGACCAGCATGCCGGCGGGCTTTCCGGCTTTTCCTTCATACGCGAGATTTTCAGGGATCCAAAGCCGGCGCTTCTCCCCGGCAACCATGAGCTGGAGACCCTCCGACCAACCGCTGATGACACGATCCATCGGTAGCCCGGCCGGTTCGCCATGAACAACCGAGCTGTCGAACATTTTGCCATCGGTGGTCCAGCCGGTGTAGTGCACCTTGACGATGTCGTTGCCATCGGGATGTTCGGTTCCCTCGCCCGGTTGAAGAACGATCGATGCCAGACCAGACGCGGTGCGCTCGGCATCATCGGGAGGGCCTGCGACATCGGGTGGGGCCGGTATCGAGTCCTGGCCCATGACCGGTGCGGTCGAAACCAGGAGAGTTGTGAATAGGATCGCTGCCAGAAAGAGATTTAGTTTTCGCATAGTTGGCATAATTTACCTCGGTAGGCTCAACAGAAGCAATCAGCTCGCCTCATGATACGGGCAGCAGAGCGAATCCGCTTCGCCATCCACTTCAACTCTCGACCGGGTAAACCTACGGTGAAACGCTGCTCCAGGCGGAGGTGTCACCGGACTCGAAGCCGTCGGAAAAAATCGCACTGTCCGCGACGCAGAACTTGGCCCATTGTGTCTCCCAGCGACCGTTTTCAGGTGGGGTGTCAACGAGATCCTGCTCGCCCGCATACTCGTTGAAGACCCAGAAACAACCTGCCTCCAAGGGATGGGCAACCGTGCCCGTGTAGTCGCCCCAACGATTTCGGTCGCTATCGAGCATGCGAAAATAGGCAGCCTCACCGGCGCGAACGACACTTGCCGGTTGAGTTGTTCCGGCTGGATCGGCAGCCTGTCGGAAGGTGAAGTAGGCGCCTGGAAAGATTGTCGATGACGAGGCCGAAAAACCAATTGCCATGGCGCCTGTATTGTCGACAGCTATGGATGGAAAGAAGGTATGGGTCGCGACACCGATGTCCTCACCCGAAATTACCCCTTGATCGGCAGTGTTGAGCGATCCGAGGTTCGTGGTGTCGATTCGAGCCCAGAACGCGGTGGCCTGGCCCGCGCCGGGATCTCCCGGTTTGGGATCGATCGTGGCGGTGAAATAAAGATTGTCGTCGCGCCAGACCGCCTCGAGAGCTCGCCGATCGTTGGTGTCCACGAGCTCGGCCGAACCCGATTGGGGTGCGTTTGGGAGCGGAGGATCGGAAGGGTCACCGTTCAGGGCCTCGATATTGCCCAGACTTTCAAAGCTCTGATCAAAGCTGGGTGCGGTCAATGGGTTGTCGATCCGAATGACCTGGGCAAACTCGTTGGTCCCGTCGGTGAGATTACCTTTCGAAACCAAGAAAGTTCCGAGGTTCGCTGGCGCGGTGCCGTAGATCTGCGCCGGCTGCGAGGTCAGCACGACAACGTTGGGTAACCCAAAGAAGGGGTCGAACACGTCGACTGTGGCCAGGACGACCGGATTGGCGACACAGTCATACAGACCATCGGCAGCTTTGTCGATGATCCAGAGACGGACCCCGCCAAACTCGTCTGGCGGGGTCTGGTCCAAGAAGCTGCGCATTTCGGCGGTGATGTAGACCGCCTCTTCGTCGACCGCAAGGCCCGGATACTCGGCCCAGTGATCGAGCGCACTACCGCTGGCTACCCCAACAAAGGTGCTGAAGGCGTTGATGGCACCCACACACCAAGTGCCGTTGGGGTCGCTGTCGTCAGAGACCGCGACAAGGATTCTCGAGGTGTCTTCGGGGTCAGGAGGCACATTTTGTGTATCGGTGACATCCATGGTGACGATGACGAAGCGCCCGGCGAATGGGTCGTAGACGACCTTGGGATCGAAAGTAAGACTCGAAGGTGTCAGATCGGCAAAAAAATCAAAAAGCGAGTCCTGAAGATCGGGTGTTCCATCCTCTTGATAGAAGTTGACCAACACGTTGATTACATTCACGAGGTGATCTGGTCCCGCTGCGCCGATCGGATCGGGCGGCACAAAGCGGAGCCCCGTCTCGGTCTTGTCGTCGTCGATGTCGGGTCCAGAAAACGTCGCAACCGGGGTTGCCACACCCGGTAGGACGGTCTGGCCCCCGCCCTGTAGGTCGCTCGGCGGAATGTTCCGGCTCTGCTGTCTACCCTCATCTGCGTGCTGTCTGATCTTGGGAGCGCTCTTCTGGCTTCCCCAGATACTACCCATCAGCTCGGGATCGGCCATGGTATAGCGGGCGCTCTTCTCGCGGGCTTCGAGCGGCACCACGACGGTCTCGATGCCATCTGGCTTGACCGGGGCTCGGCTCGGTCGTGCTTTGCGCGGCGAAACGGCCCTGTTGGCCTGAGCTACCGGAACCGAGTCGGGGTTTGAGAGCTCCGAATTTGAGAGCTCCGAGTCAGAGATTGACGATGCCGCTTTCTCAGTGTCGAGTCTGGCGTCGTCTACTTCGTTGCCAGTCCAGATGACGCCTCCGGCGACGAGACTGCCGACGAGGAGAAAACCAAAGAAGGACAAACTCTGTCGAGGTTTTTTCATGGGACGTTCCGTTGGGAATCGGACTACGTGAGGAGTCCGGGTGTTGATTTCATGTCGAGGCCGCGGCCACCACAGCGAGAGAGTAATCTCTACGCTTTTAGCATGGGGTCGCTAGAAAGCATTGTCCTAGGCCTGGGTGTCCAAGTCAAATATAGAGTCGGCTATCTATGGCTCTATGACCGGAGTCGCGGCTACTCTAGTGCCAGAACTCCTGGTCAGGGTGCTCTGGCTTTGTCAGATCGCCCCGGCCTCGATATCGTGTGGCCCACGGCGTGGTCGTTGGTGAGGCCCGAGCGCAGCTCTAGTGTAGGTTTAGCGCAGGTCTAGATATGAACGGAATCGAGAGCCTAGCAGCTCCTTACAAGGCGAAAACAGGTGCCAATGACTCCTGAGCTCGAGCTCGTCATCCAAGTTTCCAAGACATCTCTTGGGCAACGAGATCGGTCCGCAATCGCGTCGCTCGCCAGGGGCACGCTCGACGGGGGCGGGCTCGACTGGCAGGAGGTGTTGCGGCTTGCGGAGTGGTATCAAGTGGGTGGTTTTCTCGCTAGCCATTTGAACAAATCGGATTTCCCGGTCGAGACCCCTCGGGAGATTCGAAATGCGGCCTACCGGCTCGCAGAGGAGAACCGCATTCGATATCTTTTCTTTATCGAGCCCGAGCTAGACCGGATTCTGGCAACCTTGAACCGAGAGCGGATTCAAGTTATCGCTCTCAAAGGCGTTGCGCTCAATCGCTTGGTTTATCGGGATCTCGGGTTGCGGCCCATAGGCGATGTCGACCTGTTGATCCAAGAACAACATCTGAGCCGAGCCAGAGACCTGTTCGATGAGCTTGGCTATTCCCAGAACGCATCCTTGTCTGACGATTCTGGAAACATCGACAACTATCACTACTGTCCACGACTTCTGAGCCCCGATGGTTCGGTCGAGATCGAGCTACACCGGCACGTTGTTCGGCGGAGCTCACCACTCTATTTCGAAGTTGACGACCTCTGGAGCCAGGCCCGCGAGAAAGAGATCGGGGACCAAAACGTGTGGATTCTGGGCCCGGTCGACCTGATCAGCCACCTCTGTCTGAAGTTCTTTGTCGATCGGGGGTTACGCCAGCACAGCTATGCGGCGGTGAGGCAGCTAGCCGATATCGCCGAGACCCTCACCTTCTATGCAGAGGAACTAGATTGGTCTGTCCTGGTTCGACAGGCGAAGGCTCGCTCGCATGCCGCGCCCATTTTCTGCGCTCTCTACACGGCTCGCAAGCTCTTGGGTTCAAAGATTGGCGACGAGGTACTCGATCGGCTTCGACCCGCTGACATGGATGACGACCAGCTGAGCCTCTTTATAGACCGAAAAGTCCTCGATCTCGAACCGTGGTTCTTTCATGAGCTTGTCGAACCGATGGAGAACACCGGTTGGAACCTTGCCAAGGCATCGCTTCGAAGGCTGTTGCCGGAAGCTAGGTTTCTGCGGGAGAAGTACTGGGATCAGTCCGCTGTTAGCGGTCTAGGCCGTCTTTACAGGTTTCACCTGGCAGAGCTCAGTCAATCCCTGCTGGGGACAGCAGGTGGTGGCCGTAGGCTCAGGGAGCATTTTCGGGTGGATCGCTGGATGCATCGCCGTCTGACCGAGTCGATCTGACTACAGTTCTCATCGGAATCAACTCGTCGACAACTTGGCATACCCCTCGACACGCTTCATCGAGGTTGGCAGTAGCAAGCTCGAAACAGGGCAAGCGGGTCGCCAAGCTCTCTGCGGCCGCCAGACCGCTGGCCGGATGCGCCAATGCGTTGAGACAGTTGACATAGATCCGTGTTGTCGCCCGCGCCGTCGACACCCTTTGCGGGACAGATTCAGCATGCTCGGGGTGATATCTCGGGAAGAAAATACCGCCAACTGGCAAACCTTTCGATGTTGGCGCCACTGGCAGATCACTTGCCGAGATATGGATCGCTCTCTCGGTCGTCAGGGTAGGAGTCGTAATCTCGTACCCGCTCGGTGGCTCTTGCTTTAGACACAGGGGTCTTGGGAAGGGAACAACTTTCAGAGATTCGAGGGCCAGAGGCGCAAGCTCGTCGCTCACATACTCGAAACCATGTTTGAGCAAGGCCCAAGCCAGAGTGGATTTTCCGCTTCCTGCCGGGGCCGGGAAGAGGAATGCTAGTTCATTCCGGGTCAGCACCGCAGCGTGGAGGAAGTAGAGCTCAGGATGGAGGTGTTGAAGCGAGACGACGAGATCATCATCGAGAAGAGCGAGGAGCCAGCCTCGACCCGAGATCGTCTCTGCCGGCTCTTGCGCCCTCCGGCCTTCCTTTTGGATTCGGAAGACATCGGGCTCGGACTCGCCGACCGTGTAGATCAGGTCTGGAGAATCACCGTCAGAAGCCAGATGACCGTAAGCCGACCACAAAAGATCGAAAGTCGGCCGGTCGGAACACTGGATTCGGACCCGCGTGCCTACGAGCTCAAAATCGAAGGCATTCATCCTTGGAGAATATGGCTGACTTGGTATCGGTCGCGGGCTGGAGGGGTTCCGAGAGATATAGCCGGCTGTCTATATACAACATGCCGGTGCTCTGAGAGCACCGGCACAGATTTGAAAAAGTCTGTAGGTACTTACCCGACCCAATCGGGACCGCTCAATGGTGTGATGGCCCAATCGGGATGGCCAGACAGAAAACGTCTAGTTTCCGCTACCCGGTTTTCCGGAGCTACCCGACTGGCCGCCTCGTATTGAAGGGCCCGAGCCGCCGCCTGCCTTGGCTGGCTTGGCTGTGAGGGTCAGAATTACGGGTGCGACATAGGCCGCTGCTTTGATCACCTGGCGTCGAGTTTTCTTTTCTACCATCTGTCTCTCCTCGAGCCTCTATGAGGCTGTCTCTACAGTCTCGATCTCTTCTAGGAGTTCGAGCTGTGAAAATTGTAACACAATTTCCGAAACGTCTTTCAAGGTCAAATCAGAATCCACTCCGAATGCGTCGGCGAGCTCTTGAGCGATGGCGGAAATCTCTCGACTTCCGTCGCATCGGTCCCAGACAAAACTGGCGGTGGAGTTGAGCTGATGAATGTGCTCGCCATCTCGATCGAGGATGACCTTTTCGTCATCGACGGTACGTACCTCCAAGTCGGGCCTGGTCTTCGGTGTGTTGCTCATAATAGACCTGGTAAATCGGTTCAATTCCCTGACAGCGCCAGTCTAGGTTGACTCGACCCCAGGGTCAAACATATTGACAGATCCGAATCGATAGTCGCAGCGGCTTGAAAGGAGGGGGTCGCAATAGAGCAAGCGTTGGGAGATAATCCCTCATTACGTAATTGTTTGGAGGTTGTTATGAAGATCTTTGGAGCGATCCTTGGTGGAGTGATCATCGCGGCCCTCTATTTCTCCTGGGGGTTGGTCTGGAAGTCCGTATTGGTTTTGGCAGTTCTGGGTGTCGTGATGAGCCAGGTCGGCCACGCCAAAGACTGGCGAGAGATCTTCACAACAGCTGGAACGATCTGTCTTTTTGTAGTTGTGGCCGCGTCCCTGTTTCTTCTGTTGAAGTTGTTCGTGAGCTAGGAGTCTGAAAAATCTGAGTTTGGGTCCAAAGTGGGTGGGCCTGGAGCGGAAGGTTACAATCGCCCCTCATGCGAGCCTGTGCTTTTTTCTCCAAGGTACTGATCACGGCCGCGATCGCTATCTGCACGATTTCGCTTCTTAGTGCGATGTCGGCCCTCGAGCCTGCGGGCACAGGGGGTGTCGAGGTCGTAGATCGCGCTTTTGCAAGTCTTTCTGTGCACCGGCGTCTGCTTGTGGTCGGCGCTCACCCTGATGATGAGGACACGACCCTGCTCACGTTGGTCAGACGAGGACTGGGGGGAGAAGCGGCCTATCTGTCGCTGTCGCGGGGTGAAGGCGGCCAGAACTTGATTGGACCGGAGCTGGGTGTCGGGCTTGGCCTTATCCGCACCGGAGAGCTCAATGCGGCCCGGGGGCTAGAGGGGACCCGCCAGTTTTTCACTCGTGCGTTCGACTTTGGATACACGCGATCGCTAGAAGAGACACTTCAACGCTGGCCTCGGGAACGATTGCTCGAGGATGCGGTCCGGGTCGTTCGCCGGTTCAAACCTCAAGTCGTAGTGGCGGTTTTTCCATCCGACTCACGCGCAGGTCATGGTCAGCATCAGGCCTCGGGAGTGATTGCCTCCGATTTGATGGAGTTTGCCGGAAGTCCTGATCGGTATCCGGATTTGACCGCCGAAGGTTATCCGCCGTGGCAACCAGAAGCCTTCTTCAGGAGTGTCTGGTGGGATCCGGAACTGACGACGGTGCGTTTTGCTCTCGATGCCATCGATCCCTTTTTGGGCAAGTCCGTCTATCAGATCGCGGCGTCGAGTCGGAGCATGCACCGCTCTCAGGACATGGGAACCCTTCAGAGAATCGGTCGGATCGAAGGCGGGATCGGTTGGGAGAGCGGATCGGCCGGGGAGGGCGAGACAGAGCTGTTCGGGGGCATCGACACCGATCTGTCCGCGATCGCAAGCTACCTCGCCCCTGGACTGCTTCGTGAGCAGACCGACAAGACTCTTCGGGAGATCGAGCAAAGCGCTGACAGAGCCCGAAACTTGGTGAATCCGGCAAACTTGGATGACTCGTTTCCGGCACTTGCCGGTTTGACGGGGCAATTGAACCGGCTACTGAGCGCCGTGGTAGAAGCTGAGGGGCAGAACCAGGGTGCAAGGATGGTCTCAGGGCTACTAAAAGAAAAGCTTCGACTCGCGATGGAGGGTGTGGCTGCCGCTGCCGGGGTCAGCGTCGATGCGGTCTCAGACAGGGCGACGGTTAATCCTGGCGGGAACCTCGAGGCCACAGCGACACTCTGGAATAGTGGATCTCGACGAGTCGACATCTTGACGACCGAGATCTTGGCGACGAGTGACTGGCGAGTGGTGGATACCCAAGTTCCGGAGAAACATCCTCGTATCTCGGGCTTGGAGAGCCTGAACTTCGATTTGGCGCTCGATCGCCAGTCTCGACCCTCTGTGCCCTACTTTCTTCGGCGTCCACTCGAGGGTGACATGTACGATTGGAACGGGGTCGAGAGCGCGATTCAGGGAACTCCCCTGGAACCGGCTCCACTGACGCTGCTGTTCAAGCTCGAGGTGGATGGTGTGGCCATCGATCTCGAACGAGAGGTCGTCTACCGATCTCTGGATCAGGCGGTTGGAGAAATCAGAGAGCCGATTCGAGTGGTGCCGATGCTGGAGGTTCAGATCAACCCGGGGCTGGTACTGTGGCCGATCGAGAGATCCGGCAGCCGCCAGCTGGAGATCAGTTTGCGCTCGAACAGTGATCGGCCCCTTCGAGGCCGGCTGCGATTCGACCTGGATCCTCAGTGGCCGGAGGTGGCCAGTCAAGATTTCGCCATCGAAAATCCGGGCGGCATGCAAGTGTTGAACGTGAATGTGACGCTGCCTGCGATGGTCGAGCCTGGGCGCAGGACGATTTCGGTAGTTGCCGAACTGGAAAACGGCGAGGAATTCGAGTTTTCATACCCCTTGATTCGCTATCCGCATATACGTCCGCTTCCTTTGAAGCGTCGCGCCGAGTCGGAGATCCAAGTTCTGGATCTCGAACTGCCGGATCTCCACCGAATCGGCTACATTCGCGGTGCCTCGGATCGTGTCCCTGAGGTTCTGTCAGAGATCGGTATCGATGTAGAGCTCCTGAGTGCCGAGACTCTCGAGTCGGGGAACTTCTCAGGATTCGATGCAATCGTCGTGGGAAGTCGAGCCTACGAAATCGATTCCGCTCTACGGGCTGCAAACTCGAATCTCCTGGACTATGTGCGACTCGGCGGGTTGCTGGTGGTCCAGTATCAGCAATATCAGTTCATCGATGGAGGTTTCGCGCCTTATCCGCTCGAGATTGCTAGACCGCATGGAAGAGTCACTGACGAGAACGCGCCAGTCGCAGTGCTCGATTCTTCGCACCCTGTGCTGAACAAGCCAAATAGATTGGGTCCCTCGGATTGGCAGGATTGGGTCCAAGAGCGGGGCCTCTACTTCGCCTCGACTTGGGATCCTGCCTATCAGCCGGTTCTAGCTCTTCAAGACTCCGGTCAGCCGGAACAGCGCGGATCGTTGCTGGTGGCTGAGGTCGGCGAAGGCGTCTATGTGTATACGGGCCTTTCTTTTTTTCGCGAGCTACCGGCCGGCGTACCCGGAGCTCTTCGACTTTTTGCCAACCTTCTGGCATTGGGGGATTCGTGAGAGGACTCTATTCTGGTGTCCCGCGGGCCATACTGATTGGAGCTGCGGGACTGATTGGAGCTACGGGATGCGATGATGGTAGAGAGCCGCTGGTTTTGTACTCGCCGCACGGTCGCGATCTGTTGGTACTGCTCGAAGAAAGTTACGAAGCTCTAAATCCTGAGGTCGATGTTCGCTGGTTGGATATGGGATCTCAAGAGGTTTACGACAGGATTCGCTCAGAGGCTGTGAATCCGCAGGCGGATGTCTGGTTTGGGGGACCCGACACCATCTTTGCGCGAGGGGCTGCGGAGGGTCTACTGGCGGAGTATCGCCCAGAGTGGGCCGATGCCGTGCCCAGTGCGAGTCGCCACCCTGGCAATCGTTTCTTTGGACTCTATGAGGCAGTGCCGGTATTGGTCTACAACTCGGATGCCGTGGCGCGAGAGGATGCACCCCATGACTGGGATGATCTCCTGGCGGACCCATGGAGGGACAAACTCATCATTCGAGATCCTCTTGCAAGCGGCACCATGCGGACTGTTTTCGGGATGGTTCTGGCCCGATCAATGGCAGAGACGGGTGACGAAAGAGCAGGATTCGATTGGCTTCTTCGCCTCGACGGGCAGACCAGGGAATATGCGGTAAATCCGGCTCTTTTGTTCGAGAAGCTGACTCGACAGGAGGGTCTGGTCTCGATCTGGGAGCTGACCGATATGCTGTTTCTTCAGCAGCGCGGAGCACCGCTGGCCTATTTGTTTCCTTCGAGTGGAACACCGGTTATCGATGACTCGATCGGTCTTGTCGAGGGGGCACGACACCCCGAAGAGGCGAAGCGTTTTATCGACTGGGTCGGTGGAAGAGAGACCTTGTTGCTGACGGCTCGAGAGGCGTTCCGTTTGCCGGCGCGCAGCGACATACCTGCTGCGGATTTGCCGGAGTGGGCGCAAGAAGCGAAACGTCGGATCGTCCGATCTGATGTCGACTGGGCGCTTATCAGCGAGCGCGGGGCCACATGGATGAAACTTTGGGATCGCGAGGTGCGCAGCCGGGGATAAACCCCGGTTGCCGACTCTTCGTAATTCACTCGAGGCATGGCGCCCTTCATCACACTCGACGGCCTGTGTAAGAGCTTCTTGGGCGACCACCAGGTGTTAAACGGAGTCTCCCTGGAAGTGGAAGATGGGGAAGTTCTGGTACTCCTCGGACCGAGTGGCAGCGGTAAGACCACGCTTCTGAGGTTGATCGCCGGCTTCGAAGTACCAGACGAAGGCAACATTCTGGTTTCGGGAAAAGACATTACAGGTCAACCGCCGGAACGGCGGAACATTGGAATGGTATTTCAGCACTACGCGCTATTTCCGCATCTGTCGGTGGCCGAGAACGTCGCATTCGGTCTTCACAACAGGAGTCTGTCTGGTGACGAAGAAGCCAAGCGTGTAGCTGAAGTCCTGGAGCTTGTGGATTTGGCTGGCTACGAAGAACGCAGAGTTCAGCAACTCTCTGGCGGTCAACAACAACGGGTGGCGCTGGCCCGTGCTTTGGCGCCGGGCCCAAGCCTGATGTTGCTCGATGAACCTCTGTCCAACCTCGACCCCGATCTGCGCGAACGGACGCGGCGTCAGCTTCGACGGGCAGTCAAATCCATCGGTATCTCTGCGGTTTGGGTAACCCATGAGCAGGAAGAGGCATTCGATGTCGCCGATCGGATCGCTTTACTCAACGACGGTGTGCTGGAGCAGATCGGAACCGCGGAGCAGCTCTACTTGGAGCCCAGGAGCAGTTTTGTGGCGGGGTTTGTGGGCCGGGCCAGCTCGTTGACCGGCGAGCTTCTCGCTGATCGACGAGTCCGCTTCGGCGATGAGCGATTCGTGGGTCGGGGCGTGACCTGGTCTGTGACAGTTGTGGGGCCTCGCGAAGCAGGCGCGAGAGTCGAGGTCGTATTTCGACCTGAAAGTCTGGAGCTCTCTCCAGCCGACCATCCGGAGGCTCTGTCAGCAAGGGTCGAGTCGAAGCACTATGTCGGCGATGCCACGTTCTACAACTTGATTCTGGAACAGGGTGGCAGTCTCGTCGTTCGCGGCAGTCTCGGGCAGGCCGATTCGGGAGACCGTGCCTGGGTGACCCTGAGAAACGACGGGCCGTCGCCGCGGGCGTTTCCAGCATTCACCGAGGAGCCGATTTGAGCGCGGTACGAAGACATCCACTGGCGTTGGTTCTGGCTCTGGTGATCACGTGGCTGGTGGGCTACCCGATTCTGGTCACCGCCTTGGAGGCATTGGGGCTTCCAGCCGAGCTCACGCTTGTGCACTTTGCCGAGTTCGCACGATACGGCGGCGAGTGGCAGGCTCTTTGGCAAAGTCTGTGGATCTCGGCTCTATCCGTTGTTTTTTCGGCGCTTATTGGTGTTCCGTTGGCATTTATCTTCGAGCGGACCGAGTTTCCGGGCCGAAAAGTGTTGGGAGCCCTGATCGCCATGCCGGTGGCCTTGCCTCCACTAGTTGGTGTGATCGCCTTTCTTTTCCTCTATGGCGAAAGCGGTTTTGTCAGCAGAGGTGTCCAGCATCTCTTCGGGCTGGCTCAACCCCCGTGGCGACTGGTAGGACCAGGGGCGATTCTGCTCGTACACGCCTATTCGATGTACGTGTACTTCTATTTGTTTGCGCGGGCGTCGCTGTCGCGACTGGACGCTTCGATGTTGGAGGCTGCGGCTTCTCTTGGAGCGGGGCGGTGGCGCACCCTTTGGCGTGTGGTGATGCCGATACTTTCACCGGCTCTGATCGGTGCAGCTCTGCTGACTTTCATGACCTCGCTGGCATCGTTCTCGGCCCCTTACATCTTTGGCGGGGGATTCCGGGTGATGACGACGCAGATCGTGGCCTCGAAGCTGAATGGTGAGACCGCAATGGCCCAGGTAGAAACGATCACTTTAGCGGCGATGGCTCTTCTAGGTCTTTGGGTGATGCGACGCGTCGATTCTGGCGACACGGCGGTTGTCGGCGGTGTCCGAGGTCTGGCACCTTCCCGGCGAGTTCTTCGGTCCCCGGCGGCGCGCCTGCTCGCGACGGCCGCAGGTTGGAGTCTTGCTTTGTTTCTTCTGCTTCCCCATCTGACTTTGCTGCTGATCTCTTTCGTGCCACCTGGGACGTGGACGGTCGAAGCCTTTCCACCCATTCTGGATGGTGGCAACTATGTCTCACTGTGGTCGCAGCCGGAGCGGCTACGACCCGTTCTAAACTCGCTTTGGATGGCGACGGTCGCGACTTTGGGCGCAGTCGGATTGGGTCTGGCAGCAGCCCGGCAGTCGATCAAGGCCGGGGGCAGACTTGGAAGGGCCTTGGAGACGCTGATCGCGCTTCCGTGGGCGCTGCCGGGAACGGTGTTTGCTGTGGCCTTGGCTACGACCTTCGCGGTGCACAGGCCCTGGGTCGGTCGTTTTGTCCTGGTAGGCACTCCCTGGATATTGCCTCTGGCCTACATGGTTCGCAGTTTGCCTGTGACCGGACGCAGTGCTCTGGCTGGATCTCGACAGCTTGATGGCTCGCTGGAGGAGGCGGCAGCCTCTCTCGGAGCTGGTCGGTGGAGACGGCTGGTCAAAGTCGTTTTTCCGATGCTACGGCCGGCGATCTTCGCCGGAGCGAGTCTTGCCTTTATCACCGCTCTCGGGGACTTCGTTACCTCGATTGTTTTGTACACCTTTGATACCCGTCCCATCTCGATAGAGATTCTCTCGAGCCTACGGTTGCAAGACACTGGAATCGCGGCCGTCTACGGAGTTTTTCTGATGGTGGTGAGCGGTACTGCGTTTGTTGTCTGGGGTCGCGACCAGAGGATCTGACTCGATTATGGAGATTCGAGACTTTCTAGCCAGACTGTGGGTGCTCATGTTGACGGTTTTCGTCGACATGATCGGGTTTCTCATTGTCTTGCCTCTGTTGCCTTTCTATGCCGAGAAGCTTGGTGCAGATCCGTTCAAGGTGGGAGCGTTGGTCTCGATGTTCGCTGTCGCACAGATGGCCAGCTCGCCGCTGTGGGGGAGGCTGTCGGATCGATACGGCCGGCGCCCGATGATTCTGGGCGGCTTGCTGATTTCAGCTGGAGCCTACGTACTCTTCGAGAGCGCCGACTCGGTATGGCTGTTGTTTCTTTCTCGATTTGTCCAGGGTGGCGGCGCTGGCACCGTGGGTGTCGTGCAGGCCTATCTGAGTGACTCGGTGCCCTCTCGGGATCGAGCCAAGGCCCTGGGTTGGCTCACGGCAGCTACCAGTGCCGGTGTGATGGTGGGACCAGCGATCGGCTCTCTGTCGGCCGCGTACGACTTGATCGGCCCGGGATATATGGCAGCGATTCTCTGTGTATTGAACTTTTTGTTTGCTTGGTGGTGGCTGCCTGAATCAGCACCGGCGAAACCGCCTGGTCATAGGTCTTCGACGCCTCCAGGTGCCACACGACGAGCCATCGCCAACGTGCTGCGACACCCTCGCAGCGGTGCCGGCTCGCTGATCTGGATCTACGCTCTGGGAATGATGGCATTTATGGCGATGAACGGAGTATTGGCTCTTTTTCTCGAGCGCCGATACTCGGTTACAGAGGCGACCATCGGATGGTTTTTTGTTTATGTGGGGGCAATCTCGTTGGTCATGCGAAGTGTGGTCCTAGGGCCCGCGGTGCGCCGTTTTGGTGAGATCAGGGTCTTGAAAGCGGGCGCCGTTTCAATGGCACTGGGCCTGGCTGCGATTCCGATGACGCGAGATTTTTGGAGTCTCGGGATTGCGGTGCTGATGATTCCGGTCGGTACGGCGCTTTTGTTTCCAGCGACCACTTCCTTGGTATCGCACAGTGCTGAGACCAACCAGACCGGTCTTATTCTCGGTGTTCAACAGGCCTTTGGCGGAGTGGCAAGAATGCTGGGGCCACTTTGGGCAGGAGCTGCATTTCAGCATCTAAGCATCGGCAGCCCCTTCTGGATCGCAGCAGGCCTCATGGTGGTGGTGCGGATATTCGCTTCCACTGTCAAATTCGAGCCTTTCCTATTTCAGGACAGCCAAGAGATCGAGGCTGTCATTCCTACCGATGTGTAGGAAGCCTGGCGATCAGGCTAGCGATTCTGGACGCTGCAGGGGAACTGAAGTGCGACATGGGTCCGTGGGGCCGTGGAACCCTGTTTCTCTTTGCCTGATTGCGCTAGTCTGAGCCCATTGAAGGCGCGGTGGCCCTGCGGCCGATCCGGCTGCCTTTGCCATCGAAACAATCAGGAGTACTACGATGAAAAACAGCTTTGCTGCGCAAGGGAATCTGACTGTTGGCGATCGAACCTACCGTATAGCTTGCTTACCCGAGCTGGAAAAACAGGGGTTCAATCTCACTAGGCTGCCCTTCAGTCTTCGCATCCTGCTGGAGAATCTGCTACGTCGCGAAGATGGCTCGAGTGTCACCAGCGATGACATTGCGGCGATTGCGAACTGGGATCCTGCCTCATCTCCAGAAAACGAGATCGCGTTCATGCCCTCTCGAGTCCTGCTACAGGACTTCACCGGCGTTCCGGCGATCGTCGACCTAGCGGCCATGCGAGATGCGATGCGAGCGATGTCGGGTGATCCAGAAAGAATCAACCCACTCCAGCCAGCCGAGTTGGTCATCGATCATTCGGTGCAGGTCGATGCGTGGGGCTCGGATGCGGCGTATCGAATCAACAAGGAAATAGAGTTCGATCGGAACCAGGAGCGTTACGCGTTCTTGCGGTGGGGGCAACAGGCCCTCTCGAACTTCAAAGTCGTGCCTCCCGGTACCGGGATCGTTCATCAGGTCAATCTGGAGTACCTTGGCCGGGTCGTGATGACTGCAGAGAGCAACGATGGAGTCCTCATGGCGTATCCGGACACCTTGGTGGGAACGGACTCACACACGACAATGATCAACGGTCTAGGAATTCTAGGCTGGGGTGTGGGCGGAATCGAGGCCGAGGCAGCGATGTTGGGCCAGCCGATTTCGATGCTTGTACCCCAGGTTGTCGGGTTTCGCCTTATGGAGCAGTTGGGCGAGGGCGCGACTGCAACGGATCTTGTGCTCACCGTGACAGAGATGTTGCGCGAGAGGGGTGTGGTCGGAAAGTTCGTCGAGTATTTTGGGCCGGGGCTGGCAGGTCTGCCGTTGGCGGATCGAGCCACGATCGCGAACATGTCGCCCGAATATGGGGCCACCTGTGGAATTTTCCCGGTTGATAAAGCCACACTCGAGTACTTGAGGTTTACCGGCCGGTCCGCTGAAAGCGTAGCCCTGGTCGAGGCCTACATGAAGGAGCAGGGTCTATTCCATTCCGAACACAGCCCGGAGGCGGAGTACTCAGATGTGCTCGAGCTTGATCTGACTTCGGTTCAACCGAGTTTGGCAGGTCCGAAACGGCCGCAGGATCGAGTGATCCTGGGAGGGGTGAAGCAATCGTTTCTGAGCCAGCTCGATGGGCTCCGCCCGCCCAAGGGCACCCTTGGCGGTTCCGGCGCTGGTCTGGAAGGTTTGGCCGAGGAGGTGGGTGTAGCTGTGGCGGAGGCTGAACTCGGAATTGCTGGGGCACGCACTAGTCCCGGTGATGAAGAGTTTGATCTCCAGGACGGATCGGTCGTGATCGCAGCCATCACGAGCTGCACCAATACTTCCAATCCATCGGTGATGCTAGCCGCTGGCCTTTTGGCAAAAAAGGCTGTCGATCGCGGTCTCCAGAGCAAGCCATGGGTCAAGACGAGTTTGGCACCCGGTTCGAAGGTTGTAACCGACTACTTGAATGAGGCGGGGTTGACCGAGCCCCTCAATCAACTCGGCTTCAATCTGGTGGGTTACGGATGTACGACCTGTATCGGAAACAGTGGTCCTCTTCCTCCAGTCGTTTCGGAAGTCGTACGTAGCGAGGGGTTGGTAGCTGTCTCAGTGCTGTCGGGCAATCGCAACTTCGAAGGTCGAATCAGTCCTGACGTTCGGGCCAACTACCTGGCCTCACCGCCCCTCGTAGTGGCCTACGCGCTGGCTGGCAGGATCGATATCAACCTGAATACCGATCCCCTGGGGACAGACCGTGCCGGTGATCCGGTCTTTTTGAGGGATTTGTGGCCAAGCCGAGAGGAAATCGATGAAACGCTCCAGCATTCACTCCGCTCAGAGATGTTTGCGCGTGAATACAGCGAAGTCTTTGCGGGTGATGAGCGCTGGAACAGCCTCGATGTTCCTAGTGGAGAGACCTACGTGTGGGATCCCACATCGACCTACATAAGGCTTCCGCCCTACTTTATAGATCTACCCCCGCAGCCACCTCCGGTCACTGATATCTCTGATGCGAGGGTCCTTGTTCTGGTGGGTGACTCGATCACTACCGATCACATTTCTCCGGCTGGTGCGATCAAAACAGATAGCCCGGCGGGTGAGTATCTGATCGAACATGGTGTGGCGCCCTCCGAATTCAATTCGTATGGATCACGACGTGGGAACCACGAGGTAATGGTGAGGGGAACATTCGCCAATGTCCGGTTTAGAAACCGACTGGTGCCAGAGCTGGAGGGTGGATACACATTGCATCTCCCTGACGGCGAGCCGATGTCGATTTTCGAAGCCTCGGTCAGATATGGGGAGACGGGGATACCTCTGGTCATCCTGGCGGGTCGCGAGTACGGGACGGGGTCGTCCCGCGACTGGGCAGCCAAGGGCCCCAGTCTTCTCGGTGTCCGGGTGGTGATTGCGAGGAGCTACGAAAGAATTCATCGCAGCAATCTGGTAGGTATGGGGATTCTCCCGCTGGAGTTTGTCGATGGAGAGTCGGCCGAGAAACTAGGGCTCACCGGGCATGAAAGTTTTTCGCTAGAGGGTCTAGCTGACAACTTTGCAGGCGAATTTGAAAAAGGCGCGCTGGTACGAGTGCGAGCGGTTGCAGACGATGGTACCGAAACGAGGTTTGATGCACGAACTCGGATCGATACACCTCAGGAAGCCCTTTACTATCAGAATGGAGGGATCCTTCAGTTTGTGCTGCGCCAGCTGTTGGCAGAGAGCTGAGCGAGGCGAATTCCTTGTGGCTACAGCTGTCGAGTATCTCCTCGCATGAGGGACCGTTATGGTCCCGGAGGGTTCTGAATGGCTAGAAAAAAGCCCGTGTCGGGGAGGGAGCCGACACGGGGGGAGGAGAGGGAGCTTTTATCCGGGTGTTTCGAAGCCGAAGCTTCGGGACGGACCCAACTCCCGTCTGCAAACCGTCCAATAGTAGATAACGTATCAAATTGTGATCCGGATTCCCAGTCCCAAAAAAAATCGAATTCGAGTTGGCAAATAGCTAGCCTGTCGGTATTCTTAAAAGTGAACTCGCGGGTGTCATTCCAGGTCGAGTGTCCAGGGTGAGCTCGTAGTCGGTAGCTAGATCCAGCATTGATGGTACTTCCGGGAGACGGAGATGAAAACAGCCAAACTAATTCTTGAAGGCAAAGAGTACGAATTGCCGGTAGTTGTAGGGAGCGAAGGTGAAGTGGGTGTCGATGTCAGGTCTCTGCGAAAAGAGAGCAGGGCCATAACGTTCGACCCTGGGTACGGCAACACGGGCTCTTGTGAAAGCGCTATCACCTTTATCGATGGCGAAAAGGGGATTCTGCGGTATCGCGGCTATCCGATCGAGCAAGTCGCCGTGTCTGCGCTGTTTACGGAGGTCTGCTATCTCCTCGTGAACGGAGAACTCCCGACAGTTGATCAGTACAACGAATTTCAGGAAAAGTTGGATCGTCACACCCTGATTCACGAAGACATGAAGAACTTCTTCGAAGGCTACTCCATGACGGGCCACCCGATGGCGATCCTGGCATCCATGGTCACGGGGCTTTCGACCTACTATCGCGATACGACCTCGGATATCGATATCAACCTCAACATCCTTCGTTTGCTTGCCAAGGTGCCGACTATTGCGGCGTTTTCCTTCAAGAAATCGATCGGTCAGCCGTTTATCTATCCGCGTAACGAGCTCTCCTACACCCAGAACTTCTTGCACATGATGTTTGCGGTTCCTTCGGAGCCCTATGAAGTTCCGCAGGTACTGGACTCAGCGCTCAACATGTTGCTGATTCTTCATGCCGACCATGAGCAAAATTGCAGTACCTCGACGGTACGCATGGTGGGCAGCAGCGATGCCAGCCTGTTTGCCTCGATAGCTGCTGGGATCAGCGCTCTGTCAGGTTCCTTGCACGGTGGCGCCAACCAGAAAGTCATCGATATGCTTGGGATGATCCGCGACGATGGTGGCAACTATCAAAAGTACGTGGACAAAGCCAAGGATCATGATTCTGGTTTCAAGTTGATGGGTTTTGGTCATCGGGTATACAAGAACTACGACCCGAGAGCGAAGCTGCTCAAGGAAGCTACCGATGAAGTCCTGGATCAACTTGGCGTCGACGATCCGCTTCTGGATATCGCGCGCAACTTGGAAGAGATCGCACTTCACGACGAGTACTTCATCGAGCGAAATCTCTATCCGAACGTCGATTTCTACAGTGGGATCATCTATAGAGCCATGGGGCTACCCACAAGCATGTTTACGGTGATGTTTGCTCTTGGAAGGCTGCCCGGATGGATTGCCCACTGGAAGGAGATGCGTAGCGACCCGTATCGACGGATTCAACGACCCCGTCAGATCTATGTCGGCGAATTGGAGCGAGACTTCGTTCCAATCAAAGAGCGCTGAGAGGTCACTTCTTTCGGCTGAATTTCAGATGTAGCCGCCGACGAAGCCCCTGGTAGCGCTGTTGGATACCAGGGCTACGCCTCAGGAGTCTCTCGAGCCAGCTATGGACGCGCTCACTGGCGATCGAGAGCATCACCAATCCGATAAAGATGAAGGCGAAGCCTTGAAGGATAGGCAGGAAAATTCCGATGATCCCGAGAAGCACCATTAGCCAGCCGAAGATCAGCAAGGTGATCCTGACCCCGAGCGATAGCTCTGGCAGGTGCAAGATCTCCTCTTTATCGACAGAGGCCACCGCAGCGTCCTGAGTCTCCTGGTCGACGATCACCACACTGTTCAGGCTAGCATGGCGCCGATCCGCCGGATTGAGAGAAACTCCGCAACCTACCGCCGAGGGTCCCCTGAGTCCCACCGCCTGCGTGCTATGCTCGTAGCAGTCGAAAAGTCAACAATCTAGGACTTTGAGCGTTACGACAGGGCGAGCCGGGACATCGATAGATGCTGGACGCGCAACGGCGCAGTCAATGATCGGAACGACGCTTTCCCGTTACAAGATTGTCGAGCAGATTGGTGCCGGCGGTATGGGTGAGGTCTATCGAGCGCAAGACAAGCGGCTTGGCCGTGATGTCGCTGTCAAGGTACTGCCGGCCAGGCTGGCGTGCGAAGATGAGTATCGTCGGCGCTTCGAGCGCGAGGCGCGTGCCGTAGCCGCGCTATCTCACCCCAACATTCTTGCTATCCACGACTTCGGCGTAGAGAACGACATCGCATTTGCGGTAATGGAGTTGCTCGAGGGCGAGACACTGCGCGAGGAGATGCGGCGCCTCGGTGGCCTGACCATTGCGAACGCGGTGGATCGCGCGCAGCAGGCCGCACGTGGGCTGGCAGCCGCACATGAGAAAGCGATCATCCACCGCGATCTCAAGCCAGAGAACCTCTTTGTGACTAGGGAAGGATCGCTGAAGATCCTGGACTTTGGGCTGGCGAAGGTCCTGCCGCCGCAGGGTGCCAGCGAATCGAGTATCGAGACGCTGGATCAGGCCGCAAGGACGATGCCCGGCACCGTATTGGGTACAGCTGCGTACATGGCTCCGGAACAAATCAGGGGGCTACCGGTCGAGGCGTGCGCTGATCTCTTTGCGCTTGGCCTAATCCTGTACGAAATGCTCTGTCAAGATAATCCGTTTGGGCGTGAATCTGTCTTGGCTACGTTGGGGGCGATCCTTCACGATGAGCCACCTCGTATCGAGGACTCGGTTGCTGGAGTCCCACCAGAGCTAGCGCTGCTCGTTCGCGAGTGTCTGGAGAAGAATCCAGAACGGCGGGTGCAATCCGCCCGCGAGGTACTGCGGCGTCTGGAGTCGGCAATCGAGGCCACGCGGACGACAAGCGGGGGCCTTCAAGCCGCCAATACCATCGACTCGCTCGCTGTCCTCCCGTTTGTCAACGAAAGTGGTGACGAGGAGACCCAGTTTCTGAGTGACGGCATCACGGACTCCTTGATTGACAACCTGTCGCGTCTTCCGCGTCTCCGGGTGATGGCGCGCAGTACGGTATTTCAGCTTCGGGCGGAAACACCGCTGAGGGAAGTTGCAGTCTCGCTGGGCGTGCGCGCCGTTCTGACCGGCAGGTTGCTGCACCGTGGGGAGACGGTAATCGTGCGCGCGGAACTCGTTGATGCGACCGACGGGACTCGTGTCTGGGGTGGGCGATTTCACCGCCCGGCGGCCGACCTGCTGCGGATCGAGGACGAAATCTCTCGTGAGATTTCCGAGAATCTCCGCTTCCAGCTTAGCGCCGACGAGAGGAGTCTAATCGCAAAGCGTCCGACGGAGAATCCGGAAGCATATGAGGCCTATCTCCGTGGGCGGCACGTCTGGAATCAATGGAAGACGCCGGAAGGAATGCGCACGGCCGTGGGCTTTTTCGAGCGGGCGCTGGAGATTGATCCACTCTACGCACGCGCTTTCGCCGGCCTCGCCGACAGCTACAACATGCTCGGTAACATCAAGGCCTTGCCTCCAGCGGAGGCGTACGCACGCGGTAAGACAGCGGCGCAGCAAGGGCTCGCAATCGACGACCAACTCGCGGAGCTGCATACCTCGCTGGGGTTCATCCACCGGCACTGGGACTGGGATTGGGAAGCGGCGGAGCGGGAGTACCAAAAGGCGATCCAGCTCAACCCGGGATATCCGCTGGCCTACCGCTGGTACGGACACCACCTGGCCGGTCTGGGGCGGCACGAGGAATCCATTCAAGAATCACGCCGAGCGGTCGAGCTCGATCCGCTCTCGCTAATTATCCGCGGATCTCTCGGTGATTCGCTTTTCTACGCGCGCCGCTACGAAGAGGCCATCGCTCTGTACCGCGAGACGATCGAGATGGACGCCAGCTTCGTAGCTGGCCACACTGATCTGGCGCGATCCCTAGAGCTGGCCGGCCGCTACGAAGAGGCCATCGCAGAATTTCGCATGGCAGAGGCTCTCGCGCCGAAGGGGCCGCCGGAGCCCTCGTCTGGGCTGGCGCACGTCTATGCGCAGATGGGACGTCATGACGAGGCAATGGCGATTGTTCGGGAGTTGCTGGAGCTGAGCAAGACGAAGTACGTCTCGCCGTACGGCATCGCCTCTATTCACGCATGCATGGGAGAGGCGGAGACGGCGCTAGACTGGTTGGAGAAAGCATACAAAGAACACGACCAGACCCTCGTTTGGGTGAAGGTACATCCGCGGCTGGATCCCGTGCGTCGACATTCCCGATACCTCGCGCTGCTGGAAAGGATGGGGTTGTAGTCGACGTCATGCCGGTTTCGGAACGGCACTCAGCATCTGATCCAAGCTCGAGCAGAAGGACCCCTCGAGAGACTCGGTTGGCTAGCTGCTGATGAGGAGTCTGGCAAATCTTCGCTTGCCGACCTTGACTAGATAGGGCTCGGAGGCTGGACTCATCTCGACGAATGGATCCTGTTGCCGCTTGCCATCGACCGAGACCGCTCCCTGTTGAATCAGACGACGAGCTTCGTTCTTGCTGGCAGCGAGACCTGCTTGCGTCAATAGCGCAGGAAGGGGCGCCGGCCCGATCAGCTCGAAAGCCGGTATCTCGTCGGGCAGGCCTCCGTCGGAAAAGACAGTATCGAATTCGCGTGCTGCTTCCATAGCTGCGTCCTCGGAGTTGTATTGTGCTGTCAGCTGAAACGCCAGGGCCTCCTTGACCTTCTTCGGGTGAAGCTTGCCGGCTTCCACCTGTCTTTTCTGTTCTGCAATCTGCTCCTGGTCGAGATCGGTCAGCAGGAGATACCACTCCCACATGAGATCGTCGGGTATGGACATTGTCTTGCCGTACATGTCGCGCGCGGTATCCTCGATGGCAATGGCATTGCCCAGACTTTTGGACATTTTCTCGACACCATCTGTGCCTACGAGAAGCGGTACCGTAAGCACTACTTGGGGCTCTAGACCCTCTTCCTTCATCAAATCTCGTCCCACCAGAAGGTTGAAGATCTGGTCGTGGCCGCCCAACTCCACATCGGCCTGAAGTGCGATGGAGTCATATGCCTGTGCCAGAGGGTAGAGCAACTCGTGCAGACTTATCGGCCGGTTTTCGTCCCAACGTGTCCGAAAGTCCTCGCGCTCCATCATGCGGGCCAGGGTGTAGCGACCGGCAAGCTTGATCATGCCCGCCGAACCCAGCTCGTTGAGCCATCGACTGTTGTAGTCGATGACGGTCGTTTCCTCGTCCAGTATCTTGAAGACTTGTTGTTTATAGGTTTTGGCGTTCTCTTCAACCTGCTCGGCGGAAAGCTGAGGCCGGGTCAGATTTCTCCCGCTCGGGTCGCCGATCATGGCGGTGAAGTCGCCGATCAGGAAAACCACCCTGTGTCCCAGCACTTGAAAGTGCCTCATTTTTCTAAGAAGAACCGTATGGCCTAGATGTAGATCTGGACTGGAGGGGTCGAATCCGGTCTTGACGATGAGTGGGTTGCCACTTTCTCGTGCTCTCTCCAGCTTGACTCTCAGCTGATTTTTATCGACAAGATCAGCGGAGCCTCGGCACAGCAGTTCGAGCTGATCGTCGACAGGTGCGAATGTAGCTTGGCTCATCGGCAGCGCAGCTTAGCATGGCTGATCTGGGCAGATCAGCCCGGCAGAGCCCTTCGAACAGCCCGTTTCGGGATGGTCAGTCAGACCAAAGTACCTGGGCCGGTAGATCGAGGGCACCATCCAGAATATGGCCTTCGGCGATGATTCTGGCATCTCCGGTAAGAACCCAATACGCAGGGTCGGCTCCTGGCGCCTGGTCGACACTCAACTCGAAACCACCCAGAGTAAGAGCATCGACTGGCAAGCTCGACCGCTCCAGCTCGAGACCGACTGCCACGGCGGCGAGCACACCAGTACCGCATGCCAGGGTCTCGGCTTCGACTCCGCGCTCGAAGGTCCTCATCTCGAGCCGATCTTGTGCGATAAACCGGACGAAATCTACGTTGGCACCTTCGGTACCGAGCTCGGGGTGCGATCGCAGTTTGGCACCGAGATCGGCAACCGGTGCCCTGAGAAGAGATTCGTTCCAAAGCACTACGACATGGGGTACTCCCACAAGTACAGACCAAACCGAAACAGCTTCGGAATCGACAGCAAGCTCTCTTTGTCGGGGTCGTGCGGGTGTCGGTAGAGTCAGGGCGACGCGGGATTGGTCAGCTTGTTGGCCGCGGATGGTCCCAGCGTCGGTAAGAATGTCGATCTCAGATTGGGTCCAACCGAGGTGGCAGGCTAGTTGGACAGCACATCGCGTGCCGTTGAGACAGAGATCTGCAGCAGTACCGTTGCAGTTGTAGTGAGTCATTGTCGCGCCGGAGGGAGACCGCTCGAGCAGAAACAGCCCATCGGCGCCGACCGAAACACCTCGTCGACACCAGGCCTCGATTCTCTCTGGAGAGAGCGGGTCTGGTGGCTCTACGAGGGCGAGAAAATCGTTCCCACCGCCCGAGAGCCGATAGAAATGTGTCATGGCACCCTGACTTCAACGGCGTCGCTGGCTTCACTCTGATTCTCTGCACCATCTACCGCGACGATGAAATAGCCATAGAGTTGGCCACCCGGAAGTCTCTCGTCCAGATATTCAGAACCGATCACCGGCTCGGGTGTAATCAGAAGAAACTCCCCACCGGGATCCTGTCGATAGATGCGGTAGCCAACCACGTCTTCCGAGGACGAAAGCTCCCATAACAATCGAACTTGATTTGTTTCAGGTAGTGCCGCGACTTCGCGAGGAGGTTCGGGCTTGAACCGATCCTCATAGTTGACCTCGTACTCCGCCCCGATTGCGCTTTCAATAAGCGGTACCCTGGACAGGATCGAAGTGACTGTGTAGATATAGCGTCGATCAAACACGACCGATGTGTCCCTATACTGCTCGACATCATCAGGTGCTGTGAAGATTGGCTGCCCGTACTCACGCACGTTGGCATTACGCCGGTAGACGTTGAAACCCTCTGTTTCGGGCTCGCCCTCTCCATCGTCACCCGGCTCGGACGAGGTGGGTGTCTTCCAGCTGATCCTGATCCCGAGCTGGGAGGGCTCGACCGACAGGTCGGCGGGTGGCGGAGGTGGTTTTCTTGGCAATAGCTTGACCAGATTCGACGAAGCCGAGACCAATTTGTCGGATGCGTAGACTCGGGCTCCGAAGACATGGATCTCCTCCACATCGGTGATTTCCCCGATGGCTACTCTTCCGACGAGAGAGTCCCCAATAACCGCCGACTGTAGTTCGGGCTCACGCAGGCTCCAGCTCAATCTGGCAACCAGCTCGAACTCGCGAGGATCGACCTGGATCTGATCTTCCTTGGGAATCTCCTGCTCATCTGTCTCATCAGTGGCCGCTCGGAACAGCAAACCCTCGTCAGGATCCTCGGGTTCTTCGATCTCAGCCACATCCTCTACCAAAGTCGTCTCCGATTCACCGGGCTCGTCTGTGACAAAGTCCGTTGCTCTGTCGCCACCGTCCTCTTCCAACATCAGCGCGGGTGCATCGACAAAAGCGGGGATGATTCTCTTCATCTCCCAGATCTCGACCGCCTGTACGGTTTCCAGTGGTAACCCGCTGATGGTAGTCGTGGGATAGCCCATGCGGAGCAGTAGCTCCATGCCTCGTTGCTGAACCATTAAGTTGTTGATCGCGCTAGGGATCTTGCTGGGTGGTGGTTTGGGAGGTCCTTTCTTTCCGCACTGAATGGATACGCTGGCCAGAGCCACCAGGGCAGCGAGTCGCAACCAGCGCCCGCAGTCGAACTTCGATCCTACTGGTCGGCTACAGAACATAGCGACTCAGGTCCTGATCCTCGACGATGTCGGCCAAGGTCCGATTTACATATGCGGCATCCACAGTGACTTTGACCCCGTCCATATCAGGGGCTTCAAACGAGATCTCGTCCAGGACTTTCTCGAGCAAGGTGGCCAGACGACGGGCGCCGATGTTCTCGGTGCGCGTATTCACTTCGACAGCCAGGCGAGCGATCTCATGAACTGCATCGTCGGTGAACTCCACATCCAGACCTTCAGTAGCCAGCAACGCTACGTACTGTTTTGTCAGGGCATTTTTCGGCTCGGTCAGAATGCGAACAAAGTCCTCTTCTGTTAGAGCGTGGAGCTCGACCCGTATCGGGAACCGACCTTGGAGCTCGGGGATCAAGTCGGACGGTTTGCTGATATGGAAAGCGCCGGCGGCGATAAAGAGGATGTGATCGGTCTTTACCGGACCGTACTTTGTTGCGACTGTGCTTCCTTCGACAATTGGCAAGAGATCACGCTGGACGCCCTCCCGGGAAACATCGGGACCGTGACCCTGGTCATGACCCGCAATCTTGTCGATCTCATCAAGAAACACGATCCCGCCCTGTTCGACTCGTGCCCGCCCATCTTGACTCACCTGTTGCCGGTCGATCAGTTTCTCGGCCTCCTCCTGCTCCAATATCTGCCGTGCTTCCGCTACGGTGACAGTCTGCTTTTTGCGTCGGCCAAACATTCCCGGCAACATGTCTTTGAGGTTGATGCCAACCTCTTCGACCCCTTGAGGGGTGAACATCTCAAAGCTCGGGAGCGAGGAGTCGTCAACTTCGATCTCGACCGTCCGATTATCGAGCGAGCCGCTACGGAGTTTCTGGCGGAATTTCTCCCGTGTGGTCTCAGGGTCGGCTGCGGTCTCTCCCTCCGATGGGATGGCGGGAGCGGGGACCAGGAGTTGTAGGAGACGGTCTTCAGCGCGGCTTGATGCCGTCTCCCGAACCATCTCGCGCTTCTCATCTCGAACCATGGCTACGGCAACCTCGACGAGGTCACGCACCATCGATTCGACGTCCCGACCGACATAGCCGACCTCGGTGAACTTGCTCGCTTCTACCTTTGAGAACGGAGCCTTTGCGAGTCGGGCCAGCCGTCGCGCGATCTCGGTCTTGCCAACACCGGTGGGCCCGATCATCAAGATGTTCTTGGGAAGAACCTCTTCGGCCATGGCTGGATCGAGTTGCTGGCGGCGCCAACGATTCCGCAAGGCGATGGCAACTGCGCGCTTGGCGTCGTGCTGGCCGACAATGAACTTGTCCAGCTCGGTTACGATCTGTTTTGGCGTGAAGTCATCCAGCCGAACCGGACCCTGGGCGACGCCGGTCTTCTGATAGGCCATAGAGTCAGAGTTCCTCGATGGTCAGCTGGTCGTTCGTATAGATGCAGATATTAGAAGCTATCTTCATGGCCTCTTTGGCAATTTCGATCGCGGACAGCTCGGTATGCTCGAGAAGTGCTCGCGCCGCAGCAAGTGCATAGTTGGATCCGGACCCGATAGCCATGAGACCGTCTTCATCGGGTTGCATCAAATCGCCATTCCCGGAGACCAGAAAGCTGGAATCGCTGTCAGTCACGATCATATGAGCTTGAAGCTGTCTTAGGACCCGGTCTGTTCGCCAGTCCTTTGCAAGCTCCACAACGGCTCTTTCCAGGTTGCCATGGAACTCGTCGAGCTTTTCCTCGAGTCGCGAGAAGAGAGCGAGACCGTCTGCCGCGCCGCCGGCAAAACCAATCAGAACTTGGCCCTTGCCAGCACGCTTGACCTTGCTGGCGCTCGTCTTGATGACCGTGTCGTTGAAGGTCACCTGTCCATCGCTGACCATACAGGTCTTTCCGTGCCGACGGACCATCAATACGGTGGTCGCTGAGAATTCACTCATGAGCCGAGGATTGTAGCAGGGCTAATGGAGGTCGTGGTTTGCGCGAGCTGCTCTTCGAGCGCCTCGATAAATACCTCCGGCTCGTCGGGTGTGACCACGAGTCTCGACTCGGGTGTTTCGATCAAAACCGAGTTGGTCAAGTTGGTGGCAAAGAGGTCGAATTCGCCGAGAATGTGCGAGTCAAAACCGCCTGAACCAGTCACAATCCCACCGACGCAGGCGAGCCGTTCCAAGTGAGCGATCTCCGAACTGTCGAGCCGTCTCGTTGCCAGCTCACTGATGGGTAGCTTGATCTGTTGATGCACGGCACGAACTGTGAGAATGCCATCTTCGATCTGGAGCCACTTCAGACGCAGCTCGCAACTCATTCGCCAAGCCACAAACGTCATGATCGACACACCCAGGGCAAGAATCCCGGGAAAGACTCTTCCGGAGATCCAGACCGCGATGGCGACAAAGAGCATTCCGAGCGAAAGACCGACCAACAGGAGGGTGATCTTGCGCTGGCCCTTGGCTACTATCTCAGCGGCCGTACAGTCGAATCTTCGAGGGTTACTAGAAGCTGCGCTCAAGTCTCTTTCTCCGAAGTTGCGCGTGGATGGGTTTGACGATAGACCTGGAGAAGCCGGTCGATCTCGACGTGGGTATAGCGCTGGGTCGTAGACAAAGAGCTGTGTCCAAGAAGCTCCTGGATGGTTCGAAGATCGGCGCCACTCTCCAACAAGTGAGTCGCGAACGTATGTCGGATCGTGTGCGGGTGAACACCTGCAGCGAGAGATGCCTTCCGAACGCAGCGATCTAGAATGCGGCGAATCGACCTGACACCCAAGCGACCTCCTCGATAATTCAAGAAAACGGGCTCATCTTCGGCAGCCTCCTGCTTCCGAACACCGTGCCACGCGGCTAGCCAATCTTGTAACGCTTCGGCCGCTGGCTGTCCGAACGGGACCATACGCTCTTTGCCGCCTTTGCCCATCACCCTGAGAGTTCTACCGGTCAGATCGAGATCGTACCAGTCGAGTTGCGCCAGTTCGCTGACCCGTAGTCCCGAAGCATACAGAAGCTCCAGGATGGCGCGATCGCGTAATTCCAGTGGCTTGTCGCCGGCGGCCGCGTCGAGCAGAGCCTCGATTTCTCCCGGGCGCAGGTGCCTGGGAATGGTTGTTGGCTGCTTTGGGCTTCGAACTGCAGAAGCGGGGTTTGAACCGACCGTCCCTTCGCGGCAGGCGTAGCGAAAAAGACCGCGGACTGCCGAGAGACCTCGGGCCTGGCTGCGTTTGCCGACACCAGCTTTGGATAGTGAGGCGAGGTAGGATCGAACTGCGAGCACATCGATTTCCTCGGGTCTGACAGTCTCCCTGGGTCGATCGAAGAAATCTTGCGCCAGGAAGTGGAGAAATCGATTCAAGTCGCCGCCATAGGCTCGCAGCGTATGTGTCGACGCGATTCTTTCGTCGGCTAGATACTCGAGATAGCGGTCGATAAGCTGCTGCACTCCACGGTCTCCAATGACAGTCCATGCCTCGTGGCCCACGTCTCGAGGTCCTTCCAGGCGCGCTCCACGTAGGCTCCACGGCGCCGGCGCTTGGGCAACTTCAAACCCAATTCTTCGAACAGCCCGTAGTTGATGTTTGCCGGTTGAAAGCGCTTCGGATCACTCTCGGTCAAATGACGTGCAAGTGCTCCGAGAGCAGTGGTGCTCGGAAGTGGATTAAAGAGCTTATTGCTTCGCTCCAGGACAATATACAGAGCCACTGCCAGGCCTGTGGCGGCGGACTCGAGATAACCCTCGACACCGGTGATCTGTCCGGCGAGGCGGATCTGCGGATGGTTCTTGAGTCGATAGCATTTGTCGAGTTGATTGGGAGCGTTGATAAATGTGTTTCGATGAACCTGGCCCAGGCGTTCGAATTGTGCATGCGAAAAACCGGGAAATCTGCGAAAGATACGCTTTTGCTCGGGCCACTTCATGCGGGTTTGAAATCCGACCAGATTCAAATGATCTCTGGCTAGACTCTCGCGACGGAGTTGAATGACCGCATAGGGGCGGGTACCGTCGGGTCGTTCCAGTCCGACCGGTTTCATTGGACCGAAACGGAGTGTGTCGACACCTCGGCGAGCCATCTCTTCGATAGGCAAACAGCCCTCGAAGAAAAGACCTTTCTCGAACTCCCGAAGCGGCATGACCTCGGCTTCGAGAACGTTCTGGTGAAAATCGAGATACTGG
>CAXMQZ010000109.1:0-57811 GCA_964195975.1 uncultured Polyangiaceae bacterium | reverse complement strand
CTGGACCGAGGCTTCCAGCTCAGTGACGCCACTCTGCCAATTGTCGAGGCCGATCTCCGTTTGATCGACGACAGTGACACCAATGTCACCAGCGACTTCCTGCGCCAGGCGCCCTTTGGCTGGTTCATCACTCTCGACGTGGAGGAACGGGTGATCAGCCGGGCCTTCTCGTTGTCGGGTGTCACCGTATTCTCATCATTCCAACCTGAGGAGGATGTGAGCGACGATGGCGCAGTCTGCCGCCGCTTTGGTAACAGTCGTACGTTTGTGGTCAATACGACCAACGCCAACTCGCTGTTGGGCTCGGGTGACAAATTCTTCGTAATCGAGGGCGGCTTCCTGTCGCCGGCCTTTGCGGAGACCTCACAGACCAAGAACCCCGACGATCCTGACGCTCCGCAGCCGCCTCCAATCCCGGACAACCTGGAAAATGTCATCGAGGAAATCAAGAAGCTGCTGCCGACCGACTGCCGCTTCGCCAACTACACCATCAACATCAAGGCGGTGCGTGACGATACTGGCATCCAGCTCCTGGCTGCAGTTCCGGTCTGCACCATCGAGAACAACTGGAAGGACCTTTAATGCAAGACCTTAGAGTTATGGTGTCGAACGTTCGCTCGAGTGTGATTGCCGCGGGGCTTGTCCTGAGCGCGGTGGCGACTCCGTCAGCCTATGCCGACTGGATCGTCACCAACGACGGTGCATCATTCGAAATCAAGGGAGGTTGGGAAGTCAAAGGTAGCGTCGTGACTTTCTCATTGCCCAACGGTACCTATTCGTCGGTGCGATTGTCGGATGTCGATCTCGATGCCAGCAAGGCACTTACCGAGAAGGTGGCCGAAGAGGCGATGAAGAAAGACGAGCCGCAGCCCAAGCGCCAAGCGGCTGTGGTAATTACCGACGCCGACGTCTCTCACCCGTCGCCGGAGCTGGAGCCACTCGTCATCGACCCCGACGAGGCTATAGACGAAGAGGTGGGCACAGTTGCCTCGGTGGCTTCCAGGGTCGAGCTCGAGGTGACCGATTGGCAGGAGAGAGTCGATATTCCGACGACCTCTGTGGAGATAACCGGTCAAGTGCGCAACCCAAGTTCCAACCCGGTGACGAATATCGCCCTCAGCGTGCTGCTCTACGACGACGACGGGGCCCTTTTATCAGAGCGATCGGCACGAGTCGATCAGTCGTTTCTATCACCCGGAGCAAGCACCCGTTTCGTTGCATCGTTCCCGGATGTGATGAGCTTCGACTCTGTCGAGTTCAGCACTCGCAGCCGAGGGTTTGTCAATCACCCGGGCTCGGGTGAGGGCGGCATCTATCGGGGCGATGGCTAGCCTGAAGAGCGAGCCGCATCGGAACCACCCGTCGACGCTCCCTCGAGCGTGTCGCCTGAAGTGACCCGGAAACGGCGTAGCTCACTCCAGGGACCTTGTACGCCGGAGCCGTCGACTGCGGAGACTCGCCAGACGAAGGTCCCAACAGACTGAAGACCGATCTTGGCAGAAGTTTCTTTGCGATCCTTCACGTTGATCACGTTTTGTACAAAGAACCGGTTACGAGCGACCTGCAAAGCGTAATGCTCAGCCCCCGGGACTTTCTGCCATTCCAAGACAATCTCGGTCTCTGAGGACAAGAAAGCCTCGTAATTGTCTTCAGGCAAAACCGGAACAGGAGGCTTGGGCAGAGGCGTCGGACGCGACAACTTGGTTCCAGTCTGAATGACCTGCTGCATGTTCCCCACCTCTTGACTGGTGCCATCGTTCGACGCCACGACCATACTGCCTTCGTAGGCCGAGAATTTGCTCTCGTCCTTGTCAGGATCGTGGGAGATGGCTGCCGTAGAGTCTTGTTGAATACGTGCCTCAGCCTGGGGTGTGGAGATTCGACTCGAACTTTGCGAAGTACCTAGATCCACCCATCCCGATTCCAACTGCACGGTTCGCTGACCAGCCGCGCCTGGGGCCGGACGGATTCGGCCGATCAACAGCACGGTGTCTTGGCGTACTGTATACAGAGTTCCGTCTACCGTCATAATCTCGGCAGAGCCACCCTTGCTGGTCTTGACGTAGTCACCGGCGTTGAGCGCCACTCGGCTGCGAGCCGATTGCCAGGAACCTCGATCGCCTCGGCGAAACTCGACCTCACCCTCAACAGCAATGAACATCGCCTCGCCTTCGGGACCTCGCGTACTCAGCGTGCTCAAAATGGACGCCAGCAGACTGCGGCTCCGTTCCGCCCTTCGAAAAGCCTCCTGCAGGTCCTCCGCGGCTTGGTACTGCTTGGCTTCCTCGAGGTAACTGCGCGCGACAAAATACTCCTCTCGATAACTATTGATGGCACCCTCGTCGCGAACCGTTCGAAGCAGGTCTTGAGCCTCTTGGATCACCCGAGCCACCTCGCGCTCGAGCACTGCCTCGTTGAGGATCCTGTAACCAATAAACCCCACAACACCCAAGGCAACAACGATCGCCGCAAAGCTCCAGCCGCGTAGGGTATCGGAGGTGACGGTGTACCAATCGAACACCTTGCTCGTTTTTTTCTTGGGTGTCACGAAACAAGATCCTCAGCTAGCCTTGACCTCTCACAAACTTCGTCTCGAACGGCCGCAAATGGCGGAAGAGGGCACCGGCGCCCGCATGGCGATGGTCGGGCTTGACGAGAATATAGCAGCTTGCAGGCGCTTCCCTGATGTCGGCGTCCGGTGGTCATTTTCTGTAGTTGGGATAGCCTTGAAGGTCGTGCACTTTCACCCGCCGCTGCAAGGTACGATAGCTGACTCCAAGAATCTCGGCTGCTCGCCGTTTGTCGCCATCGGCTTCCACCAGCGCCTCACAGACCTGCTCACGATCGGTCTTACCACCCACCGAGCCGAGGAGCTGGCGCAACTCGGATTTGTCCAATCTCGGTCCTTCTCCAACAATCAAGGCCCGCTCGAGAACGTTTGCAAGCTGGCGAACATTGCCAGGCCACTCCTGCTCCTCGAGCAGCCGCCCAGCATCGGGCGTCAACACCCGTCTTGGCCTATCTTGCCGTCGAGCTATCTGATCGATGAGGTATTGAGCTAAGCCCGGAATATCCGTGGAGCGATCCCGCAGCGCTGGTAGCTCGATTGGAAACACCTCGAGACGATAGAAAAGATCTTCCCGGAAGGCTCCCTTCTCTACCATCGACTCGAGATCCCGATTGGTCGCTGCCACAAGACGCACATCGGCCCTGAGAGTCTTGCTACCACCGACCCGTTCATAGGTTCGTTCCTCCAGAACCCGAAGCACCTTTGCCTGGACTGCGAGCGTCAGCTCGCCAATCTCGTCGAGTAGCAGGGTGCCACCCTGTGCTGTCTCAAACCTGCCCAATTGCCTTCGATGCGCTCCGGTAAAGGCTCCTTTCTCATGTCCAAATAGCTCGTTCTCGATCAATGTCTCCGGAATCGCTGCACAGTTGACCGCCACAAAAGGACCCTTCCTCCTTCCTGAGAGTCCATGCAGAGCCTTTGCAAACAGCTCTTTGCCCGTACCGCTTTCCCCTGTTAGCAGAACCGTGCTGTCAGTCGGCGCTACGCGCTCGAGCAACCTGAGAGCCGTGCGAACCGTGGGGTGAGCCCCTACAATCTCGAGGCCGTCGGGGACGGAATAGACCATCCGATCACACTCTTCACCCATCAGAGATGCGACCAACCGATAGAGATCATCGATCTCCACCGGTTTCTCCAAGAAATCGGAGGCTCCAAGCTTCATGGCCTCCACAGCATTGTCAACGGTGCCAAAGGCGGTCAACATAACGACGGGCGTGCCCGGCAGCGTGTCGCGACAGACCTTGAGAACCTCGATGCCCGAAATACCAGGAAGCATCAAATCGGTGAGCACTAGATCGAACTCATTGTCGCTCAACTGCTCCACCGCAGCCTCGCCGCTTGCGGCCACTTCGACGGTGTAGCCCTCGGCGCGCAGAGCGCTTTCGAGCATCCGTCGCAAGGAGTCTCTATCTTCGACAACCAGGATCTGTCCACCAGACATACTTCGATTCTACTCGCCCCGCTGTGTAAGACAGTTCGATCTGCCACAGCTACGGTCGAAAATGCCTATGAGCCTCTGGCTAGACGAACCGCGTCGATCAGGATCGCATCGTCTTGCGGGTCCACTGTCCGCAGATCCAAAATGAGTCTGCCACCCCTGATGTATCCAACTACTGGAGGATCACCCAAGCGCAGAGTTTCGAGCAGTATGGTGCTGCCGGGCAGGGCCAGAGCCTCTCCCTGAATCGGCTGCTCGGGAGCTGCACCGCCTCCAACATAAGCCTCTGCCTCCACCACATCGGCTCCAATCGCCTTTGCTACCGATCTCAAGCGCCGATTCAATGCGGCTGGTTCGGACCACAACCTTTCGATGGGTAACTCAGCGGCGCCAAGGTGCAGACGCAGGACCGACTCTAGCGCCGCAAAGACCGCCCTGTCGGGTCTCAAGGCTCTATAGAGAGGGTTGCGTCGACACCGTTCGACTAACTCACGACGGCCTACCAACAGGCCTGCCTGGGGCCCGCCAAGTACTTTATCGCCACTGCCACACACCAGATCGCACCCCGCAGCGATCAACTCCTGCATGCTCGAGTGATCCGACAACTGGGGTGCATGGTGCGGCCTGAGGAGGCCGCTCCCCTCGTCCATGAGGACGGGAATTTCCTGTCTGTGTCCAAGGTCGGCAAGCTCTGAGGGCTCGACCGATTCGACAAAACCGGACATCTTGTAGTTGCTCGGGTTGATTTTCAGGAGCAGTGACGTGTGCGGCCCAAGCGCCTGCTCATAGTCGGCCAGACGCGTCCGGTTTGTTGTCCCGACTTCGACCAGGTGACTTCCCGCTGCTATCAAAATGTCGGGAATCCTAAATGACCCACCGATCTCTACAAGCTCGCCTCGAGACACTACGACTTGCGACCCTTTGGCCAAAGTCGCTAGGACCAATACCAGAGCCGCTGCGTTGTTGTTGGCGACCAGGGCTGCCTCGGCGCCTGTCAACTCCTGCAAAAGAGCTTCAGCACGTCTGTTGCGCTCTCCACGACGGCCTGTCCCGAGATCGATCTCCAAATCACAGTAAGCATTTAGTAGAGGGGCGAGATCGGCGGCTACGGCTCTCGGTAACGGTGCCCGCCCAAGGTTGGTATGAATAAAGATCCCAGTGGCATTGAGAACCCGTACGACACCTCTCCCAAAGGATGCGTCGAGGTTCTTTCCAATACCCTTGGTCATCCGCTCGATCTCGCTTTCGATCCTCGCCTCTTCCCCATCGGGCCGGACCGAGAGCTGCTCCCGCAGCGCTTCGAGACCTGCCCGGATCTGCTTTCGAACAAGCTCTCTCCCATATAATGAGATAAGTCGCTGATATTCGGGTTGCGAAAGCAGCTGATCGACCGCGGGCAAACGACGGCGAATGTCTGATCTGGATTCAACCATGTCAATCCTGCCCAGATTCTAGCCGAGGCGGCCGGACTAGCCTGGGAAAAGAGCGAGTCATCATGGACCACGAAGAATTTCTGTACAAGCTCGACCGCGACATCAAGAAATTCAGAATCGACTACGAACGGTTCCTTAGCGGGAATCTTCCGACCCCGCCCGATCAATTCCGAATAAAGATACAGGATCAGATCAAGTTCCTGCGCACAGAGCACATCAAGGCGGTCGCCTTACGGTTTCGTTTGAACGGTCTCGAAGCCAAGTTCAACGCACTTTCCGTTCTCTTCAACCGACGACTGCGCGACTTCGAGCTCGGTACCGGAGCAAATCGACCGATCGCCGAAGCCAGTAGCAGCAAATTCGATCCCACAGTCGGTGTCGTTGTAGACGAGAAGCCTTCATCCGACGCCGTCCGGGCTTTATACGAGGGACTCTACGCGAAGTCGAAGCGAGACAAAAAGACTGATTTCGACTCGTTTCAGACCTACCTGGAGAAACAGGCGACTCAGATCCGAAAAAAGACTGGATGCAACCAGATTCGATTTCGAATCGCTTCCGAAAACGGTAAGCTGAAACTCAAAGCCAAACCCGAGTAGAGTTAGCCTCGAATCCCCAGACCTGTCACCAGAATAGTCGGCGAGCCGATCATCCCTCCTAGGGGCTCGAAAGAGAGATCCCGAGCCACCGCTTGAATGCCGCGTAGCAATGATCCGATGCTTCCCTCGATCCAAACCCGCGACAATGGCGCGGTCGCCTGGCCCTGCTGCACTTCAAATCCGCAGACGGGCAGGTGGAAGCGATCGGCTTGGAAATCGAACAGCCCAGTACCGACAGGCTCGATCAAATACTGGCCCCTGGCTATCGACCCGAGCAAGGAAGCGACCGAAACATCCGTCTGCGGCTTCAGGTAGAGATGGGACGGACCCAACCGAGGCAGGTCTCGCCAGCTGTCACGCCGGCGGTTCCCGGTCAACCTGGTCGCTGTGGACCTGCTCGCATCGGCCCTGGCTCGCTCCCACCCGACGAGTGCCTGCCGATAGGTTCCGTGCTCGATCAAAACGACCTCGCGTGTCGGCAGACCTTCTCCATCGACCGGAGCTTCAAAAACGCCTCCCGGAAGTCGGCCATTATCGATGACTGTCAGTAGCTGGCTACCTATGTGGCCTTGACGGTCGCGGTAACTCTTCGCTGCCTGCGGAGCACTCGATCCGATAAGAAGAGGTGACAGGCCCGCCAGCAATCTCACTGCAACAGCAGGCCCGATGAGCATCTCGCCACGCTCACGGCTAGGAGTGCTGCCCTGGTGCTGGAGCAACAGCCGGTTTGCGAGGCATTTTGCGGCCGCCAAAGGCTGAAAGCGTCGCACCTCCCGTTCAGCCAACAGAATCATCGTTGCCGACGAGCCAGACCAGGGACCGACAGCTTGGAGATGAAGACTGGCAGCTCGACTTCGAAAACCTCCACGAATACCACTGCTGCTGAAGATGTCGGTCTCGCTAGTTCCTTCCTCGAGTAGGCCCTTCAACAGCCTGGCTCCGGGAAGCTCTCGGACGAGCTCACGCTCAATACCCTCGAGAAGCCCAATCGACTCCGACTCGGACATCAAGGAGGCGTCCAGATCCTGCGGTGTCTGCCACTCCTCCACTTCTTGAGCAGGCGGCAAAGGCAAACTCTGTCCATCGGGCTCGGGCCACTCGATGTCGGGCGAGGGTCTACCCGAACCAGAGACAAAAAGAGAGGAGCGAGAGTTGGTCGCGCGGACCGCCCAGCCCTGCTCTTGGCTCGAGCTCATGACTTGACCCTGAGGACCAATCTCGCATCGCCGGGATCGGCCCTGCTTGAGAAGGACCTCGGATTCGCTCAGCGAGCATCTCTCGAGCGACTCGAGGACCGACGCTGCAAGCTCAGATGGCCCAGGCTCGGCTGGCGTCATGCTTCGACCTCCACCGAGTCGAGTGCGACCGCCGGCGTCGTCGCCCAGACAGGAAGCTTCACTCCACCTTTGGCACACCACCCTGCCCCTGACATCTCGGCCTCGTTGCCGACACCTCGGATCGACCTCAGCAGATCGGCGACCTTACCAACCAACCGAGAAGGACCCACAAGGTCTCCCAGAGCCCCCTGGCGCACGATTCTGCCGTGCGGCGCAAAAAGGCTGAAATCGCCAGTCAGAGGATCGAGTCGACCTCGAGATGCCTCTGGCAGATAGAGCCCTTCGTCGACATCGGCCAAAAGCTCGCTGAGCGAGCTCTGCCCACAAAGCAGCTCCAAGTGAAGAGACCTGGGTACCGGAGCCTCGTGGCGATGCCCTCGTCTTCCGGCTCCCGCCACCAGGGAAGTCGACGAATGGGCAGCAAAGAGGTCGGCCAGAGGCTGCTCCACAACTCCTCTACGCAGAAGCCACCGGCGGACAACCATGGTTCCCTCGTCATCAGTCGTTCTCTTGACCCCTTCGGGAGCACCACTGGGATCGTCGATCACGTTGAGCAGATCGCCCCCGAGTTCGGCTCCCAGAGCGGCGTCCGCCCGTCCTCCGAGCACCAACGTATCGGTCTCCAGCGCGTGCGCCACAAGCTCATGAAGCAGGACCGCGCAGGCCGCGGGTCCAAGCACCACGTTTTGTCGGCCCGAAATTACTGGTTGAGCCTCACGCGCCCTGAACAGCGCAGTGAGGTTTCGTGCGACTCGATCGGCCGCAGATTCATCGAGGCGAGTGAGCAACGTCCCCCATCGGGCCCACGGTAGGTCGGCTTCGCAGCTGAAGAACCGTTCGTGTTCCGGATCAGGCGACAGTTGAGTCCTCACGACTCGCAGCCAGCGACGATGAGACCGAACCGTAAGTTGCAGTGGGAAGGCCGCCAGACGCTGTCGGATCGCCCGCGTGACTCGCCGTGGAAAATCTAGCTGCTCAGCCGATACAATCGGCGGGTCGGGACGGTCGACCTTCAGCAGGGGCGCAGGGTACGACGTCGCGGGCACCACTCTGGCCACCTGTTTGAGGGCAGCGCCCAAGAGACCCGACTCGATCTCGTCGCGGGTAGCAAGCCAACTCTTGCCTTCACGTGCCAGACGTACTGCAAATCCTTCATCCTGGCAACAGATCACTCCCGGAGCCCGGTCGGCGGGAGCCAATACAATCTCCTCTCTGCGCTCGAAGAAGACGTCCGCAAGGTCACCCTCGCGATCCGCAATTTGTGAGAGAGAACGGGCGATTGCTGTAGTGTCGAGCTCGGAAAACGGCACTTTCTGTGATTCTGTCATAGCTCGAAAGAGCCGCTATCACGTCTCAGCGGCGATCCGCTTTTGAACTCCTAGTCGCTCCGCCGGAAACCCTAGACAGATACAATAGCTCGACAGCTGCTAATACCCAATCAGAACCGAGTCGACAACATGACCAAATCTTCGAAACCATCGGCGAAACCCAAAATCGAAGAACTGGAAAGCCGGCTGGCGGAAGCACGGGCGGGCGGAGGGCAAGCTCGAATCGATCGTCAGCATAGCTCCGGAAAGCTCACGGCCCACGAAAGGGTCGAGCTGCTTCTCGATCCTGGGTCTTTTGTCGAGGTGGACGCTCTCGTCACGCATCGATGCCAGGATTTCGAGATGCAGAACAAGCGGATCCCCGGCGATGGTGTAGTCAGCGGTTATGGCACAGTCGACAATCGGTTGGTCTACGTTTTCGCACAGGACTTCACAGTTTTTGGAGGGTCTTTGTCCGAGACCAACGCAAACAAGATCTGCAAAATCATGGACCTTGCGATGGAGAACGGCGCGCCGATCATCGGACTCAATGACTCGGGCGGAGCGCGGATCCAGGAGGGCGTCGCTTCCCTGGGCGGCTATGCAGACATATTTCTTCGCAACACCCTGGCGTCGGGAGTCGTGCCACAACTCAGCGCAATCATGGGACCCTGTGCCGGAGGTGCGGTGTACTCCCCTGCGATCACCGACTTCATCGTCATGGTGCAGGACACAAGCTATATGTTTGTCACCGGTCCCGATGTCATTCGGACTGTAACTCATGAGGACGTCACCAAGGAGGAGCTTGGCGGTGCCGCAACCCATGCGTCCAAGAGCGGAGTCTCCCATTTCACGGTTCCCAACGACACAGCGTGTCTTCTGAAGATTCGAGAGCTACTTTCCTACCTGCCGAGCAACAACCTGGAGGATCCCCCACCTGGCGACAGCAGCGACGATCCTGATCGAGAAGACAATGCGCTGGATTCGCTGGTGCCCGACGATCCAAACAAGCCCTACGACATCAAGCAGTTGATCGCCTCCGTCGTGGACGACGGCAAGTTTTTGGAAGTCCAGGTCGACTATGCACGAAATATCGTGGTCGGCTTTGCTCGCATGGCCAACCAGACAGTGGGCATCGTAGCCAACCAGCCAGCCTACCTCGCTGGAGTCCTGGATATCGACGCCTCGATCAAGGGTGCACGGTTCGTACGATTCTGCGATGCGTTCAACATACCGTTGCTGACCTTGGAGGACGTTCCTGGGTTCCTCCCAGGCACTCAACAAGAGTGGGCCGGCATTATCAAGCATGGAGCCAAGCTCCTCTACGCCTTCGCAGAAGCTACCGTACCCAAGATCACAGTGATTACGCGGAAGGCCTATGGAGGCGCGTACTGCGTGATGTCGAGCAAGCATATTCGCACCGACGTCAATCTCGCCTTTCCGGGCGCCGAGATCGCAGTAATGGGTCCAGAGGGCGCAGTGAATGTGCTCTATCGGCGAGAGCTAGAGAAAGCCGGGGACAATGCCGGCACTTTGAGAGCCGAGTTGGTCGCCGACTACCGCGATAAGTTTTCAAACCCCTACATTGCGGCAGAGCGAGGGTTTATCGACGCCGTAATCGAGCCCCGCCAGACTCGTCCTCAGATCATCCGTGCGCTGCGACAACTCGGCTGCAAGCGCCAGAGTTTACCGGGCAAGAAGCACGGCAACATTCCCATCTAGCCCAGCGGCGAATGTCGTTGACGTTGCTTGACACTGAGCTCAAGGTCGGGAAAGATTGCGGTTCTGCCGAGGGCTAGGTACCCATAGAGGAGAGATGATGCGGGAAAAAGATCGCCAGCTGAGACGTCGACGAAAGCGCCGCCAAGAGCGACTCAAGGAGCGTCAACGAAAAGCGCTCGCGAATCGCAAGGTCGGCGAACGGCGCCCCACCAAGAGTTCGGGCTCGACCGCTTCGAAATCCGCCTCAGAGAAGGCTGCTAGCTCAAGCAGCAAGACGGCGACCAAGAAAACCACTACCAAAAAAGCCACTACCAAGAAAACTGCGGCTAAGAAAACTGCGGCTAAGAAAACTACTGCCAAAAAAACTACTGCCAAAAAAACTGCTGCCAAAAAAACTGCTGCCAAGAAATCCGCTGCCAAGAAAACCGCTGCCAAAAAAACTGCTGCCAAAAAATCCGCTGCCAAGAAAACCGCTGCTAAGAAATCCGCGGCTAAGAAATCCGACGACACTGGCGAAAATTAGTCACCCTCACGATCAGGACGTTTCCCCGATCCATAAGCAAAAAACAATCTGGCCACTTTGACTAGATTGCAAAAGGAGTTTCTCGATGTCTGACTTCCGAACGCTTGAAGCGTCCGATCCAGAGGTTTTCGAGTCCGTCTCCAACGAACTTCGACGCCAGACTAGGTCTTTGGAGCTGATCGCATCGGAGAACTTCGTTAGTCGGGCGGTTTTGGAGGCTACAGGCAGTGTCCTGACCAACAAATATGCCGAAGGCTACCCAGGGCGCCGCTACTACGGTGGCTGCGAGTACGTCGACGAGGCAGAGCGGCTCGCAATCTCCCGTGCAAAGGAGCTGTTCGGTGCAGAACACGCGAATGTTCAACCCCATAGTGGCACCCAGGCCAACATGGCGGTCTACTTTGCCATGCTGGAGCCCGGCGACATCCTTATGGGGATGGACCTAAACAGCGGTGGTCACCTTACCCATGGTCACCGTCTCTCCTACTCTGGTAGAGATTTCGATGTGGTCGCATACGGTGTAGATCGTGACACCGAAACCATCGACTTCGACGAAGTCGCGCGGCTGGCATCAGAGCATGAGCCCAAACTGATCATCTGCGGCGCCAGCGCTTATAGTCGCATCATCGACTTCGAGCGATTCCGACAGGTTGCCGATCAAGTCGGCGCCCTTCTGATGGCGGATATCGCCCATATCGCAGGGCTCGTGGCAACTGGCATCCATCCCTCCCCGATTCCCCACTGCGATTTTGTTACCACGACCACTCACAAAACTCTTCGCGGACCCAGGGGCGGTCTTGTCCTATGCCGAGAGGAATACGCGAAGAAGATCGACAGATCTGTATTCCCTGGGATCCAAGGGGGTCCGCTGATGCATGTGATAGCGGCCAAAGCGGTCGCGTTTAACGAAGCGCTGGCGGAGTCGTTCAAGGTTTATCAGAAACAAATTGTTCTGAATGCCCAGACGATGGCTGGCCAACTGGCGGATCGCGGTTTGCGAATTGTGTCAGGCGGCACCGACAACCATGTCTTCCTGGTCGACCTTTCCACCCGAGCTTTGACCGGAAAACTCGTCGAGCAGTCTCTGGAGAAGGCAGGAATTACCGTCAACAAGAACACGATCCCATATGACCCGAACCCGCCATTGGTGGCATCGGGCATTCGTATCGGCACGCCAGCTGTGACCACGCGCGGTATGCAGGAGCCCGAGATGACGGCGATAGCCGACCTGATCGTGTCTGTCCTCGACAGACCGGAAGACGAGGACTTCTTGTCCGAGGTCCGCAGCCAGGTCGAGGCCCTTTGCCAGCGCTTCCCGCTCTACGATCCGCCCAGCTGACTCGGAGCAGCTACCAAATCGACGGCCGCGGCTGGTGTTCCAAATCGCCGCCGAAGCTCCAAACGGATCTCCCCCACTAGATACACAGAGCCGCAAATTACAAGTAGTTGGCCCTCCTGCCCCAACGCGCGAGATAGGGCTGCCTCGCTGTGGCGCTCAACCGCCACTGCAGGGCTCGCTATCAGAGAGAGCAAAGTCTCGGGTGCTAGAGCTCTGGGGGAGTTGGGTGCAGTCAAGATGACCCTGCTTGCACTCTCTGCCAACAACGGCAAGACCGCTGAAACTTCCTTGTCCTCCAAGGCACCAAACAAGAGATCGTAGGGTTGGACCTGCTCATCCAGAAAAGACCTCAAAGCGAGAGCACCGTCTGGATTGTGGGCCACATCGAGAAGCACCGACGGCCCCTCTGCCAGCTCGACCATCTCCAATCGTCCCGGCCAGCGCACATCGTGCGCCCCCTTGGTAATCGCCTCCGCAGTAAGCCGAGGGTAGCCGTTCTTCGCCAGTAATTCGCTCGCCAATACCGCCAAGGCCAGATTCGGACGCTGGTAGCTTCCAATCAGGGGTGTCTCGATTCCGTAGGAATCTTTCGAAGTCCTTATCCGTAGCTCCTGACCAGAAAACCCCATTGCTCTTCCAACGGCCACGGTTGCCATATCCGGTCCAAAAACAAGATCTGCACCGATCGCCTCAGCTTGCTCCTTGACCGCTTTTCTGGTCTCGGGGTGCTCGAGCCACGCGATGGCGGGAATGCCGCCTCGAAGGATGCCGGCCTTCTCACGAGCAATGCTGGTGAGGGTGTCGCCCAAGAATTGTTGGTGCTCCAGACCGATCTGGGTGATTAACGAAAGGACCGGCTCGGCAGCATTGGTGGCGTCGAGTCGACCACCGAGGCCCACCTCGAAGACAGCCAGATCCACCTCTTGTTTGGCGAAATAGTCGAAAGCAGCCGAGGTGAGAGCCTCGAAGTACGTTGGAGCGTGTCCGAGCACCCGATCCGCACTCTCGACGACCCGGCTGACTACCGCTTCGAGATGCTGGCGAGAGATGCCGATGCCATTGACCCGAATTCGCTCTTCTACTGTCTCGAGATGCGGCGAGGTATAGAGTCCGGTGCGATATCCGGCCGCGTTCGACATCGCGGCCAACAGCGCTGCCGTGGAGCCCTTGCCATTCGTACCAGCTACCAGGACCACCGGATATCGAAGCTGAGGATCTCCTAATCCCTCCAGAAGTCGCCGTGTCGTCTCGAGACCCAGTCGGACACCAAATCGCTCGAGACGGCGGAGGATCGAGTCGAGATCTTGCGACGAGCTCACAGAGTCAGGTGAAGTGTCGTAGGCATCTCGCAACGGTCTCCTTCAGATCCTTGCGATCCACCACGAGATCCAGAAAGCCGTGCTCGAAAAGAAATTCGCTTCGTTGAAAACCGTCTGGAAGGCTCTCGCCGATTGTTTGCTGTATGACCCTTGGTCCGGCAAACCCGATCAAAGCTGCTGGCTCAGCGATATTGAGATCACCCAGCATGGCAAACGAGGCGGTAACTCCTCCTGTAGTCGGGTCGGTCAGGATCGACAAGTAGGGCAACCCTGCTTCGCGCAAGCGGGCCAATGCGGCACTGATCTTGGCCATTTGCATGAGCGACAATGCCCCTTCCTGCATACGGGCTCCGCCAGAGGCCGAAACCACCACCAAAGGAACCTTTCGTCTGATCGCTTCTTCGCACGCGAGGGTGATTTTCTCGCCCACCACAGACCCCATCGACCCTCCCATGAACCGGTAGTCCATGACTGCCAGAATCACCGGTTCGCCGTCGATTCGGCCCTCCACGACGGTCACCGCGTCTCTCACGCCAATTTGATCCTGGTAGCGCTTGAGGCGATCCTTGTACGTTTTGGTGTCCTTAAACTTCAGCGGATCCAGAGGAGAGACTTTGGAAAAGAGCTCAACCGGACTGTCCTCATCGAGAAGCAGCTCGATTCTGTCCGGCACGGAGATACGGAAGTGAAACCCGCATTTGGGGCAGATCCGTTGATTTCGAAGAAGCTCCTTCGAGTAGATGATCTCCTTGCAACCCTCGCACTTGACCCACAGTCCCTCCGGCACCGAGCTTCGCCGGCGATTCTCGCCTATGGGTTTGGGTTTCTTGGAGCGTCTGAACCAGGCCATCGAAAGGATCCGATCTTTTCTCGAAACAGCAGCGCTATCTAACAACGAAAATCTCGGGGCGTCAATATGCGCACTGCCCTCACACGCTAGAATGAGAGGCTGCACCAGATCGAACCATGCAGGAGTCATTGAATGGCTGGTCATAGCAAGTGGTCCCAAATCAAACGCAAGAAGGCTGTCACCGATGCACGCCGAGGGCAGCTCTGGACGAAGCTTCTCAAGGAGATCACGGTGGCCGCCAGGATGGGAGGAGGCGACGCAAGCGGCAACGCTCGTCTCCGAACCGCCATCCAGGACTCAAAAGCAAGCAACGTTCCCAGCGACAACATCGATCGCGCAATAAAGCGGGGAACCGGTGAGCTCGAGGGCGTCTCCTACGAAGAGGTCGCCTACGAAGGGTATGGGCCTGGAGGAGTCGCCATCCTCGTCGAAGGCCTCACCGATAACCGCAATAGAACGGTGGCTGATCTGCGCCACCTATTCTCCAAGAACGGCGGCAACCTTGGAGACAGCGGTTGTGTCGCTTGGATGTTTCAAAAAAAAGGTTTCTTTGTAGTTGAAAAGGAATCGATGAGCGAAGAAGAATTCATGGAGCTGGCGCTCGAGCTCGATGTCGCAGATATCTCGATCGAAGACGAAACCTATGAGATCTACTCAGAGCCCGACGACTTCGCTTCGATCCGCGAGCAACTCGAGGAACGCCAGGTTCCTTTGGTGGCGAGAGAGCTCGCGATGCTGCCCAAGAATCGGATGGGAGTCGATGCCGAAAAAGCGCCGGTCGTATTGCGCCTGATGGAGGCCCTGGAAGAACATGACGATGTCCAACATGTCTGGTCCAACTTCGAGATCGATGCCGATGTTCTGGCTGAGCAGGCGAGTTAACCCGCACTAATCATGACCGCGCGAGATGACTAGGTTTTGCTGATACTAGGGATCGACCCAGGAAGTCGACATACCGGGTTCGGGCTGATTGAAACCTGTCGCGGCTCCCTTCGTGTTCTCGACTTCGGCCGTATCTCGTGCTCGGCAAAAATGCCGGTGCCAGAGCGACTCGCTCGCTTGGCCACGGAGATCGAGGCCCTCACCAAGCGCTGGCATCCTGAAATCGCAGTATTGGAAACCCCTTTTCTCGGACTCAATGCCCGATCGCTGGTCGTCCTGGCCCAAGCGAGAGGGGCACTAATAGCGGTTCTAGTGAATCAGGGATTGGCCATCGCCGAATACTCTCCCGCCGAGGTCAAGAATGCAGTCAGCGGCAACGGCAGAGCGGACAAGGAACAGGTCAAGCACATGGTCCGGTTGCACCTCTCCCTCGAGAAGGAGTCCATCTCCCTCGATGCCTCGGATGCCCTGGCGTTGGCTATCTGCTATGTGCAGCGATATCGCATGGATGAGCTTGTATCGAGGCAGTCTTAGGTGGCAGTAATTCGTGACCTGTACCATAATGGTTAGCTGGTTGTGTGCCCCAGGAATCGGTGCTACGATGCGAACCTTGTTTCCACGGTCAGTGAGGCATAGACTCTCGCTGTTGACAATTTAGAGAGCTAACGGACTCGCGCTCGAGTTTTTTGGACGCGGGGATCAATGACCTGTGATGGCCGGCGGGAACTCAATCCGACCTTCTTGGGTCTAATTTCATGTAGAGGAGGAATGTCGTGGATTTCGGCGGAACTTTCATGAAGCTGTTCAGGGAAGGCGGCCCGGTGATGTACCCGCTTCTGATTTTCTCTTTGCTCGGAGTGATCTTCATCATCGAGCGCGCAATCGCACTACGGCGGGCCAAAATCAACGTCAATGAATTTCTGGCCAAGATTCGGAAGTCCTTGATCGTCAACCGTTCGATCAAAGATGCCATCAAGGTTTGCGAGGAATATCGTGGTCCGGTCCCGTCGATCTTGAAGGCTGGACTGCTCAAGTACGGTGAGCCCAAAGAAGACGTTGAGAAGACGATTGAAAATGCGGCGCTCTTCGAGATGGGCCGTCTGGAGAGAAATCTCGTGTGGCTCGCGACGATTGCAAACGTCTCTCCCCTTCTTGGTTTTTTCGGCACCGTAGCGGGAATGATCAAATCCTTTGATGCCCTTGCAGAGGCGGGTCTTTCCAACCCAGGGTTGGTGGCCGCAGGTATCTCTGAAGCTCTGATCACCACGGCCGCAGGTTTGGCCGTCGCTATTCCGACTCAGTTGGCCTACAACTTCTTCATGAGTCGAATCAACAAGTTCGTGCGGGATATCGAGATCTCGACCAATATGTTGCTCGAAACCTTCGGCGAGATGCAGCGAAGTGGCATCAAGCCAGAACCATCCGTTCGCCGACCTGGCGCTGGCGCGGCTGCGGCAGGAAAGGCTCCGGCAAGCTAGAAGAGGTCGATCAGCCGACTCGAGGTACTTTTAGACGATGAAACTACTCGTACGATCGGTTCAAAACCAAGGAATTCCAACCGCTTCGATGGCGGATATCGCTTTCCTGCTGATCATCTTCTTCATGGTCACCATCAACTTTGAAGTCGACAAGACGCAGGTGCTCTTACCAAAGACCCAGATCCGACTCGAGATACCCAAGAAGGCTGCCTACATTTCGGTCACAGAGTCGGGTCAAATTCGAGTCAGCGGCGGCGAAGAGATAAGCGTTCCGGTTTCCCAGGCTGATGTGCTGTCTTTCGCTGCGGATGTTGTGGCGAGAGACCCAGCCAAGGAATTCGTTCTCAAAGCCGACCGCAATGTTCCATATCGATATGTCGACGCAGTCATCGACTCTCTGAAACAGGCAAAGGCTCAAGTCATCTATCTGCTTTCAGAGCAAGAGACGATTAGCGTCGCGCCTGGAGGATGATGCGATGAAGATCACACGCAGAAAGATCGACGAGGAGATTCCTACTTCGTCGATGGCAGATATCGCATTCCTGCTGATCATCTATTTCATGGTAACCACCACCTTTGCTGCGACCCGCGGAATCGATTTCTCGTTGCCTCAAGACGAAGACACACCTCTTGTCGACAAGGAGGAGTCTGTGCTCATCGAGATCCAGCCTGGTGGAGTCCTTCTTGTCGATAACAAATCCATGCTTCTCGAGGAGGTACTCGACTACCTGAAGCCAAAGCTCGAACGCAATCCCATGAAACCGGTGATTATTCGAGCCGGAGAAATGACGGAATACGGTTATATGGTCGATGTTTTCGACGAGATACGCCAGGCTCCGGACAAGATTGGTTTCGAGATCAAGAATGTGTCGATCCCGACACAGCGCGAAATCAACATGTTCTGGTACTAGGGGGCGGCTATGGCAGAAGAGAAGAAAGCACCCTCGACGACGGCCATGATCGGTGCAGAAGAGCTCTTTGCGCAGGAGTACGAAGACGACCGCAAGTACATGCGCATCGCCATCGCGGTAGCGATCATTATTCACATAGTCATCTTTCTGATCACCGTGCCCGAGATCGTAGCCCAGGCCGGCGCACCCAAGAAACAGAAGGTTTACGTTGTACAGCAGGTCCGATTCAAGCCGCCACCGCCAAAACAGAAGCAAGAGATTCCAAAGCCGAAGGCGAAGAAGGTTCCGATTCCTGATCCGACTCCCGACGAGCCCGAACCCATCAGGCTTCCTGACGAGATCACACCAGAAATCGATATTCCGGACACGGACATTATCTTCGGGATCCCCGAAGGACCGCCCGCCGCCGAGCCCGAAGGGCCGATTCGTGTTGGCGGCGATGTGAAACCACCGGCGAAAATCGTCGCACCCTCTCCCCAATACACGGAGATCGCTCGCAAAGCCCGCATTCAAGGCGTCGTGATTATCGAAGCAATCATCAACAAAGACGGCAACGTGACCAATGTCAAGATCCTCAAGGGGCTGCCGATGGGACTAGACGATGCAGCTGCCGATGCCGTCAAGAAGTGGAAATTCAAACCGGCGACTCTGAACGGAAAGCCGGTGGCCGTAATCTACAACCTGACGGTCAACTTCCGCTTACAGTAGGTGTAAGCTCTGGAAAGGAACCAACGGCTGACTGGCTATCGTATGAACACTAGGCGCGCAACTGTTTTGAAGAAAATCACAACGACCCTCACAATAGGCATTGCTCTGTTCATTGGCGCTAGTGCAGTCGAAGCAGACTGGGATGCAGGAGTTACCGCCTTCAAGAGCGGCGACTACGGCGAGGCTGCCAAGCAGTTTCAGGCCTTCGTCGACGACCGACCCGACGTCTACCAGGGCCACCAAATGCTGGGACAGAGCCTTGCAAAGCTGAAGCGCAATCAAGAAGCTCTGGCTCACCTGAAAAAGGCCTACGAGCTCGAGCCAAACAGTGTGCAGATTCAACTGCCACTCGGGAAGGTCTACCTCGAGGTGGGTCAGTACGCCGACGCCGCAGCAATTCTGGGCAAGATCGATTCATCGTCGCTGCCTGCTGCGCAGAAATCTGCTGTGCATCAGATGCTCGCTCTCGCTCTGGAGAAAAGCGGAGACAGTGGAAGAGCGCTCGGTGAGTTGGCCCAGGCTGCCAAGGCCAAGCCAAATGACGCCAACCTGCAATACCAGTACGGCGCTGCTGCGCTGCGGGCAGGTGACACAAACACCGCCGTAAGCGCCTTGGGTAAGGCGGCGAGCTTGGCGCCAAACGATCCTGAGAAGCTGAGCGCCTACGCTCAAGCCTTGGTTAGGGTGGGTCGCACCAGCAGAGGACTGGACGCAAAGACTCAGGCGTACCAAAAGGCTGCCAAAACGGGAGCCAAGTTGGTCGGCCTAGACCCCAGCTACGACAACTTGATGCTTCTGGCCGGTGCTCAGCTAGGTGCCAAACAGTACGACGGTGCTCTGTCGACACTGCAGCAAGCTGCTCGCAAGAATCCGAGTGACTGGCTGCCTCTCTACTATCGGGGTCAGGCATACACTCAGAAATCAAATTTTTCCGCGGCTGAGAAGTCCCTACGAAGTGCTCTGACCAAGACAAATAACCCCAAGGATCAGAAAACAATTCAAGGGCAAATCGGTTTTGTCTATGAGAAACAGAAGCGCTACCCCGAAGCCATGAAAGCCTACAGGGTTGCAGGCAACAGCGCTGGTGTCGCGCGGGTAGAAAAGAACCAACAGACTGCCGAGTTCAACGCCGACGTCGAGGAGGAGAACCGCATCCGCAGAGAGCTGGAGGATGCGAAGGCAGCTCTCGAAGCTGAGCTCAAGGATCTTCCTGGCGGCGGAGCTCCCAACAACTAGCTGGGACTCTTCCAACGAAGAATTCAAGAGGGGCCAACAGCCCCTCTTTTTTTTGGCCAACAAAAGCTTCTAGTCAGTCGGGAGCCAACGATTCGCGGCGTAGAGACATCACCGCTCCGAGCGTTCCAGCTGCAGCACCGATCGCCAGAAGGCCGAGAATCGCATTCCACGACAAGAATTCTTCGATCAAGACCGTGCCGAGCAGCAAGGTCGAGCTCTGAGGATTGAGCAACAGAAAAGCCAAATAGAGACCCACAAGAGCGACGATGGCGCCTCCGACGCCCTGAATCAAGCCCTCGAAGTAGAAGGGCCCTCGAATGTAGAACTCGGTCGCACCCACCAATCTCATTACCGCTATTTCGTCCCGGTAAAGATAAGCAGCCAAGCGAATCACACTCGCAATCGTAAAGATCGCTGCCCCGAGCAATGAAACTCCGACTACCATCGCCAGACTTCTCAGCAAGCGGATAAAAGCATCGAGTTGACGCAGCCAATCCCTATCATCATCGACAGCTACAACCGCTGGGTCCTGTCGTAGAGTACTCAACCAATCATCGAAGAGCTCCCGATCCATGAGAGCCGAATCGAAGCCAATCTCGAGCGAGGGCGGGAGCGGTTCATCCTGCCAGGTCTCGAGAAGCTCCTTTACACTCGGGAAGGTCTCTTCGAATCGGAGCCTCGCTTCGGCCGCTGTGACTGTCTCGACCTCACCAATCCAATCCCCCCTCTCGACAAGCTCTGTCACCCGGCCAAGAGCCTCCGCCGAGATATTTGACTCGAGGTAGACAATGATCTTGGCCTCGCGACGCCAATCATGTACGAGCCGATCGAGATTGTTGCTCAATAGCAAAAAGGTACCTGCGATGAAGATACTCATGGCAATCGTCGATAGTGCGAGCAGGCTCACCCTCCAGCTACGAAGCAGACTCGTGATTGCCTCGCCAAAGAAATACGTCAGAATTCGCAAGATACTCAAGGTTTGCTCTCCTGCGACTTCGCCTCGCTGACACCGTACGGATCCACTTGCTCGTCCTCGAATCGACCATCACCGTCTACCGCTTCATCTCCTACAAGCCGGCCCTTCTCTAGAGTCAGAATCCTCCCCCCGATGGCTCTGATGAAAGTGGGTTCATGAGTCGCCAGCAAGACAGTAGTACCCTTACGATTGATTTCCACAAACAGACGCATGATCTCCCAGGAGAGATCCGGATCGAGATTGCCGGTCGGCTCATCGGCCAAGAGTATTTCGGGCCGATTCATCAGCGCTCGAGCAATTGCGACTCGCTGTTGCTCACCGCCGGAAAGTTGATGAGGCAGCGCGCTCATTCTCTGCGCCAGACCAACTCTGCGAAGGGTTTGGTAAGCGAGACGCCTTCGCTCCTGCTCGCCCAGACCGAGAATCTGAGGAAGATAGCTGACATTCTCGAAAACGGTTCGTCGCTGGATAAGCCGGAACTCCTGGAACACCACGCCGATAGAACGACGAAGAAAGGGAACCTTTCGGCGGGGAATCGATGTTACATTGCGCCCATTGACCAAAATCTGGCCGGTTGTGGGTTCCACCTCTCGGTAGATCATTTTCAGTAGAGTAGTCTTCCCTGCGCCACTATGACCTCTGAGGAAAGCGAATTCGCCGCGCGAAATCTCGAAGCTGACACCGCGCAATGCAGCCAAGCCACCGGAGAATTGCTTCGATACGCTAAGGAATTGAATCAAGGTCCACTAGGCCTTCGGTCTTGAACGCTCTCGAGGATGCCACGCGCTCAGCGCTAGTGTAGCGGGCTAAGATGCCTGACACCACTTTCAAACACTACTTTCAACCCCATGCCTACGCCTCGACAAATTTGCCCTCTCCCCGACCGGCGCGGTGGGCATTGGTACTGGCAAACCAAGAGCTCGAAAGCTTCGATCCTCTTTGTCGGACGAGGCTGCTACTCAGACCGGAGCGACGTTCTCGACGCTGTCACTACAGAGCCCGCCGCCGAAGTGGCGTGGGTGAAACAGATCCATTCAAATCGGTCTGTAAATGCAGTCAAGGGATTCTCCGGGGAGGGCGATGCCCTCACGACTACCCAAGACCGCTTGGCGCTGTCGGTGGCCACTGCCGATTGCGTCCCCATCGTCCTGGTAGGCGAGAAGCATCTCGCGGTCATCCACGCAGGCTGGCGGGGCATTGCATCCGGAATCGCCACCAAGACAATGGCTGCCTTGAGCGCCAGCCCCACCGCGTTGGCGGCATGGATCGGACCCTCAATTGGCCCCTGCTGCTACGAGGTTGGCCCTGAGGTAGCAGAGCAGGTCGCTGCCGCCACTAGCCCGGAGGTGGTGTGCGATCGTGGCTCAAAACGGCCGACAATCGACTTGGCAAAGGCAGTGAACGCCCAGCTTACTGCGATGGGATTGAGGCAAATCCATACCCTCGAGTGCTGCACTCGTTGCAACGATCAGTGGCTCTCGAGCTATCGCCGGGAGGGTCCCGCAGCAGGGCGCAACTTCACCTTTGCTTGGTTACACAGCAAATAGCGAGTTAGAGCTCGCCAGCCAGCATTGTTCAGGACCGAGCCGCTCATGAATCATGCGGGTCAAGGACTATCGACGCCGTCGCACGCGACGCGTCGGATCGATTCCTAGCGACTTGAGAAACGATAGGTCCTGCGTATCGATCCTGAATCCAGGATCCTCCTGAGACTTCTTTTCTGTGGTGAGCTCGAACCCTTCGGGTGTCTCGTTTTCGTTTTTGCGGTCAACGACGAGATATACAGACCAGCCCTCCTCGCGAATCTTATCCATCGATCGGGACACCTCAGAAGAGTCCGCCAATGCTTCGGTGATTGCACCTCGCAAATCTTGAAGTAGGCGTCGCAGCTTAGCGTCCAAAAGTGGGTCCTCTCAGATACGGTTCTCGTCTTGTGAAGCGATTATGCTCTGGCCAACCGGGGCTGTCAATCACCGCCGTCACGGTATGGTAGCGTGCGCACGGTCATGATCGAAACGCCTACTTCCGAGCCGGACCTGGTGGCTGTCGCCGACTGGCTGAACTCGAGAAACCGGAAAGGGGTTCGGCTCGACAGACTGGAAGGAGATGTCTCCGCCCGGCGCTATTACCGGGCGGTTGGAGTCGATGGTGAGAGCGTGATCGTCGCCTTTTACCCCCCTGAACTTCGCGATTCCTGTCGAAATTTTACGGTCACCGCGAGATTACTAGATCGGGTTGGAGTTCGCTCACCAGAGATCCTCGCCGCCGATTGTGAGACAGGTTTCATGATGCTTGAAGATTTAGGCGCTGACACCCTCTACAGCATGACAAAAGATCCATGGGATCGCCTTTTACCCTGGCTCGAAAGCGGCAAGGAGATACTGCAGCGAATTCAAGAAATCCCGATCGAAACCGTTGCCGACTTGAACCCAGCCCTGGATGGCGCTCTTTTTTGCAGAGAGCTCGAGCAAACCTGGAACCTGTTTCTCGAGCCACGCGGGCTTGTAGGGGATAGAGTCACTGCCGAGCAGCTCCGCAAAGCCCTCGATCGACTCTGCGAGAACCTCGGCTCTGCTCCAGGCACCTCCTGTCATCGGGACTTCATGGCACGCAACCTCGTGCCTGCCGATCCTCCTCCTGCGCTTGTCGTTCTCGATCATCAAGACCTGCGGAAGGGCCCACCCTTTTACGATTTGGCGTCGCTTCTCAACGACAGTATTTTTCCCCCACCGGAGGTCGAAAGAGAGTTGCTCGGCGACCTGATTACGACCGCCAAGGACCTTGCCACCTACCATCAGGCAGCGGCACAGCGAACCCTCAAAGCCATCGGCACATTCGAGCTGTTCTCTCAGCGCGGCAGCAAACGCCATCTGCATCTGATCCCACCGACGCTGGTTCGGGCTCTGTATCACCTCGGGGAGCTGCCGGATTTCTCCGGCCTGCTGCCCGCGATCGGCGACTCCTGGCGATCCTTCACTATCCAGTCGAGTGGCAAAGACTACAAGGAGATCTGAGTAGTTCTGCTAAACTGAAAGTCTCTTCTCGGTAATCACTCTGATTGTTGCCGACTTGGATAAATCTGGAGAGGACAAGACAATGCCAGGATTTCAAGAGCTTCTCATCATCCTTCTGATCGTCATCATTATCTTCGGTGCCTCGAAGCTGCCACAGCTCGGAAAGGGCATGGGCGAAGGTATTAGGAACTTCAAGAAGGGCCTCAAGGCGGACGACTCCAAGCCTTCCGAAGACAGCGAAAGCTCCAGTCAGATCCAGAAGTAGCACGCCCCTCTAGAATTTACTTACTAGAAAAGCCAGAAACGGTCGCCCGACGTATTCCACAGATCGCGCTGATGATGCACGTACCGGGTGAGAACTCGGTCGACATACTTCTGCGTCTCTCGATACGGAGGCATCCCTCCAAACCGTTTCACGCATCCGGGTCCTGCGTTGTAGCCCGCTAAAGCCAGAGCCACATCACCATCGAACTCATCGAGAAGATTGACAAAATAGCGCGTTCCCAGCTCGATGTTGATCTCAGGCTCCAGAAGGTCTTCCAGAGAAGACAGATTGGCAGTAGAGGGCATTACCTGCATCAATCCCATGGCGCCCTGTGCTGAGATCGCCGAGGAGTCGAAGCCCGATTCCGCTTCCATGATCGAAGCAACCAACAGGCCATCGATGCGATGGCGATCGGCAACTCTCGCGATCACATCACCATAAGGTAGCGCCCGCAACAGATCCCGCCTGGAGGAATCCTTCGCATAGCTTCGAAAAAGCTCGAAGCTCTGCGGACTCGACTGAACAGCCGAGACGATGTCGAAATCATTGAAGGCAACAAAATCCGTCGTCATCGGCTGCCCCAGGACCCACTCGGCGACTTGCTCGAGCAGATAGATCTCCTCAGGAGAAGGCGGCTCGGGACGGTCGTCTGGAACGGACGGAATGGAGGGCGGCGAATTAAACGAGACCACGAGAAAGAGAGCCGTGGCGAGAACCACTCTCGGTGCTCGACTCTGTGACCATTTCTTCATTTTGTCTATTTTCAGATCCAACAACGAGACACGGTTACTGAGAACCGACCTCGGTTGCTGGACTACTTGTTATTTTTCGTTATTGGATACTGAGCCAGTAGCTACGGCCGAGTAGGGATTTTACCACTCCGAGGCGCAAAGAAGGGCGCCGAGCGCTGTACTGTACAAAAAAACGGGGTAGATGTCCAATCGGTCCGATGAAGACTCAGTGACCCATGCTCCTACGCCGACGAGAGGCCGGTTCGGAGAAATCTCGCGTCGCGATTCCCAGGCCGCAAACCTTATTGCGCAGGGTGTTCCGATGAACACCCAGCGACTTGGCGGAACGAGAGAAACTGCCCTCGTTTGTCTTCAGGGTGGCGACGATGAATTGCTTTTCGAATTCGCGCCTGGCCTGATCGAGCGTTAGCCCGCGCCGCACCAATTCATCTACGATCTGTATGAGTCGACCGTTCAGGTTCTGCTTCATCACCACATCGCACCCCGGTACCTCTGACGAGAGGAGGCCAGAGTACCACAGAACCGAAGCGGTCGGATAGACCGTTATGCTTACGATTTAGTGTAGTTTCGGGTCGAGCCTGTCTCCGACATGCACCGTGAACCGAGAGGCCAGAATCTTGGCCAAAGATGCCTCGTCACCGACCGAGAGAACGGCCAACTCACCTATCATCAGCGGCGGTAATCCGCTAGGCGTGTCCCGGTAAATCGTAAACAGATCACCAGGTGCCACGTCATCTTGCGCACCACGGTCGATATAGACAACGTGTCCCTGTCCAAGTGAGACATTGCCCGTATTCGCCAAAACGATGAACGGTGCGTCAACTAGCGCCTCGTTCGAAACCGGGTCGTTCACACCCACCAAACCCGACAGACGGGCCAGAGGAACCGGTTCCGGATTGAAAGGCTTGAGGTAGTCGCCCACCGTGATCGGATGACAGGAGTGGACGATCTCTGCAATTGCCGTCTCTTCCTGGGTGGAAAGTATCCTCACGCGACCTAGGTATCGGTTGAACTCACCGATGCTCTTCCTTCGGGTCGGGTGCTGCACGGTCGACTCGGGTCGGACCACTGTATAGACCGATCCCGGCATCAATCCAGTCTCCCGGCCGCCGCTGATATAGACCACATCGCCAAGAGCGAGATTGAGATAGAAGCTGTCGTAGTGAATCTTCTTGATCAACGGGGAGACCGAGCCCGAATGGCCGCTGAATGTATGCTCGCTTCCAATAACGCTGTGGTCGAAGCTTTGTTTCTCAGGTGTGATGTAACCACCACAATAAATATCGTCCTCACTGCCCAGGGGAACAGGGGCGGACAGGGCACGATCGAGATGCATCTCATCGTCATCATCGAGACCGGCGGTTTGATCGGTGTCGTCAGACATATCCGATACGTCCTCGATGGGTGTAACTTCTACACCGACAACAAGGGGGTCGCCCGGATAGATCCAATGCGCATCCAGGATATACCGGTTTCGCTCCCATAGTTGAGGCCACAGATAGGGATCACTGTAGAACTGATTGGAGAGATCCCAAAGGGTGTCGCCCCGTTCAATAGAGTAAACCTCGGTACCCTCTGGAAAGGAGGTGGGAGGATCCCACGCTGTCCAGTGGTCATCGACCATGTGGAGATTGCTTGGCGGCTGATCATCCGCAAAAACCCCGCTGATCCCGAGCACCAGAATCAACAGAGCCAGAAAGGAAAAACGACGCGGTGTCATACCTGGACCTCCTTCGAAAGCGCTACGGCAGTCGGCCATAAATATGCATCATATATAGATTTCTAGCTATCAGATGACAACGTACACAGTTTTGTATGGGCCTGTCAAGGAAGTGCTCCACCGTCGACCGTCCGATGATTGAGCTTCAGAGTGCCAGAACGGCACTTCAGAAACCTCAAAGCCCACCCACAAAAGGGCTCCAGGCCTGCCTCAATAGGATCAAGCTCGATCAAGAATGGTAGCCAACACTTCTCACCTCGCTTCGAGCGAAACGGTCTAGATGCCTGTGCCTGTAAGGCGTCGCGACCGAGCGCAACGCTACAGGCGTGGGCAAATCCGCCGTTGCAGCCGGAGCGGGGTGACAAGTGTTGGCTAATCCAGAGCGGCGAGTCTCTCTTCCGCCATAATCGCGGCTGCTGAGCTCGGAAAGCGTCGTGTGACCTCCTCGTATCGAGAGCGAGCCCCATCCCGGTCGCCCAAACTGGTCAGACAATCGCCTTCTTTGATCAGGGCATCGGGCACTTTGTTGCCGTCGGGGTAGCGCTGAAGAGTCTCTCGAAACGCAGCCAGCGCTCCCCGGATGTCGCCCCGCGCATAGCGACTTTCACCGATCCAAAACTGAGCATTGTCTGAGAGCTCGGTCGAAGGATTGGCCTGAAGGAAACGCTGGAAACTTGCCTCCGCATCGAGATAGCGTCCCTGGTGATAGAGGGTGTACCCCCGGTCGTAAAGGGCCTGACCAGCGGCATCGACCGGTTCCAGTATGGATGTGGAGGTCGAGACCACCTCGGGCGCCGGCAAGCTCGAGGTGCCCGACGTCGAGGAGCCGGGTACTGGCGCACTGGGCGCTGTAGCCGGTGGGGTCGCATCAATCGCGGTACTCTGCGCAGCTGCTGCCGCGACAGCCGGCTCCAAGTCGGACTCCTCGACTTCGATAGAGCTCACCGGTTCGAGCGGCGTCGAGACAGACGAGCTAGTAGGTTGAGATTGTTGGATGACCACCCGTTCCACCACCTCGATCGCTGAGACATCGCCGCCAAAACGACCCTCGAGAAGCGCAACTTGCTGACGCAGTCGCTCGATCTCTACGTCTGCCACGGTAGCCTGTTCCTGCAGCTCGAGAATCCGCTCTTTCATCTCGGCGAGGTCACTACTGTAGTCGGGTGAGCTCGATGAGTACCCGCTCGAACAGCCACCTCCGAGCAGTGCTATCACGATCCACAGGCTTGATACGGATTGATTTTTCATGAGTCTTCTTCTGCTCCTGAGTCTTCTTCTGCTCCTGAGTCTTCCTCTGCTTCTGAATCTTCTTCTGCTTCTGAATCTTCTTCTGCACTTTCTGCAGGTTCCTCGTCAACGACTTCGGCGAGCTCTTCCACCTCGGGCGGAATATCGGGAAGCTTTGGGATCTTTCTTGTGAAGGAGCTATCGGGGTATTCCTTCTCCAGACGAAAAAAAGTCTCCTCAGCATCTCCGACATGTGTCTGTTTCATCTGCGATCGCCCGAGCATGTACAAAACCTTATCCTGCTCCAAGTAGCCCGGGTACTCCTCGAGCATCGTCGAAAAGCGAGATTCGGCAGCTGCATACAGGCGCCTCTTGTAGTTATACCTTCCGACCATGTACTCATGGTCTGCCAGTCGCCGTTTGAGATCTCCGATTCCCTCTTGTGCCTGAACGGCGCTCTCGCTTGTCGGGTAGACCCGGAGAAGGTCGTAAAAAGCAACCAACGCTTTTCGAGTCGCCGTCTGATCTCGATCGGGCTTCAAGACCTGCTCGGTCAAACAGTTGGCAATTTGAAGCTGTACGTAGTCAGCCCTTTCGCTGGTCGGAAATCGATTCTGAAAATCTCGATACTTGGCCTCTGCTTTGATGAAGTTGGCGGTACCACCGTCAAGATAGAGAGAATCCGCGGCCATTAGAAGTGCCTCGCGACCTGTCACTGAATTGGGCGCAATCTCAAAGGCATGTTCTAGATACTCGACGGCTTGCCGATACTTCTTGTTCTCCATCAAGCTTTTGCCCTGCTCGAATGCCTCCTCAGCGGAGAGTCGCATGACCGGATCCTCACCGCCGCCGCTTTTGCAGCCGGTGACAGCCAGGCATCCGAGGAGAACTAGACCCACCCAGCGCCCTGCAACACCAGCCAGCCCGGTGGACCGAGCCGAGAACTTCCGCAGCTCCATCATGCGACAGTGACCTCGGATCGTCTGCGCATTTCGATCATGCTGGAAACCGGGTCGTCGCTGCCAAATACGGCCGAACCGGCCACACACAATTCGACCCCTGCCGATACCACCTGATTCACATTCTCCAAATCGACCCCGCCATCCATCGCGATCGTGATAGATAGCTGCTGATTTTGAATCATGATTCGCAGACGTCGCGCCTTGTCGACCACGTAGGGAAGAAGCGTTTGGCCAGCAAACCCGGGGTTGACTGACATCAGGAGAACGAAATCGAGTTTGGGTAGGATCTCGACCAGAGCCTCGATAGGTGTAGCCGGGTTCACCGCTAGTCCTGCCTTGACGCCAGCATCTCGGATTCGCGACACCAGCCGATCGTGATGAGTTGCGGCTTCCCAGTGAACCGATAACCATGAGGCCCCGGCGGCAAGATAGTCGTCGAGAAGACGCTCTGGATTCGACACCATGAGGTGAACCTCGAGCGGAATATCGGTATGTGCCGATAGGGCGCGCACAACCGGGACACCGAATGTGAGATTCGGAACAAAGTGACCATCCATGACATCGACATGGATCAGGTCAGCGCCACCTTTCGCACAAAGCTCCACCGCCGTTTTCAGATCGGCCAAGTCGGCAGCCAATATCGATGGTGATAACAACATTTTCTGGGTTTCCCGATCAGCTTATTGTGACAACCAATGAAATTACGTCCTGCCGGCCCAATGGATGCCCCGGCAGGGGATACTGCCGCAAAACCGTACCAGGCGCGATTCCTTCATAGGGCTCGAACTTGATGCTCCCAAGGCGAAATCCGCGGCGCTCAAAAAAGTACCGTACCACCTCGAAGTTGCGGTATGCGAGGTCGGGCATGACATAAGTATCGGCCCTACTGACTGCTGACAAGAAAAGCCCAACAGCCGATCCCCGTCCAACCAGAGATGCGGCCTCGGGGTCTTGCTCGACCACCGTCCCAGGTGCGGCACCAATGCTATACACATTTACGATTCGTCCCATACTGAGCCCTGACGCGGTCAGCTCCACCAGCGCCGCCTGCAGCGCCTGCCCCGCCACATCGGGCACAATAATCCGCTCGGGACCGAGGGAGATACTAGTCTCCACAGCGGCTCCACGTTTCACTAGGCTGCCTGCGTTGGGTGACTGCTCGAGCACGTGACCTGCGGGAATATCCTCGTCATATCTGTCGCCTTCATAGTGACGGCGCATACGAAGTCCATTGTCGACTAGCAGGCTGCCAATCTCGGCCTCCGGAAGTGCGACCAGATCGGGAACTGTGGTGACGCCGCTGCGCACAAAGAAGCTGAATGCAAAGTAGCCGGCGACGGTAAATATCACCACGACGACCAACGCATAGGCCAGCCACCAAAACGCTCTTCCGAGCCTGCCCAACATGCGCGGGAGTCTAGCAGCCACCAGGCAGACACCCAAGGGTGAAAATATGGAAAGATGCATCCCGCTCATGCATTCTCCAATTGGCGCTCATGTCTCAATCGCAGGCGGTATTGTCAAAGCCATCGGGCGAGGAGATGACCTCGACTGCACAGCCATCCAAGTATTCGTCAAGAACGCTAGCCAATGGAAGGGTAAGCCGATAAGTCAAGACGAAGCTGCCGAGTTTCGTAGCAAACACAACGACAGCCCTATTGGACCTATCGTGGCTCACGCCACCTACCTGATCAATCTGGCGTCCAACAAACCAGAGAACCTGAGTAAATCCAAAGAAACTCTTGGGGATGAGCTCGACCGGTGCGATCTTCTGGGAATTTCGGGTCTTGTAGTCCATCCCGGTGCTCATTTAGGCCAAGGCGTCGAAATCGGTCTGGAGAAGATAGCTGAATCGCTAGTCGAGATTCTCGAGGCACGCCCAAAAGGCAAGACCAAAATCCTACTCGAGAACACCGCCGGCCAGGGAACCCTGGTGGGATTTCGACTGGAACACCTGGCAAAAATCCGACAGCTCACCGGGCTCGCGAAGCGCATTGGTGTCTGCGTCGACACCTGCCATGCGTTTGCGGCTGGGTACCCTCTTGATGAGTCCACAGGGTACGACGATCTCTTTGCCGGGCTAGGGGCGTTGTTTGGGCCCGATAGCCTTGGATGTATTCATATGAACGACTCGAAATTCGGAGTCGGCTCCAAACGCGATCGACATGCGAACCTCGGCAAGGGTGAGATCCCTTTGGGTCTGTTCGAGCGTCTTGTAAACGATCCTGACCTGGTCGAAGTACCGATGATCCTGGAAACACCGATCGGTGAAGACGGCGACGGACATCGCCGCGATCTAGACCTGCTGCGCTCGCTGATAGGGGCGTAAGAAGGTCTCGTCAGGCGACTCGGGGGCCGCGGACCCGATTTACCCACCAATCGACAACGCGGTTTACAACGACCGAAGGAATATTGGGTACTAGGGATGGTTGGCGACGAACGGTGGCGAGGATCTCTTGAAGACCCGTGTCGACGGACGAAACCGGATTCGCTTCCCACAGGATCTTTCGATCTCGGTCGACTAGAAACAACGCAGGATCGAGCTCGGAGTCCTCGGCTGGCTCGATGCCGTAGGACGCGGCAAAGTTCCGATCATCGTTGAGCAGCGGAAAAAGCAGATGAAGATCCTTCTGTGTTTGCTTCAAGGCCGGCATCTTGGTCCCAGAGATTCCGAGGATCACGGTATGTTGTGCTAGCAGCTCATCTCGCCTTTTCGCCAGAACCTCGAGATCGGCTCGAAATCTCTCCTGCGCCGGGTCACCAAAGAAATACAACACTACAAACATCCGGGGAACTTCATCCCGGAGCATTAGCAGCGCATCTTCGGTCGAAGTCAAATCGAAGTCAGGTGCGTCTTCCCCAATCTTCAGTTTGTCGGCCACCGTACATCCCTCCCCTTCCTAACCATTTGAACCCGGCAGCAAACCAGCCGGCAGGTTTTTCACGAGATCGAACCATAACACCACAACCATCAGCGTAACGATCAAAACCACTCCGACTTGATTGATTCTCTCTTTCACCCGCAACGAAAGATCCTTCCGAAACAGACTCTCGACCAACAGGATCGCGATCTGGCCGCCATCGAGTACCGGTATCGGGAGAAGGTTCAAAATGGCGATGCTGATACTGATCAGACCCATGAGCTGGAGCAGGTGCTTGAATCCCGATCGTGCCGCAGCCCCGCTGAGCGCCGCAATCTCGATCGGTCCTGAAAGGGCGCTTTTTGCCGCCAGTTGACGAGTAAAGATCTTTCCGAGAACCGAAAAGGTCTGACGGGTCATGTCCCAATTGAATCGCACACTCTCTACGAGGGCGTCGACTGGGCCCAATCGCTGAAAATATCCGGGCCGGACGCCAATCTTTCCAATACCGCCCTCATTCCCGGGAACAACCGTCAGAGTCACCGGATCCTTCAGGCGGATTACTTCTACTCGAACCTGCTCGTCCGGATGACTCTCGATATGCGCCACAAATTCGTTCCACTGAGACAGGGCTCGGCCATCAACCGCGACAATCTCGTCACCCGGTTCGAATCCGGCGGCTTCGGCGGGACTACCCTCGACGACCTGGGCAACACGGGGCAGGATCGTCGGTATCAACCCGGCATCTCCGATCTCGTACTTCGGCATCTTTGACGGCGTCAGCGTCACCGCAATCGTCTCGTCACCCCTGCTGACCCGCAGGCTCATCGGTTGCTCGGGAGAAGTCAAGATCGCAAAATGAACCTCGTCCCAGCTGTCAACTGACTTGTCGTTGACAAGCACCACTTCATCGCCGGCCAGAAGCCCTGCAGCCTCGCCAGGCGAGCCCGCGACCACCTGGCCGATAACAGGGGGTATCTCGCGCAGCGAGATCACTTCGATCCCCATCATCAAGACAACCGCGATAAGAAAAATCGCCAGTGCTACGTTCATCGCGGGACCGGCCAGATAGATGAGGATTCTCTGCCAACGTGGCTTGTTCAGGAAATCTTTGGGGTCGTCACTGACCTCGGTCGGATCCTCTCCTCCGAGGCGAACATAGCCTCCGAGCGGGATCACCGAGACTTTGTAATCGGTCTCGCCTCGACGGAAACCCCAGATTTTCTTGCCAAATCCCAGAGAGAAAGTCAGGACTCGAACATTGAAGAATTTGGCCATCAGGAGATGACCGCCTTCGTGTACGAAAATTATGACCCCGAGGGCAAAGACGAATGCCAGGGTATTGGTTGCAAATGTCGTTAGGTTTTCCATATTGCGTCAATCCGAAATCTGTTGTTGGTCGAGACGAGACGGATCAGTCAACTGTCGATCCGTCATTCGGATCAGCATTGTAGGCAAGGATTGGGCCAGTGACCAGTCAGCCAACCTTTTGGTCAAGGAACAAGGCCCTTGGTGCCCATGACCCAGACGCACAGCCAGGTGGCCGGAGCAGCGAAAAACAGTGCATCCAGCCGATCCATGGCGCCGCCATGCCCGGGAAACAGAGTTCCAGAGTCTTTGACACCCGCGCCGCGCTTGAGCAGTGATTCCACCAAATCGCCCATCTGAGCCGCCGCGCCAACTACCACCGCCAGAATCAAAACCCTTGCACTCAGCTCACCCAGAACCAACAAACTCCATACCGTAGCCGCGATCAACCCAGCAATCAGCCCTGCGATCGATCCTACCTTGGTCTTGTTTGGACTGATCGACGGAGCCAACTTGCTTCGGCCCCAACGTCTGCCACAGTAAAACGCGAAGGTGTCACCCAGCCAAACGATGGAGACGCATAGAACAAGCAACCAGGGGCCTCCGATCTGCCTGAGTCGGACGAGACTGGCCACCGGAATCGAAAAGTACAACAGACCGAAAGCTATAGCCCCGAAGGTACTCAGACCCTGGGCAACCGGAACACGAGCGAGTACGACGAACGAAGCCACTCCAAGAGTGAGCGTGATGGCCGCCAGCAAAATGGCGTCCGGAACCAGGATTGGATCCATCCTAGGCAACACCCCAGGCGTCATCAGCGCTGCGGCCACCGGCACGAGAATCAGCAGCAAGCGAGTTGCACGTTCGATCCCGCCCTGAGAAACGATACGGAGGTACTCCACAGTTCCCAACTCGGCAACGACGATCAGAGCCAAAAAGAACCAGGCATCAGGAAGCCAGAACATGCCGGCGAGTGCAATCGGGACACTCACCGCCGCGGTGAGGATACGAGTCATCGGGTCTTTAGCCGCTATCGATTCGCCATGAAACGGTGGCGAGCAGGATTATGGGGAGCCAAAAAGGCTAGTTACCAATTGCTTTCTAAGCATCGCTACCCTAGCACATCACCTGTGGCAACTGGTTGCCACTCCTCAGGGTACAAAACATGCTGGAGGGTGAGCCCTTGGGCTGCCGCGGTAGGGCCAGATTCGCTTCGCGGGCGCCCCTCGAGGAGGGCTCGGATCTCGCCAGGATCTCGTTTTCCACCACCCACTTCGAGCAGGGTTCCAACAATCGATCTGACCATTCCTCTCAGGAAGCCGCTGCCTTCTATCCTCAACTCCAACTCGTCCCCACGGGCAATCCACTCCGCCATGGCGATCGTCCTGAACGGTTGCCCATGGCTTCCACCAGACAGCGCGAATGCCGAGAAGTCATGCTCACCCAACAGGTAGGTGGTGGCCAGCCTCAATGCCTCGAGGTCGATCTCGCCGCCAATCCTCAGCGCAAACGGCGCGTCCAGCGGTGAGAGAACTCGACCCCGCAGGATTCGATACCGATATTCCTTGGCTCGGGCACACTTGCGAGCATGAAAGCCTTCCGACATCCGGTGGGCCGCCATCACCCGTATGTCTATCGGTAGGTGCCGGTTCGTTCCGTGTTGTAGGCCCTGGGCGGAAAACTCTCGATCCAGAAAAAGATGAGCGACCTGACCCCGAGAGTGAACGCCTGCGTCTGTTCGACTGGCCGCGTGGATTCGAGTCTCCTGCCCGAGGAAACTCGAGAGCGCTTCTTCGACCCTCTGCTGAACCGATACCGCATTGGGTTGACGCTGCCATCCGGCATAGTCAGTACCCTGGTAGGAAAGAGTCAGAGCGTAGGTTATCGGCGCCATACCATCAGAGCCCCAGCAAACGGCACCCAGATCAGAGCATGAATCCAAGGGAAAAGCGGCACAGTCGAGAATTGCGGGACGTAGCAGAGCATCACCAGACCCGACAGCATCAACCAAGCCTTATCTCGCGTTATCGTCGCCCATGGAAGCACCCAAAGAAGGTACCAGGGATAGACGGTCGCAGAGAATATGACGACATAGCCAAAAACCTTGCGCAAAGCACCTACTGTGTCCTTCTCCCTCCACGCAAAAGCGACAGCGACGCACAATCCCGCCATCAGGAACAACTTGGCCCAAAGTTGCGGATAGTTGAGGGGGTAGAAACGATTCCAGAACTCGTGCTCGCCAGATGCCTCTTTTCTACTATCGAGTGCAGTGCTGACCAGATCGGAAAACTCGAGGCGGTCGAGGCCACGCCAGAGCGGTTCGAACAGAGGTCCGTTGAATTCCCAAGAAACACCATATTCGACCAATCCGGATGGCACACCCCCGATGGTCCACATCACCGGTATCACACCGATGACAACCAGCAGGCTTGCGATCGCCAAGAAAATGATCGGTCTCTTGCTTTGCCGTGCGAAGACCGGAAACGCCAGAATCGGCACGATCTTGATCAGGACCGAGATGGCGGCCGCTATCGCTCCAGCAAAGATTCGCTTTCGTGGAAGTTGGAGCAGCACGACTGTCATCAGCACGGCTGCGACTCCAAGACCGTCGACATGCCCCATACCAGCGATCTCGATCGTTACCAATGGGTTCCAGACGTACCAGACGGTTCGATCGATCGAGACCCGACGGCGGCGCAGCAACACAATCAACATGACGCAGCTAAGAAGATCGATCGATGTAAGCAGAAGCTTCCATACCCAAACAGAGGCAGGAAGGCTGGCAACGCTACCAAACAGCCCTTCGGAGAAGGGCGGGTAGACCGTTGCCACGTCTTTGTGGGGGAGTCTCTCCCAGAGCTCATCACGAAGAGGCTCGAGGACCGGGTCCTCCGGAGCCGAAAGATAGGGATTGAAACCCGCGGCAAGTACCTTCCCATCCCAGATGTAGCGATAGACATCGTCCGACAGGGACGGCGAAAGCGGCAGCATTAGGATCCTCAGAATCGCTCCCACTACTAGAATAAAGAGGATTTTTCGACGGCGAGAACGCTTCAAGAATCTCTCGCCAATGATGACGCCAAGGAATCCGACCCCAATAAACAGAAGAGTCCAAGCTATGTTTCGGTCGAGTTCGTATAACCCCAGTAGGGCTCCGTGGGCGAGTATCGGTACAATAGCGGCCTTCAAGACCCAATAGCGGTTGGAATCAGCTAGCAGAAATGACACTTTCAAACCTCACTGTATCCGGAGCCGTTCTCGGCGCTTACTACCTGACGCTGGCGATCCTCGCGTTCTACGGCCTTCATCGCCTGATGTTGCTGGGACTCTACTATCGAACACGACATCGGCTGAACAGGCGTCTCACAGAACCGCAGGAGTGGCCCACTGTTACGGTCCAGCTACCTTTGTTCAACGAACGATACGTCGCCCGGCGATTGATCGATGCGGTTTGCGCTTTGCGATATCTGCGATCGAACCTGCATATCCAAGTTCTCGACGACTCCACGGACGAGACATCTCGAATCGTCGCTGAGTGCGTAGATCACTACCGACGGCTGGGATTCGATATCGAGCACATCCACCGGACTGTACGCAGCGGGTTCAAGGCAGGCGCTCTCGAAGCGGGCCTGAAGCGGGCCCGTGGTGAGTATCTCGCTATCTTCGACGCCGACTTCGTCCCTGAGCCCGACTTTCTCGAACAGACAATCCCGTGCTTCAGAGACCCAGAGGTGGGAATGGTCCAAGCGCGATGGGATCACATCAATAGAGACTATTCGCTGCTGACCCGGATTCAAGCAATCTTTCTCGACGGACACTTCGCGATCGAGCACGCCGCCCGCAACGGTGGAGAGCGCTTCTTCAACTTCAATGGCACTGCCGGGGTCTGGCGCCGGCAAGCGATTGTCGACGCAGGCGGCTGGCAACACGACACGCTGACCGAGGATCTCGATCTGTCCTATCGAGCCCAGCTGGCCGGGTGGAAGTTCGTCTTCCGACCCGATACCCGAGCTCCTGCCGAGCTACCTGTCGACATCAATGGTTTCAAGGGCCAGCAGTTCCGATGGGCCAAGGGCTCCGTGCAAACGGCGAGAAAGCTTCTCGGCACGATCCTGCGAGCACCGATTCCGCTAAAGGTCAAACTCGAATCCTTCATTCACCTGACCAACAACGCCAGCTACGTGTTGATGGTTCTTCTGTCAATCCTCGTCTTCCCCGCGATGCTACTGCGGCGCGACATGGATCCCAGACTCCTGCTGTTGATCGACCTGCCTCTGTTTCTCGGAGCCACCGTTTCGGTAATTCTCTTCTACATTGTCAGTCAGGTAGCGGTGAATCCGAATTGGCGCCTCGATCTGCGATTTATCCCTTCGGTTTTGGGTCTCGGTATCGGCCTGTCGGTAAACAACGCCGGAGCGGTCCTCTCCGGTCTAATTCACAACGGCGGGGTCTTCGAACGGACACCAAAGTATGGCATCGAGATCAGATCTGATCGATGGCGAAACAAGTCCTATCGCGTTCGCGCCAACATCTCGATCGTCATCGAGCGAGCACTGACGGTGTACTCGATCGGCTGCTTCGTATTGGCATGGAAGCTCGAAATGTGGTGGTCGCTTCCTTTCCTCCTCCTGTTTGTACAGGGCTACGTCTACATGGCCATTCTCTCCGTGGCTCCTGGTCGACTGCCCGACGCCGGCAACTCCGAAGCCGCCGCCAATATGAATCTCAGTACGTCCGCAAAGAGTGCCTCGAGGGAGGCCATAGCCCGATGATCGTTCGCTGGCGGTATGATTCGTGATCGAAGATGACGCTGCTCGACACATCCCTTCAGGCTGACAAGGTAACCCTCCGACCAGCCACCCCCGACGATGCTCGCCTTCTCGAACAGTGGCGCAGCGAACGGAGCGTGAAACGATTCCAGCCTATCGGCATCGCCTCGGCATCGCAGCTGCGCACGGAGCTCGAACGTCAAGAGATCGGTGATATCTATCGAGGTCATGGAGAGAAGTTTCAGTGGATCGTCAGTTGCGCAGAGCAACCCGCTGGCTGGATCACTCTCGTTGTGACGAATTGGGACCACGGTTTAGCCGAGATCGGCTACGCGCTTTCGACGCCGTATCAAAATCAGGGTCTGATGCCCCACGCTCTGACGCAATTGCTTGCGGATCTCTTTCTGCAGACCAAGCTCGAACGAATCGAAGCCCGTTGCGCCATCGACAACACCCCATCACAGAGGGTTCTCGAACGGGTCGGATTCAGTCCCGAGGGTCGGCTGCGGGGATACTTCGTTCTCGGCGGCGAGCGGGTCGACAACTATTTGTTCGCGATCCTCCGCGACGACTTTCTGCCAGCAGCCGCCGACGCCTGATCGATTGAGCGTTCCTAGAGCTCGCTCCTTATAGGGCGCATCGCCTATTGGTCGTCGGCTGCTCTGCATGGTACCGGCTCGCGCTAGCCGGACCATGGGGTAAGGCGCTCGCCTCCGCTCTCCTCACGCCGGATCGGAATAGGACTCCTACCGTGTTGCCATGCGCTCGTCGTTAGGCACCATGACACGAGCACCGCCGGCCAACTCGGCGACCTCCCTATCCTTCGCTGGGTATTGAGAGACATGCAGGTTGGGTTATTGGTTCTCGGCCTCATGGCGATCGTTACAGCTGGTTAAGGCCGTCATGTCGGTAAGAACGAGCATCACGACGAAGGAGAGTCCGATCATCGGGTCACCTCGCGGAGCGTTTCCATGATCCCCACAATTGCTTGGTACTCCTGAATATCGGGGGCAAATCGCACCCGTGTAAACGCATCGTGCGCCGCGATAACCTTTCTCACGGGTCCCGAGTCTGTGCCATCGGCAGCTGTGTAGCGCGTCAGGATCAACTCTATTTTGGTACCGGCTGCGTCTGAATTAGAGTAGCTACCACCAAGCGTTTCCCAGAGGCGCTTTTCCACTTCTTCGCTGTCGTACTCCATTAGGCCACTGCCCACAGCAAGCCGCAAGAGCTCCATAAGGTCCGCACTAGTCAGATATCCCGATTCCACGACTCCTGCACCGCGCCGCCTCTTCTCGACACGACCGTCTCCGTATACGAAATACCACGGCGGGCCACCAGGAGGCCCGTAGCCGCCAATTATCCAAGCCTTCAAGAGGATGTCCTCAGGATCAGGCGAGAAGCGGAAAGATCTGTCACCAACGGAAACGGAAACCTCGGGAGCTGTTTTGGCGACCGTTAGTGCCCAAGCCGCCACAACCAAGACCACGATTCCACCTGTGATCCCAACCCCTTTTCTACGCTTGGCTACTTTCATTCAGACGTTCCTTGGGCACCCTGCACCCAGTCACGAGCTTGCGCTATGAGGCCCAAGATCACAGCAAAGCATCGACGGCCAACTTGGCTGCTTCCCGCTTCCTCGCTCGGCTTGAGCATTGAGCCGGGTGGTCAGGGGTGAAGAGGCCTGTGAGCACCCTGAGCGAATTCTAGAGCAGCTCGAGGTTGGCGAATTTTGCGACGAGCTTTCGCTTGCCGGCCCGCTCGAAGAAAACAGTGATCTTGGCGCTCTCACCTTCACCTTCCATCTCCATCACGACACCTTCGCCCAGGGTCGGATGACGGACACGTTGGCCCCGCCGCAAAGACGGGTCACCCGTGTCGACCGCAACCACGTCCTGCGGGGTCTGGCGACCAAAGAATTTGTAGGCACCTTGGGTGCGCCGATCGTAAAAGAGCTCTGGACTCTGGGAGATTTCGAGATCCTCCGTGGAGACTTCGAGCAGGAAAGGTGACTCCTCTTGATCCTGATACCGACCGGCGATTCGACGTCGACGGCAGGTCGTCAACACGAGACGTTCCTTTGCACGGGTCATTCCGACATAGAGTAGTCGGCGTTCTTCCTCGATCTCTTCCTGAGAGCCGCCGGTGTTGAAATGGGGTAGGAGCCCATCCTCGAGCCCTGCCACAACCACCGTCTGAAACTCGAGACCCTTGGCGCTATGGAGGGTCATCAGCGACACTCCGCGCTCTTTGTTCCATTCATCGATATCCGAGATAAGGGCAACATGATCCAGGAATGCGGTCAGAAGACCCCCTTGGTCTTGCCACTCGCTCTCTTCAGTGAATTCCTGGGCAGCGGTGAGGAATTCTCGGATGTTCTCCCGCTTGCCTGACATCTCCGGGTCGTTCTCCGGATACAGATCCAGGTACCCGGTCCTCTCCACCACATGCTCGAGAAGCACTGGAAGCGGCGACTCCTTCGACTCCTCGTGGAGCGATTCGATGAGGTCTCTGAACGATCCCAGAGATTTGGCGCTGCGGGGTGGAAAGCTCGCGAGCTCCGCATGGTTCAGCGCGCTCCAAAGCGATCCTCCCATCTCCGCGGCCTTCTCCTCGAGCCTCTCCTGGGTTGTCTTGCCGATACCCCTGGCAGGTCTATTGAGAATTCGGAGTAACGAGAAATTGTCTTGAAGGTTGCGCAGTACTCTCAGGTAGGCCACCAGGTCCTTGATCTCCGCGCGCTCGTAAAAGCGCACTCCTCCGACCAGTACATAGGGGATGCCGCGGCGATTCAGCTCTTCTTCAAAGGCTCTCGTTTGAGCGTTTGTGCGAACAAGAATCGCCATCTCTCTGAGCGAGACCTCGCCGCGAAGATGTTCGAGCGCGTTGAGCACCCACTTGGCTTCATCTTGGTCATCTCGGGCCCTGTAGAGCTCGACCGGCAAACCGTCGTGGGTATCGGTCCAGAGTCTCTTGCCGTGTCGCTGCTGATTGTGCTCGATCAGATCACCCGACACCTTCAGGATGTTCTTTGTCGAACGATAATTCCTCTCTAGCGTCCGAATGGATGCACCTTGGAAAGTGCGTTCGAAGCTCAACACATTGTCGAGATCGGCACCCCGCCATCGATAGATGCCCTGATCTTCGTCACCCACAGCCGTAAGATTTCCCTCAGCGCCTGTGATCTCCTGTACAAGCCTCATCTGGGCGTGGTTGGTGTCCTGGAATTCGTCGACCAGCAAGTATCGAATCGTCTCCCGAAGCTGCTCTCGAAGACCTGGCTTGGAGTCGATGAGCTTGACCGCGAGACGGAGCATGTCGTCGAAATCGACACCTGACGAGTCGTGTAGCGCCCGTTGATATCGCTGATAGACCTTGGCTACTTGGCGTTGGTAGAAACTCTCCGCCGCAGCCTCGAAAGTCGGCGGATCCATCAGCCGATTCTTGGCGGCGCTGATCGATGCCAGGACCGCCCTCGGTGTAAAGGCCGACTCGGAGAGATTCTCTTTGGCAAGAGCCTTTTTGATCAGCGAAATCTGATCCGAGCTGTCGAAGATGGCAAAGTCGTTGCGAAGACCAACGGCTGAGGCATGGCGACGCAAGAGCCGTAGTGCGAACCGGTGAAAGGTTCCAACAAAAGTCGGAAGCGGATAGATCTTTACCAAACCCTCGACCCGTTCGAGCATCTCTGCAGCGGCCTTGTTGGTAAACGTCACTGCGACAATACTCGCCGGGTCGACGCCCATCTCCTGGACCAACCAGGCCACCCGGTAGGTGATAACTCGGGTCTTTCCCGAGCCGGCGCCCGCCAGAACCAGCTGGGGGCCTTCGCCGTGGGTCACGGCCGCCAACTGCTCAGGGTTCAAATCGCCTTCGAAATCGAGGCGGACAGAAGCTGAAATAGACAACGCGTGTATTACTCGACTGTGACGCTCTTGGCTAGGTTTCGGGGTTGGTCGACATCAGCGCCGCGTCGTACGGCTACATGGTAGGCAAAAAGTTGCAGCGGTACCACATTCACTACCGGTTGTAGTAGGTCATGGATTTTGGGCACCGAGATGATTTCATTAGCAATCCCGTCGAGTCGGGCCGGGTCATGATCGGTTAGAGCGATCACGACGCCGTCCCGGGCCCTGACCTGCTCCATATTGCTGCAAACCTTCTCAAAGACCTGATCTCCTGTGGCGATCGCCACGACTGGGAAGTCCTCATCGATCAAAGCGATGGGGCCATGTTTCATCTCACCGGCAGGATAACCTTCCGCATGACTGTAGGAGATCTCCTTCAACTTCAAGGCTCCCTCCAGTGCGATCGGATAGTTGATGCCACGACCCAAGAACAGAAAGTCGTCCCGTCGGAAGTAGCGGCGTGCGAGCTCCTCGATCTTCCCCTCGCACTTCAGGATCTGGTCGATTGCCAAAGGTAGATGGGCCAGACCTGTAAGGTGATCGGGCTCCAGCGCCAGCCCCCGTTGCTGCCGCAGGTATAGGGCCAACAGATACAGTGCTACCAGCTGAGTCGTAAACGCCTTGGTCGACGCCACGCCGATCTCGGGTCCTGCATGAGTGTAAATCACGCCCTCGCTTATTCGCGTCGCCTGACTTCCAGGAACATTGCAGACCGAAAAGAGCCTGGCACCGCCTTCCTTCGCGGCCTCCATCGCCGCTAGCGTGTCGGCAGTCTCTCCAGATTGAGATATTCCCACCGCCAAGACTCGATCCCCGACCACTGGATTACGGTAACGGTACTCCGATCCGTAGTCCACGTCGACAGGAATGCGAACCAACTCCTCGATCAGGAACTTACCGATCAGACCTGCATGCCACGAGGTACCACAGGCCAATAGCTGAACTCTCTCGATCTTCTTGGCATCCTCTGGCGAGATCGCGAGTGTCTCGAAGAAAACCTGCTGCAACTCGAAGTCGACCCGGCCGCCAAAGGTGTCCTGAATCGCCTGAGGCTGCTCGTGGATCTCCTTGAGCATGAAATGCTTGAAACCACCCTTCCCGGCCTGGATTGGATCCCAGGTGAGACGCTCGACCGGACGATCCACGATCTGGTTCTGATGATCTCGAATCTCGAGACCTTCGTCGCAGATCCGGCCGATGTCGCCATTCTCGAGAAAAACAACACTTTTTGTATACGAGAGAAGGGCCGCAGGATCCGAGGCCAGAAAATACTCGTCGTCACCAATACCAAACACCAGCGGAGGCCCCTGACGGGCGGCGATGATCTCCGGCGAATCCGACACTGTGGAAACCGCCGCGATGGCATACATCCCTTCAAGATCCGCGACCGCCTGGCGCATCGCCTCGCCGAGATCGTCGGTAAGGTAATAGCTGACCAGATTGGCAACGACCTCGGTATCGGTGTCGGTCGAGAACTCCCATCCTTCGGCCTTGAGACGCCTCTTGAGCTCCAGATAGTTCTCGATAATTCCATTGTGAATCAAAGCAACGCGACCACGAGCATCCAGTATGGGGTGCGCATTTCGCTCTGATGGAGCCCCGTGTGTGGCCCAGCGAGTATGCCCCAAACCGTAGGGTCCTGAGAGTGGGTGTTCGGCAAGCTTGGCGACCAACTGGCTCAACTTGCCCTCCGCCTTTACCGATTCCAACGAGCCATTGTTCTGAACAACAATACCCGCAGAGTCGTATCCTCGATAGGCGAGATTTCCCAGGCCCTCCAAGATGAGGGGAACCGCTTCACGTTCTCCGATGTAGCCGACTATTCCGCACATGAGCTCAGTTTACTTCGTTCCCCTTTTTCTGAATCGAGCGACCCAACCCAGCAAGTTTTTTTGAGTGCTGCGCTCGACTCCCAACGAATCGTCCGGCACATCCTTAGAGATCACGGAGCCGGCGCCCGTCATGGCACCATCACCGATCTTGACCGGTGCAACCAACATCGTATCGCTGCCGATGAAGGCGCCTCGACCGATCACCGTCCGATGCTTGTTGCGGCCATCGTAGTTGCAGGTAATTGTTCCAGCACCGATATTGGAGCCTTCGCCAACCTCGGCATCACCGATGTAGGCCAGATGACTCGCTTTGACACCGGAACCGAGGCGAGAGTTCTTCGTCTCCACAAAGTTTCCCACCTTGGCGCCGTCGAGAAGAACTGTTCCTGGCCTCAGCCGGGCAAAGGGTCCAACTCGACAGTTCGGACCAACCTCGGCATGATCCAAGACGCTATAGGGCTCGATAGCCGTTCTCTCGTCGACCTGCGAGTCTCTCACCCAGCAACCCTGCCCAAGCGAACAACCTGCACCGATTCGGGTTGCACCAAGCAGAGTCGTTCCCGGGTGGATCACGGTGTCATTTCCCACCACGACATCTACATCGATATAGGTCGTGTTTGGATCAAGAATCGTGACTCCATCGATCATCAGTTGCTGTGCCTTGCGGCTTTGAAGCTCGCGCTGAACCCGCGCCAGATCGGCCCTGTTGTTCACCCCGAAAGACTCGGCTGGATCATCGAGATCGAACAGGGCGACTTCCCGCCCATCGGCAGCAGCTAACCCGAGAGCATCGGTCAAATAAAGCTCTTTTTTGGCATTGTCGGGCTCGAGTCGTCTCAAATAGTCGTAGATCTCAGGCGCAGGAAATGCATACATGCCAGCATTGACAAGCCGCACATCTAGAGTCGCAGCGTCGGCATCTGCGGCCTCAACGATACGCTCCAGGGTGCCGGCGGGGGCGGCCAGGACTCGCCCCAGTGAGCCTGGATGATCGATCTCAGCCACAGCCATTGCTGCCCAGGCCTGCTCCGACTGATTGGCAAGTGCTTCTAGCGTCGCAGCCGAAACCAGCGGAACATCTCCGGACAGAACGAGAAGTGTGGCTTCGCCAGCCACTTGTTCCTCGGTCTGAGCCAATGCGTGTCCGGTTCCGAGTTGCTGATCCTGGATGACAAACGAGACGTCGTCGGAGCTGATCTCTTGACGAATTTGCTCGCCACCATGTCCGATCACGACCAAGATCCGGTCGCACCCAGCCCCGCGTGCCGCGTCGATTACCCATTCGACCATAGGCCGCCCACCAACCGGATGTAGAACCTTGGGTAGAGCTGACCGCATCCGTGTGCCCTGGCCTGCAGCCAGAACAACAGCGACGCGATTATGGCCAGATTTAGTCATGTCGTGAATCCTAAGTGGGAAACAACCTCTCGACCAGCTTATTCCCCGTCAGCTTTGGAGTTCTCGGCGCCACGGTCTAGTAGATGGAGAATAGCGTCGCTCAGCTTCTTCGCATCGTGGCGGACGAGTGGTCCTTCGGCCAGAAGATCAACTCCGATGCCTTCGACTCCTCGCTTCTCCAGCTCGGCTTGATCAATCTCAACCGGCTGCGCACCCTCTTCGGAATAGGAGCCCAGGTCTTCCGCAGGGATTCTCGCAGTATTGAACAGAACAATGTCCACGAGGTCTTCACCACCATATCTTTGTACTACCTCCAGATGAGCAACTGCATCCAAATGGTCGGTCTCACCGGGCTGGGTCATCAGATTCAGGGGCAGAACAACCTTGCCCCGAGACCTGCGAGCCGCATCGGCAATCTCTGGAATCAGGAGATTCGCGCAGACGGAGGTATACAACGATCCTGGACCGAGAAGTATCAGGTCGGCATGTTCGATCGCCTCGACAGAGGGCGGAAAGGCCGGTGGATCTTTGGGCTCGACTTCAAGCTCCAGAAGTGGTTCACCCGCGCCACCGATCGCCGACTCTCCGACATAAATCTGTCCCGACTGGCCGCGGGCGCGAAGCTGCAGATCGGTAAGAGTTGCCGGCAGAATACGGCCTCGCACCGACAGAATCGACTCGGCCATGAGTATCGCTTGATAGAAGTCGCCCGTAATCCCAGTCAGGGCAGCCAGGAAGAGATTGCCAAACGAGTGACCCGAGAGACCTTCGCCATCGTTGAATCGATACTGGAACAGTCTGGCCAACAAATCCTCATCGTCGGCCAATGCGGCTAGGCAATTGCGAATATCGCCAGGAGGAAGAACCCCAAAGTCTCGACGTAATCGTCCTGAGGACCCCCCATCATCGCTGACCGCCACCACTGCTGTCAGATCACTCACCCGGGTCCCTACCCAATGCTTGAGACCACGCAGCAGGCTTGCGAGCCCAGTGCCACCTCCCAGGGCTACAAGCGCCCAGGCGAGCATTTTCTCAGAAGAAGAGCTGCCGGAGCTCCGGGTCTGATCGGAGGACTTCGAAGTCACTGTCGTGGAAGGCATGAATCCGGTTCTTCGGATTGAGTTCGATTGCAAGCTCTAGATACTTGGTGGCGTTGGCGGTGTCATCCATCATGGCGTAGATCGATGCGGCCAGATAGGTGAACCGCTCGTCTTTGTTCTGTCGGCCACCCCGGCTACACAGAGCCAGCGCCTCTTCTAGGTTGCCACGATTGCTTTCGTAAACCGCCTGAAGAAAGGGATCTTCAGCGGCATCGCCCCCCTTCTTGGCAACCTTGGATTCACAAATCAGCAAATACCGCTTGGCACGGCCGGACAGATCGATCTGTCCGGTCCTATTGACCACCACTGTAAAGTGCTTCTTCGCTACGCCATACTTGCCCTGATTGAGGGCTTCGAGGCCAAGCTCGAACTCGTCGATTAGAGGATCACGCCTGAGTGGTTTGGCTCCCTTCCCGTCCTTTGAAGTGAGAATGAGCTCTTTGAGTTTCTTTTCGACCTCTTCCGGCTTGGTCTTGAATCTTTTGGCAAGCTCGCTGACGAGCCTACTCTTCGAGTAACGCTTGAGATAAGTAATTTCTTGTGGTTTCCAGCGTTTTGCCATGAGTTCCTTTTCGACCTATTTCTTTCGTAGCTCCACCAATATCTGTTTCGCAACCGACTTCAGAGTGTCAAAAACCCCGACGCCTTGTGGGGCGATTCCGACAAAAGTCGGCTCGCGCTTGTAGTTGAGCATCCGGTACATCTCGTCCACAGGCATCACACTCGGCAGGTCACGTTTGTTGAATTGAAGGGCATAGGCTATCTCTTTGAGATCAAAACCGTGGTCATGGAGGTTCTCTTCGAGGTTTCGGATCGACTCGATGTTCGCTTCCATTCTGTCGACCTGACTATCCGCCACAAAAACAACCCCATCCACACCCTTGAGAATCAGCTTTCGACTTGCATCATAGAAAACCTGCCCCGGAACGGTATAGAGGTGAAACCTGGTGGTAAAACCTCGGATCTCCCCGAGATCGAGAGGCAGAAAATCGAAAAACAACGTTCGGTCCGCCTCAGTTGCCAAGGAAATCATCTTGCCACGGCGATCCGGTGCTGTCTTGTTGTAGATATGCTGAAGATTGGTGGTCTTGCCGCCAAGACCAGGACCGTAGTAGACGATCTTGCAGTTGATCTCCTTGGCGGCGTAATTGATGAAAGTCATAGCACAGGGCTCGGTCTAGCGCAGCTTATCTCTCACCAACTAGTCACTGAAAAGCGAATCGATATCCTCGTCCGTAATCTCGGAAAATGGACTGGCCTGCACCTGCCCACCTCGACCGCGACTGTTTTTCTGGTTCATCTCGTCGAATATCTCGTCCATCTCGACGCTAGCCCGCTTGACCCGTAGCCGTACCAGACCCAATGAGGATCTCTCATCGAAAATCACCAGAAGGATGGCCCGCTGAGCCACAATTGATATGTGAATGTGATCTCGTTGACCTTCATGGAAAAGGACCGAGAACTCCCGTTCACCAATCAGCTTCGCGAGCCCATCGGTGGCCGCAACATTTCCTGCCGTCAGAGATGCCAGTGATGTCGTGTCGAACTCATCGACATCTCCAGCCGTAGCGATCTGCTGACCGCTCTTGTCGATCAGAAAGACAGCCTTGGCGTTGGAGTCGTAGCGCAGCCGGCGCAAGGCCTGCTCCATGCGCTCGAACTCCTCCTCATAAACCTCCATATAAGCTGTCGACATGGACTTCCTCTCCCGAGCAGCGCGAAAATATCACAGTGCGGCCCGTGGCTTTCAAACTTTTGATTCTAAGGCATTTGACTGTCAAGGGAAAACTCCACTCGAAAGAAACAATCAGGGCTTCCGAAAACCCTTCACTAGATAGCTACCAGATCGATCATCACGCTCGAGACTGATGATGTTGCAGGTTTCCGCGTCCTGCAATAGATCCGAGAAGGCCGAGTATCCATATGCACTCTCGGAAAACGATGGCTGCTTCCGCTGAATCCACTGCTTGATCATGGAGCCCCAGATGGGGTCTTTGTTCTCTTCCATCAGAGCCCGAATCGCCTCTTCCATGAGCGAGAATGCTTCGACGCGGCGACGATCCAGCCCGTGCGCGAACTCGGGCTTGGCTTGCTGAGGTGCGATCTCGCCGCAGAAAAGATATTCGTCGCAGCAATCGACCAACGTCTTCGAGGCGCTGCCTTCGGTACCGATGCCGATGACGAGCTTCCCGTTCTCTCGCAGTTTCGACACCAATGGGCTCAGATCCGCCTCACCCGAGAGAATCGCAAAAGTGTCGATATGGTGCTTCGAGAAGCTCAGTTCGATCGCATCCACTGCCAACTTGATATCGGCGCTGCTTTTTCCGGAGTGGTCTTTGCGGGGAATGTCGACCAACTCGAACCCTGCCTCATGAAATCGAAGCTTCAGGTCGCGAAACCGTTCCCAGTCCGCATAGGCGCGATTGACAACCAGCGACCCTCTCTGAGCCAGGGCTTGCAGGACCATCTCGAGATCGAAGTTTCGCGAGTCAGCCTCCCTCAGGCTCGAAGCGATGTCTTCGATATCGCAGAACAGACCGATTCTGTGGTTATGAACTTTTTTTTCTGGAGGAGGAGCAGAATTGCCTGAGCGCCGTCTTCGTCGCCTTCCGTTCGAGCCTACAGGCCGGCCTCTCTTGCCGTTGCCGCCCGCGGCGATGCTGTCTCGGGGTGGGGGCGGGGCCGTGCGTTGCCGCTGGTCGGGTTCGGATTTGTCCGAGTCCCGATCCGGCTCGATGTTCGTAGACTCATCGGTCGGTAGACGAAGCCACCAAGGATTCACGCGGATATCCTAGCATTCATGCGTAACTACGAGCCGTGCTCGAACTCTCGAGGGATCTCATCCCAACCAGGATAGGCAACAAGCTCTTCGTTGTGAAGGCTGCGCACCATCTCGCCTGCACGCTCTTCGGCCGGTTCGATCTCCTCGCCAAACTCCATCCGCAACAGATCTGCAACCTCGCCAACCGAGCGCTGGCCATCAAGAAGCAGCCAGACACAACTGCCCGGTCCGTCCAAACGAATGCGTGAGCTGGATAGCCAAAATCGAAACCACTCTTTGACTTTCTGAATACCTGTTCCGGTCCGTCGTGATCGCACGACTACGATTCGACCGTCATCCTCTTCCCAGGTCTCTGTGCGAACTGGCTTCAACTCGAGAAGGTTGATGTTTTTGAGCGCTTCGAGCCGACGGCTTCTACGCATGAGTTGCTGACCGACAGAATCTCGCTCGATCTAGGGAATGGAAGCTCATCCCTGGCGCATCTTTTTCATCGGCACCAACACCAGGAGCCAGAGCAGGAGCGGATAGATCAGCAGGCTAGGCCAAAATTGTGGCGTAACTCCTCCGGTTAACTTCTCGTGCATGGTCAAAAGCGGCGAGTAGAAATCTCCGCCAAGCACCAGAAAGGCCAGCGCCACGGCCATCAGTGCCTCGCCTGCAATAAATCCCGACGAAACGAGGATTCCCGTGTTCTCGGCCTTGGTCTTTTGCTCGGCGGTTGCCTCGTCCTTCTCCAGTCGCCATTCGAGGATCAACTTGATCAGACCGCCGACAAAAATGGCAGCGGTCGAGTAGAACGGAAGATACATCCCGACCGCGATCAGCATCGGCGACGGCGAGCCGATCAGTATCAGCCCGAACGCTAGAAACATCCCGACAATCACCAAGGGCCACGCCATGTCTCCGCCGACGATGCCATTGGCCATGAGTGCCATCAGACCTGCTTGTGGAGCGGGTAGCTCAGCCGACCCGATGGTGTAGACCTTGTCCAAGGCAATGAGAGGAAACGCCAAGACCCCGGCAGCAAAGATGACACCGATGATCTCGCCTACCTCCATACGCCAGGGGGTGCCTCCGAGAAGATGGCCGACCTTGAGATCCTGCATCATGTCTCCGGCGATGCCCGCAGCACAGCAGACCACACCGGCAACACCCAACACCGCGGCGACACCATGGACACCGGTCAGACCCATCAAAACCATCAGCACAGCCGAGATCAACAACGCGCTGAGAGTCAGACCTGAGATGGGGTTGTTCGAGCTCCCGATCAGCCCAACCAGATACCCGGCGACTGCCGCAAAGAGAAATCCCAAAACCACCATGACAATGGTCAGAACAAGCGCTCCGCCAACGTTCTGAGCAAAATGAAGATACAAGAAGAAAGTTGCGACTGTCATCACGCCGATCGCTACAAAAACTTTCTTGAAGGGTAGATCGATGTCGGTCCGCTCGACTTCAGCGGTCCCACCCTTGCTGGCAATATCGGAGATGGCCTTCTTGATACCAGCCATCAGCGAGCTTCGCAGGTTGTAGAGCGTATAGAAAGCGGCCACGATCATCGTCCCGACCGCCAGGGGGCGGATCTGTTTGGACCAGATCTGTGCGGCCAGATCGAGAAACTCGCTGCTCTCGGTCAAACCTTCTGAGAGGGATGGGTTCAGGAAAATCCCGAGCGGCACGAACATCAGCCAGCCCATGACGGCTCCGGCAAAAAGAATCGCCGAGACCCGCATGCCTACGATGTACCCGACGCCAATCAGCGCCGGCGACGCCGAAGGGGTCTCGAGCAGCATTCCACCGCCAAACGACAGCTTCTCGTTCATGATCTCGATGTTGGATTTTCCAAAGGCGTACCATTTTTGGACGCCCTGTTGCACAAACTGAATGCCGTTGGAATTCTTGAAGAACTCCCAAAGCGCAGCGATCCCCATCGCTCCAAAAACCATTCCAGCGCCCGTCTGACCGCCCTGACCGGCCTTGACGATCTCCGCTGCAGCAACACTCTCTGGAAAGGGCAGCACCGCTTCGACCACCAAAGTCCTTCTGAGGACAATCACAAAGAGAACACCGAGGATCCCACCTACCATCATGATTGCGGTACTTTCCCAATAGTGAATCTCGTCCCACGCCCCGCTGATCACAAAAGCGGGAATGGTAAAAATGGCACCGGCTACCAAAGCCTCACCTACTGATGCGGTAGTACGCGCTATGTTCTCCTCGAGGATGGTGCCTTTCATGCCACGCAGGGCCGCCATGGCCACGACCGCGGCCGGAAACGTGGCAGCGACCGTCAGACCCGCTTTCATTCCCAGGTAGGCGTTGGCTGCTCCCAGAACCACGGCCATCACTACACCTAGAACAACCGCTCTGACCGTAAGCTCGGCCATGTGCTCCGACGCAGGAACGAATGGTGTATCCGTCTTATTCGACATATGGAGTCTCCAGTTTTTTCGATGAAATCCCGGCGCATTCTATCGGGGCTCCCGCTCTCTCACAAGAGAAAGCCAAAGAGCCATAGCTGGTTCAAGTCTGTAAAATGCCTTAGCTAGAACTTTTAGGGGGACACAATGACCTTTATTTCAAAGCTCGAACCGACAAATCTATGGCGCCATTTCGATCAAATACTCACCATCCCGCGGGGCTCGAAAGATGAAGCCCAGATGCGGGCCTTTATCGTTTCTGTAGCCGAGAACAGCGGTCTCGGCTACAGCATCGATGATGCCGGCAACCTGGTAGTTCGCAAGCCGGCCAGCGCTGGTCTCGAAGACTGTCCGATCACCATCCTGCAAAGCCATCTCGACATGGTCAATGAGAAAAATTCTGATGTGGTCCACGATTTCTCAAAGGATCCGATTCAACCCCAGAAGGACAACGGCCATGTCAAGGCCAGTGGCACGACTCTGGGTTCCGACAACGGAATCGGGGTCGCCGCGATGCTTGCCATCATGGAGGCAACCGATCTGACTCACGGACCGCTCGAGTTGCTATTCACCATCGACGAGGAAACTGGTCTTACGGGCGCGGCGAATTTCGACTCCAGCCTCCTCGAGGGCCGGCGCTTGATCAACCTCGATTCCGAGGACGCCGGCACGCTGTGCGTCGGTTGCGCCGGTGGCGCCGACAGTCTGCTCACGCTTCCGATCGAGACAGTATCAGCACCGGACGGAGGATCAGCAATTGCGGTCCGACTCCACGGTCTCAAGGGTGGACACTCCGGCATCGATATCCACCTCCAGCGCGGCAACGCCATCCAGCTTTTGTCACGTGCTCTTTTTGGAGCCGCCCAAAAAGTGCCGTTCAGGATCAGCCAGATCGAAGGTGGCAACATGCACAATGCCATCCCACGCGAAGCGACCGCCACGATCGTGACTGCAGACCCCGAGACCTTGATGGCTACTCTCGAGACCGAAATCTCGGCGATCGAGGAAGAATACCGGCCGGCGGAGCCCGGCATGACTTCCGAGATCGGTACGACCGACCTACCAGCAAGCGTCCTGACCGAAACAGCCGGCAACCGTGTTCTCGAGCTCCTGGTCGGTCTCCCACACGGAGTCATGGCCATGAGCTACGACATTCCCGGTCTGGTCGAAACCAGCACCAACCTGGCCACTCTTCAGGCAGGCGACTCGGCCTACCAGATCCTTCTCTCGAACCGGAGCTCCGTGGGTTCGGCTCTGACAGCTCTGCGTCAAAAGATCCGTGCCACAGCAGCGCTAGCGGGGGCCTCGGTCGAAGAGGGAGACGGTTACCCGGGCTGGAAGCCCAATTTGGAGTCTAATGTCCTACAAGTCACTCAGGCCGTACATAAACGCGAGCTGGGTGTCGAACCCAAGGTCGAGGCGGTCCATGCCGGTCTCGAGTGCGGTCTGATCGGCGAGATGGTTCCGGGTATGGATATGATTTCGATGGGTCCACAGATCGACTTTCCACACTCGCCCGATGAGCGGGTCGACATCGCATCGGTCGGCGATTTCTACAAACTGCTGACCGCAACGCTGGCCGAGCTGTGCTAGCCAGAGTGCCGAGTTGTCGGGATGGGTAAGCGCCTAGCTCTCCTCGTGACAGGTGCGTCGGGTATGGCACTGCCCCGCCATGTCCTGGCCGCGATGGCCGCCTCGGACCAAGTCGAGCGAGCTCACCTGGTCGTCTCTCGAGGTGCGGTAAAGGTTCTGCGTCACGAGCTGGAGTCCTCGACCAGCGGTCCAGAGGCTCTGTTGGATGCCGCGGGCCTAAGCGATGAGGCCCGTGCCAAGGTGTCCATCCACCGAGACAACGAGCTCGATGCCCCCATCTCATCGGGGTCCTACACGCTCGACGGTGTCGCAATCATCCCCTGCAGCGCTGGGACCACCGGAGCTCTCGCTACGGGTGCTGCCGGCACCCTTGTCCATCGAGTTGGCGCGGTGGCGCTCAAAGAACGTTGGCCGCTAGTGATCGGCTTTCGCGAAACCCCTATCACGGTGATTCACCTGGAAAACCTGCGCCGGCTGGCCTACCTGGGAGCAACCATCCTCCCGCCTCTGCCCGCTTTTTATGTCGGAGGCGAAGATTTCGGCAGATTCCTCGATCACTATGTCCTTCGAGTTCTCGACCAGTTCGGGATCCATGAGCCCGGAGACGAAGGCCTACGCTGGGGTGAGTAGCTCGACTTCGACCCTGGCATCGTTGAAACAGGCGCCACCGGCCACGACATTGACATGGTCGGGACAGAGCGCGGTCGAAGTCGAGCCATTGAGGGCCGATTTTCGCCAGGCACCCTTCGGCATCGAGACGACCCCGGGTCGCACGCGCTCGCTTACATCTGCGATGCAGTGAACCTCGCCCAGATCGTTGAACACGCGAACACGGTCGCCGGGCTCGATCATCCGGTTGCGGGCATTGGTTGGATGAAGTTCCACCATCAGGACTTCGTAGTTGTACTCACCCAGGGTGCTCGAGATCATCTTTGAGCTGGCTGGCGAAATCAGCGATAGCGGCAAGGAGTCTGGCAGCCCTTCGGAGTGGCCTTCGAGATGACCCTCGAAATGATAGGGACTCTGACCCAACGCCGCCGGTGTGAGATGAATCTTTCCGTCAATCGTTCTCGGTGAGACCGACTCGAACTGCACCGGTCTGTTGGAATCCACAAATCGATCGGGCTGCGTCGATTCGTCAGCCGCAAACACATGCTGCTCGATCAAGCCCTCGGAGACCGTCTCGACATTGGGCTTGTGCCCATTCAGATCGATAGCCGCTACCGTTCGCTCGAACAGCTCCTCTTCTGAGAGGCGAAACCCAGGATCCTCGAACCCCATAGCCTGTCCAAGAACTGAGAAGACGCTGGCGTTGGTGCGGGCCTCCCCCATCGGGGGGATCACAGGGCGGACACCACCCAGGACATAGCTACCGTACCCGGCTCGCACGTCACGACCCTCGAGAAATGTCACGGCTGGTAGGACCAAATCCGCGTACAAAGCAGTGTCGGTCAGCACTTGATCGAAGACCACCGTATAAAGGTCTGAGCGTTTCATCCCGTTGATCACACCGTTCTGATCCGGAACCGTAGCGATTGGATTGGCGTTGTAGACAAAAAGTGATTTGATCGGCGGCTCCTGGGGTTGATTGAGCCACCGAGCCAGTTGAGTCATGTTGAAGCTGCGTCGCTCGTGACCCACCAACTCACCGATGACCTGCTCTCTCTCGAAGTGGCTGGCCCCACCGTTGCTCATGGTGTAACCACCCCCACGCTGGCCGAATTTGCCGAGCAGCGCGGGCATCGCAAGCACCGCTGCGACCGCCTGCCCCCCGTTCCGGTTGCGCTCCAAACCCCAACCACACCGGATGACCGCCGGATCGCTGGTCTCGTAAATATCGGCTAGACGCTCGATCTGACTAGCTTCGACATCGGCAACTTCAGCGGCCTGGGACACGGTCCACTCGCCTGCCGCGGCCAATAACATCTCGGCTCCGTCCGCATATCGACTCAAAAACGCCTCTTCGAGCTGACCTTTGCGGTGCCAGATACCGATCATCGCGAGTGCCACCGGCAAATCGGCACCCGGTCGAACCGGTAGATGAAGGTCCACTTCGGAGTCCGAGAAATTCTGGCGCGGGTCGACCGTAGCGATAAAGCATCCTCGGCGCTTGGCTTCGCGCAGATAAGGGACCAGATGGATGTTCGAAGCCTTGGGGTTTGCACCCCAAATAACGATACAACGCGCCTCCGGATAGTCCGCAAACGCTACGCCGGGCATCCGACCGTACATTTCCTGCGCAACCGCAGTAGTGGGCGCCGCGCAGATTGTCAGATCGAGCCTCGAGGCACCCAGCCGATCAAAAAACAAGGCATCGATCAAACTGTCGGTCAACAAGCCGTTGGAGCCACCATAGTGAAACGGTACGATCGCCTCTCCACCCCAACGATCGCGAATCGTCTTGTACTTCTCTGCGATCTCCGAAATAGCCTCATCCCAACTAATCCGAGAGAACCGACCCTCTCCCTTCGCTCCGACTCGACGCATCGGATACAGAATTCGGTCCTCGTGCTCTAAACGGCGAGCAAAATTCGCGATCTTGCCGCAGATAAACCCAGCGGTATCCGGATGGTCGCGTCGCCCCCCGATCCGCGTCACCCGCCCTTCGACCACCTGTACCTCCAAGGCACACGTATCGGGACAGTCCATCGGGCAGCTGGTGTTGTGAGTGCCGTCGCCGGTTGTAGTCATCGGTCGCAGAAGTCTATGCCATCAACTGTCCGTTACACATCTCTGTGAGGCCCACTGGCTGGTCTGCCAGCTACCGCGGTATGCACAGGCTTCACTGGCCAGGGAGCTTCCATTGCGATAGAACACATCCGATGGGACCTCTCGCAAGTCTTCGCACCGTGCTCGAGATGATCAAGTTCGAGCACACATTGTTTGCTCTACCCTTCGCCCTGGTCGGGATGCTGCTGGCTGCGCAAGGCTGGCCCGACTGGAGAACCCTGTTCTGGATAGTGGTCGCGATGGTGGGCGCCCGAAGCGCCGCCATGAGCTTCAACCGCCTGGCCGACCGCAAGATCGACGCGGCGAATCCCCGCACCGCTGACCGGGCTCTTCCCGCCGGGGCAGTAACACCCGTATTCGTGGCTGGATTTGTCATTGCCAGCTCTGCCCTCCTGGTTTTTGCCGCCTGGAAGCTCAACCCCTTGGCTCTGAGGCTCAGTCCCCTGGCTCTGCTAATCATCCTCGGCTACTCCTTTTCCAAGAGGTTTACACCCTGGTCCCACCTACTGCTCGGCCTGGCGCTGGCCGGAGCACCCGTGGGTGCATGGATAGCGGTTCGGGGTGATGTGACGGCGACGCCACTGATCCTGGGACTCGCTGTCCTCTGCTGGGTGGCCGGGTTCGACGTCCTCTATGCCCTCCAGGACCTGGAGTTCGATCGACAAACCGGGCTTCATTCCATACCTGCGCGGTATGGAGTGGTAGCTTCTCTTTGGATCTCGGCAATCCTTCATCTCGTGATGCTGATCCTCTTGGCGACGATCCCACGGGTCTACCCACCTGGGCTAGGTACGCCCTATTGGATCGGACTCCTCGGTTGCTCGGCACTGCTTGCTTATCAGCATTGGATTGTCAGACCTGGCGATCTCTCCCGTCTCAACGCAGCGTTTTTTCAGGCCAATGGCCTGCTGGCCCTGTGGTTCCTTGCCGCTGTGGCACTCGACTTCTGGCTCTAGACTGGTTTCGGACTGGCTCTGGGTTTTGGCTCTTGGTCTTGGCTTTGGACAAGCCTATTCGCCCAGCTGCCTCAGCACGCGCTGCACTTCGTCCGGGCCACCGTCTTGGAGCATCTCGCCGAGCGCTGTCGGCAGATCCGGGTTCAGCTTGCCTCGCAAACGGGCGTAGACGACCTTCTGGGGGCCAGCGCCGATGACCACCAGGTCGCCTACCGACTCCGCCTTGGGGCGAATCAGCACCATTCCCGAGCGTTGTGGGTTATGTGCTCGCAGCACCTGGTCCCAGCCGGTGACCTTGATCCGGGTCACGTCGATCGCCGGACCGGACCCGTTCGAGACCTCGTAGACGGCGATCTGTAGGCTCGTGATTCCGGCAAACGGCAGCTCGCCGTCCTCGCTGGCGAGAGCGCTCTTGATGAGCGTGGTAGTGAAGCGGCCCAGGTCGAGCTCGAAGGCGCTCAGCGGATCCTCGCCGCTTTGGCGCGTAATCTCCTTGCGTATGAGCTCCGGGCTGAAGCTGGTGGCACACGACGTGAGTACCAGGCACGTTGCAATGACTGTCGCGATCCTCAGTCCATGGGCCGATCTCATCCGCAACCTCCTCGCAAGAGCCGTCAGGATATCAACTGTCGGTAGTGCCGACGATCGCCTGCCCGTTACCGAGCTCATCTAGTGACTAGTGATATTTCTTCTTCTGTCTGATATTATATGGAGGTATGTCCATTATTGACCTTCAGTCCTCACTCGCTCGGGCCGAGAAGCGAATGGGTCAGACCACGACCTCGCGGCGCCCGAGACGGGATCGGGGGACCTCTCGATTGCATCCCGAGGTGCTTTCGAAACTCGAGGAGTTGCTTCGAGGCCAGGATCGCGTTCCGGTTCGATCGATCCAACGGATTCTCGGTGAATTCTGCGCCGCCCGGCGCTTGCGCCCCCCTGCTCGAGCGACGATCTACGAATCGATGGCCCGAGCTAGGGCCCATAGCTTCGCTACTGCCGACCTTCCCCACGCTGCGAGAGAGGCGCTCTACAACCTGCCGGAAACCGGGGAGGTTCCAGGGCACCAGCTCGCCTTCTATTGCCTCAACTACGGTGGCCTTGATGCCATCAGTTTCGCCGCAGGACTGCCTTGGCTGGCGCTCTACCAAGCAGATCTTTTGCCAGGTTGGCGCCCTCGCAGCCACGGCCTTCTCAAAGCCATTCGACTCGCCCGGAGCATCTGAGCCCGATGAGCCCTCTCAAGCCCGAGCAGGTGATTCCTCAACAGCTTCGCAAAATAGTCGAGCCGATTCCCTACTGGTTCGTCATCGGTGGGCATGCCGTTCGCTGTTTCTGTCCCTACCGACCTACTCGGGACGTCGATTTCGGTGTTCGGCAGGCGCACTCGGTCGAGGAGCTCGTCGAGGAGCTGAGACGTAGTGGCGACACAGAGATCCTGGAGCGATCTGAGGACACAGTGCATCTGCGATGGAACGGGATCGGCGTTTCGATCTTCCTTCTAGAGAACATCGCACGCTTCACGGAAGAGCGCCGGCTCAGCGTCGAGGGAATCCTGGCGACCAAGCTGCACGCCATCATCGACCGCGGTGC
>CAXMQZ010000108.1:0-4334 GCA_964195975.1 uncultured Polyangiaceae bacterium | reverse complement strand
CAGCGCGGTGGCCTCGTAGGCGAGGATCTCCTTGGCCACGGGCCCCGCGAACAAGTCATTGGCAGACAGTTCGATTCCCCGCTGAGCCATTCGGATCGCCTCCTCCTTGCGATCCAGGAGGGCGTAGAACAATCCGAGATAGGCGGCACCGACAGTTGATCCAGACTCCCCGAGTGCTTCCGCCTCCCCGATTACCTCCTGTAGAACGTTTCGAGCTTCTTCCCCTCGGGCCAGCTGGAAGAGAGCTTCGCTGCGTAGCCAATCTGCGGCAAGTCGATCAATGGGCTGTTCGCGGGCCATCGCCTTCGCATGTTCGAGAGCAGCATCGAAATTTCGTTCTATGAACTCTAGCCAAAACCAAGCCGCGTGCATTGGATCTGTGACCGGGGCCTGGCTGAGGACCGTACGGGCCGCGTCTAGATTACCTGCGTCGGTCAAAAAGCTCGCCTTGCTCTCATGTAGGCTTGCGTTGTCTGGAGCCAACGCAATGGCTCGATCCAAGCTGCGAAACGCCTCATCGAATTGACGTTGGGCCCGATAGGTGGTGGCGATCTCAAACCAGGTCATGGCGCTTTGAGGGTCGAGCACCTGAGCTCGCTCCAGAGCCGCACTGCTCTCCTCGAACCTGCCCTGGCGCCTGAGGATGAAGCCGATGGCCTCGATGACCTCCGCATTGTTGGGTAGCTTCGCGGCGATCGCCTCGAAATCCTGCAAAGCGCGATCGAAATCCTGTAAACCGTAGTAGTGGTAGTAGCCGCGGGCGAACCGCACGTAGGGGGCCCCGGGCGCCAGCTCGATCGCTCGATCGAGCGCCGCTTTGGCGACTGGAACAAGGTCTGACCCGATCCCACCATTGAAGTGTTCATTGGCCTTCGCCTGAGACAGCCGGGCCCAGGCTTGCGCAAAGGTCGGATCGAGCACCACCGCTCTCTCGAACATCTTCGATGCACGACGCGCCCTCTCTGACCAGCCGGTATTGACTACTTGATTCCAGATCTCCAAACCCTGGAGATAGGCCTGATAGGCGGCTGGGTTGTCGGTCGGCTTCACTGAAAGCGATTGGCGTTCGGTGTCGAGCAGGTTGACACCGAGCTCGGTGATGACGCTTTCGGCGATCTCCGATTGGAGGGCGAAGATGTCTTCGATTACCCGATCGTAGGTGTCGGCCCAGAGGTGGGTATCGTCGCTCACCTGAATGAGCTGGGGCGTGATCCGCACCCGACTGCTGTCGCCGTCCTTGGCCCAGCGCACCGTGCCCTCGAGCACATAATCCACTCCCAGCTCGGCGCCGATCTCTTGCATCGTCTTGTCCGTATTGGCATAGCGCACGGCGCTCTTGCGCGAGATGACGCCCATCCCACTCACCATCGCCAGGCGACTAGTGATCTCCTCGGTCATGCCGGCAGCGAAGTAGTCGTCCTCGAGAGAGCCGAGATTCTCAAACGGCAAGACGACGATCATCTTACGGTCGTTGCTGGCGGTGTCTGTGTCGGGTGCTCGGTCACTCGATTGAGGGGGCTCTGCACTCGTCGCCTCCATGGCTGCCTCCCCAGCCGAGTCCCCGGCCGACTCCACCGCTGCCGTCTCGGGCTTGCTCTCCGGTTGACGGGCGCGAAGCACAAACCACAAAGCCACCGCCGCAGCTGCCAAACCCACAGCTACAAGCGCGGGTCGCCGCCTTTGCCAAAGGGACTGCCCCGGTGTTGCCACGGCGTGGGTGGCAGAGATGGCTCGGGACTCGGTCTCTTTCTGCAGCGACTTGAACTCGTTGCGTACATCTTTCACAGACTGAAATCGGTCTTCGGGGTCCTTCTCCAGACAACGACCGATGACCCGACCCAGATGGTGAGGCAACTCGGCGCGGATCGTATCGACCTCTGGGACGGTATCCCGACCGATCGACATGATGAGAGTGGCTGATGTGTCGCCCTTGAAGGGGCGCTCGCCCGTAGCCATTTCGTAGAGCATCACTCCCAGAGAGAAGACGTCTGAGCGACCGTCGAGCTCCTTTCCCTGCAACTGCTCTGGCGACATGTAAGGCATGGTGCCCAGAATGAGACCATCCTGAGTCAGCGGCTCGGTGGCCAGCTGGGTAGAGATTGGGGTGGGATCGTGGCTCAACTTAGCGAGACCGAAGTCCAGCACCTTGACCCGACCATCGTTTGTCACCATCACGTTGGCTGGCTTGAGGTCCCGGTGGATGATGCCCTTCTCGTGAGCCGATGCCAAGGCGTCGGCCAATGGGGCGGCGATCGTGAAGATTTCCTCGAGGGCCATACCGTTTGGTGGGATCAGCTCCGACAGTGGCTTGCCATCGATCAGTTCCATGGTGAGGAAACGAATCCCATCAGCTTCCTCGATCGTGTAGATATGGACAATGTTGGGATGGACGAGGGCTGCAAGGACTTTGGCCTCACGCTCGAACCGATCCAGGCGCTCTTGACTTTGAGCCAGACCAGGGGGCAGCACCTTGAAGGCCACCTCACGATCGAGCGTCGTATCTTCGGCTCGATACACCTCACCCATGCCGCCCTCACCGAGCTTGCCAACGATCTTGTAGCGGCCGATGGTTTGACCGATCATCCTTTTCTCTGGCGAGTAGACCCGAAGACCCTCGCCGAAAAACGGGGGCTGTCCCCCTTTTCTATCTTTGAAAAGTGTACGAGAGGGATTCTATCCTGCCGTGGTAGGAGCGCGGCTGCACGAGTCCCCACCTCTGAGGTGGGAAAAGACTAACCCGGTGGCGAGAATCCGGAGATTTTTCGTATTAGTGGAGTAGGGAGGCATCGCCAATGGGACGAACATCAACGGGACGAGTATCAACGACTGGGCATCTCATTCTCACCAGAGCGCTGTGGGGAGTTCCGCTTCTGGTTCTGTTTTGCCAGGTCAATGCCAACGCACAGATTCCGCTAGGCGACGAGTTCCAGGTCAATACCTACACGTCCCTTCAGCAACGGTTCTCCAGGGTGGCGGCCGGCCCGAATGGAGATTTCGTTGTGGTTTGGCAAAGTGCAGGGTCATATGGCGATGATGATGACGGGAGCTCGGCGCAAGCTCGGCTGTATGACTCAGTGGGTACTTCCCTAACTGCTGAATTTCAGGTCAATACCTACACCACGAGTTTTCAGTTCTCGCCATCGACGGCCTTTGTAGGACCCGATGGCGACTTTGTAGTGGTCTGGTCCAGTTTGGGGTCCGATGGCGATGACGACCTGGACACCTCGATCCACGCGCAGCTTTTTGACAGCCAGGGCGACCCAATGAGCGGCGAGTTCCAGGTCAACACGCACACGCCTGGACCCCAACGCTACCCGGCGGTGGCTGGTGCTGCGAATGGCGATTTTGTGGTGGTCTGGTCGGGGTCCACCGCGAACGATAGCGATGGCCTTGCCGGACAACGATTCCAGACGGCAGGCCCGGTCCCGGTTGGTAGCGAGTTTCAGGTCAACTCCTACCTGACAAGCCTCCAGGCCGTTCCTGACGTAGCGATGTCAGCGACGGGCGACTTTGTCGTAGTGTGGGGGGGAACCGTCCCGAATGACTTCGTTGCTGTTCGTGGAAGGCGATTTGCGAATAACGGCAACCCGCTCGGAGACGAATTCGCTCTCGCTTCCTATACTGGCGGCAATCAAAACTGGCCAGCAGTCGCGGTCGATGCCGCCGGCAACTTCGTGGTTGCGTTCTCTAGCCAGTGCTTCGAGCCGCAGTGCGGCGACGATGACCGGGAGAGCATCCGGGCCAGGAGATTCGACTCCAACGGAGACGGGCAGGGATTTGAGTTCCTCGTCAACTCTTTTACGACAGACCGCCAGGAGAGACCGCGAATTGCCTTTGTGAATACCAGTGCACCGGGAGCGGAAGAGGTTTCCGGTGGGTTCGTGATCGTCTGGGAGAGTGGCTACTATGGAGTCGGTGAACCCGATGGCTCATACGCGGCGATCCGAGGCCAGGCATTCAACAACTCTGGCAGCACCGTTGGGGGTGAGTTTCAAGTCAACAGCTACACCACAAACAACCAGCAGTATCCTGATATCTCTGCGCAGCCGGACGGCAAGTTCGTGGTCGTCTGGCACAGCATCGGATCTAGCGGCACCGACGACTCCATTCACAGTGCTCAGGGCCAGCGCTTCCTGGCTAGCTACATCTTTGCCGGCACATTCGAGTCCGGCGACACCTCTGGCTGGACTGTATTTCCGTAGATCGAAGTGCGCCAGAGGAGTGCCAAGGGAGGGCATGGGCACGGAGGGCTCACTACTCTCCGACCAGCGCGGGTCTGTGGCCGGCTCGCTATTTTCTGTTTCCAGCCAACCGTTTGACCCCTAGCCGATCGA
>CAXMQZ010000107.1:0-10611 GCA_964195975.1 uncultured Polyangiaceae bacterium | reverse complement strand
GTGGGTGGATTGCCGGCCTTGCCGCCACATCACCAACCACCGGTCTACTACCCGGAAGACGAAGAGACAATCTCACTCGAGCACTACCTCAATGTGCTCTTGCGTCGCCGATGGTTGCTTTTGGCAGTAGCCTTTACCGTTGTCGTCTTGGCGGCCCTTCAGGTCTTTACCACCACTGTGATGTTCCAGGCTTCAGCCCGGCTCCAGGTCGACCCCGACAGCTCGAAGGTCGTTCCGTTTCAGGAGGTGGCGGGCTCAGAGATGGCCGGCGGCTGGTTCATGGAGAACTACATGTGGACCCAGACCGAGATTTTGCAATCCAACGGCCTGGCCGCCCGGGTGGTAGGGAAGCTCGATCTGGAGAATAGCGAACCGTTCAACGCCAAGGTACATCCAGGCGCCTTGGTCCAGCTCAAAGGTCTCGCATTCAAGATCGCCAGGGCGCCCTTCGGGATCGGCAGATCGAAAGACCAAGCGCTCGGCGATAACCAGGACAAAAAGAAGGCTCGTCTGGCAGCAAGGGTCGCGGGAGGTGTGGGCGCCCAACCGGTTCGGAATACTCGGCTAATCGAAGTGACCTACACAGCGGCCGACCCGGTTCTTGCAGCCGAGATCGTCAACACCCTGACCGAGGAGTTCATCGAGCAAAACCTGGAGGGCAAGTTTCAAGCCACGATTCGAGCCACCGATTTTCTGCGCGATCAACTCGAGGGCCTGCAAATCGAGGCTGAACACTCCGAGCAGGATTTGCTCGACTATGCCCAGCGCAACAACATCGTCAATCTGTCTGAGCGCGATACCATCGCTCGCAAGCGCCTGGCCGATCTGTCCGACGAGCGCACGATTGCCGAGACCGATCTGATCACGGATCAAGCCCGCTATGAGGCCGCGAAGAGTGCCAACGTCAGCCAATTTCCCGAGAGCCTCAAAACCGCAGCGATCCGCAGCCTCGAGCAGCGTCTCTCCGAGGCCAAGAGCGAGCTGGCCAGCTTTTCCAGCCGTTACGGTCCCGAATGGCCGGCGGTCAAAGAGATCCGTTTGGAGATCGAGGATCTAGAACGGCAGCTGAGCGACCAGAAGAGACTTGCTCTCGCCAGCACCCGTCAGGAATTTCAGCTGACCCAGGATCGTCACGCCCGACTCGAGGCTGCAGTGGCCCGCCAGCGCCAGCTGGTGGACGAGCTCAACGAGAGCTCCATCCAATACAACATCCTCGAGCGCGAGGTCAACTCCAATAAGGAGCTTTACGAGGGGCTGCTGCAGCGACTCAAAGAGGCCGGCGTGGCGGCCGGTCTACGCTCGAGCAACATCCGCATCTCCGATCGGGCTGAAGTGCCGACCAGTAGCTCGTCGCCGCGGCGGACCCGCACCTTGATGCTGGCGACCATTCTCGGTCTCTTTCTCGGTACGGGTCTGGTGCTTCTTGTCGAGGCTCTCGACAACTCGCTCAAGACGACGGACGATGTCAGTCAGAAGCTGGGTTTGCCGGCGTTGGGTATGGTGCCACGGCTCGAAGACGGCGAGGGTCGTCGTCGTCGTCGTTTCTGGTTACCTCTGGCCAGGAAAACCACCATCGAGCAACCTCGCCTCGTCTATGGCTCACAAAATGCCGGTGTCGACGCCCGAGCTCTCGAGGCCTATCGTTCGCTGAGAACCGCGTTGCTGCTGTCGCATTCGGATACGCCGCCCCAGGTCATCCTGGTCACCTCGGCGCTTCCCAGCGAGGGCAAGAGCACGACGGTTGCCAACACGGCGATTGCGCTATCGCAGACCGGTGCTCGTACCCTGATCGTCGATCTCGATCTGAGACGCTCTGCGATGGCCGATGCCTTTGGTATTGCCGCCGAGCAGGGGATGAGCACCTATCTCTCGGGCAACTCCGACATCTCGTCACAGATCCACGAGACGGGTTTGCCCGATCTGTTTCTGCTCCCGGCCGGTCCGGCGGCGCCCAACCCCGCCGAGCTGATCGGTTCGGAGAAGATGGCGACCGGCATGCAGCTGATGCGCGAGCACTTCACCTATGTGGTGATCGATTCGCCTCCGGCGCTCAACCTGGCCGACGCCTTGGTTACTTCACCTCACGCGGACGGTGTGATCCTCGTCGCTCGGGGTGGCAAGACACCCCGCAAGGCGGTACAAAGGGCGGCCGAGAATCTATCCAGCGTCGGCGCCAAGCTTCTCGGTGTTTTGGTCAACGATATCGATGTCGACAGCGCGGGCTATGGTCACTATGGCTATGGTGGCTCGGCGCGCTACTTCGATCGTTACGTGTCGCCCGACTCCGACAAATCGAAACAACAGACGGCGTAGGAGGGCACGAGTGAATGCCATGAGCCGTCGCCTGGGCTGGCTCCCGGCATCGGTGGCGCTGCTCTACGGGCTGTCTCTTGTCTACGGTCTGATGCGTTTTGGGGCCGCCGAAACCGCAACGCTCTACCGGCTCTTTCTGCTTCTCTCGATCCCGGCGCTGATTGCTTTGTTGGCAGGTCCGCTGGAACGTTGGACCGTGCCCCGGCTCATCGCGATGCCGATTCTCGGGGTGTTGATTCTTGGGCAAGTGGCGCTGCGGCCTGCCTTGACCGGCAGAGGCTGGACCCATCTCGCGGTCGGATGGCTGGCGCTTTTTCTGACGCTCTGGATCGTTGGCCAAAGCGGCAGGTGGGTGCGGTTTCTGGTCTTGACGTTGATTGTTCTAGGAGGCATCGAAGCCCTATATGGTCTGATGCAGGCGGTCGGCGGTGTCGACTACATCGGCAGCTACCTGCGGGGCCGCGGCTCGCTGGCGACCGGGACACTGATCAACCGAAATCATTTTGCTTTCGCCCTGACGCTGATTCTACCGTTGGCTCTTGGTGCGCTCTACACGCGCTATGAACGACGGCGGCAGGCCAGAGAGTCACGCACCGAATCGTGGGCGCAGAATTGGATCGTGCTACTGAGCTGTTCGTTCATGGGCGTCGGGGTCCTGCTGTCTCAGTCTCGGGGTGGAACGGTCAGCCTCGTGGCGATGCTTTTGTTCGTAGTGCTGTTGTTGACGCTACGGAGCCGGTCCGGTCAACGAGGGTCTTCCGGTGCGCTCGCTTGGATCCTGCTGGCGACGGTCCTCGGTTTGGGAGCTGCGATCGGTGTCGAGGCCCTGTTAGAGCGATTTGGCAAGTTGGACCAGAATCTGGCCCGGATCGAGATCTATCAGGACACGCTGAGACTGATCGGCGACAACCTCTTGGTCGGGGTCGGACCCGGGATGTATGTCTGGCGATTTCGGCCCTTCCAGAGTATCGATTCTTCGAGCCTTTACGATCACGCCCACAACGACTACCTCGAGAGTGCCGCAGAGTGGGGAGTCCTGATCGCCATCGCAGTCTGGGCGTTTGTATTTTGGCGGTTCCTACAGGCGAGCCGGTGTTTTCTGGAGTCTAGAAGTACCCGGCGCCAGGGTTTGGCACTTGGTTGTGCGGCCGGGATCTTCTCGGTGCTCTTGCACAGCCTGGTCGATTTCGGCTTGCAGCTACCCGCGCTTCTAATGCTCTTTGCCACCGTCGTAGCTCTTGCTTGGAGCCTCGATCTCAACGGATCTCGACCCCGTATTACCGCGGTAGAAGATGTAGCGAAATGGAGCTCTCGTGGCCCTACAGCTGTCGGGGGTACGGTCTTGAAGATCCTTCTGGTCGTCGCGTTGCTCGGCGCGAGCGGGTCAGTGCTGCGTACCCTGCGCTCTCTCGATGCCGCCGTTCCGGCCAACGGTGTCGCCGGTCTCGAGCGATCCGTCGGGATCGACCCGACTCGGCCCGAATCTCAGTATCTGCTTGGTTTGGCCTATCGCGATCTGCCCGGCTACGGATCTGCGGCGCTGGCTGCAGAACACCTGGCCACGGTGGTCAGGCTCAATCCATTTCATTGGCGCTATCGAGTGGAGCTCAGCCGAGCCCAGGAGCTGCTAGGCCAGCTCGACGAGGCGCAGGCCTCGTTGATCGAAGCGGTTCGCCTCAATCCGATCAGCGGGGAGTACCGATGGAGACTGGCCAATTTGCAGCTTCGCCGGGGCGAGGTCGATGTTGCGGTCGGGCAGATCGGCCGCGCGGTCGAGCTCGATCCACGCCTCCGACGTCCGGCCTTGGCGCTGTTGGTGAAAAGCGGCGCCGATCTTGCCACCATCGATGCGATCTGGCCCGATGATCGAGATTCACGACTCAGCTTTTTGCACGTTCTGAGTAGCGGGCGAATGACGGGAGAGATGCCCACTGTCGAGATGCTCGAGACTCAGTGGGAGCATCTGTCGAGCGGTGGCGATGCGCTGACGGTATCCGAGGCCAGACCCTATATCTCGCATCTTTTGAAGCGAGGCGAGACCGATCTCGCGCGTTCCCGTTGGGCTGAAGTGGCGGCAGCCAATGGCTATGTGGATCGGGCGTTCGAGAGCCGAGAGAACCTCGTTTGGAATGGTAGCTATAGCCAGGGTTTTCTCGGGGCTCCGCTCGGATGGCAGGTGGGCCGGGCCGATGGCTTTGCCGCCGAACGAGCAGAAGCAGCAGGCCGATCGGGTACGGCGGCTCTTCGAGTGGAGTTCGATGGTTCGAAGAATTTGAATTTCTCCGGTGTCAGACAGCAGATCGTCGTGGAGCCAGGGGCCCGATACACCTTGTCGTACTCGGTTCGCTCCGAAGACCTCACCACTGATGAAGGCTTGTTTGTCGAGGTGGTTCCGAGCAGTGGAGGTGGGGCTCTTTATTCGGGATCGAAGGTTCTTGACACTACCGAATGGCAGACGCAGGGCGGGACCCTCGAGATACCTGAGAATTCCTCCTCGGTTCAACTCAGATTGCGCCGCAACAAGAGTCGACAGATCGACAACCGCATCCGGGGAACAGTTTGGATCGATGACTTTCGACTGCAGAGGGTCGGAAGAGGAGCGGAGGATACATAGGTCGTGAGGCCTTGGGTCGCGATGCTGATATTGGGGCCGGTCGTGGTCGGACCGGCTGCTTTGGTGCTCGCTGGCGCCTCCATTCCGCTCGGTAGCCTGACCATCCGTTCGCAACCCGGTGTCGAGGTTATCTGGGACGATTTGACTCTGGGAACGACCGATCGACAGGGTGTGCTCGAGATCGGTGGGATTCCCCCGGGCAGCTACACCTTGTTATTGGGCAAACAGGGATTCGAGGCTCAGTCGATTCCGCTCGAGGTCAGCGCCGGCACTCAGGTGCTCAATCTGTCGTTGACAGCTGTCCTCGAGGCTCTGCCCGAAGTCCCCGAGCTCCCCGAAGTCATAGCGCTAGGGCTCGAAGAGCCCAATTCGCCACCCGTGGCGCTGGCGTCAGAGGCACCTCGCGCCGCGTCGGTCTGGCCGACCGCGTTGGCCGCGGCGGTGATCGTTTTTGCAGGAATTACGATCTTTCGGCTTGCCAGACGGCGCCCGCAACCCGCCCGACCTGCGCCAGAGGAGGCGGGTCCCAAGGTCGTCATGGGGAGCCCCGATCGTCGATCGAGTCGGAGCTCGACGTTGCTCCGCGACCTGAAGCGTCGCGAAGACAGTCTCGAGAACTATGTCGAATCTGGTACCGGTGGACTCAAACGAAAAGTCATCAACGTTGCCCAAGTGGAAGACCGACCAGTGGAAAATCGACCGGTAGAACATCGGCCGGTCGAAGATTTGCCGGAGGAAGATAGGCCGGCGGAGAATACGGGAGGGGAGGATCGATGACTTCCCCTGCGTTACTGATGATTGTGGCGAGCGTCGTATCGGTTCAGGGGCCGATGGCCCAAATCGACCTCGGACAAAGCGACGGCTTGATCGAGGGTGTCGGGGGCCAAGTCTACTACGAGCTTACGGTCGCAGGCCAGCCCAAACGGATCGATGTTGGAAGAGCGACGGTCACGGCGGTCGAGGAAGCTACGGCCACTATCCGGCTTGCGGCGACTCGTCCCCTCTACCCCGGCCAGCGGGTGGAATTCGAGATCGCACAGCCACAGCCGTCGTCAGCAGACCGGTATTCGATAGACCGGGCATCAATGGACCAGTCCACAGCGCCAGTCGTACTGGATGAGTCATCGTCGGTTGCAGATGTCGTAGATTCCGAGACGAAAATAGAGCCCGCAACCGAACCCCTGGAAGTTAAACTACCCCTGGAAGCGAATCCACCAGTGCAACCGCCAGATCAGCCAGCCGGTGCTGCGACTTCCACAGATGCACCTGCCATGCCGCCGATTGCTGTGACCACGATCGCCACCGACTCGATCACCGCCGAGACGATTACTACGGACACGATCGCCATGACCACGATCGACGGCGGCGCCCAGTGGGTTGGTCTCGATCCGGGCCAAGCAGAGTTCTTCAACCAGACACCCCGGTTTGCCACCGAGATCGACCCCTACCGTATCGATCTCGAGCCGGTTTCGGATGGGCCAGGTTCGGATGGATCAGCCTCAGATCGCTCACCCTCGACCCTGCGTGGCGTGACTTATGGCGAAGCCGAGCGCCACTGTGATCAGAGGGGCGCCAGGCTCCCCACCGAAATCGAGTGGGAGGTCGCGGCAACCCAGGGGCAGCTCGATTTCGTAGAGGGGCTCCTGGAATGGACCGCCTCCTGGTATCAACCCTATCCAGGCAACACAAACAACGAAGCGGAGTACGGTCAGCGCTTCCGGGTTCTGCGCGGCTCGCCTGCAGGCGCGATCCTCAGCCCCCACGACCGGCGTTTCATGGCGCCGGGCGAGCGCAACAGCCAGGTCGGCTTCCGTTGTGTCGAGGAGACTCCCTGACCGATGCGCTTTGTCGATATTCATTGCCATCTGATCCCCGATCTCGATGACGGATCTTGTTCGCTGTTTGAGACCATCGAGATGCTGCGAATGGCGCACGACAGGGGGACCCGCGCGATCGTCGCCACTCCTCATACGTTTCTGCCTCCCTTTATCAACGACGATCCGCTCAAGGTGCACGATGCCTTCGCCGCCATGATTCGCCGTCTCAAACGGTTGGGTGGCAACGGCGGCCACGGTTTTCTGCAGGAGATGGCCCTCTACCTCGGTGCCGAGAACTGTGTCTCGCCCGAGTTCTTGCGGGCGTTAAAACAACGAGCCATATTCACCCTCAATGGCGGCAGGTACATCTTGCTCGAGTTTCCTCCCTATCTGGCCTTCGAGACCGCCGAGATCGCCGTGGCCAGGGTCCTGGAGTCGGGTCTTTCTCCAGTGCTGGCCCATGTCGAGCGCTACGACTTCTTCGAGCGTTATCCCGAGCGGCTGGCGTCGCTACGTGAACAGGGCTGTGTGACTCAGATCAACGCCTCCTCGGTGGTCTGCGCCAATGGGAATGGGAACGGGAAACGGATCAGCAAGGGCAAGGCCAAGGCGAAAACAAGGTATCCACTCTCGCTGGTGGAGCATGGATTGGTCGACATCATAGCGTCGGATTCTCACGATGCGCACGATCGCCCACCCGACATGGAGCCGGCCTATCGGGTGCTTGCAGAGCGTTTCCCGGAGAAGGCCGTAGGCCACTGGATGTGGGAGAATCCTGCTCGAATCCTGGCCAACCGGGATCTTGTACCCTGGATTTGAGCAGAGACGGATTGGCAGAGTTGGAAAGCCAGAGTCGTGGAAGCCAGAGTCGGAGAACAAGGGGAGAAGCGATGCGCGCGCGGACCGAACCCATTGTAGCTAGTTCCAGTGTATCTAGACCCAGTGTAGCCAGTCCTTATATAGCTGAGTCCAGGGCGGTCTTGGCCGTTGTCGTAGCTGTCTGTACGACTGTAGTGCTGGAGATGGCCACGCTCGGGCTGCCGCTGATGGCTCAGTCGGTTCAGTACACGCCACCCGGCGCCTTTCGAGAGAGTCGCGAAAGCACCCAGAAAATTCTCGAACGCAACATGACCGAAGCTCGCTGGAAGGTCGGCCGGGTGCTTTTCGACCCCTGGTTTGGTGTGCGCGACGCTTCGTATGTCGACAACGTCGGAAATCAGGGCGAGTCCGATGCGACTATTACCGTAGGAGGGGGGCTGCGGGGCTGGCTACCCGTCGGCTCCGAGTTCACTCTTGCTGCTCACGCACTGCCCGAATATGTCTGGTGGAAGGATTTCACTGGGCGCAACCGTTTGAACGGGCGCTATGGCGCCGGCATCTTCGGCAACCTCGGCAACACCGGCATCGAAGCCACCATCGAGCGGATCGACGACGCACAGTTCTTCAGCCGTGAGTTCGAAGACAAGGTCAATACCAGTACCAACCAGGCCATCCTCAATCTCGAATTCGGTCTGGGTCGTGGGCTCTCGGTGTTTGCGGGCGGCGCCCTGCGATCGATCGACTACGAGGACGACCCCGATCTGGCTCTCCCCAGTCTGAGCGTGGTCGATCGGGATGAAGCGGGAGCTCGGGGCGGTGTGAAGTTCGAGCTGCCGCGTGGCTTTGAGATCGGCATCGGAGCTGAGTACACCCAGGCCGAATTCGAGCCCGGTATCAGCGATCGCTCGAACTCGGGGCCTGCGGCTATCCTGCTTCTCGACTACGACGGCTCGTCACTCTTTGTGAAAGCCGACTTTGCCTACCGCTCACTCGAGCCCGACGGCAACTCCAGCTTTGTCGACTACGATGGGCTCCTGGGGCGAGCCGAGATCGCCTGGCGAACCCTCGGTCGGCTCGAGCTGCAGCTGTTTGGCGGCAACGACCTGGTCTACTCCTTTACCGAAACCTGGGCCTACTTCGAAGACACCTCGATCGGAGTCGGGATCCGCACCGGTGTGACCGAGTGGTTCGACTTTCGACTCTTTATCGAGACCGGTGACAACGAATACACACCGTTTGTAGAGGTTGGACCCAATCGGGTCGACGACTACGATGCTTGGGGGGACAACGTCAACTTCAAGTTCAAGCGCTTTGCGATCTATATCGGTGGCTCGCTGACCGACTATACGTCGAACATTCCGAGCTTTGATCGCGATGTCACCCAGTTTCGCTCGGGCTTCCGGTTTGGCGTCGGCAACGGAAAGGCGTGGGGTTGAGCTCTGTCGCGTACCGTGCTACCCGTCCGGTCATGAATAATCTGGCCCAAATGCACTAAGATCCGAATGTTTATGCATAGTTACGGTTGTCGTTCGAAAAGACTAGCTGTGGTGGTGGCGGCCGTTTTCGTCGCTGCGCTGCTGTCTGGGTCAAAACAGGCCGAGGCGCGGGGACAGGCCCAGAGACAAGCCCAAAGCAGCTCGTTGATCGAAATCCAGGCGATCGCATTGCGTGAAGATGGCTCCGGATCTCATATCGATCTCTCTACCTCGGGCCGACTCGACTGGCGGGCTGGTTACAGCGACGAGGGAGACCTCCAGATTCGCTTTGCCAACAGCGCGCCCGCACCGGGGCTGGTTCGAGAGGTCGTCGGGGACCAGCTGGTCTCACGCTTGTCAATCGTGGCTGAAGTGGAGAACGAGGCCTCTGTTTTGCAAGTCCAGACTCGCGATACGGCCGGCTACACCGTACGAGTTCTCGACGAGGGGGTGCAGATCACTCTGCGTGCGGTGGGTGAGTCCGCGGCGAGATCACCACAGGTGGCCGCATCCGCCGAGCTTCCGCCGGGGGCTCGTGAGCTGACTCAAAAGAGTCTGCTTTCCATCGGCTCCGGCGATCTCCTGGAAGTCGATGTGCTTGGAGTCGATGAGCTCAGCCGTCGGGTTCGGGTCTTGAGTGACGGCACGATCACGCTGCCACCGATGGGCAACTTTCATATCGCTGGACTGTCGGTGCGTCAGGCCGAAGCCAAGATCGCGCAATTGCTATTGGATCAGCAGCTGGTCAACGATCCTCAGGTATCGGTCTTTGTTGCCGAGTCGGTTGGTGGCGGTGTGTCGATACAGGGCGCCGTGACCAAGCCGGGCGTCTATCAACTCTTTGGCCGCAACACCCTGATCGAGGTCGTCGGCCAGGCAGGTGGGCTGACCCGCGATGCCGGCGGACGCATTCTCGTCTTGCGGGAGATGTCGAACGGCGAGCAGGAGACTATCGATGTCGATGTCGACCGGCTGGTCGAAGAGGGCGACGCATCGGTCAACATCACTCTTGTGCCGGGTGACATCGTTGTCGTACCCCGTGGCCGACAGCTCAAGGTCTATGTCACCGGAGCCGTCCGCCGCCCGGGCGCGGTCGAATACTCCAGCACCGAAGGCATCACTGTTCTCCAGGCCATCACTGCGGCCGGTGGCCCCACCGAGCGCGCCAACCTGAAGAAGGTCACCCTGAGACGTCGCCTCTCCGACGGCACCGAGCAGAGCATCAAGCTCAACGTCAAGAAGATCCAGAACGGCAAAGAGAGCGACCTGCCGCTGGAGCGCAACGACACCGTGGTGGTAGGGGAGTGGTTGTTATAGCCCGACGTTGGCCCCCTCTTCGAGACCTCCAGCACTTCAAATGATCTGCGAGCAGCGCCTTGTTAGGCTCTGTGCTAAATTCGCCGATCTGCGTCACGCTTCAACCCCATAGATTTCAACCTGATTTCTTGGGGACAACAACTCTCGAAGGGAAACATCATGAAGATTGGAACGATGGTCAAGATCGCTGTATTCGCATCTGCAATGGCGATGGTCGCGATGACCATGCTGCCGGTTTCGGTCGAGGCCCAGTGGG
>CAXMQZ010000106.1:0-96335 GCA_964195975.1 uncultured Polyangiaceae bacterium | reverse complement strand
CTTGAGCAAGGCTGTGGCGACCCCCGGCGACCATCCGTACCGCCTCCAGCTTGAACTCCCGACTGAATCTCCTTCGACTCGCTCCCATCGAACACCTCCTGGCCCATCATGCGGGCCTATTGAGGTGTCCACGAAAGCGGGGGAACTCCACTCGACGGGAGTGAACCTCTCCCCCACTCCCTCGAAACTGTTGCTCAATGATTCGGAAACCCGACCTCTATCGGAAGACAGAGGCTACCGGTAGGCTGACAGTGACGCAGTCTTGAAGTTCGCTAACTCTGCGCTAACTCCCGGCAAGGACGCGGGAAGCTCCAAGGCGACCAACCTTCTAAGTAACTCTATCTAAGGGGGTTATTGGTCGGGACGGGGAGATTTGAACTCCCGACCCCCTGAACCCCATTCAGGTGCGCTACCAGGCTGCGCCACGTCCCGACCGGAATGGGGACTCTAGCTTCTTTTGGGACCGGAGTCTAGAAGAGCGAGAATGGCCTCGGTCTCCTTGATCGCCTTCTCTACCCCTTTGCGCATCTGGGCCATTTCCTTGGCGGACGCGGGATCGATCGTCACCGCAGGCGCAGATTTCTTGGAGCGTGGAGATGTCGCGTCAGTGTCGGCAACGACAGCCCCAGAGTCCTCTGCGGAGCTCGCTTCGACCTGTCCCGACTTCAGCTCGCCTTCAAGCTTCTTTTTGGCTCCGGCGATCGTGAAGCCTTCCTCGTAGAGAAGCTCCTTGATGCGCCCGATCACCTGGAGATCCCGGTCGCTGTAGACCCGCTGTCCGGACTTACTCTTGTCGGGACTCAGGGCGGTGAACTCGGTCTCCCAGTACCGCAACACGTAGGGCTGGATATCGACCCTCTTACAAGCCTCGCCGATTTTGTAGTAGAGCTTTTTTGCCACTGTCAGGTTACCTCCGTCTGGGCCGGCAGCCGTCTAGTCTGCCTTATCGATCGCCATCGAGTCGATCGGAGATCAGGAGTCGCTTGGACCGTCCTTCTTCATCATCTCCTTGAGTCTCGAAGCAGGCCGGAAGCTCAGACCTTTGTGGGGCGGGATGTGGATTCGCTTGCCGGTGATCGGGTCGACACCGGCACGACCCTTTCGATCGCTGACCTCGAGTACGCCAAAGTTTTGAATCTTGACCGATCGGCCCTCGATGAGAGTGGACTTGACCGATGTGAGGATGGTGTTGACCACCTCTGCTGCCTCGTGCTTGGTCATACCGCCATGAAGGTCGTAAACCGTCTTGGTGAGATCGGCCTTTGTCAGACCTCGGCGATCGTCTTTGTTACCCATTCCACAGTGATCCTAGCGTACCCGGCATCAAACCTAAAGTGACACCTTTCAGAATCTACATGAAGTATATGATGATAACTCTTCGCCAGCAAGAAGCATTTGCTTGTCGCTATCTCTTCCGGATCACCAAACGAATCGGAATTCCCTCCAAACCGAGCTCGCGGCGCAAGCCGTTAACCAGATAACGGCGGTACGTGGCCCGATGTGGTAGCTGTCGATTCGCGAACAGCATGAATGTCGGCGGTGCGGTCTTGACCTGGGTGACATACATCAGATTCCAGGGCTGCCCCTCAATCGCAGGGGGGCGGTGACGTCGTAGCAGCCCTTCGAAGATCCGGTTGAGCTCGGAGGTCCCACGCTGGGTATTGAATCGTTCGAGAGTCTGCTCCACTTCCGGAAAGATTTTGTCGACGCCGCGTCCGGTGAGCGCCGAGATGTTGATTCGCGGCGGTCCGGCCAACACCTCATCGAGGCGTTGCCACCCCTCTTCCAAGTCGCTTCGTTTGTCTTCGTCGAGAAGATCCCACTTGTTGATCACGATGACAGAGGCTTTGCCTAGCTCCCAGGCGGTGCCGGAGATGGCCAGGTCTCCAGAGGTGATCCCCTGAGAGGCGTCCACCACAACGATTGCCAAATCGGATCTCTCGATCTGGCGCCGAGCCATCATGACTGCAAGCTCCTCGGGTGCGTCGGCAGTTCGTCCTCGCCGGCGAATTCCGGCTGTATCAACCAAGACATAACGGCGACCGTCTTCGAGCTCGAGAACAGTATCGATTGGATCACGCGTCGTACCTGGCTGGTCGGAGACCAAAACTCGCTCTTTCCCGACAAGGCGGTTCAACAGTGACGACTTGCCAACGTTGGGTCGTCCGACAATCGCTAGCCGGGGAACATCGGGCACTTCGGGGACTTCGAAATCCGGGACCAGGTCGGCCATGGCGCCCCGCAGCTCGCCCAGACCGAGATTGTGCTCTGCCGAGACTAGAACTTGGCGATCGATTCCCAGGCTGTAGAAGTCATACTGACTCTCCTTGGCAGCCGTGGTATCACCCTTGTTGACGACCAAAACGATCGGTTTGCCCGTTGACCTGAGCTCGTGGCAGACCCTCTCATCGGCTACCGCCAAACCCGACTTGCCATCGACGACGAGGAGCAGGAGATCGCTCTCCTCCACCGCCTGCAGCACCTGTTTGTTGAGACCGAGGGGGTCGTCTCCCGGGACCAGACCTCCGGTATCAATCAAGATCAGACTCTTCTCGTCATCGACTTGGCACGGTCCGGTGATCCGATCGCGGGTCACTCCGGGAAGATCGTGCACGATGGCTCGACGCTCGCCGATGAGTCGATTGAACAGTGTCGACTTGCCGACGTTCGGGCGTCCGACGATGGCCACGGTGGGCGTCATGCCCATTTCATCTACCCTTGGATGGTCCGGTCTTGGATGGTCCGAAAGAGAACTCGCCACCGGCCGTCTTCCCGCTTGAGCTGGTATTTGACTCGGTTGGGCTGTTCATGCTCCTGCGACAGGATCTGCTCGGTGCCGGTAGCGTAGACCTCGAGATCCCAGATCTCGAGCGTCGTGACGTACGCATTCGAGTAGTTCCAGACATTGAACTCTTCGACCGTAAGCTGGCGAAAGGTAGGTACGAGGGTACGACCGGTGGCCGCGAGCTCATCGACCCGTTTGTAGATTCTGGCCATTTCCTTCTCGGCGGCCCACTCCCGGAGGAGTTCCAAGTTCCCGGTTGCGTAGGCCTCTCCTAGCAATGGGAGGTAGCTCTCGAGGCTGACCTTGATTTCCTCCTTGGTTGCCTCCTCGTCGATCTTTCGTGAGGCCTCGCTGCATCCAAAAGAGAACGCTACTAGTGCGACGAGACAACTGACAATTACCGTAGTACGCATGGTTACAGTTTAGCAGCTGATCAGGATTGAACGATCTTGAGATCGAGGCTCCGGTGTCGGGGATCGACACCGGTCAGCACGACCTCGAGTGGATCGGCAAGTGTGTACTTGCGGTGCTTGTCTCTGCCTTCGAGTTGATGTTTCACCGGATCAAAAACGTAGTAGTCGTCCGACAGGGTCCGGACAGGAACCAGACCGTCGACATAGTAGTCACTCAGTTGGACAAACAGACCGAAAGGTTGAACTCCCGTGACCCGGCCTGAGAAGGTCTCCCCCACGCGGTTGGCGAGGAACCGAACGAGTTTCCACTGCATCAGGACGCGTTCGGACCGCTCGGCCCGTCGTTCTGTAGACGAGCAGTGCTCCGCGATCGCAGGCAGGCGCTTCACTAGCCCGTCTTCTTTTTCTTCGGCCTCGTCAGCTCGATGCAGGGTTTTCTTGAGTTGTCGGTGTACGAGTAGGTCCGGATAACGGCGTATGGGAGATGTGAAATGGGTATAGAACCGGCTGCTCAATGCGTAGTGGCCCTTACACTCCGGATCGTAGACAGCCCTTTGCATGGATCGAAGGACCATCGACGTTACAAACGCCTCTTCGGGCTTGTCTCTTACCCTTTCGAGGAGGCGCTGCAGAACTTCTGGATGAAGGGATTGGAGATCACCCTTGAGCGAGATACCCAGACCCTTGAGGACCTCGCGCAGCGACTCGAGATCGTCCGGGTTCGGGGGGTTGTGGATGCGATAAAGGCTCGGAATCTCATGACCCGAGAGCTCCGCTGCCACGGCCTCGTTGGCGGCGATCATGCACTCCTCGATGATCCGATGGGCCTGGTTTCTTTCGCCTGGCCGGACACCGACCGTGAAGCCATCCGGGTCAAGGATGACATCACCTTCGGGTAGATCGAAATCGATCGAACCGCGTTCCGTCCGCCGTTTGAACAGTCGACTCATGAGAGTGCCCGCACGGTGCAGAAGCGCGATCGTGGGATCGTCCTGCCGGTGATCACCGGCTGCGGAGTCGTCGAGGATCTTCGAGACCTGGGTGTAGGTGAATCGACGTTGGCTCTGAATGACGGTCTCTGAAAAGCGCCGATCGGAGATCGATCCATCGGGTTCTACAGTAGTCCACGCCGACAGGGTCAGCCTGGGTACTCCAGGCTTCAGCGAACATAGACCATTCGAGAGGTTTTCTGGCAGCATCGGAATGGCCCGATCGGGATAATAGACGCTGGTTCCACGACGATAGGCTTCGAGATCGAGAGGGCTCCCCTCTCTGACATAGGCAGATACATCGGCGATGTGGACTCCAAGTAGGAAACGATCGCCGCTCAGAGGCTCGATGGAGATGGCGTCGTCAAAATCCCTCGAAGTCTCGCCGTCGATGGTCACCACCGTGTGGTCGCGCAGGTCTTGTCGACCCTTGAAATCGGCTACTGGGGGGTCATCAGGAAAATGCTCCGCTTCGGCACGCACATCTTCGGGAAATCGATCGGGAATCTGATAGTGACGCACCACGACCTCTACATCGACTCCAGGAGTCTCCACGCTCCCCAGAACTTCCTGGACTCGAGCTCGGGCCGGTCCGCGCGACCCGGTTCGGCGTGGGTCGAGCTCGACAACGACATACTGGTCCTCGAGCAGATCGTCTCCGCCCTCGACCTCGATCTCTAGATTCAGCTTGGGATCGAACGGGACGAGCCACCTGCGCTGATCGTCCCCTTCGAGCGTGCCGACGACAGTTCGGTGGCGTTGTTGGACGACCTCGACGACCATCGCCTCGGGCAGCCGAAAGCTACTGGCTTGCCGTTTACTCTTACCTTGCGGAGCCCTCTTGAACAGGACAAGGGCACCATCGAGTGCCCCCTTGCGATGTCGCCTGCGGACAAACCATCCAGGTTCACCTTTCGAGCCAGAACGGATCAGGGCATCACCCCGCTCGAGTACCTGGATGTTGCCAGAGCTGAGACCCGTATGACGAAGAGCCACCCAGTGACCTCCCTTTTTGACAATCGCTCCCTCTGCCTGAAGCTTGCCCAAGGCCAGAGATATAGAATCCCGAGAGGATTCAGAGTCGACCCGTTTGAGAAGAGCCTCGGCGGTCATACCCTGCTTGCCTGATCTGTCGATCCGTTCGAGAACCTCATCTTCGAGAACGGCCTTCGAACCTGGAAGTCTCATGATTGACACCTCGATGTGGCCTTTCTAGAATCCCCTCTGCACGCGAAAGTGGCGGAATTGGTAGACGCGCAAGATTCAGGTTCTTGTCCGGGCAACCGGGTGGGGGTTCGAGTCCCCCCTTTCGCACCACCATATCTTCGCATCGAATCATCTTGTCCTAGAAAGTCGCTTGTGACACTCTTCGCGAGCGAACTCGGTGCGAATCGATCCTGTCTCACTCGACTCCCATGCGCCAAAAGCCTCCGAAACCGCGGGTATCCAGCCCGGATGTCTCGCCCCTCCAGCTGAATAGGATATCGATCTACCTGCGATGCCTCAACCGATTGCAGGAAGAGGGCGTTGAACGGGTATCTTCCAAAGTTCTGGCTGAGAGATTCAATCTTTCGGCTCCCTTGATTCGCAAGGATCTTGCTCAGTTTGGTGAGCTTGGTATTCGAGGTCATGGCTACGACGTCGACAAGCTGATTGATCGATTTGTGGAGCTTTTCGGTCTCGACCGAGAACAGAAAGTGATTGTGGTGGGCATGGGGAAGCTGGGTAGTGCGTTGGCCGATCATTTCGATGGCAGCCATGGAGCCTTCCGTGTCGTGGCAGGTCTCGATACCGATCCAGAGAAAATTGGCAGCAGCATTGGATTGCTAGTCGTCCAACCGATCCAGGATATCGCGACGGTCGTCAGAGAGACCGGCGCGGAGATCGGTCTGCTTACCGTGCCCAGAGCTTCGGCCCAAGACAGCTTCGAAAGAATGGTCGCGGCCGGTATCCGTTCCGTCCTCAATTTCGCACCGGTTCGTCTCGATGCTGATCCATCGATTCACCTGCGCAACGTCGATCTGCGTATTCATCTGGAAGAGCTGGCCTTTTTCGCTCAATCGGACCGGCAAGAATAGAAACTGATCGCACTATCGCCGTAGACACGCCGGTCGAACTGCTTCATCGTCACGAGCTGGGTCGAGAGCAGCAGGCCAGCTTCGTGCTCGATGGCGACTTGTCCATTGGCTGCGAGCAGGGGTTCAACTCCTTCGATAACCTCCGAGTACTCAGCATATTCGTAGGGCGGATCTGCGAAAACCAGATCGAACAGTCGATGAGATTGCTGCCCCAGTTTTGCGAGGTCAAGGGGCAGATCTGCTCGAACAATGTCGAGTCGCCCCGCATCGAGTGACAAACGGATCGTTTCCAAGGCCCCAACGGCATCGGGCTCTTTTTCCACTAGAACGACTTGCTGGGCCCCTAGGCTCAGTGCTTCGATTCCGACCGCTCCGGATCCTGCAAACAGATCGAGAAACCGAGCGTCCGGGAGACGGACCTGCCAGATACTCATCAGAGCTTCCCTTACACGACTCGAGGTAGGGCGAATTCCGGCTACCACCGTAATTGGTCGACCCCGGAGGCGGCCCGAGCTGATTTTGAGATGGGTTTTGCTCAGTGCCACTGTCGTCGCTTTTCCAGGGAAACAAAGGTTCCCCGAATGGACTCGAGGGCAATGAAAATAACCAGGGGCTGGTCGACCCCAATGAGCTCGACACCCCGTTTGTCGCTGGTGAGACCGACGATCTCGAACAGGGCGCCATCTGCACGAGCAAGAACGTCTCCGCGCTTGGGCATGTAATCCGGCGGTAGGCCCATAGAGGGTGCGTTGTCTTCGATGTATTGCAGCATGTCGTCGATAATGCCGTTGAGCCTGGCCAGATTGAGTGGCAAGCTGTCGAATCGCCCGAATCGATAGGTCGTTGTCTTGGCGCGATCGAGTCCTAGGTAGATTTCACACACCTCGACAAGATCGCCACCCATCTGAGGATAACCGCCCGGGTCGACCTCAGACATGTCTTCGTCGCGGATGCGGTTGACAAAGCCCTGCAGCTGGTTGGGATTCAGCTCCGCCAGCTCGAAACGCTCGTCTTCGTTCAGACTCTGGCGAAGTCTCAGGGTGCCGTTTTCAAAGAGGGTGACTTCAGCATGACCGACTGTGTTTTTGCAGTCTCGGCGAATGACCTCACCGCTGCGAATATTCTCAGCACGGGTAACGGAACTCATGCCGCAGAGAGCAATCAGAGTCAGGATTCGACAGTTCATTGTTTGGCAGCCCTCGATGTAGAGCTAGTCTAGTTCCTGTCTGACCGGGACGCCAGATGATCGAGTGCGAACTCAAGTTCAGCTTCGGTCTCGATATTGCCATCGAGCCGGGCGTTTCGCACCGCGTCCAAGGCCCGACCGATCCACGGGCCGGGCTCGAATCCTTCGGCCAGCAAGTCTTCACCGCTGATCGCGAGCGCTACCGAGCGCAGTTCTTGTTGCCACTTGGTGACCCAGTTTCGCACGGCAAAATTTCCCGATGCCAATAGAAGAACCACCTCTTCTGGTTTTGATTCCCGGAGTATCTCGTCGACTCTATGGGGCGGGAGATCTGGTGTCCCCAGCTCCGACTCCAGCTTGTAGAACTTTTCAGGCCCAGTAGCGAGGAACTCGGCTTGCTCGCTCTGAATCGACAGGCGCCGGGCGAGACCAACTCTCTCGGCGTGCTCAAGAGTGCTTGTCAGTACGAACAGATAGATCAGCCACCAGGTTGGCGGTTTCGTTTCGAAGTTCATCGAGTCCAGCGCTGTTCGCGCCATGGCAAGTCGTTCGAACCACTCCATTTGAGTCGAAGTAAAAGCCAGAGTGGGACTCAAGGTCGGGAGCAGATAAAGCTCGGCGAGCCTCGTCACGATCGCGCGGATATCGCTAGGAGTGTCGAATAACTGCTCGATCTCGGACCGCAATCGGTCACCAGACAGCAGATCGAACACTCCCTGCTGGAGAGCATCTCGGACCAGGTCGACTGCCTGGCTCGATAGCCTCAAGGCGGATTTCGACTCAAGGCGGATGGCTCTGAGGATTCGAGTAGGGTCATCGATGAATGACTTGGGGTGCAATACCTCGAGAGTATTGGAGTCGAGATCGGAGCGACCGTTGAACGGATCGATCAGCTCAGTCCCTTGGTTGGGCCAGAGCGACACTGCCATCGCATTGACCGAAAAGTCCCTTCGGGCCAGATCCTGCTCGAGAGTTCCCGGCCCAACCGAAGGAAGGACTGCAGGCGCTGAATAGCTCTCCTGGCGAGCGGAAGCAAAGTCGACATAGGAGTCACCCAGCGACACCGTGGCGGTGCCAAAGCGTTTGTGCGCTGAAAACCTGGCTCCAAGATTCGCTGCGATCCCTCGGGCAATCTTCACTCCATCGCCTTCGGTGACAAGGTCCAGATCGCCGGCAAAGCCACCGCTGAGTAGGTCTCTTACCGCACCGCCTACGATATAGATCGGGGTGCGACGGCTCTCGGCCTCGGAGATGGCGGCATCGAGGATCTTGATCTGGCCTCGGGTCGCCTGCTCTCGCAAGAGCGTCGCGACCGGCGTCTGTTGTTTCATGGATCTTCCGCCTAGCCTACGGTGGGCAAAGCTTCGGGAGCAAACTGCTTCCGTACTGCGCCAGGGCCGAGAATCTCTTCAATCGATGCGACCAGCTCATTATCGAGCAGTACGCTGAACCGAGTCTGAGGGGTAATCTGAACGACTCCTCCTTCGAGATACATGACGAGACGCACCGGGAGATCTCCCGAATGCTCTATCAGGACATCTCGGAGCTCTAGCATTTTGTTGGTCGAGACGTTCGCTGGTATTTGAAGCTCGAGCTGGTAAACGAGGCTATCTTGGGCCTCTTCGAGCGCCTCGAGCCCTTCGAGTGTGATCTCAACGTCGGCACCACGCTCTCGCGCGGTGCCCTTGATCACCACGATAGCCTCTTCTTTGAGCAGCGGGCCGAATCGTTGCAGCTGGTCGGCAAAGACCGCTACAGGAACCGTCCCTTCGAGATCCTCCAGGACAAAGCGAGCCATCAATCTCCCTGCGTTGCGTCCGTTTTTGATTCGGCTGCTCTTGAGTCTGGTAATGAGACCTCCCAAGGCCACCTTGCCTTCGGCATTATCTCGCAGCGAAGCTGTGTTGTGATTTGTCAGTCGCGCCAGCTTGTCCTTATACTCGGAGAGAGGATTGCCGGTCAGATAGAACCCGAGAGCTTCCTTCTCGTAGTGGAGCCGCTCGCGCTCGGGCCATGAGGGGGCTTGGGTCTCGAGTTGGGGCTCGCTCATGGTCGAGCCGGCAAAAAGGCTGCCCTGCCCCTCCTCCTTCTCACGACGCTTGCGCTGAGAGTAGTCCAGGATTCGATCGAGCGAAGCATAGAGGGACGAGCGCTCGAATCGAAGCGTATCGAAGCATCCGGCTTTGATGAGGCACTCGAAGGCTTTGTGATTGATGGCTCGAAGATCGACCTCGGAGGCAAAGTGGAGCAGGTTCTTGAAGCGTCCGACTCGTCTGCGGGCCTCGAGAATGGATTCGACCGCCGTAGCTCCGATCCCCTTGACGGCGCCCAATCCAAACCGGATCGAATCGTCGACCGCAGCGAAGGACCAGGCGCTCTCGTTGACATCCGGGGGTAGTACCGCAATCCCCATATCACGGCACTCCTGAAAGTATTTGGCCACGTTGTCCTTCGAGGACATCTCCGATGTGAGCATTGCCGCCATGAACGCTACCGGATGGTGTGCTTTCAGATAGGCGGTTTTGTAGGCCAGCATTGCATAGGCGACGCTATGGCTCTTGTTGAATCCGTAGCCTGCAAAGGGCTCGATGTGTTCCCACAACTCGCGAGCTTTCCTCTTCTCCACCCCGCGGCGGTCAGCACCCTCGATGAATTTCTCTTTTTGCTCGGCCATCACTTCAGGTTTCTTCTTGCCCATGGCCTTGCGCAAGATATCGGCTTCTCCCATGGTGAAACCGCCCACCTCCACGGCGATTTGCATGACCTGCTCCTGGTAGGCGATGACACCGTAGGTTTCCTCGAGGATCGGCTTGATCTCTTCGAGAATGTAACGAACCTTTTTCTTACCTGTTTTGCGTTTGATGTACTCCTCGACCATGCCAACCGAGAGAGCTCCTGGTCGATACAACGCGTTGAAAGCGGCCAGGTCCTCGAACTGCGATGGTTGTGCACGTCTCAGCAGGTCCTTCATACCGGTTGATTCGAACTGGAATATGCCGCTGGTGCGACCGTCGCAAAAGAGACGATAGGTCTCGGGGTCATCCAAAGGCACATGATCGAGGTCGAGGTCGATCCCCTCTTGCAACAGAATCTTGAGGGTGTCGTCGATGACGGTGAGAGTACGAAGGCCGAGAAAGTCCATCTTGAGAAGACCGAGGTCTTCGATGACATCTTTGTCCCACTGCGTGACGATCTCATCCTTGCTGGTCTTGTAGAGCGGCACCAGCTCGTCGATCGGCCGCGGCGCGATGACCACGCCGGCAGCGTGCAGGGACGCATGTCGGGTCAAACCCTCTAGCCGAATGCCTACCTCGACGATACGACTGACCTCGGGATCCTTCTCGACTTCGGCGGAGAGAGCACCAACCGACGCCGTGGCTTCGCTGAGTGACCGGGTCATGTCTGGGATCATCTTGGCGATTCGATCCACTTTGCCATAGGGAATCCCCATCACCCGTCCGACATCTCGCAAAACCGCTTTGGCGCCAAGAGTTCCAAAGGTGATGATCTGAGCAACTCGATCGCGACCATACTTCTCGCTTACGTATTGAATGACCTCTCCCCTGCGCCGCATACAGAAATCGATGTCGATATCGGGCAGACTGACTCGGTCGGGGTTGAGAAACCGCTCAAAAAGCAGGTTGTAGCGCATTGGATCGATGTCGGTGATTCTCAACGAATAGGCGACCAAAGATCCTGCCGCTGACCCTCGCCCCGGGCCAACGGGGATCCCTTCGGCTCTGGCGTGTCGCATGAAGTCCCAGACAATGAGAAAGTACCCTGGGAATCCCATCTTGTGAATAACTTCGATCTCATGCACGAGACGGGCTCGATAGAATTCCTCTTCCATCGCGAGGCCGCCTGACCCATTCGATGCCTTCAGCTCGGCGAGCCGTTCATCCAGACCGGATTTGACGACTTGGTCGAAGTAGGAGTCCAGGTCGTGGCCGGAGGGTAGCGGGAATTCTGGAAGATGAAATTCGCCGGTTGGGATGTCCAAATTGCACCGCTCGGCGATTGCAAGAGTGTTTTCGATCGCCCGCGAATCCGACGGAAAAACCTTGTACATCTCGTCGGCGGTCTTGAGATAGAACTGTCTCGATGAGTACTTGAGGCGATCGGTGTCGGTGAGGGTCTTCTGTGTACCGATACAGAGCAGCACGTCATGCGCGAACCAATCGTCCTTGCGCAGGTAGTGGCAATCATTGGTGACAACAGTCGAGATATCGTTGCGTCGTGCAATTCGACGCAAGACCTCGTTGGCCTGGGATTGCTCTGGTATCTCGTGGTCCTGCAATTCAAGGTAGACGTTTTCCTTCCCAAGAATATCCAGGAACTCTCTAGCGGTTGCCTCAGCCTCGCTCTCATGGTTGGAAAGGATCTGCTGATTGATCTTGCCTTGGAGACAGGCAGTGAGACAGATCAGTCCTTCGCTGTATCGACGAAGTAGCTCTAGGTCGATGCGGGGTTTGTAGTAAAAGCCCTCGAGATACGAGTGCGATGTGAGCTTGATGAGGTTTTGATACCCGGCCCTGTTCTTGGCCAACAGGACTAGATGATTGCTGCGCCCTCTCTTGGCTTGTCGATCCAAACGGGACCCTTGGGCCACATAGGCCTCCATCCCGATGATCGGCTTGATTCCAGCCGAGCGTGCTCGATTGTAGAATTCGATGGCGCCAAAAAGATTCCCATGATCGGTGAGGGCCATAGCGGGCATTTCTGCCTGCTTGGCAGCAGTCAACAGATCGTCGAGACGATTGGCACCGTCCAAAAGGCTGTATTGGCTATGAAGATGAAGATGAACGAATGAGGACATCGATCTCTCGAGTTGATCGTATCAGATCAAGAAGTCGGGAGCTCAGCTGCATCGGGTCGACCTGCGGCCTCACCGATTCGCGACGAGCTCCTGACTGGACCTGGCGAGATCGACAACCTCGGGTCCTGTTATGGTTGCACTGGGAAGACAGTCGCTCTCACTTGCAATAAGGCCGCACTGAGAGGCGAGTTGGCAGATTCGTTGACGAGATGAATCGACCTGAGCGGATCCAGGTCCCACACAAACCGGAGGTGGTCTCTGGTCGGCGAGCAATCGTGTCATGGACGACAAGGCCTCGATTCGGAGTATGGGACGGTAGGGCTCGAATCGGTGCAAGCTCGGGTCGACATCCATGAGCCCCAGATTGATCACACGAACTATCTCGCTGCGGTGGGGATGTTCCAGGATGTCATTGGCGATCCGGGCCGAACCGGCCCGCCCATAGCGAACTTCCGGGAAGAGCCAGAACACCAGCGTAGCGAAATCACCTCGGTCTACCTGTGGTTCCTGGGCCATTGCTTGCACATCTGGAGGTAGCAGCTGGAGGCGCCAGAGAAACTCTGCTCGTGCCGCCTTCTCCTCGATCAGCTTGTCACCAGGATAGGCTGTTACCAGCTCCTTCATCAGCCTCATGCCATTACTGGGGTCACCGACCTCCATTTCCAACTCGGCTCGCCGTTCCGTAACCTCCCGATCACCTGGGTTCTGAGAATGAAGGGTACGAACGGCGTCGAGCTCCAGCTCGGGATCATTACTTGCTCGCGCGACCCAGGCAGTTGCTTGGAGGGTGGCCTTCTCATCGCCAGCTACGCTCTGAAGGCGTTCCAGACTTCGGATGGCATCATCGGTGCGCCCATTGTTGAGATCACTTTTAATTCGGTTCCTGAGAATTTCGGCACCGCGTGTTTTGAGCTCTCGTGCCCGGGCAGCTGCCGTGCTACTAGAATCGGCGATCCTGGTGTAGGAAACCAATGCGCCCACGACATCATCCAACTTCTCATTGAGCCTCCCATAAAGCAGCCAACCAGACGTATACTCGGGTAGCTCACCTACGACCGGATGCAGCTTTTCGAGGGCGGCTTCGAAGTCCCGATCAATCATGTTCACCTGGGCAGCGAGAACGATCGCGGGATGCAGGCCAGGATTTGAGGCCAAGAGCTCGTGCGAAAGCGCGACGGCGGAACCCGAGTCTCCAGACGTGACCAAACTCTGGAAAGCCTGCTGAATTCGACGCTCAGTGGTCGGGCCCATGGTCAAAGGGTAGCCGTCTAGAGGCGATAGAAAATAAGGTCTATCGTCGCGAGAAAGCGGGCTCTGCGGCGTCGAGCTCCCGGTCGAAGCGCAGGCAGCGCAAACAGCAAGGAAACAGAAGACAACCGCTAGATTCAGCGAGGCTGTTTGGCAGAACTGTTTCAACAGGAACGGGTCGCTTCCCTAGTCGGAGCCATCGTTTTCGGCGATGGCTCCGGCGTCGATGAGGACGATGCCGTGTTTGTAAACCATCTGTTCCCGTCCTCCTACATCGAGGACTATCGCAAATCGATCGAAACGCTTGAGCTGTCCTTCGATTGTCGAGCCGGTCGTCAGCTGAACCGAAATCTGATCCCCAGCCTTGAGGGCCTGGAACAGAAACCCATCTTGGATGTTGATACTGGTCTTAGCCATTCTCCCCTCCTAGTCGTATCCTCTCCAAGAGATCCAACGCCTCCTGGAAAGTCCCTTTCGGATCCTCAGCTGAGAGCCAACGAATATCAGCTACTCGGCGGAACCATGTCATCTGCCGCTTGGCAAAGCGACGTGTTGCCCTGACGATCTCCTCGGTGGCCTCATCAAGCGTGAGCTCCCCCTCGAGGTGCGCAACCATCTGCCTGTATCCAATGGCCTTAAATGCAGGAGCATCCGGGTCCAGACCTCGATCCAGGAGTTTTCTGACCTCTTCGGGCCAGCCCTCTTGGATCATCGATCGGACCCTAAGCTCGATTTGATCGTACAGGACGTTTCTCGGCAAGGTCAAACCGATTTTCGTTGCCGCTATAGGCGGACCCACTGGTGAAGACTCTTCCTGCCACTCAACCAACGACTTGCCACTAGAAAGGACAACCTCCAGTGCTCGCAGAATTCGCTGAGTATCTCGCGGTTTGATGCGCTGCGCAGTCCGAGGGTCTATCTCCTCGAGGGTTTTCCGCAGAGCTTCGAGACCTTCAGCTTCCAGGCGAGACTTCAGCTCGCGGCGGGTTTTCGGGTCCACAGGGGGAATCGGGCTCATTCCCTCCAGGACTGCGCGCAGGTAAAAACCGCTGCCGCCGACTAGAATCGGCAGGTGGCCACGTTGTTGAATCCCTACGATCGCCTCTCTGGCGAGGGTCGCATAGGCACCTGCCGTCAATTGCATCGACGGCTCATAAATATCAATCAGGTGATGATGAACCCTTTCGCGTTCTGCCTTTGTCGGCTTGGCCGTTCCAATGTCGAGACCTCGGTAGACCTGTAGCGAGTCAACGCTGACAATCTCACCTTGGATGGGTTCGGCGAGTTCCATCGCCAGAGCGCTCTTCCCGACCGCCGTCGGGCCCAGTATGACAACGGGTTGAGTCATTCCGCGATCAGTCTAGCGCGGAGAACAGCGTGGGTATGTGCCCGTGCAACTGGGACCAGGCTAGCGCCTTAAAGGTTTTGGAGACCCGGGTAGGTCGATTCTAATCGGGGTATCCTTGCCGAAAGTCAGCACGACGGCGCCGCTTCTGTCGGTTCGAAGAAGCGGAATACCTCGTTTGGTGAGTCGCCTTAGAACTCCGAGCGCCGGGTGACCATACCGATTGCCGAGACCACAGGAGATCAAAGCAAGACTCGTTTGAGTGCGATCCAGAAACGGTGCGGACGAGGAGGTTTTGCTGCCATGATGAGCAAGTTTCAAGATATTCACTCCGCTCAGTGACTCTGCTGCATCGACTACGAGACGACGCTCCGCATCGGCGTCGATGTCGCCTGTTAGAAGCACTTTCTTACCCATGACGGAGGCCATCAAGACCAAAGACTGCCCGTTGCCTCGCGCGACCTCTCCAGCTTTGGGATGAATTGTCTCGATCCGCCATCGGCCGACTTCGAGAGACTCACCTGACCATAGCGCCCCGAGGCGAGAACCCGGCAGAGTCGCGATCTGGTCGATGCAAGATGATCTGGGCCAGCCGGGCCCGGTCCACACGACTGGCAAGTCGACATATCGGGCAAGGTCGATGAGACCACCGCAATGATCCGAGTCGGGGTGGGTTAGAACCGCTCCATCCAGGCGGCGGATCTTCAGAAAGCTAAGGGCCGGTAGGAGCACTTTCTGAGCGATGTCGGCACCTCTCCAGCCACCACCGTCGATCAACAGGGCCGAGTTCCTGTCACGCAGGATGATCGCCTCACCCTGACCCACGTCGAGGAGGACGAGTTGTGGGTCAGGATCTCGCTGTCTCCAGGACACAAGCATGAGCGCGATAGAGCAAGTCAGTAGGACCCATCTAAACCGAGTCAGCGCCAGCAGCGCTGTCAGCAGTCCGATTGGCAGAAGAACTTCCCAGAAGCCGAGGTGGGAGGGAATGACTTGAAACATTCGTGGACTGAGCTCGCAGATCGCTACAACCGGATCGGCGAGACCGTCAAGAATTGGAACAAGCTGGCCAGCGAGGCTTGGGGAAACCAGGAGTGTGATCAACCAGACAATGGAAATCAACAAGATGACCGTAACCCAGGGCACCGCAGCGAGATTCCACAAGGGAGAAAACGGCGCTACATAGTGGAATACCGGAAGTGCCCAGGGCAGAGTGGCAATCTGAGCCGCCACTGTAACGCTCAGAGGCTTTTTGAAAGGAACCCGAATACCTGCGCAAGCGCGTTCGAGGCGCGGCGCCAGACCGAGGATGCCAGCGGTTGCGGATACGGTGAGTAGAAATCCAAGATCACGAACAAGCTCGGGGGTAATCAGGACCATTCCGGTTGCAATGCAACTCAGTCCATGGATCGGTTGTGGAGAACGGCCCAGAAGAAGAGATCCGTATCCTCCGAGCAGCATTAGAGCCGCTCGAATCAGACTGGGTCGTCCACCCGACATCAGTAGGTACAAGACGACAAGGGTGGCCACGACTGCGGTCCTGAAACCGGTTGGAAGGCCCGCTCCCACGATCCAGCCAAGAGCGGCCAGCAGTCCTACATGCAAACCTGAAAGAGCAACCAGGTGGGAAAGGCCTGCGCGTCCAAGACAGGGGCGCCAGGAGTAGGGCAACAACTTGGCTTCTCCCAGCGTCAAGGCTCGAGCCAGGGCGACGCCATGAGACTCAGCACAGCTGTCACAGAGCTGAAATCGACTCTGGATGAAGGTTCGGAAGGGTCGAGAACTGCCTTCGAGTCCGAGCCTGCGCCGTGGAATCTCAGTAGCGGAGACAAACGCCTTGGCTTTCACCCAGAAGGTCCAAGCTCCGGGATCGACAGGTGGCCCATTCGAGACCGGGGGAACCCTTCGGAGATAGCCCTTGACCTGAAGTTGATCGTTGGTGGGAGGGCGGACAGATGACGCCAGAGCTAGATAGACCTTCTGGCGCCAGAGTCTCCACAGAGATCCTTGGCGAATGGTCTCCACGGCGAAATGAGCGATGTGGTACCGGTCCTCACTCCTCCACTCACTAGTGACTCGACCCGACAACACAGCTGGCCGCTCGGGATCAGGTCGAAAAGAGCTACTTGGGTGTACTGTCGCGTTCAGCAATCCCACCGCGAACCAAGCGAGTGGCAGGGCTCGTCTTCCGAGGCTCAGACTCAAGGCCAGGAGGGTGACGACGAGAGGGACCGAGAGACCAAAAGAGCTCCATCCGAGCTCTATCCCCATCACCGACAAGACAAACGAGGCGGGAGCCGAGAAACGGCGCGCAAGCATACAAGTAGAGACGTAAGCTCGCCGCTCGTTCGTACGAGCACAAAGAGAACGGGTGGCTACGAGCTGGCTCGGCCGCGGTCAGGAAGGTGGCTCGGACGAGAAAAGCGAGAGAAACGGCAAGCCTGCTGTAGTGCGGATAGTCTGATCGAACAGGCGCTGTCGGACCTCGGGACGGGAACCCTGGCCAAGTCTTTTGTCGAGCTTGGCGAGGGCCGACCCTACCTGGCTGTGTAGGGTGTCTTGTTCGGACTTGGACATGGCGTCGAAGGTCGATTGGAGAACGAGTTGGTCCAGCTTCATCAGACCTCTCTCGATCTCCTCCGAGCTCCCCGAAAGAGCAAGGATTCGGGCCGAAATCTCGTCCTTGTTCCCAAGAGAAACGGGGATTGACTCGGCCAGAGCTCGAAGACGACGAGCTGAGTCCAGTGGCTCGGACGGGGACTTGGTTCCGCTTGCGGTCAGCTCATTGAGCTCTTGCCAGGCCTCCTCCACTGCTGACGCGCAGTAGCGCAGGCTCTGGACCTTTCCCTTTTTACCTGACTCCGACCTGGTTCGAAACAGTGCTTCGAGGGTCGCAAGAACCAACTCTAGAGGAATACCTTGACGGTGCCACTGCTTGGCTTGTTGCCAATCTGCAGGAGATAGCAGAAACGGAGTGCCTCTCAAGCCTATGAAAGTCTCTTCGATTGCCCGAAAGTAGGCCTGATCGGATCGCGAGCTATCGGTTTCGCTCATAGATGAGCTTGAGACCCTCTAGGGTGAGATTGCTGTCGACGGCTTGGATGAATCTCGAGCCACCCGCGATCAGCTCAGCTTGTCCGCCCGTTGCGATAATTTTTTTGACATCGGGTATCTCCTCGAGAAGGCGCTCGAGAATTCCATCTACCAGACTCACATATCCGTAGTAGAGCCCCGACTGCATGGCACCAGCGGTATTGCGCCCTATGAGCCTTTCTGGTTTCTTGATATCGATCTCGTACAGACGAGAAGCATGCGAGAACAGAGCCTCGGCGGAGATGACCAGACCGGGAGAGATGACGCCGCCTGAGTACTCGCCCGACGAACCGACAATGTCGAAGGTAGTAGCCGTTCCGAAGTCCACCACGATGACCGGTGCCCCGTACTTTGTTCTTGCGGCTACTGAGTTGACGATTCTGTCCCCGCCTACTTCGCCGGGATTGTCATAGTGTATCGACAGGCCGGTTTTGATTCCTGGCTCGACAAACAGGGGGGAGCAACCGAAATAGCTTTTCGCTAAGATTTCGAAACAAGGGTTGAGGGGAGGTACGACGGAGCAGATGGCGACGCCAGCGGGATTCGAGACGTCGATATTGAACGCTTTCATGAGCGGCATCAGCAGCGCCGCATATTCGTCAGCAGTTCGATCGATCTCGGTCGATAGACGAAAGTCCTTGATCAGATGATCGCCCTCGAATACACCGCACACAGTGTTGGTGTTTCCAACGTCGATGACGATCAGAGTCTCCGGTTTGGTCATCCTCTGGTCTCCCCACCGGGCGAAACCAGCTCCGCACTCGAAACGATTAGCTCGCTGTGATCGTACTCCAAACGCAGGAAACCCCGAGAATCGAACCCAATGAATCTACCCATTACGGAACCGTCGGTTGTCCGACAGGTCAGGTGGTCTCCGACTGTATGAATGCTTAGCCTCTTGAGGCTCTCCACCGCATAACGGAGATCGTCCGACCGAGTCAGCTCATCGGAGACCGCCGAGACAAGTGATCGTGCCGCTGCTGGAAGCGACGGCGGGTCGGCGGACTTCAGAGCAATCGAGGTGGTCGGATAGCGCGCACTTTCTGGCGCAAGGCCATAGTTGACACCAAAGCCGATGACGACATGGCAAAAGTCTTTGCTCCGAGCCACCGTTTCGATCAGAACTCCGGCAATCTTCTCGCCGCCAACCAGCACGTCGTTGGGCCATTTCAGTTTGCATGGAGCCGAAATCATGGTTTCGAGGCTTTGACAGATCCCCACACCTGTCAGTAAGGGGAGGCTGAGAATGTCCTCAGTTGGGAAGGCCGGCAGCACAATGGATACATAGATACCGCCGGCCGGGCTATGCCAGTCGTTTCCAAGTCTGCCTTTGCCCTTGGTTTGTTCGAGAGCGACCAGCAACCAAGGTTCGGTTGAAGCCTTAGGATCGCGACTGGACCGAGCGATAAGCTTCCCGAGGTCGTTTGTCGACTCGCAAGATGTCGCAAGAATGCGATTCTTGTAGGGTAACGAGCGGGAAGGATCAAACTTCCGAAGAAGGTCTGCGAGACTCATCGAACAGAGCGGGGATCATTGCCACATGATTGCAAGTGAAGCATCACCAGCTGACTACGATTTCCCGAGGCCTGCCTCTAGCTGCGCGAGTCGATCTGTCAGTTCCGTGAGGCGCTGTCGGTTCTGATTGACGACCTTCTCTGGGGCCTTGGTTGTAAAGGACTCGTTACTCAGCAACTCTTGGATTCGGGTGCTCTGTGCTTTCAGCTCGTCTCGTTCTTTGGCCTGCCGTTCTAGATCCCTGTCGGTAAGCTCGACCTCCGGGATGATAAGTCCTAGTCCGAGACCGGCAACTTTGTCTTGATGGGCGCTCTCGGGCGCGAGTTCGAAGCTGAATCCACTGAGACGAGCCAGGGGGCGCGCCAAAGGCTCGAGCTCGGTCAACCTGACCTTGAAGTCATCGTCAGCAGAAACAAACAATTCCAGCTCGGTCTTGGAGTCGACTGCCAAGTCGGCTCGGGTCGCTCTGACCCAGCCAATCATCTGGATGAATCTCCCGATGTTGAGCTCGGCCTCATCATCGATCCAATCTGGCTGAGCTTGGGGGTATGGAGCCAAGGTGATCGTCTCGCTGTGAATGACCTCCCTGCCAGGAAGCCGCTGCCATAGCTCTTCGGTCAAGAATGGCATCACTGGGTGCAATAGACGAAGGCTTCGATCGATCACGGTCAACAAGACTTCTCCTACGAGAGGGCGCGGTGCTTTACCGGAAAATGCAGGCTTACACAGCTCGATATACCAGTCGCAGAGATCGCCCCAGAAGAAATGGTAGAGGCGCTGACAAGCCTCATCGAATCGATAGATCTCGAATTTGGCATTGACTTCAGCCGCTGTTCGCGCAAGACGCGAGAGTATCCAGCGCTCGGGAAGCTCCAGTTTCTCCAGGTCCAGCTCTTCCTGGACGCGAGAGTCCCCGGTGTTTCCGAGCGAGAACCGAACCGCGTTCCAGATCTTGTTGCCAAAGGCCTTATAGCCGGCCATTCGGTCAGCATCCAAAGGAATATCCCGGCCCGGGCTGTCAAGGATCGCGAACGTGAACCTCAGGGCGTCCGCGCCGAACTCATCGACCAATTCCAAAGGATCGACAGTGTTGCCACGGGTCTTTGACATCTTGTGCCCTTCGGAATCGCGTACCAGCCCGGTCAAATGCACAGTTTGGAAAGGTTCCTCGTCCATGAAGTGCAGACCGGTCATGACCATTCTTGCAACCCAAAAGAAGATGATGTCGAAGCCCGTGACCAACACGTCGGTTGGATAAAATGTTGCTAGGTCCCGAGTCTGATCTGGCCAACCAAGAGTCGAAAAAGGCCACAGCGCAGAAGAGAACCATGTATCCAGAACATCGGTATCCTGGGTCAGCTCGCTCGTCCCTGCCAGTTTTTCAGCTTCTTGCCTCGAGTGAGCTACGAAGATCCCTCCCTTATCGTCGTACCATGCGGGTATTTGGTGACCCCACCACAGTTGTCTGGAGATACACCAGGGTCGAATGTTTTCGAGCCAGTGTTCCCAGGTCTTGTCCCAGCTGTCGGGCACCAGACGTGTTCGTCCGGATCGAACCGAATCGAGGGCTCGTGCGGCCATCTCGTTCATATCGAGAAACCACTGTGTCGAGACCATGGGTTCGATCGGGACTCCGCTCCTCTGGCAGTGTCCAACATTATGGGTGTAGTCTTCGATCTCGGCCAGAAAACCCTGCTCCTGGAGCATTTGTACGACCTTTTTTCGGGCAACCGCCCGATCGAGCCCGGCAAAGTCTGAGCCCGCCTCATCGGTCATCCGACCCGATGAGTCGATTACCCTGACACCTGGCAAATCATGTCGCCTACCGATCTCGAAATCGGTCGGATCGTGAAACGGTGTCACTTTCACCAGACCCGTCCCGAAATCTCTGTCTACGACGGCGTCTTTCACAAACGGAATCTTCCTGCCGACGAGCGGCAGAACCGCTGACTTCCCATGCAAATGAAGATAGCGATCATCGTCGGGATGCAGAGCCACCGCGGTGTCGCCCAACATGGTTTCGGGCCGTGTGGTTGCTACGACGATTCGTTCGTCAGTACCTTCGATGGGATAAGAGATGTGATAGAGCTTTCCAGCCACGCTTTTCATCTCGACTTCGAGGTCGGATATTGCGGTTTGCAGCCCTGGTGACCAGTTGACGATGTACTCGTCGCGCGAGATCAAACCTTCTCTGTGCAGTCGTACGAACGCCTCTCGGACGGCATTCGACAGTTCCTCATCGAGCGTAAACTTCTCCCGAGTCCAGTCGCAACTGGCACCTAGTCGATCGAGCTGAGCCCTGATTCGCCCGTGGTGTTGCAGTGTCCAGTCCCAGGCCTTCTCGACGAAACCTTCTCTGCCCAGCTCCGCTTTTTCGATACCCTCGGCAGCGAGTTGCCGCTCAACCATCAGTTGGGTCGCGATCCCTGCATGGTCGGTACCCGGAAGCCAGAGAGTGTTGAAGCCAAGCATTCTCTTCCATCGGGTCAGAAGATCCTGAATCGTGGTCTGCAGAGCGTGACCGGCGTGGAGATTGCCAGTGACATTGGGAGGCGGAATCATGATGCAGTAGCTGGGCCTCTCGGACTCAGCTTCGGCAACAAAGAAGCCGTTTTCGCTCCACCAGGTTTGCCACTTCTGCTCGTACAACTCTGGCTGGAAGCGCTTTTCCATAACGATCTAGAGGGTGATATTCAACTCAGCGAGAGGCTTGGCCTGATCCACGAAAATACAGACCCAGCCAGGAGCCGGGTTTCTGTATCAGCCGCGAATTTCAGGGATCTCAGTCGACCTGGCTTTCGAGTTCTCTGATCCGATCCTTGATGACGATCTCCGCTAGATCCGGGATCACGTCCCAAGAGATCTCGCGTACCACCTGGTCGCCGATCAGCTCAACAACTCTCTTGGCGATTTTCTCGATGTCCTGGTCGGACAGTCCCCTGTTCGAGCGCTCCTCAGTGTCCGCTTCGGCTTCGAATCCGCCCTCTGAATTCGCCATCTCCTCGGCCTCCAACGGCGAGATCTCCCCAAAGCTCTCAATGACTTCGCTCTCCGAAGCTTCGGACAGCGAGATAGGCTCTTCCAAACCAGCGATTGCCTGAACATCACCCGGCACGATTTCGGTGTTCGAAAAGTCATCGAGCGAACCAAACGAGACGTCTTCTTCCTGTGACGTCGAGATACTCGTCGCCTCTCCAACCAGCGACTCGACGAGCTTCATGAGCTCCTGCGAGTCGAATGGTTTCTTCAGATGGGCATCGGCGCCAGCGTCATTGGCGGCACTCTCTTCGAATGGTTCGAACGTTCCGACCAGCAGGAGCACAGGAACCTCGGGGTACTGCTTCTTGGAGGTTCGGCAGATCTCGTAGCCGTCGGCTCCTGGCATGTGCACATCGGCAATCACGACATCGGGTTGCAGCTCGCCAAGCTTTGAAAGGGCGTCATCGCCGTTGCTTACTGCGATAACTTCGTAATCGCCTTCCATGAAGGTCAACTCCACAACCTTTTGGATCGTCAAACTATCGTCGGCTAGAAGGATTCTGCTACTCATATGATCTCCGCGGACTTTGGTGTTCGAGACTTGTTGACCCCGATCAGGGTGGGTTGAGTGATTGTAGCAGGTTGGGTTCGAGCTCAGGACCTCAACAGATGTCGAGCGATCACGAGCCGTTGCATCTCGCTGGTGCCCTCATAGATAGTCGTAACCCTTACATCTCGATAGAGCTTGGAGATTTCGTAGTCGTCGCTAAATCCGTTGCCACCATGGATCTGCAACGAGTAGTAGCAAGCATCGTTCGCCGCTTTCGAGGCGAACAGTTTGGCTTGAGCAGCAAATCTACCGGCATCGCTGGTCGACTCCGCCACGGCTGCTCCTCGTGTCAGCAGGCGAGCGGCTTCGAGTCGGGTCGCCATATCGGCGATCAAGAATCGGATCGCTTGATGCTCTGCAATCGGAACCCCGAACTGGACCCGCTGCTGTGCGTAATCTACCGCCAGCTCCAGAGCTCGTTGATGGATTCCTACCGCCTGGGCAGCGATTCCAAGACGAGAGTGATCGAGCGTCGCGAGGGCTATCTTCCACCCCTGTCCCAGATTCCCCAGTAGGTTGGCGCCGGAAACGCGGCAATCTTCAAACCTCAAGCCAGCCGTGATCGAGGAACGTAAGCCGAGCTTCTCTTCACGAGGTCCGACCGAGAGGCCTGGAGCATCTCCCCGGACAACAAAAGCACTGATCCCTCGTTTGTCGGCTGCTGGATCGGTGCGAGCCAGCACGACGTAGAAGCTCGCGATCCCAGCGTTGGTGATCCACGCCTTCTCCCCATTCAGGATCCAATCGCTACCATCCGGTGTAGCTATCGTTTTCATGCTCGAAGCGTCACTTCCGCTTCCTGGCTCCGTAAGTGCGAAGGCTCCGAGAGTCTCGCCCCCCGCAAGAGTAGGAAGGACCCTTGATTTCAGCTCGTCGGTCCCAAACCTGTTGATCGGCCAACAGCAGACAGAGTTCGTAACGCTCATACCTACGGCTATGGACGGACAAACTCGAGCAATCTCTTCCACGGCAATCACATAGAAAGAGGCGTCCAGGCCCGCGCCTCCGTATTTCTCATCTACAAAGACTCCCAGCAGCCCCATCTCTCCTAGTTCCTTGAAAATTGCGATCGGGAATTCGTGAGTCCGATCGCGCTCAGCGACACCTGGTCGTATCCGCTCCTCCGCGAAGCGTCGTAGTTCGTCGCGGAGCAGAATCTGCTCCTCGGACATTCCTAGAGCGGGAACCGAGGGTTGGAACAGACTCATGGCTGGTAGCCCGATACGAAGGAAATCGTGTCTAGCCTGAACTTCTCACAAGCCTTGCATATCTAGACATTTGCGGCCTATCGTGACGAAGTTTGTTAGAAGTTCAGGTTAGGGTTTGTCGAGGATCCACTTGGCTATGACCATCTTCTGGATCTCGCTCGTACCTTCGTAAATCTCGGTGATGCGAGCATCCCGGAAGAAGCGCTCGACGTTGTACTCTCGGATGTAGCCGTAGCCGCCGTGGATCTGGAGCGCCAGATTGGTGACCCGCTGAGCCATCTCCGAAGCGAAGAGCTTGGCTTGCGCAGCCTCGAGTGAGAATCGTTTTCTGTGCTGCTTGGTCCAGGCGGCCTTCCAGGTCAATAGTCGCGCTGCATCGAGCTCAGTCGACATGTCCGCAAGGTAGAACTGGATTGCCTGAAATTCGACAATGGGCCGACCAAACTGCTCCCTTTCCTTGGCGTATTGCATTGCCGCTTCGAAAGCCCCCTGAGCGATACCTACGGCCTGGGCGCCAATCCCTATGCGCCCGACATCGAGCGTATGCATGGCGATCTTGAAGCCGTCGCCCTCTTCGCCCAGACGCTGACTGGCAGGCACTCGCATATCTTGAAACACCAGTTCGGTTGTCCCCGAGGCGTTGACTCCGAGTTTGTACTCGTGGTGTCCATGGCTATAGCCGGGTGTCTCGACGGGGACGATAAAGGCAGTCAGGCCCTTGTGCCGTAGCTTCGGGTCGATCGTGGCAAAGATCAGGGCGACATCAGCATTGGTGCCGTTGGTAATGAACACCTTGTTCCCGTTGATGACGTAGTTATCGCCATCGCGGACTGCAGATGTCCTGATGGCAGACGGATCGCTGCCGGCGCCAGGTTCGGTCAGACCAAAACATCCTAGTAGCTTCCCCTGGGCAAGCGGGGTGAGAAACCGTTGCTTCTGCTCTTCGGTTCCGAATGTCTCGATTGGGTTACAGACCAAAGAGTTGTTCACGGAAAGGATTACGCCGCTGCTTGCGCAAACCCTGCTGATCTCCTCGATCACCAAACAGTATGAAATCGGGTCCATGCCGGATCCGCCGTAGTCTTCGGATACCGACACTCCTGCAAGTCCCATTTCTCCGGCTTGATCGAAGAAACTGCGAGGGAACTCACCGGTGGCGTCGATCTCTTTTGCGCGCGGGGCGACAACTTCTTCGGCAAACTGTCGAACGGTTTCGCGAAGGAGCCGCTGCTCTTCGTTCAGTTCGGTTTGCATTTTCTCGAGGGGCGACCGGCAGATGACCCTAGCCCGTTCAGGGCGGGCTCAATTGAGTAAGTTGAATGCTAGCAATGGGTCTTTTGCCGGTCAAGAAGGTGTCCTGCTGCCGGGGCGATCAATCGGTATCTCTTGCACACAAAGTGGACAGGCTTTCGGCTCGAAAGTGGGCAGCGTCAGAGCCATGAGAGCCTCAAAAGGCACCTCGAAAAGATTCTCATCTCCGGTTCGATCGAGAATCGAACCGATTGCACAGATGATGGCGCCAGAATCCTGCAGGAGACTCGCTACTTCCTGGGTCGATTTTCCGGTAGTCACTACATCTTCGACAATCGCGATACGTTCGTGGTCCTTGATCGAGAATCCCCGCCGCAGTGTCATGACACCGTCAACCCGCTCGGCAAATCGAAATGGGATGCCCAAGGAACTTGCGACTTCGTACCCGATGATCAGACCACCCAAAGCAGGAGAAATTACCGCCTCTGGTTCATATCGTTCGAGCCGACCGGCGAGTAGATCTCCAACCTTTGCGGCTTTTTCTGGCCGTTCAAGGAGGAGAGCACACTGCACATAAGCCGGCGAGTGCCCCCCTGCGGAAAGCAGGAAGTGGCCTTGGCGCAACGCACCAGATTCCTCGAGCCACTGTTGCAGTGAATTCGGTTCGTTATCCATCGGTCTTGCTCGATCGCTGGATACCGTATTGCTCCATCTTCTTGTAAAGATTGCTTCTAGGCGTTGCGATGGCTTTTGCGGTTTGCGTGACATTCCAGTCGTTGCGCTCGAGTTGATCGACCAGGAAGAGGCGCTCGGCGCTCTCACGAAACGATTTCAGGGTCTTCGCGAAGGAGAAGATCGAGTCCATATCCTGTTTCTGGCTTCCGACGATCCGCGCCATTTCCTCTCCCGAAACAGGATCCTCTGAGCCCAAAATCAAGACACGCTCCAGGACATTCTTCAGCTCGCGGATATTCCCCTTCCAGGGTAGGCCGCGTAGAAACTGCAGGGCTTCAGCTGAGAACGACTTTGCTCGAGCGTTGTTCTCGAGGGAATAACGTCGGACAAAATAGTCGACAAACTGGGGGAGGTCGTCGAGATGGTCTCGCAGTGTTGGCGTGAAGATCGGGACGACATTTAACCTATAGTAGAGATCTTCGCGAAACCGGCCCTCGCTCATCTCGTTTTCCAGGTTACGATTGGTGGCGGCAATGACTCGAACATCTACCGTACCGACCTGCTGAGCTCCAACTGGCTCGACTTCCCCGCTTTGCAACACACGTAGCACTTTCGCTTGCGTGCGCGCCGACATGTCCCCAATCTCATCCAAAAAGATGGTTCCGGTGTCGGCAGCGACAAACTTGCCCAGCTGTTTTCGAACAGCACCGGTAAAGCTCCCTTTTTCGTGCCCAAAAAGCTCGGATTCGATCAGCTCTTCAGGAATCGCTGCACAATTTACCTGCACTATTGGCTTGCCGGATCGAGAGCTCTGGCGATGAAGGGCTCGAGCTACGAGCTCTTTGCCAGTTCCGCTCTCCCCTACGATTAGAACTGACGCATTGGATGGGGCTGCCTTGTCGATGGTTTGACGTAGCCGCTGCATAATTTCTGACGAGCCGATCAGCTCATCGGACTCGGATCGCTGCGAAGCGCTGTCTTGTTGCAACCTGTAGCTTTCGACAGCATTACGAAGACTGAGAAGGACACGGTCTCGCTCGAGAGGCTTCTCGAAGAAATCAAAGGCGCCCTTGCGTGTTGCTTCGATCGCTGTGGATACATCGCCATGCCCAGTGATCACGATAATTGGCATGTTGTAGCCGCGATCTTGCAGGATCTGAAGGACTTGCAAGCCGTCCATCTCGGGCATCTTGATATCGAGCAATACCGCATCGGGTGGGGACCTGCGAATCAGGTCGATGGCATCTCCACCCGAGCCAGCTTCGAGGACCCGGTAGTCCTCATACTCGAGAACCATGCGTAGACTGTCCCGGATCGAGGACTCGTCGTCCACAACCAAGACGATTCCCCTCACGCTCGATTTGCTGTTCATCAGGAAGAGTCTATCGTGACGACAGTAATCGATTGAATCGTTCGACAAGAAACAGGGCCGGTCCGTTCTATCGGACCAGCCCTGGAAATACCATGCTTGCCCTCAGGTTCAGGGCACGGCTGGAAAAACAAAGAGCGGCTGTAGCTCCTGTCCTCGAGCGAATCTTCGGATATAGACACGGAGCCTCGACCCCGGCTCGGCATTCCGCACCTGAGCTTCGAAATCATCCACGGATGCTGTTGGCCGACCGTTGAGCTCGGTGATGATGTTGATGACCTCGCCAGCCCTCACCCCTTCGTCGTAGAGCGGACTCCGCGGGGAAATCTCGTTGATCCAGACGCCTTGAATATCCTCGGGTAGGCCGTGACTCGACCGTAACCCAGGCGTGATCTCCTGGTAGCGCAACCCAAGCCACTCGATCCCGCCGTCTTCGCTATCCGAGTCTTCGTCTGCAGCAGCTACATCGGAAGGGCGCTCAGAGAGCTCGATGGTTTTGGTCATCGTCTTACCTGACCGAAGGATCTTCAACTCGACCCTTGCGTCGGGGCCCTTGGCCGAGACATAGTCAATCAGCTGGCGAGTGTTGGTGATCTTGATGTCGTCGGCCTCGAGGACGATATCGCCATGTTCCAGACCGCCTTGATCAGCGGGTAGACCCGGCAAGACATTGTTGACCATCGCGCCGTCGGTGGATTCCATGCCAAAAGCCTCTGCGGCTCTTGGAGTCAGGTCGATGACCCCGATGCCCAAATATCCTCGACGCACCCTTCCCTCCTCCCGGAGTTGGGGTAAGACTTGTCGAAGGATGTTTGCCGGCACCGCGAAGCCGATGTTTTCCGAGCCCCAGTTGATCGCTGTATTGATTCCCACGACCTCGCCAGAGAGATTGACCAACGGTCCTCCGGAGTTGCCAAAGTTGATCGCTGCATCGGTTTGAATAAAGCTCTCGAACGAGCTCGTTTCCTGACTGATGTTGATCCGTCTTCCCTTTGCACTCACCACACCTACCGTGACTGTATTGGCCAATTCCAGCGGACTGCCGATGGCCATGACCCAGTCGCCGGCGCGAATCTGATCGCTATCGCCGAGCTGCAGATAAGGAAATTCTTCGTCGCTGTCGATTTTCAGCAGAGCTAAATCAGTTGCTGGGTCGCGGCCTCGGACCTTGGCGTCGAAGGAGCTCGAACCGATTCGTACCCGCACTTTCTCCGCGTCTCGTATCACATGGTTGTTGGTAATTACATATCCATCGGCGCTTACAAGGAAACCGCTGCCGCCGGAATCCGAGCGAAACTCCCGATCCTCATCGGGTTCGGGCGCCTCAGGCGCATCCCGTCTTCGGGGCCCAAAAAAGAATTCAAATGGATCCGCCGACCGAAACCGGCTACCCTGCTCGAAAGTCGAAGCCTCCACGGTGACCACGGCTGGAGACACCATTTCGGCAAGGTCGGCGAAACTCGGCAGGCCAGTGCTGCTGGCGAGCCCGCTTGGGGACGACGGTATGGCTTGAGGCTCTGGAGAGTCGTCCGGATCGCTTATCGATGATGGGGTGAGATCCAAGCTGCCGGCTAGAACCATGCCGAACACCATGGCACCAAATATCGCTGTCAAAGTTAGGAACTGTCGTTTCATGTTGTAACTCATCTTGGACTCAATACTCCTTTCGGCACACAATCGTGTGCAGGTTCCATGACGGTTGTCAAGCAAACTGCTTGCCAAGAATTCTCTACTATTCTAGGCCGTAACTGTTGGGATCGAGGTCAGACTCCTGCCATTATGGCAGTGCATGGGTGCTAGCTATGAGCCCTGGTTGATGCCGGCATGGGGATCGACTATAATTCCCTCGCTGGCTTTGTCGGGCGACGAAGTGGGTGGGAGTTTCACTCACTTTTTTTGCTGCCTGAAAAGAGAAGATACACGCGGAGCAAATCTTGGGTCAGAGGGAATTCGACGAGGAGCTTCGCAAGGAGTTCGAAGAGATCGCTGAAGGCATTGGTTGTGAGCTCCTGGAGAGTGAGTTCAAAGGCGGAGTGCTTCGACTGACGATCGATCATGCTGACGGCGTCAGTCACGACCACTGCAAGATGATTTCGCGTCAGGCTTCTGCTCTGCTGGATGTGTCGGACTTTGGCTCTGGGCGTTTTGTTCTCGAGGTCAGCTCGCCTGGTTTGGATCGCAAATTCTACTCCGAGGACGACTATGAGAAGTTCGTGGGACAACTCGCAAAAGTAACTTGGAAGAGTGCAGACATGGAGCACAAGAAAACAGTCGTAGGGCGCCTTCAGGATTATTCAGCGGCTCAGCGAGAGATCGTGCTGAGAGATGAATCCACAGATAGCGCGCACACAGTTTCTTTGAACGATATTCAGAAGGCTCGGCTCGAACCCGAAATATAGGAATCGGTACCGATGGCAAGAACACCAACAGTGGAAGTGAATCTGAACGAAGTGCTTCAGCAGGTTGCTCGTGAAAAGGACATCGAATTCGAGAGATGGATTTCAGCTCTCGAGGACGCTATGGCGTCGGCTGCCAAAAAACAGCATCGCATCAAGGCGCCCGTGCGCTCGACCTATGATCCTGAGACCGGCAAATTCGAAGCTTTCATCGTAAAGACCGTTGCCGAAGAGATCGAGGACCCACTGTCTGAGTGGACCCTCGAGGAAGCTCAGGATCATAAGGCGGAAGCGGAGATCGGAGATGAGATTCATATTCCCATCTCGACCGATGGCCTCGGTCGGATTGCTGCGCAATCTGCGAAACAGGTTCTCTATCAGCGTATTCGTGAAGCGGAACGCGAGAAGATCTACAACGAGTTCATCGACCGGGAGGGCGAGGTTGTCAACGGAACCGTCAAGAGGTTCGAGCGCGGAGACATCATTGTCGATCTCGGGCGAACCGAAGCAATCGTCCCTCGGTCCGAACAGGCCCGTCATGAGCGCTACAGTCAAGGCGAGCGGATCCGCGCGGTCATTATCGAAGTCCATCAACAACCCAAGGGGCCTCAGGTCGTGCTTTCTCGCACCGACCCCCGCCTGTTGGTCAAGCTCTTCGAAATGGAGGTTCCGGAGATCTACGACGGAACCGTACAAATCAAGGCGGCGGTTCGCGCACCAGGAGAGCGTGCCAAAGTCGCGGTCATAAGCCGAGAGCGAGATGTGGATCCAGTCGGTGCCTGTGTTGGAATGAAGGGCTCCAGAGTGCAATCGATCATTCGAGAGCTGCGTGGCGAGAAGATCGATATTATCGAGTTCAGCGACGATCTTGTGACGTTTGCGCAGAGCGCTTTGGCTCCGGCGCGAATTACCAGGGTCTCGGTGACTCACCACGGAGAGGTTCCACACCTCGATGTCATCGTGGAGGACGAGCAGTTGTCACTAGCGATCGGGAAACGTGGTCAGAACGTAAGATTAGCTTCAGAGCTGCTCAATTCAAAGATCGACATCAAGAGCGAAACTGATGTCAAGGATGAGGTCGCTGGAGCTCTAGCTCGAATGCTGCAGACTGCGATGTCGGAAGAGACCGAATTCGATACTCCTTCCCCCTTCGATATCACTCAGGCCCCAGGGGTCGGAATCAAGACAGGCGAGAAGTTGAAGGAGGCAGGCTTCGTGACGCGCGAAAACGTCCTGGAGCTTGGAGCGGAACTGTTGGAAAAAGTCGAGGGCGTCGGTCCCAAGACCGCGAAGGCCATTGTTGTCTGGGCGGAGAGGATGGAAGCTACCCCGGTCCCAGAAGCATCGGGGGAAGCGGTTGAAGCCGCACCATCCGACGTTGGCGCAGAAGAGAATATTGCCGAGACCCTGGCTCACGAAAGCGACGACTTCATGGCCGCCCTGGGTAAGGCATTGGAGGAAGCCGAGCAACGTGCAGCGCCCGAAGGCGACGAGGCTGATCCCGTTGCCGGGCCCATTTCGGAGTCCGAAGAGACAACGAGTCCAAAAACTGAAGAGAGCTCCTAGCGAGAATTGGCAGTCTCTGGGCACTATACTTTGAATCATCGAGGAGCTTAGGTATTCATGGGGAAGATTCGAATCCGAGACTTGGCTGAGAAGATGGGGGTTCCTGAGCAGGACCTTCTCTTCAAACTCAAGTCGATCGGTGTCCGTGTCGATGAGGAGGATGCTCAGATCGATACGAGTGTGATTCAGGCCATTCTCGAAGGGAAGCGGCTGCCACAGCCTCACGAAGTGATCTTGCGAGATGAAGAGGCCAAGGCCAGCGCGCCCGCTAGCCCGCGACGTCGTACACCCCAGCGACGTTTGCCTTCGAGTCCTCAGCGGCCCTCGAGGCGGCGACCCATCATTCAAAAGGTTGAGCCGAGGATCAAGACGATTCCGACCACCGAGCCGAGCACGACTACTGCTGCAACCACGGTTATAGAAACCGCAAACGAGAAGTCGACATCCCCCGACATCGCTCCCCCACCGCCGATTCAGGTTGAAGTCGAAGGAAGTGCGCGGGCTTCGGGTAGCACGAAAGCTGCGACGAGGTCACCGAAGACCGCTGCGGATGATGCCGATTCGGATCAGAGCAGTCGGAGTCGTAGACGAGCCGAGCGGCGTCAGCAGGAGTCCCGTGATGCTGGTCGCGTCCTGCCATTCAAGGTTGCGGCACCAGATAGCCCGATTACGATCTCTGAAGGGATGACGGTTCGGGACTTTGCGGAAAAACTCGGCGTCAAAGCCAAGGATCTGATCCAGATTCTCATGAGCAGAGGTGTCATGGCTACGATCAATCATGTGATGGAGGCCGAGTTGGCCGAAGAAGTCGCAGCCGATCTAGGCGTTGACGCGAAGATCGTTTCGTTCGAAGAAGAGGTTCAGCTGAGCCAAGAAGGTGCCGTAGAGAGCGACGAAGCTGCTGATACCGAACCGAGAGCTCCTGTTGTGACAATCATGGGTCACGTCGACCACGGCAAGACGACTCTTTTGGATGCTATTCGGTCCTCTCGGGTTACAGAGACCGAGCACGGCGGTATTACCCAACACATCGGCGCCTATGCGGTCGATGTCAATGATCGAAAAATCGTTTTCCTGGATACACCGGGTCACGAGGCCTTCACCCTGATGCGAGCCAGAGGTGCCAAGGCGACTGACATCGTCGTGTTGGTCGTAGCAGCTGACGATGGTGTCATGCCTCAGACGATTGAGGCACTCGACCATGCCCGAGCGGCAAATGTTCCGATCTTGGTGGCAATCAATAAAATCGATCGCGCCGATGCCAACCTCGATCGAGTCAAGAAGGAATTGGCTGAACATGACTTGACGGTAGAGGATTGGGGTGGAGATACGGTCGCCGTGGCATTGTCTGCACTAAAACAGGAAGGGATCTCTGAGCTTCTCGAGATGATCATCTTGACGGCAGATCTTCTCGACCTGAAGGCGAACTCGGAACACCATGGGCAGGGTGTCGTTTTGGAAGCAAGAAAAGACACTGGCCGCGGTATCGTGGCCACGATCCTGGTGCAAAACGGAGGCCTGAAGGCTGGTGATGTGTTTGTCGCCGGCGCCACCTGGGGACGAGTCCGAGCCATGATGGATGACCTTGGTGAGAGAGTCGAGAAGGTCGGGCCTGCGACACCGGTTGAAGTGACTGGGTTTGCGAATATTCCCGAGGCAGGTGATTTGTTTCAAGTAGTTGATGACGAGATCAAGGCCCGAAGTATCGCCGAATTTCGTAAGCAAAGACAGCGGATCAGAGAGCTTGCGCCTTCGATTGGAAAGGCATCCTTGGAACAGCTCTTCGAGCGCATTAAAGAAGGTAGCATCAAAGAGCTTCCAATAGTTTTGAAGGCTGATGTCCAAGGATCCGTCGAAGTTCTTCGAGATACCCTTCAAAAACTGTCCACGGATGCGGTCAAGCTAAAGGTGATTCACTCAGGTGTCGGTGCGATTACGACCAACGACGTGATTCTCGCCTCGGCATCCAATGCGATTATTGTGGCTTTCAACGTCCGACCTGAGAGGAAAGCGACGGAATTGGCGCAGAAGGAAGAGGTCGAGGTCCGCCTGCACACAGTGATTTACGAGTTGAGTGACGAGATCCGGAAGGCCATGGAAGGTCTGTTGGAGCCGGAGATCAAGGAGGTGGAGACCGGTCGGGCCGAGGTTCGAGAGATCTTTAGCGTACCGAAGCTCGGTATGGTAGCCGGATGCCATGTCCTCGAAGGATTGATCCCGCGAAGCGCTTCGGTGAGATTGCTGCGCGACAATGTGGTTGTCTACGAAGGCAAGATAGCTTCTTTGAGGCGATTCAAAGATGATGTTGGCGAAGTTCGATCCGGGTTTGACTGCGGTATCCGACTCGATCGCTATCAAGATGTGAAACCTGGTGACACCATCGAAGCCTTTGTCGAAGAAGAGGTGGCACCGACGCTGTAGGTCGACGCTTGACCATGGGCCGATTTAGTTCCTGTCACCGTAGGAAGCGTTAACGGCTCGTTCCGTCGTTCGACGACGATTCCCCCGAGACCGATTACAGAGTCTTACGTCCAACTTGCACCGCTCTGGAGATGATTGTCGCTGTCTCTGTTTTTGAGATTCATATCCCTTCTTGCCGTAGCCTGAAGGGGAAACGTCGAGTTATAAAACCGCTTATCGAAAGGATTCATCAGAGGTTTCGCGTCTCCATCGTCGAAACCGACTACCACGATCTCCACCAGCGGGCCGAGATAGCTATCGCACTGGTAAACCGAGCGTACCCCGATGCTGAACGGATGATGGATGAGATTCGCTTCATGATCGAAGAAATGTCCGATGCCTACCTGACTTCCTGGGATCCCGAGTATTTGGAGGTCATGTCGTGAGCCTTCGTTCGACTCGGGTGGCTGATCTCATCCGCGCCGAGTTGTCGCAGATTATTCTTCGCAGACTGCGGGATCCTCGAGTGAAGCTCACGAATGTGTCCGGTGTCGATGTCAGTCCAGATTTGAAGCATGCGGTTGTTCAGATCTCGGTTGTTGGCGAAGAGGGACAGCGCTTGGAGAGTCTCGAAGCACTACGCCATGCAAGAGGCTTTCTCCGATCTCAGCTAGCGAGAAAGCTGCACAATATGAAGACGGTTCCAGAGCTCCGATTCGAGCTCGATCGTGGTGCGGAATACAGTCAACGAATAAGTGATTTACTGGAGAATCCAGATGAACATGGCAACTAGCGCGCCTGAACTACTGCTCAAGAAGCTCCGGGCTGATCAGAGATTCCTTCTCACCAGTCATGTCAATCCCGATGGGGATGCGGTGGGCTCGTCGTTAGGGCTGGCTCGGATCCTGAGGTCGCTTGGTAAGGGCGCCGTGATCTGGAGTCGTGACGAGATCCCAAGTCAGTATCGACATCTTTCCGGCAGTGAACGGGTTCACACTGGAGACGAGCCACCCGCTAACTTTCCCGAGGCATTCGACGCCGTCATAACTCTGGAGTGTCCAGAGTTGAGTCGGTGTGGGCTAGAGGCGCATCTCGAAGGACTCTCGATTGTGAACATCGATCACCATCTGGGGAACCAGCACTATGGTGAAGTGAATTGGGTCGATACTGCTGCCCCATCGCTAGGCGAAATGATCTACCGAATCGCGCAAGGCCTGATGGTCGATCTCGACAAAGAAACCGCGACCTGTTTGTATCTTACGTTGGTCACAGATACCGGTGGATTTCGTTTCGCAAACTCGACACCTTCTGCCTTTCAAGCCGCAGCCGCTTTGGTTGCAGAGGGAGCCCAGCCGGCAGAAGTGTCGAAATGGCTCTATGAGAGTCGGTCTGAAGCCGGCGTCAGACTTCTTGGTGAGATGCTCCAATCTCTCGAGATCGAAGGACGTGTGGCGACGGCTCTCGTTACTCAGGAGATGTTCGAGAAGGCCGGGGCAACAAGTGGCGACACTGAGGGACTAATTGACTATCCACGGTCGATCGCGGGAGTTGACGCTGTCGCCATCATCAGAGAATTGGGCAACGACGATTTTAAAGTCTCTCTTCGGAGCCGTGGAGACATCGATGTCGAGAAGATCGCCCGAAATCACTCTGGAGGGGGACACCGCAACGCTGCAGGATTTCCGGCTTCCGGCCCCCTCGAAGCGCTTCGCGCAAAGGTACTCGAGCAACTAGACGAGGCGCTCGATTGAGCCATGATAGACGGACTATTTCTTATCGATAAGACCAATGACTGCACGTCGCACGATGTGGTGCAGCGGATCCGCAGGATAGTTCGCCAAAAGAAGATCGGTCATTGTGGCACTTTGGACCCTGGTGCCACCGGGCTGCTTGTCGCGACGGCCGGCAAGGCGACACGCCTGACACGGTTTCTGATTCGAGCCCCGAAGGTTTACGCAGGGGACATCTGTTTTGGCAGCACAACCGACACCTATGATCGGCATGGGACAATCGTCGAGCAAAAAGAAGTGTCGGGTCTGGTGCAGCCGTCGATCGATCAGGCTATTCAAGAGTTGATCGGCACTTTCGACCAGCCTGCACCTCCCTTCAGCGCCAAGAAGCACAAAGGCGTGAAGTACTACGAGATGGCTCGACGCGGAGAGCCGGTGCCGGAATCGGCAAAGTCGGTTACAGTCTTTGACTTTCGCGCTACTTCCGACTTGGATGGAGCTACTCTCCCCTTCGAGTTGAGCTGCTCTTCGGGAACCTATGTGAGGAGCCTAGCTCACGTACTGGGACAGAAGCTCGGCTTTGGTGCCCATTTAGCGGAGCTGCGGCGACTGCAAGTGGGACCATTCAGAGTGGAAGATGCCATTGGGGTCGAGGCCCTCGCTAGCAGGATAGAGGCTGACAGTCTCGAGGGACCAGGTTGGATCCCCCTAGATGAGATTCCCTTGCCCTTTGGAGAGCTTGCAGCGGATTCGCAACAGGAGCAGAGGATTGCACATGGTCACTCCGTACTATTCCGCCAAATGGAAGGCGAAGCTGGAGACTGGGTGAAATTGGTCGACCGACGTGGTCATCTTCTGGCGGTCGGAACTGTCTCAGAACTCTTGGGTCGAGGCAATGTAGGAGTAGTACAACCGAAGATCGTATTTTCACAAAGTATCTAATAAAGCCTGTGGTAGCATCACGGGTTGACGATAAGTGTAAGGAGGAGTTGAAGTTGGCACAGACCAAAGAGGTCAAAGAGCAGATCATTCAGGAGGCGCGCCTACACGATGGCGACACAGGTTCGCCCGAGGTACAGGTAGCTCTCCTGACAAACCGGATCACAGAGCTCACCGAGCATTTCAAAGTCAACGGCAAGGATCATCACAGCCGCCGAGGACTGCTGAAACTTGTTGGGCGACGTCGCAGCCTGCTGGACTATCTGAAGAAGCAGGACTTCGAGCGGTATCGGGAAACGATCGAGCGGCTCGGCATCCGGAAGTAGTTTCAATAGATCCCCCTTTATCGAGGACGAAGGCGAAGCGGGCATGAGCCCGATTTTCCTGGCGACCCTACAAACGTTATCAGCAGTCCACAATGACTCGCTGCTCAGGGTCAGACCATCTCACGGGGGGACACACAGGCAAGTGGAAATGGGGAGAGAGAAATGACATTGCGACATCAAATCACCATCGGCACTGGGTCGATGATCGTAGAATCGGGAAAAATTGCTAAACAGGCGGATGGATCGTGTGTGATTCGTCTCGGAGACACCGTCGTGCTGAGCACGGCTTGTGCTCAGAAGGGTGCCAGTGGAAGAGACTTTCTTCCGCTGACCGTCGATTATCGGGAAAACACCTACGCCGGAGGTCGAATTCCTGGCGGTTTCTTCAAAAGAGAGGGACGCCCGAGCGAGAAGGAGATTTTGACCTGTCGGATGACCGATCGGCCGCTTCGCCCACTGTTTCCAGAGGGCTATAACAGCGAAACACAGGTCATCTCGCTTGTTCTATCGGCGGATGGCGAAAATGACCCCGACATCCTCGCGATCAACGGTGCTTCGACGGCTCTGATTCTTTCGGACATTCCGTTCTATACCCCAATAGGAGCTGTAAGAGTCGGTCTAATCGAGGGGAATGTCGTCTTTAATCCAACCAACAGTGAGAGAGACGTCTCTGAGCTGGATTTGATTGTCGTCGGTACCTCTGAGGCTGTAGTCATGGTCGAGGCCGCCGCAAATCAGCTATCAGAAGAGACTCTTCTGGATTGCATTTTCCAGGGCCATCAAGAGATTCAGAAGGTGGTCGATCTACAGGTGCAGATGCAGCAAGAGGCCGGCATCGAGAAACCGGAGTGGAAGGTTCCAGAGTCCTATTCGAACGAGCTGTTCGATCAGGTCAAAAGCGATCTCGAAGGACCACTCGGCACCGCGCTACACACGGCTGGAAAGTTCGAACGCCGCGATGCTGTGGCAGCCGTAGTGGACCCTTATTTGGAAAAGGTCAGCCCCGAAGACGAAGAGAAAAGTGCCCAGGTTCGAAAGATCATCAAGCGTCTCGAAGAGGATGCGCTGCGAAGGGGCATTTTGCAGAGCCAGAGTCGATTTGACGGGCGTCAAACAAATGACATTCGGAAGATCGATGTCGAAGTCGGCCTCCTTCCAAGGACCCATGGATCGGCCCTATTCACCCGCGGTGAGACTCAGGCCCTTGTGACCGCGACACTCGGCACCAGTCGCGACGCCCAGATCATCGAAGAGTACGAAGGTGAGAGCCGGCAGAAATTTATTCTCCACTACAGTTTTCCGCCGTTTTCGGTAGGTGAAGTGAAGTTTCTTCGCGGTCCAGGTCGTCGCGAGATCGGTCACGGAGTGTTGGCGCGACGAGCACTGACCCCACTGCTTCCCCATGAAGAGGACTTTCCCTACACCGTGCGCGTGGTTTCCGACATTCTCGAGTCGAACGGATCCTCTTCAATGGCTTCGGTGTGCGGCGGTTCTCTCGCACTATTTGATGCGGGTGTTCCGATGTTGGCGCCAGTAGCTGGTGTCGCAATGGGCCTGATCAAGACCGACGACTCGTTTGCGGTGCTTTCTGATATCGCGGGCCAGGAAGACCACTACGGTGATATGGATTTCAAGGTGGCCGGAACCAGAGACGGTGTGACCGCGCTTCAAATGGACATCAAGATCGCCGGTGTGACTCGAGAGATCATGCAGGTGGCCTTGGAGCAGGCTCGCGAGGGCAGATTCCACATCCTGGACATCATGGATACCGCGATCGAGACTCCAAGAACAGACATTTCGGAGTTTGCCCCACGACTGCACACGATATTTGTTGCAAAGGATAAGATTCGCGACATTATCGGGCCCGGTGGCAAGACGATTCGATCGATCACCGAAGAAACGGGTTGCGAAATCGAAATCGACAACGATGGCAAGGTCACGATCGCTTCGCCAGATGGAATAGCCGCAAAGCGTGCGCGTGAGATCATCGAGCGCTTGACCGAAACTCCCGAAGTCGGCAAGGTCTACGATGGAATCGTGCGGCGGGTCGAGGCCTACGGCGCCTTTGTTGAGATTCTTCCCGGCTCCGACGGTCTGGTACACATCAGCGAGTTGGCGCCGTACCGTGTCCGTGACGTAACCGATATCGTGCAAGAGGGAGATTCGCTCAAAGTCAAGGTCATCAATATCGATGAGCAGGGAAAGGTTCGCCTGTCGAGAAAAGCCGTGATCATGGAGGCTCCAGACTACAACCCAGAAGACTATGCTGGGAAAGACTACGACGGGCCACCGCCCAGCCGAGGTCGCGACGATGCTCGGAAGCAGGGCAGCGGCGGTGGCGGTCGCGGCGGACGAGGTGGGGGCCGTCCCTCACGAAACCAACGCTAGGAACCATTGGTGCGAGACCCGATTCTGGTAGTCGACGACGAGTCGGCGGTGCGTGAATTGGTCCAGTCGCAGATCCAAGGACTCGGGTTCCAGTGCAGCACCGCTGGCGGAGGTGAGGAGGCTCTGCGTCTGAGCCGTCAGTCGCCTCACCCTTCACTTGTTCTGACAGATGTTCGGATGCCGGGACTCGGAGGCGAGGAACTACTCCACGAGCTCAAGACCCTCGATGCAAATATTCAAGTGGTCATGATCTCAGGGTCCCAGGATCTCGACACGGTCCGGCGGTGCCTACGCGACGGGGCTTATGACTATCTCTTGAAACCATTCGAGGTTGACACGCTTGGCAATACGATTCGGAGAGCTCTCGAGCGCTACCACCTGCTAGCCGAAAACCAGCGTTACCGATCAAATCTCGAGAGGATGGTCCTCGAGCAAACCGAAGAGATCCGGCAGACCCGAGATACCGCGTTGATGATACTCGCCAAGCTCGCTGAATCCCGAGACAACGATACGGGATTGCATCTGGAACGAATGTCAGCCTACAGCCTCCGGATTGCTGAAGCTCTCGACAAGAGCGTGTATTCCAACCAGCTCACAAGAGCATTTGTCCAGCAACTATACAAATCGAGTCCTTTGCACGATATTGGCAAGGTGGGGATCCCCGATACGATTTTGCTCAAACCGGGCCCTCTGACCCAACGAGAGTTCGAGATCATGAAAACCCATTCTGCTATTGGTGGGAACACCCTTCGAGCCGGAATCAACAGTAGCGATTCTCACGGGTTCCTCCGCATGGGGATGGAGATCGCATACGCTCACCACGAGCGATGGGATGGACAGGGCTATCCCGCGAAGATAGGTGGTCTTGCAATACCTCTTTCGGCCAGAATCGTCGCGTTGGCGGATAGCTATGATGCGCTGACCAGTGACCGCCCATACAAAATAGCCTCGTCGCACCCCGAGGCGGTAAGAAAGATCGTAGCCGATCGAGGTGCCCATTTCGATCCTGTGATCGTTGATGCATTCCTGGAGTGCCGGAATGACTTTTTGGAGATTCGCCGAAGGGTCAGTGGCAGCTCGACCCAGAAGTCAGTCAGGGAGTGCGATGGAGCTAGCCTATGAGCATGGAAGCAAGAGAGCCGACAGTGGATCGAGATGTTCTGGTCGCTTATGTCAACGACTATCTCGATGCCGACCGTGGAAGTGACTTCTGCCCCAACGGACTTCAGATCGAAGGGAGATCGGAGATCCGACGAGTTGCCACGGGTGTCTCCGCCTGTAAAGAGCTGTTCGATAGAGCCATCGAACTCGAGGCTGATGCGATCCTGGTCCATCACGGTCTGTTTTGGGACGGGGATGACAGGACCCTGACCGGAGTGCAGTATCAGCGTGTTGCAGCTCTGATTCGCAATGAAGTGAATCTTCTGGCCTACCATCTCCCGCTGGATCGACACTACGAAGTTGGAAACAACGCTATGGCCGTCTCAGCGCTCGGGTTGAGCCAGGTTGAACCGTTTGGAGAGCTCGACGGACTCTCGCTGGGGTTCAAGGGAGTGTTTCCGCAGCCTGTCGCCCTGGTGGAGGTCATCACTCGCTGCAAAGCGATCTTCGAGCAGGATCCCTTGGTCTTTGATTATGGACCTGACCCGGTCCGGTCCCTGGGTGTTATCAGTGGCGCAGCCAGCCGGTCGCTACACGATGCGATCCAAATTGGGCTCGATATGTTTCTCACTGGTGAGCCAAATGAGTGGACGATGAATGTTGCCAAGGAGGCCGGCTGCCACTTCGTAGCCGCCGGCCATTACGCGACAGAGCGGCTGGGCATCAAAGCGCTCGGGGCACATCTCGAGTCGCAATTCGATCTCGAGGTCGAATTCATCGATGTGCCGAATCCGATCTAGGAGACCCCCGAGGAACCCGCGTGGGGATGAATAGTGCGCGCGGCTACTTGACTGGTGTCCCATTTGGGACTGACGCATCTGGGCGCAGTAGGACAGGTGTCCCATCTACCGAGGCTGCAAGCACCATACCCTGCGATTCGACGCCCATGAGCTTGGCCGGCTGAAGATTGGAGACCATCACGATTTGTCGACCTAGCAGTTGCACACTGCTGTATTGACGTGCGATACCGGCGACCAGAACCCGCGTCTCATCGCCCAGGTCGACGGTCAACTTGACCAGTTTGTTGGAGTTTGGAATGGGTTCTGCCGCTGTGACTGTAGCAATTCTCAATTCTGTTTCGAAGAATTTTTCGATATCTATGACCGACATGTTTGCCCTCTCTGCTAGCCCGGACTATTCATAACCGCGCAGTCAGGGCTAAAGTGGTTCCAAAGACCCTACTCTACCCAATTCGCGACAACATTGGTGTCTTTGCGAACCCCGCGTTTGCACTACCAGCCACCTCTCTGACGCAGGGAGACCCAGCGGTCGGTCGAAGCCACGATCAAGTGATCGACCAGGTAGATTCCAAGCAGCTCTCCTGATTGCGCAACTCTTCGAGTAAATGCCAGATCTTCGACGCTAGGTGAGGGATCACCGCTCGGGTGGGTATGGAACAACACAAAACCTGCCGCATCTCGTAGGAGACCGTGCTTCAAGATCGCTCTAGGTTCTACTGCGGCCCGGTTGAGCGTCCCCCGATAGAGCTCGCACTCCCCCATCAGTCGATTTCTAGTGTCGAGGAAGAGCCCCCCCATGATTTCCTGGTCTTGCGTGAGATAGCGCAACGAGAGATAGCTAGCGATTCTAGATGGCTGGTTCAGCAACAGCCTCTTGGGAAGATTCGCCTTTGCCAGACGTTTGCCGATCTCGACCGCGGCCAGGATTGCTGATGCCCTGGCGGGGCCGAGCTGTTTGTGGATAAGGGACACAGGTAGGACCATTGCTAGCCCCGAAAGACCTCCTGCGTCGTGAAGCAGCTCTCGGGCGAGGTCCAGCACTGAATGCCCCGGCCTTCCTGTTCGCAGTACGAGAGCAACCAGCTCAGAGTCGCTGAGGGAGGCACTGCCGCTTCGAAACAGCCGCTCGCGGGGACGGTCTTCGAAAGGCAGATCGTGCAAAGTTCTGGAAATGGAAGGTGACTGCATGGCAGCGCTCGAGCTCGAACCCGATTTCGAGCTTCGTTTGTCCACTAAAGACGTAAGCGAAGGTTCCGATCTGTCGCTCGGACCGATCCTGCAAGCGACTCCACGGCGCCGGCAGCTCGCGGCAAGGGTTCCTGGGATGGGACTCCTAGCCGCAAAGAACACTGCCGCCGTTGACATTCAGGATCTCACCAGTGATGTGTCGTGCCATCGGCGATGCGAGAAATACGACCGAATCCGCGATGTCGCGGGGCGCGGCTATTCTTTGGAGCGGGATCGTGGACTCAATCGCTCGGCGGCCCTCATTCTCAAACGGACGTTCGCACATGTCGGTGTCGACCCAACCAGGAGCAACGGCATTGACTCTAACCGAGGGAGCAAGCTCGGTTGCCCACGATTTCGTCGCGGAAAGCAAGGCTCCCTTGCTGGCAGCATAGGGGCTATGACGTGATTCACCCCGCTGCCCAGCGGTCGAGCTCAGATTGACGATATTGCTGTCAGGACCTGCCAGGAGAGGGAGCGCGCTCGAGACGCACAAAAATGCTGCTCGGGTATTGACTCGCCAGGTGGTTTCTAGATCATCGACACTCAGGCTGCGAATAGGATTCTCCACCCAAATTCCCGCGTTGTTGACCAGCACATCGAGCCTTCCCCACTCCTGGGCGACGTATTTGAAGAGTCCTGAGATTTGATCCGAATCACCGAGGTCTGCGGCATAGACATGATGCTTTCGGTCGTCAACTGCGTCGAGTTGGTCCAATAGATTAGCGGCCGCTACGTGGTCCGCTCTGTAATGGACCATAACGGTTGCACCCGCCTGAGCGAACAGCCGACAGCAAGCAGCCCCTATCCCACGTCCGCCGCCGGTCACCAGGACATATCTATCAGAGAAATCGATCATCAGACTGTTTCTACGATCATGGCGATCCCCTGCCCACCCCCGATGCACGCTGAGGCAACTCCGATGCCGCCTCCACGTCTATTCAGCTCTTTGAGCAGAGTCAGAACAAGCCGTGTACCGGTGGAGGCCAAAGGGTGACCGAGAGCTATGGCTCCACCGTTGACGTTGAGCTTCTCGACATCGAGATCAAGCTCCTCGATAACGGCAAGAATCTGGCCTGCGAAGGCTTCGTTGATCTCGAACAACGTAATGTCCGCCAAGGACAGACCGGCGCGCTCGAGAGCGGCACGAATCGCTGGCGCGGGTCCAATCCCCATCCTGGAAGGCTCGACTCCCACGACCGACCAGCTTCGGATACGTCCTAAGGGTTGTTTTTCCCCTGTAGCAGCTTTCGAGGCTGTGGTCAGGACCATCATGGCAGCACCGTCGACGATTCCCGAGGCGTTGCCGGCAGTCACGGAGCTGTCTTCTCCAAACACCGTTGGCAAGCCTGCGAGGATCTCCAGAGTCGTATCGGGTCTCAGATGCTCATCGCGCTCGATCAACCTCGCTCGCTTACCCTTCCCCACCTCAACGGCCACGACCTCTTCGGCCAAACGACCGGAGTCCCATGCATCCGCGGCGCGTTGCTGACTGAGGAGTGCGAATTCATCTTGCTTCTCTCGGCTGATGTCGTAATCGAGCGCCAGATTATTGCTGGTTTGAGCCATGAAACAGCCGCAATAAGGGTCATAGAGGGAGATCATCAGTAGGTCTTCGAGCTTCCCTTGACCCAGTTTGAAACCCTCCCTGGCGCCCCAAATGCAGTGCGGGGCCTGAGTCATGTTCTCCATGCCCCCGACCAAACAGGTGGTCGCGTCGCCTGTCAGGATCGCATGGCCTCCGGAAATGATCGATTGAATTCCAGAGCCGCAGAGCCTGTTCACCGTTAGCGATGGCACCTGGATTGGGATGCCGGCCCTCAGAGCAACGTGTCGTGCACCATAGATTGCGTCTGGAGAGGTCTGCAATGCATTGCCGATGATTGTTTGGTCGATCTCCGATACATCGACATTCGACCTCTCGAGAGCCTCCTTGACAGCGAGAGCCCCAAGCTCGATCGCGGAAATCCTCGAAAATGATCCAGTGAACTCGGCCATGGGGGTGCGAGCCCCATCGACAAGTACCAATTCAGTTACATCCATATCTGTTCAGCTCCTTCCTTCTCCATTCGAGTCCCGAGACCGGGAGCCGACGAGAATAGCCTCTGTCGGACAAAGTCGACTGTCTGTCTACATCTCCAGCCCAGTCTGGCCCCCTAGCGCAAGCCGATGAAAGGCTCTGCGCCAACGAGCAAGATCAACGTCTGTCGAAGCGCGATGAGCGGCGAGGACAAGTATCCTCTCCGCAGATGGGTCGACCCATACACTACTACCGGTGAAACCCGTATGGCCAAAAGAATTCCTATCAAGCGTTTCACCGGCACTTTTCGAGGTGTCGCGACGAGCCCATCCTAGACCATAGGCTTCGTTGCCGCTAACCGCGATCTCCGCAGTGGCGGCTGCGGGGTAACGATCGGGTGTCAGCCAGCAACGACCCAGTTCGACCAAATCTCGCGCGGCGCCAAAAAGTCCGGCATGCGATGAAAATCCGCCCATGAAGCGAGCATTACCGTCCTGTACTTCTCCGAGACCGGGAGTCCCGAGGGTGGCGATCTCGTGTCCCAGGTCTCGGGCCAGACGCTGCTCGACATCGGTGTCCAACGCGCAGGGATGGATAGGCGTGATGGAAGAGGAGGAGGGTCCCAAAGTAGATTCAGGACTCAGGCCCCCGAGAACCTGCATGTAGAGGCTTTCCAGGTCTCGACCGAGCGCTTGCTCAGCGCTCACACCCCACAGGATATATCCGAGATCGCTGTAGGTTCCGGCCTTTGCGCCAAGAACGGCACCCTCTAGGAGAAACTCAGCGACATCCTTGCGCGCCTTACATAGGTGATAGAGAGGTGCCCAGGCTTGGAATCCGCCCTCATGCCGGAGAAGGTCGGCCATCGATACGCGTTTCAATGACTCTGCTGCGCTGCTCCAAATACTGCCAACCGTAGTGTCGAGAGGGAGTGTTCTGGTCTCGTCCAAGGCCATTGCGACTGTTGCAGTCCAAGGTTTGGTCAGGGAGGCAAAGTCGAAACGCAACTCCGAAGCGACACTTGTGTCTTGCTCGGGTTGAAGCTGGCTGACTGCTCTTTCATCCAGGATTGCATCGGCGCTAGCGATTACCGCCGTAGCTGCGGTTACAAGGTTCTTGGAGACCAGTTGATCGAGCAGGTCCGCAACACTCGTAATCTCACTTGGTTCGTATGTTTCTCGATTCATGAGTTTGGGGCGTAGTTGGACGGGTGACCGGTCTGAAACACCACCACACGATCGTCTTTGCCGATCACGTTGTTGTCCAGGAGAGTCTGCAGCCCAAGAAACGCTGCTGCGCCCTCTGGACCGATCAGCATTCCCGAAACCGATGCAGCTCTCGCTTGCATTACCGGGATGGCATCCTCGGAGACCGAGATCGCCGTTCCGCCTGTTGATCGAATTGCGTCCAGGACCAAGAAATCCGCGACAGACGATGGGACGCGCAGACCCCAGACCTCGGTTTTCAGATCGGACCAAGTTGTCACCTTGTCAGCGCCGGACTCGAAAGCCTCGACGAACGGAGCACACCCTGCCATTTGAACGGCAACGAGACGAGGAAATGGCCGCCTCAGGATGCCAAGCTCATGAAGTTCTTGAAAGGCCTTATACATCGCAACGATGCCGGTGCCACCACCAGTGGGATAGATGATCCATGAAGGAGGTATCCAGCCGAACTGTTCCATGATCTCGAGTCCCATCGTTTTCTTGCCCTCGACGCGATAGGCCTCTTTGAAGGTCGACAAATCCCAATAGCCGTCGGAGAAATCTCGGAGGCGGTCCGCTGACTCAGCCAGATTGTGTCCGCCAAGGATCACTTCTGCGCCGTAGAGGTGGCATCGAGAAACAATGATGGTCGGGGTTTGCTCAGGCATTGCGACCCTGCAATTCAGACCAGCTGACGCTGAGTAGGCTGCAGCGGCTAGGGCAGCATTGCCGGCACTGGGCAGGCAGACGCCAGGAGCACCGAGCTCTTTAGCTCTGTTGAGCGCCAGACTCAGCCCTCGGGCCTTGAAGGAGCCAGTCGGATTGCCCGACTCCTCCTTGATCCAGACAGCAAAATGGTTGGGAAACAACCTGCCTGCTCTCACCAGCGGTGTTCCGCCAGCTCCCAGGTCGATCCTCTCGGCGAAGCGATCGACAGGTAGGAGCTCACGGTATCGCCACATCGACCAGGGACGCCTTGGAAGATCACCAAGCAGCTTCCTGCCTTTTGCAGGATCAAGCGTGTACTCGACCAGGAAGGGTGCATCCGCGACCGGAAGCTGGCCATGCTCCAGCTCGATCACAGAGCCGGTTTTCGCAGATACCAGACGGCTAGCCCACTTCTCTGCATTATCGAACGACATGGATTCACCCTTAGGCTGGCAGCCGAGCACAAGTTTGATTGAATTCAGTTAGGGAGTGAGAGCTCGTTTGATCTGGAAAGCGCAGCTAAATAGGAATCCCGATACCTCTGCGCGACAGAGGCCCAGGTGAGGTCGGTCTTTGCCTTCCGCCTCGCGGCCGAGCCCATCTGTTGTCGCAAATCAGAATCCCCGAGCAACTTCGCCAAGGCATTCTCTAGAGGTGAATGTTGTTGCTCCGGCACCAGATAGCCCTCGCGCTCGTGTTTCACAGCCAACGGAATTCCAGAGATCTCGGAAGCGACAACTGGAAGCCCGCTTGCCATCGCTTCGAGTATGACATTCGGCAATCCATCGACATTGCCTTTTGAATCGTGGACGGCGGGAAGGACAAATAGATCCGCTGCACGGTATAGGTCGGGAAGAGTGTCGCGAAGTACCACTCCTGGAAAATGGATGCGATCGCTGATCTTTGCAGCAAGCGACTTAAACTCCTGCAGACGGTCACCCTGACCTCCAAGGACGACGTGTGTCTCAGGCGAGTTGGCCAGCAGTCGAGCGAGAGTTGGCAACAATATGTGAAATCCCTTCTTGGTGACCATACGCCCGACTGAGAGTACGACCGTTGAATCTTCGGGGATTTCCAGCTTCTCCCGCCAAATGTACCTACGACTTGGATCGGGCCGAAACTGATCGATATCGACGCCGTAGGGGATCACTGCGGATCGTTTCCTGTCGAAGCCAAGAGCACAGACGCGGTCGACCAACTCGGGAGAGCAGCCTGTCAGGAAGCTCGATCGCTCGAGGGCCCTAGCCATAAACGGCCTTACAGCGCCTTTCTCGGCCAGAAACACATCGCTCCCGTGGAGACCAATCCCGAAGGGGATCGGCAGGCGCGAAGCGGCTGCAACGAGCCCATTGGGAACCGCCCAGTGTGCATGAACCAGATCAGGTTGCAGCCTTCCTGTGGCGCTCTTCAAGCACCGCATTGCACCGAGCAGATACAGGGGGGAAACGAGGGTGGTTCGCCACTTGACTGCCTCGTCGGCGCTAAGGCTTCGACTGTAACCTACTGACTCCAAGCTTTCTGGTGCATAGCGAAACGATTGAATCCTCAAATCTCCATCGTTCCAGGCAGTTTCGACACCGGAAGTATGTGGGGTGAGGATCGTCACCTCATCTCCTCCGTTGGCAAGGCCTAGAGCCAAGTCGCGGATAAAGGGTCCCGATGTGTCACCCTCGAATCGGGGATACGTCTGGGTCAAGAAGATGAGTTTCAGCGTTGGCTCGCTAACCCAACCGCTCCCGAACCGAATAGGTGTCAGAGCGGTGAAAGTTCTTGAAGGTGATCATTTCGCCAACCAGACCTGTAGTCAGGACCTGGATGCCGAGGAGCATCAAGAGAATTCCCAATAACAGAAGTGGACGATTGGAGAGAGACTCACCTCGAGTCCAGATATAGGCGAGATATGCATTGATCGCCACTCCAACTCCAAGTGCTCCAAGCCCGATGACACCGAAAAGATGAAGTGGTCTCCGGGTGTATTTCGTAATGAATAGCACCGTTATTAGATCGATCAGACCCTTATAGAAGCGGTCCCAGCCATACTTACTCGAGCCGTGCTCGCGAGGGTGATGCTCGACCTCGATCTCACCAAGCGAGAACCCCCTTCTGCTTGCCAGCACCGGAATATAGCGGTGCAGCTCTCCATAGAGAGCAATCTCGTCCACAACCTCGCGTCGGTAGATCTTGTACCCGCAATTGAAATCGTGCAGATCTACCTGAGCAAGCTTGCGGGTGGCCCAGTTGAACAACTTCGATGGTAGACGCTTTGATGCCGGATCCCTTCGTCTGCGTTTCCAACCAGAGACAAGATCCAACTCCTCACTCTCGAGCTTGTCCAAGAAGCGAGGAATCTCGTTTGGGTCATCTTGCAAGTCGCCATCCATGGTAATCAAGAGTTGACCGCTCGAAGCGTCAAACCCGGCACAAAGTGCGGCCGCCTTGCCAAAGTTCCGTCGTAATCGAACCAGCTTGATACGTGAGTCGTTGCCGTGGCTGGCTCGGATGCGATCCGATGTGGCGTCGGTCGATCCATCGTCGACAAAGACGATCTCGAAGCTCCTTCCCAGGCCATCGAGAATATTGCTGATGCGCAGAGCGAGCTCTGAGACCGTCTCAGACTCGTCGAGCACCGGCACGATTACGCTGACGTCAACAGAATCGAGATCGAGAGTGTCAGGCTCGCTCGTGGTGGATACAACCGACGGAATTGCCATGAAGGCTTAGTTTATCAACGTCAATGGAAAAATCACGAAGACAGTTCCGCCAAGCGGTGCCGAATGACACGCATATCGTCCCAAGTGGGCCTTTTGTACGACGCATTTCTCAATAGGGCTGCCGGATGATAGGTGGCTCTAGCTTGAACGCCTCGAATCGTGTGCCACTCCCCTCTCAGCCTACCGAGCGGCAAGTTACTGCCCAACAGGATCTGAGCCGCTACGCGTCCGAGCAGGACAATGATTTTGGGATCTATCAGATCGATCTGAGCTTCGAGGTAAGCTTTGCAGGAGGCAACTTCCTCGGGCAGCGGATCCCTGTTTCCAGGGGGGCGGCACTTGACGATGTTGGCGATATAAACATCCTCGCGCTCGAGTGATATCGCCTTCAAGATACGGGTGAGGAGCTCCCCAGCAGGCCCCACAAATGGAAGCCCCTGGCGGTCTTCCTCGGCCCCAGGACCTTCGCCGATGAACATCAGGTCGGCATTCGAACTACCACTTCCAAAAACTACCGATTGTCTGTCTTTGCTCAATTGGCAAGACTGGCAGCGAGACGCCTGTTCGGCAAGAGCACTGAGGCCTAGTGCGCGAGTTTCAACCGACGGTTCGACCTGGGTAGATGTTCCTGACTCAGCAGGAGCTTCAAGATAAAGATCCTCGAACCCAATGCCCTGCAAGTAGTCGAGCAGTTGGCTAGCTTCGGGAGATAACTCCGGTTTCACGAGTCCTCAATGCTTCAGCGAAGATGTCGAACAGCTCAGTTGCCACTCGCCGTTTATGTTTCAGAGCCAATTGGCGGCGATAGCCGTCGAGTCCGAAAAGGATGACCTCATTGGAATCGGAATCGAAACCAGAGCGCTCCTTCGAAACGTCGTTGGCCACGATAAAGTGCGCCTGTTTCGATTCGAGCTTGCGTAGAGCCTCCTCCTCGAGATTCTCCGTCTCAGCCGCAAATCCGACTCGAACTGCATTCGGTGCGATCTCATGTAAATTGGCCAGTATGTCCGGGTTGGCCTCGAGGGCGATCTGTGCCAAGCCATCGACCTTCTTGAGCTTCTGTGAGGAGAACCTCGAGGGACGGAAATCAGCGACGGCTGCCGCCATGATCACGATGTCGGCATTCGGTGCGAGACGGTTGACCATTGAGTCCATCTCCGTAGCGGTTTCGACGTCGAACCTCTCGACACCGGAGGGCGTAGCTAGATCTACGGGGCCGGAGATCAAAAGGGTTTGTGCCCCCCGAGCAGCGGCTTCAGCGGCAAGACTGAACCCCATCTTTCCGCTCGAACGATTCGAGATGAACCGAACAGGATCGAGCGGCTCACGAGTGGGGCCGGCGGTGACCACGACCGTTCTAGAATCCAGATCTTTCACACTTCCGATTGCATCGATCTCAGCGACGATCGCTTCGGGCTCTGCCATGCGGCCCATACCGTGCTCTCCATCAGCAAGTTTTCCCGAGACGGGGCCGATCAGGATAGTGCCACGGTCTTCGAGTGCTGCCATGTGCACTTGAACGATCGGTTTCGACCACATCTCAGTGCTCATTGCAGGTGCGAGCAAAAGATCCTTTTCAAATGCCAGGACCGTTGTCGTCAGGAAGTCGTCAGCGAGACCGAGCGCGATGCGTGCAAGAGTGTTGCAAGTAGCTGGGACGATACAGATCGCATCTGCCCAACGAGCAAGGCTGATATGGAGTTCCTCACCGTCGACATTCGGCTCGAGGTATTCCTCTTGATACACAGGGTGACCAGTAAGGACCTCCAGCGCTAGAGGGCTTACAAACTTGCTGGCACTAGGAGTCAAAGCGCACCGAACGCTGTGGCCGTGCTCGCGCAATCGTCGAACCGTCTCGGGTGCCTTGACGGCTGCGATCCCGCCGCTGACGCCTAGCAGGACATTGAGAGGACGGTTCAAGAAGGGTACCTCGCTAGAGGCTCTCAGCTCGTGACTACTACTCGACTTTTTTGCCTTCGGCCTCAACCTGCTCATCGATGTACTCGACCTCGGTTTCCGGCGGTGGTCCGTACCCCCACTCCACAAGGTCATTCGATATTTCCTGCATTGCGATCCGCGTAACTTTGAGCTCGCCCATGTCTATTTTTGGTCGCGCGCCGCGCAACATCTGCTCGGCTCTTTCGGCCGCCAAAAGGACGAATCGAAACTTGCTATCGATTTTTTCGGGGATACGTTCCATTTATTGTAACTCCATAGTCAAACCGTGTGAGGCAGAGGGTTATTTAGTCCTAGGATTCAGGCACAATCTTTCGAAAGCCCTGAAGGACCTCTTTGATTCGCCCCTTCTGCCGCGCCACACGATGGCGTTTTTCTAGAATGATCGCCGCCAGGGCTTGGCTGGCGCGCTTCAGGTTGTCGTTGATAATAACATAGTGATACAGGCCGTAGCACTCGATTTCCCATTGGGCCACGCTCAGACGCTGAGCGATGTCTTCGGGAGCATCGAGGCCACGATTGACTATCCGACGGTGTAAAGCTTCGTAGCTTGGTGGTAGGAGAAAGATCGCGTGCCCATCCGGGCAGCGCTCCAAAAGCTTTTCGGTACCACGTACTTCGATCTCTAGGATCACGTCGATACCAGCTTCTAGTCTGGGGAGCACCTCCGAGGCTGCAGTGCCGTATCGGTTCTGGTTGTACTCAGCCCACTCCAGAAAGGCACCGTCACCAACCATCTTGTCGAAGACCTCCTGGTCGACAAAGTGATAATTCTCGCCGTCCACCTCACCCTCGCGGGGTGATCGAGTTGTATAGCTGACTGAGTAGACTAACCCTCCCCCCTCGCCAAAGACCTCGAGCACTTCTCGAATGAGGGTGTTTTTGCCGGTTCCGGAGGGAGCGGAGACGATAAACAGATCCCCACCGGTCGAAGTGCGATTCGGGTCAGTCACGCTATCTACTCCAGATTCTGGACCTGCTCGCGTATTTGCTCGCAATGGAGTTTTCCATCAATAGCCAGCTGAGTGACCGAAGTATGTCTACATTTTGTTGCCAACGTGGTGAGCTCACGAAACATTTCCTGAGTCAGAAAGTCCAGCCGTCTACCTACTGGGCCATCTTGTCTCATCGCTGCCTTGAAATGCTCTACGTGAGTGTGAAGTCGATCGATCTCCTCTCGTACATCTGCCTTCTCAATCATCAAAGCAATCTCCTGGGCGATACGGCTTTCCTCGACGCGCAGGTCTCCAAGCTCGAGCTCCCCTAGACGTTGATTGTATCGATCGGAGAGATCCTTCACGATCTCACTCTCCTGAGCTTCGATCGCGCTGACTTTGGTCGACATTACGCCTAGGAGCTCGGATATCCTATGGTGCAATTTCTCGCCTTCGAAGTGCCGAGCTTCGCCTGCTGTGGCGAGAGCCTCATCGAGAGCCGAAAAGAGCTGCTCTACCATCTCGGAATCAGCTCCGGCCTGCTCAGTAGTTATTCGAATGGCGTCGGGTATTCGAATTAGATCGCGAAGGGTCAACTCCCCCACCACGACTCCAGTGCCTTTCCAGCTTTTGATGGCAGATGAAAGTTGATCAATCAGGGTTCGATTGAGCTCTATCTGAGCATCGTGTTGGCGACGATCTTCGATGTCGAAGCGAATTTCGACCCGACCTCGTTTCAACTGCAGGCCGATGTGCTCACGAATTCGTGCCTCTTCCTGGCGGTAGGCTTCGGGCAGTCGAAGTGCGATGTCCAAAATCTTGTGGTTTACAGTACGCACCGTTACCGAGACGCGGCACCACCGCGATTCAACCACGGCTTGCCCATACCCGGTCATGCTACGCATTTGACGCTGGCTCCTCGATTTTCAGATTCGAAACCTTCTGCTTGTCGCCGATCAATGTTCTTATGACCTGTGCGGCTGCTCTAGCGCTGGCACCGGACTCTCCGAGGCGTGCTCTGAGCTCGCTGAGATCCCTTCTCATGCGGTCAATTCTATCTCGGTCGGCGAGAATTGCAGTCGCTTCATCAGAGATCCTTTTTGGTACTGCCTGGTTCTGAAGAAGCTCTGGAACCGCGACTCTCGACAGGACCAGATTGACTAAGCTGATGTAGGGCAAACGCACAAGCAGGCGACCAAGCAAGAAGGTCCAAGAGTGAACACGATAGACCACGATCATGGGTGTAGTGAGAAGGCCAACTTCCAGAGCAGCTGTTCCGGAGGCGCACAGAGCAAGATGACTACCGGCGAGCTCATCGAATCTTGCTTCTGAAACGATCTTCACAGAGAGTGGGCAACCTTCGAGAAAGCCTTTGATGGTCGATAAAGGAATCGAACTAGCCTTGATGACTGCGACTTCAATGGACATATGCCTGGCCATCTCCTCCGCTGCTTGAAGCATCACGGGGAGATTCGATCGGATCTCACTGGACCGAGAACCGGGCAGAAGAGCAATTCGCTTGGGATCGTCGGGCGTGCTGGACTGATCCCAGACTTGCACAAGGCTCGGAACTTCATCAACAAGAGGGTGGCCTACATGAATGGCTTCGACTTCGTGTTGTCGATAAAAGTCGACTTCGAACGGCAGAACGACGAGCATTACATCGATCACCTTTGCAATCGTGCGAACGCGCCGGCGTCTCCAAGCCCAAATCTGCGGACTGATGTAGTAGACGATCTTGACTCCCCGCTTTCGCAGCGCTCTAGCGAGGCGAAGATTGAATTCTGGGAAATCAACTAGCACAGCGCTGACAGGCTTGCGTCGGTCGACCTCCTCCAAAAGTTGTCGAAAAATCTGGCGGGCCCTGGGAATGACTTTGAAGGCTTCGACAATACCGACGACGGAGATGTCGGAGCTGTCAGCTATGACATCCATTCCGGCGGAGCGAAGCTCCGGCCCTCCGAGACCAAACGACTGAACGCTGGGATAAGAGCGCCGTATCTCTTCGAGCATTCTTGCGGCATGAAGGTCACCAGAAGCTTCTCCAGCGACGATCAAGAGATTGGTCTGAGCAAGGGACTCGGGCGTTGGATCGGCCTCAGGGACCATCCTTTCCTGCATCAGGGGAAAGGCGTCGGAGGGCCGGAAGGGAAGGGGTACATCAGCCAAGCCAGAGCGATTGCACCCAGAACCATTCCCAAAAAAAGTTGTAGAAACAGCCGAATCTGCTCTCTGCGCTGCCTCTTCCAGAGAAACGCAAAAAACACACTTACCAAGAAGGCATACAGGGTCATCAAGAACGCATGGCTTAACATGGATTGCTAGCTCTTTCTACCGCGAGCGATGTCATAGACATCGAGAACCAGTAGCAGATTCATAAGACCAGCGGTGAGCAGGAACGCGCTGCCATACTCATATCCAGGCGCAATGACATTGCCCTGATATCCGGCAACAAAACGAAGGGCGAAGTAGGGTATTCCTGAGCCCATCGAGCCCAGGGTCGCCAGAAGTGTCAACGGCTGATTGGGCAAGATTCGATGCAGATTTCCTTCGAGCAGACAGCCGACTGCTATTGCGGTCATGACGGTCAAGAAAAACACGAGGGCTCGAGACTTCTTCCCGAGCATCAGATGGCCACACCCGGGCATCAGCCAGGCTGCGCTCATGGCGGCGATGGTGCGCCCACTCAGAGCAATTTCGGTCTGCTCCGAAGTTGAACCGACCTCTAAGTCGCTCACCTAGACAGTCTCCTCTTGAAACAACGGGCGAAGTCGCTCGACCACGCTTCTACCCTCCTCCGGCATGAGACGAACATCTCCAAGGACAGTCATGAAATTCGTGTCCCCTTCCCATCGAGGAACCACGTGATAGTGGTAGTGACCTGGTACCCCGGCTCCACCAGCTATTCCCAGGTTGATTCCCATATTAAAGCCTTGCGGCGCGTAGGCTTGTTTGAGAATCCGTTGCGACTTCAGCACCAGAGGCCACAGCTCCGCGGACGCCTTTGGCTCCTCATCCAGAGGGTCCGATATGTGGGCAAACGGGGCGACTAGGAGGTGTCCGCTGGAGTAGGGAAATTTGTTGAGCATTACAACGTGGTACTCGCCCACAAAGACCACAAGACGATCTGGGTCTTCGGGGTTTCGCGCCGCATCACAAAAGAAGCAGCCATCCCTTGGAATGCTCTCGGAGATGTAGCTGAACCTCCAGGGGGTAAAGAGTCTCTGCATCAAAGCAGTTGGACACTCTACGAATCGTTATTGAGAAGCTCTTTGAGCTCTTTACCTGGTTTGAAATAGGGGATTCGCTTTGGCGGAACTTCTACCACGGCGCCAGTCTTCGGATTGCGACCGATCCGAGACCCCCGATGGCGGATCCGAAAACTGCCAAAGCCTCTAAGCTCGATTTTCTCACCATCCCTGAGAGACTCCACGATACTGTCGAAGACCGTATTCACGATCAGTTCGGCGTGCTTCTTGGTGAGTTGAGTCGACTCAGCGACCTTCTCAACCAGTTCAGCCTTCGTCATGCCGTTTCTGAGGGTCACTTTTGTCCTCGACGTGGTCGTTTCTCGGTCGACCAGCCCAAACTAGCCAGCTACATTGATGGGCTGAGACTCTAGCTTCGACTATTGTACCTTGTCCTTGCTTTCCTCTTCTGTGGCATCTGTCTCAGAAGCAACATCGGCGCTCGCCTCTGCCTCTACTTCGGCTTCCGCGACTTCTTCTTCTGCCTCGGTTTCGACGGCCTTGGCCTCTACTTCGGCTTCCGCGACTTCTTCTTCTGCCTCGGTTTCGACGGCCTCGGCCTCTACTTCGGCTTCCGCGACTTCTTCTTCTGCCTCGGTTTCGACGGCCTCGGCCTCTACTCCGGCTTCTTGGGCCTCGTTTTCAGCAGCCTCGATCTCTGCGATCTGTTCCGCGGTGAGCTGGACAACGCCGCGCATGGTCAGTCCTACTTTCTTGCCTTCTTCCTCGATTCGAAGGATTCGAGCGCTGACCCAGTCACCAAGGTTGTACTCTTCTTCCAGGCTACCGGCCGTTTCGATTTCGCTGACGTGTGCCAAGCCTTCCAGGCCTTCGAAGATGTCGACAAAGAGACCGAAGTCGGTGACGTTGACAATCCGCCCGGTTACGGTATCTCCAACAGTGTGGTCATCGGTAAAGCTCTCCCATTCATTGGGGAGAAACTCCTTGATCGAAAGCGATACCCTCTGGTTATCGGCATCGATGTTGGTGATTCGCGCCCGAACGTCATCGCCTTTCTTGAGAACATCGCTCGGATGTTTGATCCGCTTGGTCCAGCTCATATCGGAGACGTGGATCAAACCATCGATCTCATCGGTGATTTGAACAAACGCACCAAACTCGGTCAGGTTTCGTACCTGCCCTTCCACAATGCTGCCGACCGGGTGAGACACAGCTAACTCCTCCCAGGGATTCCTGTCGGCTTGTCTGAGCGAAAGGCTAATTCTACGCTGCGATAAATCGAGCTCGGAGACGATGGCGTCGACTTCGGCGCCAACCTCGAGAATTTTGGCTGGGTTGACTACTTTCTTGGTCCAGGACATCTCGCTTACGTGAATGAGGCCCTCGACACCCTCTTCGAGTTCGAGAAAGGCTCCGTAGTCGACCAGGCTGACAACCTTGCCGTGTACTCGAGAACCCAGAGGGTACTTTTTGTCGACCAACGACCAGGGATCGTCAGAACGCTGCTTGTATCCCAGAGAGACACGTTCACTCTCGGCGTCGAACTTGAGTACTACGACCTGAATTTCGTCGCCCACGCCAAAGTGCTCGGAGGGATGGTTGACCCGACCCCAGGAGATGTCGGTGATGTGCAGAAGTCCATCGATACCACCCAGGTCGACGAACACCCCATAGTCGGTGATGTTTTTCACCACGCCATCGAGAACTGCGCCATCCTCGAGTTTTTCCAGGGTTTCCACCTTCTTGGCGGCAAATTCGCGCTCCAACACGGCTTTTCGAGAAAGAACGACGTTGTTTCGTCGACGATCCATGCTGATCACCTTGAATTCGAGCTGTCGGCCGCGCAGGGATTCGAGGTTTTTGACAGGTTTGATATCGACCAGAGATCCGGGCAGAAAAGCCCGAATTCCAACGTCTACGGTCAAGCCGCCTTTGATTCGGTCGATCACGCGACCATAGATGATGTCGCCGGCTTTGTAGCTCTTCTCGATTTCGGTCCAAATCTTCATTCGCTCAGCTTTGATTTTCGAAAGCAGAACGTATCCATCGGCGTCTTCGGTTTTTTCCAGTAGAACCTCTACTTCTTCGCCGCCTTCGACAGTCAGATTTCCTTCGTAATCAAAGAACTCATCGATCGGGATCTGGCCTTCAGACTTGTAGCCCACATCCACGATCACATGGTTTGCAGTGATACCGATGACTTGCCCGCTGACGATTTGGCCCTCGCTGAGATGCTTCATGCTCTCATCGTAGAGAGACACCATCTCGTCGTAGCCGTACTCCTCAACCTCATCGACCGCTTCCGCAGTAGCAACGTTATCCTGACGGTCGTTCTCGTCCGGGGACTCCATAGAACACATACCTCCTCAATTATTGGGATCAGGCATACGCCTGTCGTTTCCCTTGGCAGGGAATACTCGAGCTCTGCTTATGTTGTTGAGAACTCGGGATTTTGAAGTATAGGTAGCTCAAATCAGCCTGTCAACTCAAAAAAATCAATCATTTGGCGGCTTTGAGAGCTCACTTTCGCGACAAGTTGCGAGGGCCAGCCGCAACTCGCTGAGAACGCTCGCATCCTCCTCTTCGGAGATTCGCCTCTCGAGGCTATCCGTCGCCTGGAGGCCACCAATTTGACCAATTGCCCATGCAGCATGAGACCTCAGAATCTGTTGATGCGAGTGTAGAGCCGCATCGAGAGCCGGTAAATACTGTGAATTCCGTGAGTTTCCCATTGCTATTGCTGCGTTTCTCTGCAGACCGAGTTGCTTGGCCCGTTTCATCGGGCTTCCTCGAAAGGCCGCTACATAATCTTCGCGACTGATCAGCAGGAGGGAAACGAGATCGATCTTGTCTCTTTCTGGCGGTAGGCGCATCTCAGGGTGATCGGCCTGGGCTGGACTCTCGTTGAAAGGACAAACCTCTTGACAGATATCGCAGCCGAAGACCCACCGGCCGAGTATCGATCGGGTATCCATCGGAATGGCACCGCGATGTTCGATCGTCCAATAACTGATACACCGCCTGCTGTCGAGACGATAGGGCTCGGGCAGAGCTCCCGTGGGGCAGGCTTCGAGGCACTGAGTGCACGAACCGCAGAGATCGGAGACTGCAGGGTCGGTGTCAAGATCGAGAGTGAGAAATAGCTCTCCGAGGAGCAACCACGAACCTCCTTCGGGGTGCAACAAATTGGTGTTCTTCCCGACTGCACCCATGCCGGCCATCTCGGCTAGCTCTCTTTCGAGGATCGGGCCGGTGTCGACATAGCTCCGAAGGGGCGCGCCTGGGTATACCGTTTCGATCCGTTCGGCCAGTCGGTCGAGTTGACCTTTCATCACATGGTGATAATCGAGACCTCTCGCATAGCGAGCTACATAGGGCCAGAGGTCGCCCTCCACAGAGGGCTCGCCGGCAAGAGGGTGATATCTCAGAGCCACACAAAGGACACTTTCTGCGCCGTCGACAAGTCTGCGGGAGTCTAGTCGGTCCTCTAGGCGTCGCTCCATGTACGACATCTGCGCTTGGTCCCCCCTGTCGAGCCAGCTCTGCAAAGGATCGCGATGTCGAGAGGCCTCGAGAGGCGCAAACGCGACGTAATCGAAGCCCTCTTCGAGAGCCCACCGACGAAGAACCTCCTTTGTAGAAGACGATCTCACAGGGGCATTCTATCGGCTGCCAGACTATCGCCCGCAGGGAGCTGTCGAGCCTGGCGAAGGGTTGGGAATCGTTGTTCGATCGGCGGTAATTGGGATTGCCGACGACTGCTCCATCGGGTACACTGGGCAAGACTAAAGGCGGCCGAGTCGCGACGACGATCCCTTCCAAACCTGGTCGAACGCTCGCTGCTGAGTCAACAAAGATCAGACCCAGGCATTCTCAGCGCGCGTTCAGCGTTGCAAGCAGGTCATTCGTCGAATCAGGCTGGACGAGATGTCGGATGCGTATTGCAACCACGACTCTAGGGCACCAGGTCGGGAGACACGAATATGTTTGATCAGCTATCGAGAATGGGCCATGAACGGGTGTTGTTCTGCTCGAACCCAGATGTGGGTCTTCGAGCGATTATCGCTGTGCATTCGACTGTATTGGGACCGGGGTTGGGTGGTCTTCGTATGTGGCCATTCAAGGATTTTGACGAGGCTCTGACCGATGTCTTGCGGCTATCTAGGGGAATGACCTATAAAGCTGCAGCTGCGGGACTCAATCTAGGCGGTGGGAAAGCCGTGATTCTCGGCGATCCAAAGACAGAAAAAAGCGAGGCGTTGTTCAGAAGCTTTGGCCGATATGTCGAGTCCATGAACGGTTTGTATATCACTGCTGAAGATGTCGGCACGGACATGGAAGACATGGAATCGATCCTGACGGAAACTCGGTGGGTTACCGGTGTTTCTCCAGCCCACGGGGGGAGTGGTGATCCATCGCCGGTAACAGCCTATGGCGTTCTCCAAGGTATGAAAGCTGCAGCAAAATGGAGATACGACAGCTCTTCTCTGGAAGGTCGGGTTATTGCTATTCAGGGGCTGGGAAGCGTCGGCTACTTCCTGGCAAAATATCTCAAGGAGCAGGGGGCCAAGATCGTCGGGGCTGATATCGATGCCGAAAGCGTCGATCGCGCCGAAGCCGAACTGGGAGTGGAGATCGTGAAGCCCGATGAGATTTTCAAAGTCGAGTGCGACATTTTTGCGCCCTGCGCTCTGGGAGCAACTCTCAACCCGAAGACAATTCCGAGCCTCAGATGCAGCATCGTAGCTGGTGCCGCGAACAATCAACTCGGCCGGATGGAGCGCGACGGGCAAGCACTCCACGAACGGGAGATCCTCTACGCGCCAGACTTTGTGATCAACGCCGGCGGTCTGATCAACGTCTACAACGAATTGAGCGGTGACTACAACCAGGATCGTGCCCTACGAATGACTCGAGGAATCTATTTGAACCTGATGCGGGTTTTCGAGATCTCCAAGCTGGAAGAAGTTCCCACCTACGTTGCTGCCGACCAGATGGGCGAAGAGCGAATCGCAAAAATCGACCGACTCGGGTCTCGCCACTGGGGCCGATTCATCAACAATCATCGACCCTAGGCACCCGCCCGAGTAACCGCGTTACGAGCTCCTCTAGCTCGATTCCGAAGGCGTGATCAGCGAATCGCGCTTGCGATTCTTTCAACAACCTCGTCGATGGTGAGATCGCCTGTGTCGAGAAGCGTGTAGCTTTCATTCATGGTCAAGGGGGACTCTTCTCTCCCCCGATCACGATCGTCTCTAGCCTCTACCTCGGCTTCGATATTTTCTCGGTCGAGTTGATCTGCTTCGATCTCGGCGAGTTGCTTGATTCGACGCTCCACTCGAACATCTTGTGGTGCCGTCAGAAAAAACTTGAAGGGGGTGTCAGGAAAGACCCGTGTACCGATGTCTCGCCCTTCCAGAACTGCTCCTCTTCCGTGTGCGAACGATCTCTGCCGTTCGACCATTTCACGGCGAACACCAGGATGAGATGACGCAAGGGATGTTGCTTCCGAAACTGCTGGTGACCTGATATTCGAATCCAGCGGCTGCCCATCGAGAAGCACAATAGCCCGGTTACCCTCCCCTTCGATCAATTCGAGATCGATTTCTCTCGCCATCGCTTCAACCGCTTCTCTGTCGGTAGGATCTATTCCGGTTCTCAGGAGTTGCCAACCCAGGGCTCGATACATGGCTCCCGTTTCAAGATAGGGGAGATCGAGCTCACTGGCTACCCTAGCCGCGATTGTCGATTTCCCAACGCCAGAGGGCCCGTCGATCGCTATCAACACCGGATCACTCGGCATCTCGGTCTCTTCTCCTGGCTGGCGGCCGGCCCTTCTTTGAGGCGCTGCGCTTGCGAACGGTCGCAGATCGCCTGGACCGAGTTGAAGGTGACTTTCCCGATCGCAGCATGTAAACCTCTTTGTCAGTGAGCTCTCTCAAGGCGCCGGGAGGGAGCCGCTCATCCGCCAACCCGCCAATCGAGCTCCGAAGCAAGCGTTGAACAGGGTGCCCGATTCGAAAAAACATCTCCCGAATCTGCCGATTTCTCCCCTCGGATAACGTGACATTCAACCACGAGTTCTTCTCGCCTCGGGCCTTTCTGGGCAAGCGTCGAAACTCGATCTCTGCCGGAGCAGTTCGGCGGCTATCTATGACAATGCCTTTGCGGAGCCTGTCGAGTTGTACCTCGTCTGGAATTCCGCGAACCTTGATGGCATACGTCTTCTTACAGCCGAATCGTGGGTGAGTCAATCGTTGAACAAACTCGCCGTCGTCGGTAAGGACCAGAAGACCTTCGCTATCGTAATCGAGCCGACCGGCACAAACGAGTGCGGTTTTGAACTTTCTTGGGACCAGATCGAAAACCGTTCTCCGCCCTTCAGGGTCGGAGCTACTAGTGACGTAACCTCGAGGCTTGTTCAAGAGAAGGTAGTGATGCTGAAGCTTGGGTCGGATTCTCTTTCCATCAACCCTGATCGCATCGGTGTCGAAGTCGGCCTTGTCTCCGACCTGGGAGATCTTCCCATTGACACTGACGCGGCCCTGGCGGATCAGATCCTCGGCCTTGCGACGGGAAGTAACTCCAGAGCGGGCGAGCAATTTCTGAATTCGCTGTTGGGTCATGGTACGCTTGCGTCGACGGTCGGAGCTTCGACTTCGGTTTCGGCCAAATTCGTGTCGACGATGCCAAATACTTCTTCGAACTCTTCGAGGGGCGGAAGATCTTCCATGCTCTCGAGACCGAAGTGCATCAAGAATTCGCGAGTAGTCCGGTAGAGAAAGGGCTTCCCGACGACCTTCTTTCTACCCGAGATACGTATGAGACGCCGCTCGAGCAGGGTTCGAACGACACCGGCGGAACCAACCCCGCGAAGTTCTTGAATCTCGGGACCGGTTATCGGTTGGCGATAGGCGATGATCGCGAGGGTCTCGAGGGAGGCCATCGAGAGGCGGCTGCGTCCAGAGACTTCGAAGAATTTGCGCAGATAACCATGAAGCTCAGGGCGGGTAATGATTCGAATTCCGCCTGCCACCACTTCTGCCATCAAGCCCCGCTCCTCGGAAGCTTGGTAGCGGTCGAGTACAGCGTCGAGAGCCTCTTCGGCCTTTTTCTGATCTCTGGAACCAAAGAGCTCTAACATCCGAGCTCGTGGTACCGGATCGGTAGCAACAAAGAGTACAGCCTCGATGGCGGCTTCCATCTCTTTGCGTTCACTCATCCTTGAATCGCCTCCAGCTCGTGCTGCTGTATTTCTCGAGGTGTCCGATAGAGCAGCAGATCACCTTTGTCGGTCCGATGAACTCGAACCAGCCTCAATCGTGCAAGCTCCAACACCGCAAGAAAAGCCGCTACTGCCTCAGCTCGACAACTCCTGTCTCGCAGATCCTCCACGAGGTCCAACGGACGCTTTGGGGCCAGTCGTTCGAGAAGTCGCTCAAACTGACCTCGAACCGAGAAGAAATCTCTCTTGATATGCCACGGGGGTGGGTGCTCGTGTTCGTAGCGCACCACGACCTGTTTGAAAGCTCCTAGCAGATCGAACAGTGAGACCTCGCCAAAGTCGATCGTCTCATCGGACTCGATCTCGGGCAGTTTTTGGTGTGGTCGGGTCCAAACACCTTGTCTCAGGGTATGGATCTCGGCTAAGGACTGAGCCGCGTCCTTCATCTTGCGGTACTCCAGGAGCCTTTGAACGAGATCCTCCCGGGGGTCGTCACCGGATTCGTCGGACTCTTCCGACTGCCTTGGAAGGAGCATTCGAGACTTGAGAAATATCAGGAGCGCCGCTTCGTAGATGTACTCGGCTGCAATATCCAGATTGAGCTCCTCCATCAAGTGAAGATACTCTTGAAACTGATCGCAAATCACGGTGACCGGGATCTCTGTGATCTCGACTTCGTTGACCCTCACGAGATGCAGAAGGAGATCCAAAGGTCCCTCGAACATGGGGAGATCTACTTGCCACGACTCTGGGAGGGAGCTCTCGCTCTCGATCGCCGAGCTCATTCCGAGCTCTCCTTCGCTACGAACGGTTGTTGAATAGACAAAGCAGCGCGAACCTCCTCCATGGTCTCCTCCGCCCGCTCTGAGGCCCGGTGCGCTCCGTGCCGCAGAATATCAATCAGAGTCGAGCGATCCCGTAATAGGGCCTCTCGCTTTTCTCGAATTGGCTCGAGCTTCGAGATGATCTGCTCGGCGATCAGTTTCTTGTCATCTACACAACCGATCTGGGCCCTTCTGCACTCGAGGGCCACTTTCTCTTGCAAATCCGGTGGAGAAAACAGCTTGTGAAATTCGAACAAGTTGCATGTTTCCGGGTGTCCAGGATCGGTTCTCCTGATCCGTTCGGGGTCGGTGAACATCTGGGAGCATTTCTTGCGAATCAGATCAGGTGAGTCCGACAGATTGATTGTGTTGTCATAGGACTTGGACATTTTTTTGCCATCGAGTCCAGGCACCTTGGGAGTCGGTGTGAAAAGCGCCTTTGGCTCCGGAAAGATGTCCCCATAAAACGAATTGAAACGACGAGCAATTTCTCGACTCAACTCTAGATGACTCGCTTGGTCCTCTCCAACCGGGACCATATCGGCTCGATACAACAAAATATCGCCGGTCTGAAGCACGGGATAGCCGAGAAATCCGTAGGTCGACAGATCCTTGTTCTTCAGCGCTTTGCGTTGTTCTTTGTAGGTTGGGACCCGTTCGAGCCATCCCAAAGGAGTGATCATCGAGAGAATGAGATGCAGCTCAGCGTGCTGAGGCACCATCGATTGAATAAACACGACTGAACGCTCTGGGTCGATACCTGACGCGAGGAGATCGGCAGCCATCTCAATGGTGTTCTCACCTATCATCGACGGATCCTTGTAGTCCGTAGTCAGAGCATGGTAGTCGACTATTGAGAAATAGCTTCTGTACAGATATTGAAGCTCCGCCCAGTTCTTGACCGCACCAAAGTAATTTCCCAGGTGTAATTTTCCGGTTGGTCTGATCCCCGATAGGACGATTTGCTCTTTGTTCTTCGATGTCACGGTCACTGGAAAGCCTCTTCTGTTGTGGCGAGATTATAGGCCAGTCGATTGAGAAGGAGCGCCGAATCTAGGGTTTCTATTCAGAAGTGAGACCACCGACTTCGTCCATCAGCCTCTCATTGTCCGAGAGCACGGCTCCTTCGATCAACAGCGCTCGTACCTGAATCGCCATGCTGGCAACAAACATTGCGGCATGAATCCAGGCTGGTACGACCAGGGTGGCGACCCCCCCACCTATCGTGAAAGTAAGCATCACTACAGCCATCGCGAGCATGAGAGCCGGATACGAGCGGTTCTTCAGATCCTTTGTAGCTTCAACGTAGCTCTGATCCAGCTCGTGCTCGGCCACGGCTGTCTTGATGGCCTTACCAGTTCCGATCAAATAGAACATGATCCAGCAGTGCGAGAACAGAAGGAGGATACTCGACAGCAAGCCCACCAGTAGATGAGGGCCCAACCCAGCTTCCAAGGTTGTCTTGTAGCCCAACACACCCGTATACACAAGACCTACGGTGGAGATCCAACCCAATACCAAGAGAGCGCGTCCCATTATTTCCTTTCAACCTGTACTCGAGCGTCTTTTTGGAGGCTAAGCTTGGGCCATGTGTGACCGACCAGATCGGTCCATTTCTCGGCCAAGCGAATCGGATTTGCCTCGGCCTCTACCCATCGTCGCCCAATCTCGCCTCGACGCCTGGCTTCCTGTGGCGACGCGATCACCGAAATCAAGGCATCGACTAGATCAATCACATTTTCGGGTGCCACCAACCAACCAGAACTACCATCCTCTACCACCTCCGGGATGCCACTCACTCGACTTGCCACGATCGGAAGGGAGTGACGCATGGCTTCCAGGACAACGAGGGGCATTCCTTCGTACAGTGAGGGTACGACCAAGGCAGACGCGTTCGACATCAATTCAGCGATCTCGCCTCTAGCACGCTGTCCAACAAACCTCACCTGCGCCTCTAGTCCTAATGCTTGCGAGATCGTCTCGAGCCGGTTGCGATGCTCACCGTCACCGACGATAACAAGGCTGATCTCGCATCCCTTCCGGACCACTTCTGCGATTGCATGCAGCAGGACCTCGACTCCCTTGCGTATTCGCAGCCGCCCGACAAAAAGAATATATCCCTGTTCTGGGTATTTCTCCGCTGACGATCCATCAAAATCGACGATCGAAGAAGTTGCATTAGGAAGGACTCTTACTCCAGAGAGACGATAGTCGTGTTCGAGCTCCAAGGCTGTCTGCCTGCTGGGTGCTAGTACGAGGTCCGCAAGCCATCCGGTTAGAGAGCCCAAACCTACGTGAATCGGAGCCTTGCACCATCGAAAGACCCATTCCCGCAACGATGGGGAGCCGAGTGTTCGACCCTGCCATCGAATGGCTCGTACGGCCCGAATCTCCTCCAGGTAGCTAACCTGTAGCAGGGCCATGAGTTTTGGCTGTGGGTCGAGAATGGCAGATATGGTCTTGAGAGCAAGGGCCGCTAGTGCCCCATCTGATTCATGAACCTGAACAACATCAGGCTGAAATTGCCGACAGGTCCGGAGAAACGGATAGATCACCATCAGCGGGAAGAAGATCTTTGGCCCCCTTGCACCGTCTTGACCACGTCCCAGTATCTCGACTTGATGGCTCAGGGATCGAAGACCATCGGCAAGTTGAAGAACTTGCTCGCCGACGCCGGAGACGTCGGCCGGTGGCAAAGTGTTCACAACAAGTAAGACCCGCATGAGCTATCCCCCGCCCAGCTCGTCGTAGTGTCTCTTGGCTCGTCTACGAAGTTTCTGCAGGTACCCGGAGGGCATCGAGTGTATGTCCCCCTCCTCAACCATTTTCCAAGCGTCTCGCCGAGCCCGTTCGAGCCAATCTCGGTCGCGGAGAAGGTCACCTATGCGAAAGTTCGGAAGACCGCTTTGGCGGGTCCCCATCAGATCACCTGGGCCGCGAATCGCAAGATCGGCATCTGCGATCTGAAAACCATCGTTGGTTTTCGAAAAAACGTCCAATCGTTGTTGAGCCTCCGACGTGAGATCGCCGTGGAGGGCAATACAGAACGACGGTCGGGGACCCCGTCCGACTCTTCCCCTCAGTTGGTGTAATTGAGCCAGACCAAAGCGTTCTGCGTTCTCGATCACCATCACGCTCGCATTCGCGACATCCAGTCCTACTTCGATAACCGAGGTGGCCAAAAGGACGTGTATCTCTCCATCGAGAAAGGATTTCATGATCCTGTCCCGCTCGGTTGGCTCGGTGCCGCCATGAAAAGCCTCGATACGGAAGCCTTCGAGACGTTGTTCGAGCATCTCGATCGTGGATGCCAGCGACTCAGCCTGAAGGTTGGTGCTGTCTTGAACGAGAGGCACGACAACATAGGCTTGCGCACCAGACTCCAGCAACTTCCGAAGTCGGTCATACACTTCTGATCTGCGGTCTGAAGATACGACTCGGGTGGTTATTGGCAATCGCCCCGGCGGTAATTCGTCAATTACCGACAGGGCCAGATCGCCGTAGACGGTAAGAGCGAGAGATCGTGGAATCGGAGTTGCTGTCATCACCAAGAGATCAGGCCTTGTCCCCTTCTCCAGGAGCATTCTCCGCTGTTTGACCCCAAATCTATGCTGTTCATCGATCACTGCGACTCCGAGTTCCTTGAACTCGATCTGCTTCTGGATAAGAGCATGAGTTCCGACAAGAAGCTGAATGTCGCCTGAAGCGAGATCTTTTCGAATTCTGGACGGATTCTGGACCGATCTCGATATAAGCTCGATTCGATATCGGTCACCTAGTAGGCGACGAAATGTGCGGTAGTGCTGCTCAGCAAGAATTTCGGTTGGTGCCATCATCGCGGCCTGCAAGCCGTTTTCGATCGCGGCTACCAGTGCCAGGGCGGCGATGATTGTCTTCCCACTTCCGACATCACCTTGAAGAAGTCTCAACATGGGCTTCGCGTTTAGAAGATCCTGTTGTATCTCATTGAAGGCTCTGTCCTGGGCTCGAGTTAGCTCGAACGGCAAGAAATCAAACAGACGCCGATGCGTATCGCCTTGAAGCGAGTATGAGTGCGTCTTGGAACGATACTGCTCGAGATCCCTCAGCAGGGAGAGCTCCAGCTGTAGATCCAGGAACTCTCCATAGCTGAGGCGGTGATGCCACTCTGTGGTTCTCTGATTCAAGCTGTCGACATCAGAGTCGGGACCTGGCTGGTGAAGGTTTGTGAAGGAGGCCGATAAATTCGGTAGACCGTTGCGATCGAGCAGCGTCTGGGGAATCGGGTCTTTTATCTGCTCACAACCGACGCGGTCAAAGACTTGAGTGATGAGACCTCGGAGAAGTCCAGCTTTCAGAGACCCGAGCGACCCATAAATCGGAAGGATTCTGCCGCTCAGCTGGGCTCTCTCCGGTACTTCACAAGAGGCGTTCAACAGCTCTTTGCCAGTCTTGGTTTCCCTGACAGTGCCGTAGAAGAGATATTCAGTCCCTTCCTCGACCTGATTCAGAAGATAGGGTCGGTTGAACCAGAGCGTGGGCAGGGTGCCACTTCCATCATCGAGGACGCCCCGGATCAGAGTCAGCCCCCGACGTCGGATTCGAACTTGTCGAAGCTGGCTGAGATGTCCGCGAAGAAGGTATGAGCCTGCAGACTCGATGGAAACGATTTTGGACTCGACTCGACGGTCTTCGTACTTGACGGGTAGGTGGAAAAGCAAATCTGTGACGGTCACCAGTCCAGCAGCGTCGAACGCCTCGGCTCTCTTCGGACCTACACCCTTGAGATCCAATAGTGGGCTCGTCGGAGTGATCAAATCGATAGTCGCCCCTTCTGATCCCATAGCTCTGAGATCAGGGGAAGCATTGGCCTCCGACTGCAATGGGTGCTGAGTAGTCAATCCGCGACGAGGCTCAGTTCGACGAGACCAAACCGAACCGTATCTCCCGGGCCGATCTCCACGGGGACACCGGTGCGAACTCTCGATGCGTTCAGAAAGGTGCCATTCGTAGCTCCAATATCTTCTACAAGGTAGAACTGCCTGCCTTCGCGAAAGATCTTGGCATGGCGTCGACTGCTGGAACGCTCCGGGTCGATCCCCGTCAGATCTATGTCGGGCTGAATTCCGGTGACCGGGTCTCGCCGTCCGATCGTGATGGACCCATCGAGCGGCAGAACAAATACAAGACCGGACTCTGGATGCACGAGCCGAGCAGCGTCCGGATCTGCCGGAGGTCGAACCTCCTCCACCTCTTCCTTGGCGGCACTCTCCGCATCTTCACCAGCGAGCACACGCTTTACTAGCTCGTCGGCCTGCCGAAGTCTGCGTGAGAGCTTCCGCATGATCCGAACTGCGATCTCGGGATTCGCTCGGAGCATGGAGTCGAAAGTGGCACCATCGATCATGATTACAGTTGCATTCGTGAGCGCCTTGGCCGATGCATTTCGAGGCAGCTCTTCGAGGATTGACATCTCTCCAAAAAAATCGCCCTTCTCGAGCACCGCCAACTGCCGTGAGCCATCTGGCAACTCCTGAAGAATCTCTACCTGTCCCTCGTGGACGATATACATCTCGGTACCAAGGTCACCTTCGCGGAAGATGAACTTCCCCGGCACGAACTCGAGAGTTCGTTCAGCAGATCCGTCTCTGCTTGTTGCAACATATTCAGGACTCATCGCTTTTTATTCCTCGATTGGGTCAATCCCACCCGTCACTGGCTCTATTCACAGATCGTTCGCTCTGGATCAATTGGCTCGAGCACTTCGATCATGGTGGCAGTTATCGGGCTCAGAGTACCGGAGAGCTTGAAGTGGTTCAACAGCAGGGACAATTCGACTGAGAGGTGAATAACGCCGGAGTGGTTCATAAGCCGAATTCTGTACCTCCGGGAACCGGTGGTTGCGATCATTCATCTGCGGTCGACGTTGCCGTCGCCCTGATGCGACCTACCCGGAGACGGTTCACCTCTCATGTCAGAGACGTAAGAAGTGATGCAGGACGGGCCACCTGCCTTCCGTTTCCCTATTTGGTCTTGCTCCGCATGGGGTTTGCCGTGCCTCGAGCCGTCACCGGCTGAGCGGTGCGCTCTTACCGCACCCTTTCACCCTTACCCGGACAAGCCGGGCGGTCTACTCTCTGTTGCACTTTCCGTCGCGTCGCCGCGCCTCGCCGTTAGCGAGCATGCTGCCCGTCGGAGTTCGGACTTTCCTCCCTACACCCGAACATCGGGTACAAAGCGATCGCCTGAAACACTCCAGCAATGCCTATTCTACTCTCAAGGGTCGGTTCGACCAGGAGTGAGCAGGTTCTGGCCTACCCTACCGCTAGGTTTTATCGTTGGGCTTGAGCCACGCGCGAAGACGATCCGCTAGGTTTTGCTTGCCAGAGGTCGAAATCGAAACGCCGAGTCGTGCGAGCCCAGCAAGTGCTTCCGGCTGACCAGGTGCCAGTTCCAGGGCAGCTTCGTATTCTCTCCGAGCTCGGTCGGAACGGTGCTGCAGTTCGTACACACGACCCAGCTTGAGGCGAAGAAAGGCATCATTGGGTCGCTCCTTGAGCGCCCGAGTGTAGTTCACGCCAGCGCGATCCAGCCATTGGGGATTCTCTGCTTGACAGTCGGCCAGCAGAACGAAGTACTCCGGTTGGGGATCGACCTTGACCACCTGTTCTAGGAGTTGAATTGCAGAGTGATAGTCGTGACGCTCAGATAGAGCAAGCGCCGACTTGTAGCTCTGAAGAGCCACCGAGCGCTTTTCTTCACGTCGCTGATCCTCGGAGAGATCGCTGGCTGTGGTCTGTGAGAGAGCACTGATCTCATTCGCGTAGTGAGCTCGTCGCTCGGGGTCGCTCAGTGTCAGGTAGGCTTCCGTAGCTCGCTCGAACAGTATCTGCAATGTGCCCTCTTTTCCCTTCAAGCCTAGCCTTGGCGCTTGAGAAGGATGGACGAGACGTCCAAGCTCAAAGAACCCTTTGTGGATCTCATCATCGGTAGATTGGGGGCCGATGGCAAGAAGCTCGAAATGAGAGATCTCGCCGATCCGCCCGATCAAGTTCTTGAGCAATTCTCTGTGCTGAGCAACCTCGATTTCGATCGGCTCTCTTTCTAGACTTTCTTCGATTTTGTCGAGAAACCGTGCGAAAAGCTCTTCCGTCTGACCCCTGCCGACAGGTTCATCTGTCGTATCCACTTGCGTCCGGACTAGGTCGATTGAAAGCAATCGGCATAGTTTTCGCAGGGCCTCCGCTCTTTCGATGTCCAACTGATGGAGCAGTTCGCCGACTGCTTGAGGTGATTCGAGCCGTGAAAGCAGAAAAGCTTCATGGGGATCGAGATCGACGTTGTCAGGAAGCTGCCCCGCGCCTGTCGAAGCGATCAGGACAGTCTCTTCTCCGTCTAGTTGCCTCAGCAGAGCTGCCTCGTCAGCCTGCCAGGCCGCACTCTCCATGATCAGTTGAGCCGTTGGCAGAGGTCCTACGAGATCGATTCGAATCTGGGCAGCACCTTCTAGAAATCTTGCCTGGGCTGCGGTCAGATCTGTTACATCAGAAAGAATCCCGATCGCCATTGCCTTGAATGAGCTCGGGGCCTCGATCCAGGCTGTGGCCTGCTGACAAAGTCTATGCTCCGGGGCTAGGTAGAGATCACCCGCGATAAAGAAAAGACCGTCGCTGGATGAGTCGTTGAGCATCAAGAAACCGGTCTTTCGATTCCGATATATATCCCGAATCCAATCCTTGAACGGGCGTCCGGGAAGTTGAACGGTGGGACTAGTCATTGGGAGGTCAACTGGGTCTCATTGTACAGGATCGCTGGCGGTCTCGGTGTGAGTCTTGCTTTCGTATTCGAGCTCACTGGTGTGGAGGTGATCGTAGATCCGCTGTCCTGTCTTGGGACCCAAGACACGTTGGATCTGATCTAGGCTGGCGGCTCGAATACTCGCTACACTGCCAAACTCTTTGAGCAAGGTCTTTCGACGTCGAGGTCCTACCCCTTTGATCTCATCGAGTCTGCCGCGAAGGGCTGTTGCCGAACGACGCCGACGGTGCCTACCTACCGCAAATCTGTGGGCCTCGTCTCGTACCCGCTGTAGCAACTGCAGCCCTGAGTCATGGTGGTCGAGCCGCAAGGGTTCAGGCTGGTCTGGTAGGTAGATCTCTTCCTCTTTCTTGGCCAATGCCACCAGTGGAGTCTCTTCCACTCCCAGCTTTGCGAGTGACTCCAACGCAGCATTCAACTGACCCCGACCGCCGTCGATCAGGATCAAATCCGGCATCGCACCGAGCTCTTCCAGTCTGCGTTTATATCGCCTTTCGACAGCCTGGCGCATGGCGGCAAAGTCGTCCTGATCGGGAAGACCACGAATATTGAAGCTTCGATACTCGGACTTGCGCATCGATCCCTCCTCCCAAACTACGAGAGAGGCTACGGTTTCTCTACCTTGAAGATTGGAGATATCGAAGCCCTCGATCCTTCTAGGTACCTCAGTCAGACCCAGATGGTCTTGAAGAGACCGGATCCCCAAATCTTCGGTCGGGCTCTTTCGGAAACGTCTGCGGAAGGCCAATTCCGCGTTTCGGTTTGCCAATGCTACACGCTGAGCTTTGGGTCCTCGCGAGGGAAGCCGAAGATAGACTCGCTCTTCCTTGCGGCTCGTTAACCACTCGGTCAGAGCCTCCTCTCCCTCAATCGGCAATGGAAGGTGAATATGCCTCGGAATGAACGTCGTCCGATCATAGATCTGCGGTAGCAGCTCGGACAGTACTCTCTCCTCTGACACGCCTTGCCGACCTTCCCAGAATATCTCACGACGATCCAGAACTTGTCCTCCGCGCATTACCAGGATACAAACAGAGGCGTTTCCATCCCTGACGTGGATGCCATAGACGTCGACATCTTCACCGTGGACCGACGACAGCTTGCGACGCTGGCTGACGGAGTCGATTTCAGCGATCAGATCGCGAATCCTACCTGCCTGCTCGAAATCGAGCCGCTCGGCTGCCTCCCGCATCTCGATCTTCATCTCTTTGACCAGCTGTCGATTGCGACCGGACAAGAATAGACGAGCTGCGCTCACCGCCCGGTCGTAGTCCTCTTTGCTCGTCAGACCATCGACACAGGGGCCCAGGCAGCGCTTCATGTCGTAATAGAGACAGGGTCGGGGTAGCGAACCATCAATTTCCATCCGACAGATCCGAATCTCAAAAAGCTTCTGCACTAGCTTGATGGCTTTTCTCGCCAACCCACCGGGCAGATAGGGGCCAAAATACTCGCTGTTACGTTTTCCGATTCGCCGCGTCAACGCCACCCTCGGATAGTCGTCTCCCATTGTGAGAACGACATATGGATAGGTCTTGTCATCCCTCAGAAGAATGTTGTACCGCGGCCGACTTCGCTTGATCCAGTTATTCTCGAGTAACAGAGCTTCGGCCTCGGTGTCGGTGACGACCACCTCGACATCTCGCGCCTCTTCGATCATGGCGGCCAATCGGGGCTCATGATCGGTCGAAAGATAGGATTGAGCACGTTTTCGAAGAGAGGCAGCCTTCCCGACATAGAGAGCCCTGCCCGACTTGTCTTTGAAGATGTATATACCCGGCCGATCGGGTAGCGAGCGGATACTCTCCTCCAGCGATGGATCTGTTTTCATGGATCAGTCGGTGTAGATCTGGAGCTGTTTTAGCTCCCGCAACTTGTCTCGCATCACAGCAGCTTCTTCGAACTCAAGACGCTTTGCCGCATCTTTCATCCTTTTCTCAGCGAAGTCGATCTGCTGTCGTAACGAGAGCCCGGTGTTCTCGGCTAATTCCGATAGCGCTTGGTTGCCCGCTGGGTAGAAATCCAGATTGCTCATTTGGACCAGGGGACTGTGGATGTCCTTTACGATGGATCGTGGCTCGATCCCGTGTCTACGGTTGTACTTTTCCTGGAGGATGCGGCGGCGTTCTGTCTCGTCGATCGCTTTCCGCATCGATCGCGTCATCTTGTCGCCGTAAAACAGGACTCGCCCATCGACATTTCTCGCTGCTCTGCCTGCGGTTTGTATGAGAGAGGTCTCGCTGCGAAGAAAGCCTTCTTTGTCAGCGTCCAGAACGGCTACCAGTGCGACTTCGGGCAAGTCGAGTCCTTCGCGAAGTAGGTTGATCCCGACGAGGACATCGAACTCTCCCCGGCGCAAGGACGTAATGATCTGAACCCGCTCTAGTGTATCGATATCACTGTGAAGGTAGCGTACTCGAATACCGAGCTCCAATAGATATTGGGTGAGCTCCTCCGCCATTCGCTTGGTCAGTGTCGTCACCAGAACTCGGTATTCCTTCGCAATCACGTCACGGATTTCGTCGAGAAGATCGTCTATCTGACCTTTCGCGGGTCTAAGAACAATGGGTGGGTCGAGCAGACCGGTCGGCCGAACCAGCTGCTCGACGACCACCCCGTGGGTCTGTTCCAGCTCCCAGGGGCCTGGAGTCGCCGAGATGTGGAGCCTCTGGTGAGTTCTCTGCTCGAATTCCTCGAAGGTGAGAGGTCGATTGTCCAAGGCGCTCGGGAGACGAAAGCCATACCCCACTAACGTCTCTTTTCTGGAGCGATCTCCGTGATACATACCCCTTACCTGAGGGATCGTCTGATGGCTCTCGTCCACGACCAGGAGAAAGTCGTCAGGCAGGTAGTCGATCAGGGTTGGTGGTGGTTCCCCGGGAGCTCGGCCGGTCAAGTGCCGCGAGTAGTTCTCAATGCCGTGACAGTAGCCGATTTCTCGCAGCATCTCGAGGTCGAAGCGAGTCCTCTGTTCTAGACGTTGCCGTTCCAGGAGACGATTCTCGGACTCCAGTTGCGCGAGACGCTCCTCGAGCTCGGCCTCGATGCTGACAATTGCTCTTTCGAGCTGCCCCTTGGGTGTTACATAGTGGGTCTTTGGATAAATCGCTACCTTTTCGAGCTCTTCCAAACTGTCTCCGCGCAGAAGGTCGAACCGCGATATCCTTTCGATTTCATCTCCGAAATACTCTATGCGTATCCCAGTCTGCTCGTAGGCCGGAAAAATCTCGAGAACATCTCCTCTGGACCTGAAACTACCCGGAAAGAGATCCAAATGGGTCCTCTCGTATTGGATCTCGACGAGTCTCCGTAGGCCGGCATCCATTCCGACCTCGGAACCGACCTCGAAGAACTCCAGCATGCCGTAGAAAGCTTCCGGCGAGCCGAGGCCATAAATACAGGAAACTGAGGCCACCAGCACTACGTCGCGTCTCTCGAACAAGACCTTGGTTGCCCGGTGCCGAAGTCGGTCAATCTCTTCGTTGATACTGGTTTCTTTCTCGATGTAGGTATCCGACTGAGGTACATAGGCTTCGGGCTGGTAGTAGTCGTAGTACGACACAAAGTACTCGACGGCGTGGCGCGGAAAGAAGCTCTTGAACTCTTGATAGAGCTGGGCCGCTAACGTCTTGTTGTGCGACAAGACGAGTGTCGGTCGGTTGAGAGTTTCGATGACCTTTGCAATTGTGAAGGTTTTCCCAGAACCTGTAACGCCGAGGAGAACCTGATCACGGACCCCCTGCTCGATTCCCTGAACCAGTTGTTGGATAGCTCGAGGTTGGTCGCCCTGAGGTGAGAGTGACGACTCCAGGAGGAACTTGTCCATCGGGGCATTCTAGCTCGACCTAGAGGTGGGCCGAAGCTCTGATTCAGGAGTCCGCCGCGGGATCGCTATCTATCTCAGGTGCGACGTCGCTGGCTACGGCTACGGCTTCCAGAGCCTCGGTGAGTCTCGACACCTGCTCTCGAGTCAGGGTCGCGCCAGCCTCCCACATGGAGTTCCGCAGCTCTTCCTGCATTTGTTGCAGAGCTTTGGGGCTCACGGTCCCTTCCTTGACGGCTGCGACGGCTGCGACGAAGGCGTGCCTGAGCCTTGCTGCCTCTTCATCATCGAGGTCATCCGGCAACGACTGCATGATCTGAGCCTGAAAATTCTCCATCGCCCACCCGAAGAGATCCTCCGCCTTGAGGAGAAACACGATCGCTGCCGCGCCCAACAGGAGGGTCAGGATGCCGCAGCCAATCAGTCCGACTCTCCCGCACCCAGTCGTGGAATCGTTGGGCGCCTGTGGGGTGAAGGGCTGCGGCGCGGGCTGTTCGTTAGAGAAATTTTGGTCGCTAAAGGACATAACCGATGGTCATTCCCTGGGAAATAGTTTCGAACGCATCTTATAATGTCAAGCCGAAGGGAGCCTAGCTTGTCTCATTCCTCAAATTCAACGCTCCGAGAGAGCCCAGGCAAGCCCAAGGACTCGACCTCCAGGCGACTAGCGTTACGGACCGTCCCGATCGTTCTTGCGGTAGTTCTTGGTGCCCTCGCCGGGGTAGGCGTAGCATCTGTAATTCATATGCCACGGGTAGAGTCTCTATCGGATTTTACTCCCGGGTTGATTACCCAGATTTTCGATCGACATGGCGAGGTCTTTGCCACCTACGCTCGGGAAAAGAGGGTCATGCTCGATGAGGGTGAAGTGCCGACGCTACTCCAAAACGCGATCGTCGCATCCGAAGACAGCAACTTCTTTCATCACGGGGGCGTCGATGCTGAGGGCGTCCTCCGGGCGATGATGCGCAACTTCAAACAGGGTCGGTTGGCTATGGGGGGCTCGACGATCACGATGCAGCTTGCCCGTCAGCTCTACTTGACTCCGAAGAAGACTTGGCGCAGAAAAATGGAGGAGGCGCTACTGGCAGTAGAGCTGGAGAAGAATTTCAGCAAGCAGCAGATCCTCACTCTGTACTGCAACCTTATTTTTCTGGGTCATGGCAACTACGGTTTCGAGGCCGCTGCTCAATCGTATTTCAACAAATCGGTCGGCGCTTTGACCCTTCCCGAAGCGGCGTTACTGGCAGGTATTCCGCAAAGACCGAGTGACTATTCTCCCTACCGCAGACCCGATCTCGTGATCAAGCGGCGCAACTACGTGCTGAGACGAATGCACGAAGAAGATCTCGTCACAGATGATGAGTATGTTGCTGCCAAGAACGAACCTGTATTGGTCGTTCCCCAGAGGCAGAAAGACCAGCTGGCGCCCTATTTCGCCGAGGAGGTCCGAAGATATCTCGAAGCCACTTACGGAAGCCAGGGCCTTCTCGAGAGTGGGCTACAAGTCGGAACCACTCTGGATCCGTTGATCCAGCGCTCCGCCGAGCGCTCTTTAGAGAGCAACCTTCTTCGTTTGGATCATCTACGAGGTTTCCGCGGCCCACTCTACTCCATCGGAAGCGAGGACCCAGCGACCTATGTTCTTCCTTCATGGGGCAAGCTCCAGCTTCTGCCGGGGAGATGGGCGGAGGGATTGGTGGTCTCCACGCGCGGCGGAACCGCAGAGATCCGAATCGGCGAGACTATTTTTGAGTTAGGGGCGAGCGATATCAAGTGGACCCGAAAGGAACGCCCCTCTCAGATCCTGAGCCCAGGCGACGTGGCTTGGTTCGAGTTGGTCGCCTCACAAGAGGGCGGCATCGCAGTCGATGCAATCCGACTCGAACAGGAGCCGCTTTTGGAATCGACGGTGATCGTGCTGGAATCTGCGACCGGGGCTATCCGAGCGATGGTCGGGGGGTGGGACTTCTCGCGGAGCAGCTTTAATCGAGCCACTCAGGCACACCGCCAGGTGGGCTCGGCCTTCAAGGCCTTTGTCTATGGCGCTGCGCTCGAGGCTGGCTTGACGGCTGCTGACACTGTCTTCGACGCACCCGCAGCTTTTCCAGGAGCCAATACCGAGCTCAGCTATAGCCCTCGAAACTACTCGCGGAAGTACTACGGAATCACAACATTGCGGCGTGGGTTAGAGCTTTCGATGAACGTCACCGCAGCCAAGCTGGGTGATCTGGTCGGAATCGAGAGGGTGATCGATTTTGCTCGAAGGTGCGGCATCAGCTCCGAGCTACCACCCTACCCCAGCCTAGCTCTCGGGGCAGCGGACCTGATACCTCTCGAGCTTGCCGCTTCGTACGCAACCATCGCCAATCAGGGAGTCTTTGTTCAGCCATACCTGATCGAACGAATTACGAGCCCATCTGGGAGCCTGATGGAAGAGCACCAACCCCAGGCGCGCAAGGCGATGGAGCCAGGGGTGGCTTATGTTCTGGGGCATATCCTAGAGGGCGTAATTGACCGAGGTACCGCGGTCAGCGCCCGAGATCTCGATGTCGATCTAGCCGGAAAAACCGGAACAACCGACCGCTATATTGATGCCTGGTTTGTGGGATATACACCAAAATTCACAATCCTCAGTTGGGTGGGTCACGATGTGCCGAAACCGATCGGGAGGAGAATGACCGGGGCGTCGGCTGCGCTGCCCGCCTGGAAAGCGATCGTCGCTGATGGGCTCGAGGAGGGATGGATTCCGGCGGGGAGCAGGTTTACCCCGCCCCCGGCGGTGGTTTCGCTTCCGGTCGAGTATTTCTCCGGACTCCTTCCTGGAACCGGCGCTCAACGGATCGTTTTAGAAGCGTTTGTGGCGGGGACTGAGCCTACCCGTTTGTACGAGCCGGAATACGAGAAGGTCTTCAGACTTCCCTGGTATCAGCAACAAGCCTTCTACCTGGCGAAAGCAGGCGAACGGATGCCCGAGGATGTGGAAGATTGGACCCTGGTTCAAGAAGTCTGGGCTGAAGACTAGCCTGGCTTTTTTCCCACAATCGCATAGTCTTGATACCCGTGCAGCAACGAATCGAGTCGATCACGAATCACGTTTACGGCCTGTCCCACTTGCTGCGCGTCAGGCGATAAATCTGCCAAATTCACTTCGGGGAGTCTTTCCTCGGCCTTGAACGGGCTCAAATCGAGGCGCTCGACTGGGTCGAAGCCGGCCTGCTCGAACATAAAAGCGAGGGTTTCTGGATGAATAGGCCGCCTATGGGTCGGATCACGCCAGAAATTGCGGGCCGAGACCACGAGCGAAAGTGGATTCGGAGTCTCCAATATCAAGACTCCACCTGGTCTGAGAGCGCGCCAGGATCGTCGAATCAACTGGAAGAGACTCTGCTCCGGTAGGTGTTCGATCACGTGTAGAGAGATGATTCCACCGAGAGAGCCCTCCTCCCTGCGGCTAAGCTCATCCAACAAGTCGGCTTGCCTGGCGTCTAGATTGCGGGCGATGCAATGACGCACCATCTCGGCACTGGAATCGATGCCTTTCGCATTAACTCCCTTGCTAGCCAAAACGGCGAGGGCTTCACCGCGGCCGCACCCCAGGTCGAGAACAGACTCGCCTGCCGGAAAAAATGGGAGGTACACCTCCACTCGCTCCCCGATCTCCCTCTCGGTACCGCGAAAACGGTCCTCCAATGCGATATAGGCCTGCTCATTCCATCCCTTTTCGAGCGTCCGAGCCACTGAAGACGAGTCTTCAAGCTCCGCGAGGGCCAGCAGAGCGCCAAGTTTGGATTTCAGCCCCTCACTCTCACGCCGGTACTTATCGAGTTTCTGATCGACCACTGCGTAGAGTGCATCTGAGTGGCGCATTACATCGCCAAAGCCGTCTCGCTTGAAAGCCTCCAGATGAGAGACCCGCCGGTGATTATTCTGCACATCGCGTAACAGATCGGTACGGACTTCTGTGAGATCTCGAACCAGATCGTCACGAACACTCTCAATGGTGTGCCCGAGAGCTTCGATACGTTCCAAGTATTCCAGCACAACCAAATTGAAAGCTTTTTGGCGGTCCCAGAGATCCGCTTGTGGCGCCTTGACCACCGGTCGGCCAAGTTGTTTCAGGAAGACGACGAAACGCCCGAGCAGGCCGGGCCGATGGCTGCGGATCGGGAACTGCTTGTCAGCCCTCCACAGCCATGTCCAGCGGCCGAGTTCACGTGTCGGCTCGCCCAGAAATTCTTCGATCCTGGGAGGTGTCCCGGGGTCGGAATTCTCCGGGCGCGACATCGTTTATCTACTCTTCGGCAACGACGTTCACCAAGACTTCAGCAATAACTTCAGGGTGCAACTCGATCCGCACCTGGTGCTCGCCGACGGTCTTGATTCCCCCCTCCAGATCGACTCGACGCCGGTCGATCGTGATGCCTTTACCCTCGAGCATCTCTGCAACCTCGGAGGCAGTCACGGAGCCATAGAGTGTTTCGCTCTCGCCCACACGTTTTGCGACCTCGAGTCGAAGTCCATTGATTTGGCTCGCGATCTCGAGAGCGACGTCGCGCTCACGAGCATGGCGCGCATCGATTTTCCTTTTTTGCTGGTCGAAATACTTCTGATTCCCAGAGGTAGCTTCCAGCGCCAGTCCCTGGGGAACCAGGAAATTCCTTGCATATCCCGGTTTTACTTCTATGATCTCTCCCCGCTTGCCGGTGTGCAGCACATCTTGCATCAGAATCACACGCATATCCGAGTTCTCCTAGTCCGAGGTGTACGGAAGCAGAGCGATATGTCTGGCTCGCTTGATCGCTTGTTGAATGATTCTTTGATGCTTGGCACAGGTTCCGGAAATCCGTCGGGGGAGAATCTTCGACCGCTCTACCAGATACTGCTGCAAGAAGCGTAGATCCTTGTAATCGACTGTGTCCAGTTTGTCAGCACACATTCGACAGACTTTTCGACGACGAAAAAACGACTTCTTTCTTCCCGAGCCTCTTCCTGGACGACCAGCCATTAGCCTGTCTCCTTTTCGTTCTCACTTGGCGCTTCGGTGGTTGGTTCCTCCGCCTGCGCTTCCTCTTTGGCCTCGCCACGATAGCGGAGTCGACCTGCATCGGTGCGGACGGTCAGATAGCGAAGTACTTTCTCATTCTGACTCATTCGCTGTTCCACTTCATGGAACTGTGATCCATCCTCGCTTCGAATGTAGAACAGGGCATAGTTGCCTTCGCCGAGCTTGTCGATCTGATAGGCGAGTTTTCTCTTCCCCCAACTCTCCTCTTTGTATACCTCTCCACCCGAGGTTTCGATCATCGCCTTGTAATGGTCTGTCACCTCGACCACCTCCTCGTCGCTTAGACGAGGATCCACAATGAACATCAATTCATACTCACGCATTTCTTATTAATACCTCCCTATGGCCTCATTCAGTCCCAAAAATGTAGGGACAGAGAGATTCGTGATCGGGATGCGGCACCTGATAGCCGGCCGCATCGAAAGTCGATCGCTTATTTTAGCGACTCCGACTCAAAAGACAAGGAGTCGACCTTCTTCCCTAGAGCAACGGAGCCAAGACAAGGGCCACCACAGACATCAGCTTGATCAAGATATTCAAGCTGGGGCCAGCGGTGTCCTTGAAGGGGTCGCCGACCGTGTCACCTACCACGGCTGCTTTGTGCGCATCCGAACCCTTACCACCGTAGGCTCCGCCTTCGATGTACTTCTTGGCGTTGTCCCAAGCTCCTCCTGCATTGGCCATGAATATGGCCATCAAAACGCCCGATGCTGTTACTCCAGCCAGGACCCCAGCCAACGCCGCCGTATCGTAGAACCCGACAGCAACCGGCACAATCACAGCCAGGAGACCCGGAGCAATCATCTCTCGAATCGCAGCTTTGGTCGAAATGTCGACACATTTGGTGAAATCTGCTGTAGCCTCGCCTTCCATCAGACCCGGAATCGACTTGAACTGACGTCGAACCTCCTCGATCATCTCGAATGCGGCCTTTCCAACCGCCTTCATTGCCATTGAGGAGAACAAGAACGGAAGCATCGCTCCGAACAGCAAACCACCCATCACTTTTGGATCAGCGATATTGATGGTCTCGAGACCGACCGTGGTTCGGAAAGCGGAGAACAGCGCCAGCGCGGTCAGAGCAGCCGATCCGATGGCGAAGCCTTTTCCAATTGCGGCGGTGGTATTTCCGACCGCATCGAGCTTATCGGTACGGCCGCGGACCTCCGGCCCCAACTGGGACATCTCAGCGATGCCCCCAGCGTTGTCCGCTATCGGACCATAGGCGTCCACAGCCAACTGAATACCGGTTGTCGACAACATTCCGAGTGCCGCAATGGCAATTCCATAAAGACCGGCCTGGTCGTGCGCTACCATGATCGTAATGACGAGCACCACGATGGGCATTGCGGTTGACCGCATTCCGAGAGCGAGGCCGGAGATAATGTTCGTTGCTGCGCCGGTTAGACTATCTCTCGCGATCGTCTGCGCGGGTTTCCTGGACTCGGACGTATAGTATTCGGTGATCAGTCCAATAAGTACGCCACCCGCCAGACCTGCAACTGTGGCAAAGAACACACCAGAAGCGGTGAATTCCTGCCCTCCGATCACGTAGGTGTCCTGCAACATCCATTTCGAGATGACCCAGATCGCTGCGAGCATCATCAGCGACGAGAACAGAGTACCTTGATGGAGAGCCTTGCCTGGGTCACCGCCCTCCTTGGTACGAACAAAGAGGGTTCCAACAAGGGATAAAACGATGCCAGCTCCAGCAATCACGAGAGGCAGGAGAACCAGCATCGGGGTGTATGCGGAGCCCCCAACAAGTGTGGCGTTGGCGCCCAAAACCAGAGCTCCGATAATCGAGCCGACATAGGACTCGAAAAGATCGGCTCCCATCCCGGCGACATCACCAACGTTGTCACCGACAAGATCTGCAATGACAGCGGGGTTACGGGGATCGTCCTCAGGGATGCCAGCTTCTACCTTGCCCACCAGATCGGCTCCTACGTCGGCTGCCTTGGTATAGATACCGCCACCGACCCTGGCAAACAGCGCAATCGAACTGGCGCCGAAGGAGAAGCCCGTAAGGACAGTCACCACCCGGAGCAGATCCGCCTGGGGATCGCCCGAATCGAAAACCCTGGTGTAGAAGAGAAACAGTATCGAAAGACCCAGCACACCCAGGCCGACGACACTGAACCCCATCACTGCGCCACCTGAGAAGGCGACTCTCAGTGCCTTGTTCAGACTCGTTCGGGCCGCTGATGCAGTCCGAAGATTGGCAGCGGTAGCGACCCGCATTCCGAAAAAGCCTGCCAACGCTGAACAGAAAGCTCCGGCAAGCATGGACAAACCGATTAGCGCGGAGCTATCGGCATTTCCCGCGTTGGCCCAGGCCAACAGCAGCGTCACGATGAGCACAAATAGACCGAGTACGCGGTATTCGCGGGCGAGGAAAGCCATCGCGCCATCTCGGATGTGCGTCGAAATCTCGACCATCCGCTCGGTACCGACGTCCTGTCGGTTGATCCACCTACTACGCATCCAAGCGTAGATCAGGGCAAGAGCCCCACATAAGGGTACGACATAGATCAGTTTCTGAAATTCCACCTCAACATCCTCCTATGAGCTCCGCTCAACTACCTTTGGACAATCGGGCTCCGACTCGCCGCAAGCTCCTTGCCCGGCCAGCTGTCCTAGCTGTTGAAACGGTTCATTGTTGACCAGGTCCCCTCTGAGAGCCAAGACTGGCACGCATCGGCCGCTCGGACCACGAGTTCCTCAGCCATCTGTCGCTCGTCCGGCTCAAAAGGTGAGAGCACGAAATCAGACAAGTCGTGGCCCGCTTCCAAGCCGTCACCTTTCAAAATTCCCAATCGCAAACGGGGGACCGCTTCAGTTCGTAAATTCTGAATTACCGACTCCATTCCTCGGTGCCCCCCAGCCCCACCGCTTGCTCGAAGACGGATTCGCCCCAACTCGAGGCTGACTTCATCGTAGACGACCAGAATGTCTCCAGGGTCGATATCGCGACGCTCCGCAAGACATCGGACTGCGTAGCCGCTTCGGTTCATGAATGTTTGAGGTAACGCCAGCACTACGCTGTCAGCGTCTCCGATGAGGGCGTTGCACTCCAACCGGTTTGTTGGGACAGAGAGACGGTTAGAGAGCTCGCCGATCACCCGATATCCGAGATTATGTCGAGTGTCGGCGTAGCGTCGGCCCGGATTTCCAAGCCCCACGATCAATGGATTTCGTGGGAGCTCCGCGCTCTCTGTGCCTCCATTCATTGTAGTCAACGACGCGCGAGGAAAGCATTTCTAGCATTCACCAATTCGTCTGCCGGCATCCTGAACTTCTCGCGGGCTACTCGCTGCTCTCCTCTTCCTCGTCCTCTTCGTCCTTGCCTCGACCAATCACTTCCGGTTCCTCGTCTTCGGCCTCGATGAGACCTTCTTCTCCAGCCTCGACCTCGGCCTTGGCCTCTTCAACGGCAGCTGCAACACGGCTGTGCGATACAGAGGCCATTACCCGCTCGGGCTCATCTTCCAGCTCCACGTTCGCGGGTAGAAGGATATCTTTGGCTTCGATGTGATCGCCGATCTCCAGCTCTGACACATCGGCTTCGAGCTTCGTCGGGATATCGCCCGGCAAGCATGTGACAGACAGCTCACGGGTGATAAAGTCGAGCACGCCTCCCTGATTCTTGACCCCTTCGGGCTCTCCAAGAAGATCTATTGGAATCCCCACGGTGACCTTCTCGGTCATCAGGACCCGTTGAAAATCGATGTGAAGAATCTGTCTCGAGATCGGATCAACTGTGAGCTCTCGCACCATGGTGTGGCGCTCCGATTTCGATCCGGCCAATTTGAGAAGAAAAACAGAGCGTTCCCCTCCCTCTTGGCGCAAAAGGTCGAAAAGGGCTTTCTTCTCGACCTGAATCGGAACCGAATCCTGTTTTGCCCCATAGACAACAGCGGGTATGTAACCGGACGCTCGCAAGCGTCGGTTCGCGTTCTTTCCTTCTACTTCTCTCTTCTGTACTTCGATCGTAAAATCGCTCATTTGGCATAAACCTCAATTAGTAACTAGACGAACAAGGAGCTGATAGAGCTGTTTTCATGGGTCCGGCGAATTGCCTCACCCAGAATTGGAGCCACGCTCAATGGCTTCAACTTGTCGCAGCGCGCCAGCTTTTCCTCGAGCGGAGTTGTATTCGTCACCAGTATTGTCTCGATCGCGGAGGATTGGATACGCTCTATCGCCGGATCAGACAGGACAGCGTGGATTCCGGCCGCCAAGATTCGCTTGGCCCCATTGGCTTCCAACGCCTCTACAGTGTGAAAGAGCGTCCCTGCCGTATCGATGATGTCATCGATGAGTAGTACATTCCTACCTTCGACATCACCGATGATATGCATGACCTTGGCTTGATTCGGTGCAACCCGACGTTTGTCGACGATGGCGAGGTCGGCATTTAGACGCTTGGCTATGGCCCTTGCTCTCTCGACGCCTCCGGCATCGGGGGACACGATTGTCAGATCGGGGATCTCCATAGCCCGGATTGCCTCGAGAATCACGGGCGCAGCGAACAGATGATCCACCGGAATATCGAAGAATCCCTGGATTTGCGAAGCGTGAAGATCCATCGTCAAGATCCGATCAGCACCGGCTGTCGAGATCAGATCGGCCATAAGCTTGGCTGTGATCGGAACGTGTGGCTGGTCCTTTTTGTCCTGCCGCGCGTATCCGTAGTAGGGCATGACGGCTGTGACACGACCCGCCGACGATCGCTTTAGAGCATCGAGGATGATCAAAAGTTCGACAACGGCCTCGTTGACCGGTTGGCAAGTGGGTTGAATCACGAAAACGTCTCGCCCCCTGACATTCTCCTGGATTCGACAAAAAATCTCGCCATCGGCAAAGTTGAACGTTTCCAGCTTCCCTTCTTCGAGCTCCAGATACTCGCATATTTCCTTCGCGAGCTTCGGATGCGCACGTCCACTGAAAACCTTTAGATCACTGTACATTGCTCGTTTTCCTTTGGTGCATCAGTAGCTTGGATTGGCTGGGGCGGGAGGATTCGAACCTCCGAATGCCGGATCCAAAGTCCGGTGCCTTACCACTTGGCGACGCCCCAAATGCGCATTTGTATCTTCACGACCCCAAGTGAGTGAACCAGTCCGAGGCGGATGTTTCGCGCTTCGTGCCGCATGTCCTACTACCTCGTCGGGACCGACGCGACTTTGGCCTGATCAGGAATTCCAGAATGAATCTCGCAGGTGCATCTCCGCCACCTCCTCGAGACTTTTCTCCTCCGCGGGCTCGACAGCCTCCTCGGGTTCGGGCTTCGGGCGTACTTCGGTCCTAGGTCTTGGCAGTCGCGGAGAGGACTTCGCCTCGGCGTCTCGGCCTTCGAGCGCTCGATCGTACTCATCGAGAACCTGCTCCTCTATCATCCGCCTTGTTTCGTTGTTCAAAGGGTGTGCTACGTCCTTGAACTTGCCATTCCGTTTCCGCCGGCTGGGCATGCTGATGAAGAGACCATCCCTGCCCTGAATCACCTTGATGTCGTTCACCATAAAGCACTCATCGAACACCACGGATACAAAGGCCTTCAACTTCTCCTCATCCACTGGAAACACTTTGATTTGCGTAATTTCCATCTACTCTCCCCATCGTCGATCGACGTCGAGCTTTAGATAGTTCTTTCGTGTCAGCGTGCGAGCTCCCGCTCCGCTACTGCCAGGTGACAGCATTCAGGACGTAACCGGATGTTCAGCGTCATCACTGGAGATTGCGGAGAAACTCACTTCACAGCCGGAGAGCCTGACAAGCGCAGCTCCGGAATCGACCAGCGCATTATATACCGCGAAGAGATCCGGGTAGGGCTAACTACTGATTTTTTAAGATCATTCCATCCCCGGGCGCCAGCCTCCGCCAGTCAACGATTTTTTGTGGGTGGCAAAGAAGTCTAATCTCGGGTTGCCGGGTGCGCCTACTGCCGAATGCGTCCCAATGCCTTAGGGTTGAAGCTGATTTTCGCGCAGCTCGGGAAGGTCAGACTCACTGCAGATTACCCGCTGGTAGGTCGAGGGTAGTTCGACACCGCTGTAGGGGCTGTCCAGCGCCTCGGCGACAACTTCTTTCCATCGAAACTGACTCCCTCGGCGATGGGAAAGTATGCCCCCCTTGGCTTGCCGAGTCCACCAGAGCAAAGGTTCATCACCCATCCACAGGGTCCATGAGCTGACCTGCTGCTCTTTGAGAGTGGCTGTCCACTTGCGTCCTTGGTCATCTATGAAACTGAGCCCCTCATCGCTCGAGACCAGGCCACTTCGTGGCGAGGCTGGAAGATAGCCGAGAAGCACGAGTGGCAAGGACGCGAGCGGGAACATTTCGAGCGTATCCCCAGGCAGCACCATGAGGCTGTCAATGGAGCAAATCTTCGATTCTCGGTGATCGACAAAATACGATTGATCGCGATCGATCTGAAAATCCCATAGCGAGCGACCAAAGGGGTCTGAGGCCATCAGCGAGAAGAGAGGGGCGCTTGCAAGGACCATTACGACTCGAAGACTACCGCTGCCCTCTTGCCCGGAGTAGGAAACTCGAAACAGACGTCGCGTTGAAAGATCAGATTTTGAGAGCGTCCAGGGTGACGTGGTTTCGCTGACATCTACTGGCTTCGGTACGCTCGACGAGGCGCAGGCGCCCAAGAGCATGAGAGTACAACAAGAGCTCAAGAGGGACTGAAATGATCCTCGAGCTCTAATCGTGATGCTGAACCTTGCGCGCGCAAGCATCGGCAGAAGTGGGGAGCAATCTCGCGGTGGCACCGCGAGATGAAGTGCCTCAAAGATCGTCTAGGAGCTCATTCAGTTTTTGACGAACCAGACTCGCATTTTCGTCCTCGAGATCGAGCGCGCGTTGGTAGACCTTTCGAGCAGCATTAAGATTGCCTAGGGCTACATACAAATCGCCGAGATGCTCGAAAACGATGGCGTCATCGCCAACCAGACTGGCAGCCCGCTCTAGCAGATCCTGAGCTTCCTCGTAGTTGCCAAGTCGAAAGTGTGTCCAGCCAAGGGAATCGATATAGGCGCCGTTATCCGGCTCGAGTGCCACAGCTTGCTCGACCAGGTCGAGCGCTCGACCTAGCTCTTGGCCTTGATCTGCCCACATGTAGCCCAGATAGTTCAGGGCCGGTGCAAAGTCGGGTTCTAACTGGAGAAGTGCTTCGAGTATCTCAGCAGCCCTCTGGTGTCGACCGCTGCGTTCGTAGGACGCACCGAGCCAGAACATCACCTGCGTCGAATCGGGCTGTTCCTCCAGCGCCATTTCCAGGATCGGTGTGGCTTCTTCATAGCGCTCGAGACCCTGGTAGACACCGGCTGCGCGGACCTTGTCATCGAAATCGCCGCTGGAGAGCAAGACGTCGATTCGTTGCCGTCCGGCTCGCTCGTCTCCTAGCTTCAGCAGAATCTCGGCCTGCTTTGCGATGGCGATCCGTTGTCCGGGAGTTTGAGCACTTGGACGGGACAAGAAGTCGATCGCTCGCTCCCGCTGGCCTGTGTAGGCCAGTGCTTCGGCATATAGCATGCTGAGATCGGAAGGATCACCGCGACTCAATTCAGCCTCGAGAGGCTCCAAAGCGATAACCACGTCGTCCCACTGCTCGGCCCGTGCAAGGACGGCTATACGCTGGTTTCGGGCCCGATCTGCGACCTCGACCTGATTTTCATTTCTTAGCCGATCCTCGAGCTGACTCATTTCGAGTACGGCTTGCGATACCCGCCCCTCGCGTTCATATAGTCCTGACAGAAGCGCGACAACCTCGAGGCTGTCGGGATACCGTTTGACCAGATCTTTACATTCAGAGATGGCGGCCTCGGTGTTGCCGAGCGTTGAGAGAACTACCACCTTTAGGAAGCGACCCGCGAAATAGTCGGTTTCGTCTTTTAGAACGGAGTTCAAAACCTCGAGTGCACGCTCATAGTCACCGCTACGGTGAAGCTCGATAGCAAGGCGCTTTCTCAACTCGAGATCATCAGATAGCTCAACAGGCGCGTTGTCGATCAATTGGACCGCTTCTCGATGGCGCCCTTGATGTCCGAGCATTTCTGCAGCGCCGATACGAGCGCTCGTGAAGTGGGGATCGAACTCGAGAGCCTCCACCAGCACTTGCTCGGCCTCGTCGACTCGACCACTTCGCATGAGTGCATCGACAAGGAGTCGATAGACCACCCGGTTGCCCGAGTGCTTCGATAGGACCTCTCGAAAAACCTCTACCGCCTTTTCTGTTTCACCCTCGCTCAAATAAATCTGTCCGAGTGTCACCATCGACTCGATGTCATCTGGATCGATCCGCCGCAGTTCCTCCAAGGCGTCGCGGGTGCGATCGAGCGCATCCTGATCCTGAGAGACCAGCTTCATCTGCGTTTCGGCATAGGCCCTCAGAACGTCTGGATTGCCAGGCGAGAGGTCACGAGCTTTGCTGACTTCCGACGCCGCGCGGCGTGCCCGACGTTGTCTCAGCAGAAATCTCGAGTATTCGACTCTGAGGTAGGGATCTTCCGGAGCAAGCTCGATTGCCGCAAGGTAGCTGTCGTCGGCCTCGCCGCTCTGTCCGTTGTCGGCCAACATCCGCGCGAGGAGAAATTGGTAGGAAGACTCGGATAGAGCACCTGCAAATGCTGAGCTCGCGATCGCGAAAACGGCAATGATGAGGAGAAGCGCTAGCCTTCTCATGGGGTTGAGAATAGCAAGTGGCTTGTTACCTTTACAAGGTAATTCGCCACGCCTATAATCCGACGCAGTCATCTAAGTAGCCAGAATCCAAGAACTTAGGCTCGCGAACGATCTTCTTGCCAATGAAATCCCTGGGAACTTTACTAGTCAAGCACGGCTGGATTACAAAGCAACAGCTGGGTTTGGCCATTTCCAAACAGAGGGAGATCGGCGGGAGATTGGGGACCTGTCTTCTCGAGATGGGCGCAGTCGAAGAGGACCTCCTGGATCGCTGTCTTGCAGAGCAGCAGGGTGTACCGATTGCATCCGCTGAAGCCCTTTTGGAGATTCCCGAGAAAGTCAGCCAGCTCCTGCCTGCGCCGATTGCTATTCGATATCGCGCTATTCCGTTCAGCGCAGGACACAGTGAAGTCGATATCGCTATGTTGGAAGTAGACAACTTATGGCTCCAAGACGAACTGTCTTTCATTGTGGGTCGACGACTCAACGTGTACATCACAAGTGAGGCTCGGATTGCCGAAGCTCTCTCAACATACTACGGGGCTCCCCTGAGTGAGCGATTTGCGAAGTTGCTAGATCGGCTCAATCGGAGGCTCGCAGAGCGAATAAAGGCTGGACGTCATCCAGAGTCGCGACTGGTCCACTCAGACACTATACCTACGGTGCAGGCGGCCGCTCGGAGTCGGCCCGAGATCGCAAAACCTTGCGTGAAACCGATAACTCCCAGCCTGCAGGTCGTGGAAGACCCGGCGCCTGTCCCTGTTGTACGACCCAGGAGCATCCCGGTTTCTCAGGAGGAGCTTGAGTCGCTAGAGGTCTTGGCAGCCTCGGCTGAGGCCGTCAGCGACTTGAAACCATCGGCTGCGTTTTACAGCCGAGATAATCTGCCTTCGGTACCGCCTGTTGGCGGAGATGTCGACAGCGACCTGGAAAGGGTCAGTGATCCAGAGGAGGTCGGCAGGATTCTTCTGGGTGCGCTGTCGCAGGAGTTTACCCGAGTCATGTTGTTCAAGGTCTCACCGAAGGATCTCAAGGGATGGCTCGCTCATGGACCGGGTCTCAACAGTTCGGTGTTTGACGAATATCGTGTATCTTTCGATCAACCTTCGATATTTCTCAACCTGCGGGAAGGTGGGAACTTCTATCTCGGCCTCCTGCCCGAGATGCCAGCCCATCTCGATCTAGCTGAGTGTTGGAACAAAGATCTCTCGGATGAATGTGTAATTTTCCCGGTTCGCCTACGCGAGCGTCTCGTAGCGTTGGTCTATGGCGACCGAGGCCCACTCGGATTGGCTGATTTGAACCTGGACCACATACGCCAACTTACTTCCGCGGCTGCGACCGCATTCGAGCAATGCATCGTTAGACAGAAGGGCAAGAAACAACAAGTCAGCTCGCGCTAGAAAGCAAAAAATGCATCAGAAATCAGATTCGTTGACACCCAAATATCTCGCTGGTACACTCCGACGCCGCTTCGAACTGACATGATCAAAGCCGACCTCGTAAACCGTGTCGCAGAAACCTCGGACGTCTCCAGAGTAAAGGCGGCTCAGGCTGTCGAAACAATTTTTGCCGAGATGAAACATGCCTTGTGCGACGGAAAACGAATCGAATTTAGGGGTTTTGGCGTGTTTCAAGTACGCGACCGCAAACGTGGTGTAGGACGAAACCCGAAGACGGGTGTCGAAGTCGCAATCTCTCCCGGCAAGACGGTTCGGTTCAAACCGGGCAAATACCTGAAGAACCTCTAGCACGGGGCGCCACCATTTTGCAGCCAACCCTCGGGCAGGTTTCTCCAGACTTTCCAGCGCCGCCAGCTCCAAGCCAGCCATCGACTGGCCTTTCACCAGGCCAGGTTCTCTCGGCTTGCCTCTTATTCCTGCTAACCCTGTTCACAACCACGACTCTGGGCGCAGGCTGGTATCTATCGACACGAACCGATGTCACTACCGATCTTGTTCCGCTCCTGAGCATCGAGACCGTCACCGCTGTTTGGACCCACCCCGAACTTCGAAAAACAGGGCTCGCCTTTTCGATTCCGGCCCTCGTGATTCTGCTGTGCCACGAGTTGGGCCACTATCTGGCCTGTCGGCGCTACAGACTCCTTGCTACGCCTCCCTATTTCTTGCCGGCCCCAGTGGGTTTGGGAACGTTTGGCGCCTTCATTCGTATCCGGTCCCCCATCCGCAACAAACGTCAGCTGCTGGATGTGGGAGCTGCAGGCCCAATCGCGGGGTTCGTAGCCCTGGTACCGTTTCTACTCTATGGGATCGCGAAATCTGTCCCAGCACATATCACTATCGCAGAAACCGATTCGGCTGCGGAGCTCATACTTCTGCTTCCCGGAAAATGTCTCGCGATCGAGCTCGCTACGCGGCTGTTTCATGGGAGTCTTGCCCCGGGCTGGGTTCTTGATCTACATCCCTTTGCGCTCGCCGCTTGGCTGGGTCTCTTGGCCACTTCGCTGAACTTGCTGCCGTTGAGTCAGCTCGATGGCGGCCACATTCTGTACGCCGCGGCCGGACGAGCCCATCCAAAGCTCCCCTATCTGATGCTCGGATTGCTGGCTGCAGCTGGGTTCTTTTGGCGCGGCTGGATTTTTTGGTGTCTTGTTGTACTGATTATGGGACTCCGGCATCCACGGGTGAGCGATGAGAATGTCTCCCTGGACCGCTCCAGGAGGGTTGTAGCCCTGCTTTGCTTGTTGCTATTCGTATTGGCCTTCATGCCGGTGCCGATCACCGTTGTTCCCATTGTAGGCTAGGAGATCCTCTCCGGGTGGCTATCGAGCACGAAGGTCACCGGACCGTCATTGATGAGCTCCACTTCCATGTGGGCACCAAACCGGCCGGTCGAGACCGAAACCCCCTTCGATGTCAGCCGTTCGACCAGGAGGTCCACCAAAGGTTCCGCTTGGGTCGGGGGCGCGGCCCCGACGAACGAAGGCCGCCTACCCTTCTCGAGTGACGCAGCGAGAGTGAACTGAGAAATGACTAAACACGAGCCAGAGATCTCGAGCAAACTAAGGTTCATCTTTCGATTCTCATCTTCGAAGATCCGAAGCTCCGAAAGCTTGACAGCAGATCTCTCCACTTCGGCAACTCCATCCCCCTTCTCGATGCCGACCAGCACAAGGAGACCTGCAGCGATCGAGCTGATCACTTCGCCGTCGACTCGTACGCTAGCGCGGCTGACTCTCTGCAAGATAAGGCGCATGAATTCCGTCTTGGTAAGGTATCGCCCTGACGTACAGAGGCCAAGAGATCTAAATCGCCAAGGCGTCTCGTGAATGCAGAGGTATGATACCGACAAAAGCCGAATAGGCAGGAGAATCCTACCGATGATCAACAAAGTGATACTAGTTGGAAATTTGGGGAAAGATCCCGAAGTCAGATCGACGCCTTCGGGCCAGCCCGTCACGAACTTCACGCTGGCCACGAATCGGGTCTATAAGGACCGAGACGGAAACCGGCAAAAGCAGACCGAGTGGCACAACATAGTCTGCTGGGGAAGACAAGCCGAAATTGCAGGTCAATACCTTACCAAGGGTAAACAGATATACATCGAGGGTCGCATCCAAACCCGTTCCTGGGACGACAAACAGAGCGGGGAGAAACGCTACCGGACCGAGATCGTTTGCGACAACTTCCAAATGCTTGGATCCCGGGGTGAGTATGACGGTGGCGGATCCTCCTCAGGTAGCTCAGCGGGACCACCGACCGATATCGGAGGACCTCCCGCCGACGACGATATCCCCTTTTAGGGATGGTAGGTTTCCATCCAGACGAGGCTAGAGTTCATCGAGTCTGGACTTGAGCGCATTCAAAAGGTTGAGGGCGGCTAGTGGAGACAGCTGCTCGACGTCGACTTCCCTCAACAATGCCGTGACGATTTCTTCGGCGGGTGCGAAGAGTCCCAGTTGATCGGGTGATCCCTGCTGATCGGAAGCCCCTCGCGCGATCCGAGGACGACCTCGCATGTCGTACTCCTGCGCCTCCAGATTAGAGAGTATCTGCCCTGCCCGTTCGATCACCGAGTCGGGAATTCCGGCCAGCCTGGCCACATGTAGCCCGTAGGACTTGTCCGACGCACCCGGGATCACGCGTCGAAGAAACACGATCTTGTCTTGCCACTCCTTGACTGCCAAGGTCCGATTGACCACCCCATCCAATGTCACGGCCAATTCAGTCAGCTCGTGATAGTGAGTCGCAAACAGGGTCTTGGGACGCGACGAAGCGTGCAGATGCTCGACGATGGCCCATGCCAGAGAAAGTCCATCAAAGGTGGCGGTTCCTCGACCTACCTCATCGAGAATGACCAAGCTGTTGCTCGTAGCCTGATGGAGAATGCGGGCGGTCTCGATCATCTCGACCATGAAGGTCGATTCTCCTCGCGAGAGATCGTCTGAGGCTCCGACGCGACTGAAAATCCGATCGACCGATCCTATCTTTGCGTCCTCCGCAGGGACAAAAGATCCGATCTGAGCCATCAGGACGATCAGGGCAATCTGTCTCAGATAAGTAGATTTTCCACCCATGTTCGGACCGGTCAAAATGACGATTTGTTGCGAAGTAGATCCGAGGTCGGTGTCATTTGGAATGAACTCCTCGTCGATCATCGTCTCCACGACAGGATGACGCCCGCCCGTTATCTGGATCGGTTCTCCGAGTGGCAAGACTCGAGGACGGACATACGACCCCTTGGCAGCCACCTCGGCAAACGAGCTGAGCACATCCAGGGTCGCGACCGCACGTGCAAGATCGCGAAGCCGCGTCGCCTCAGCGACGACAAGGTCTTGGATTCTTTGAAACTGCTCTCGCTCCAACCGAACCAGCTCGGATTCGGCGGCCAGGATTCTTTCCTCGAGCTCCTTTAGCTCTTCGGTGAAATAGCGCTCCGAGTTGACCAAGGTCTGTTTTCGAATATATCGATCCGGAACGAGGGACTGATTTGCCCTAGTCACCTCCAAGTAGTACCCGAATACTCTGTTGTATCGAATCTTGAGAGATCCGATACCAGTAGCGTCACGCTCTCGAGTCTCGAGCTCGAGGATGTGCTTTCGACTGTCCCGCGCTAGCGATCGATGATGATCGAGCTCTTCGCTGACCCCTTCGCGAATGACGCCACCCTCCTTCAGAGACTGAGGAGGATCGCTTTCGAGAACACGCTCGAGCTCTTTGCGGAGTTCCGGTACCAGATCTATAGAAGCGATTTCCCGTAGCATGCTGGAAGGCAACTCCCGAAGCTCGGCCGATATTCGAGGAGCTGTCTGGATCGAGCCTCTGAGTGCCACCGCTTCACGGGGCGATAGATTCCCCAGCACAGCCCGGGCCACGATTCTCTCGGGATCGCCAAAACCCGACAGGTAGCCCTGCAACCGCTCACGGACCTCTCGAACGCCTAGCAGCACCTCGACTGCATCCTGGCGCACGCAGATCGGTTGCGGGTCGGTCAGTGGCTGCTGTAGCCAAGTCTTGAGCAGCCTGCCTCCCGCGGGGGTTGAGGTATGATCCAATACCCAAAGCAGGGACCCCCGAAGCTTACTCTCGCGCTGAGTCTCGAATACCTCCAAATTCCCGATCGTCACAGCGTCGAGGACCATTCTCGATGCTTTGTCGACAACTCGTAGCTCGCGGATGTGCGAGAGATCGCTCTGTTGGGTGTCTTGGGCATATCGCAGGGTGGCTCCAGCCGCCTGTACTGCTTGCTCTCGGTCCTCGAGGCCAAAGCCCTTGAGTGTCGCGGTTCCGAACTGTCTTTCAAGCACCTCGGCGGCTTCGCGGGCATCAGGCCAGGAATCGGAGGGCTCCAACGTCAGGCAGATTTCGTGTGAATCGAGCCATTCGAGAATCGATGCTGGTACCTCAGTTTCGGGGTACAGCACCTCCTGGGGGCGCAGCAAAGCGAAATCATCAACCGCTTGTTCGGGCGTCTCCCATCGACGAACAAGAAAACTTCCGGTTGATATGTCGAGAAAGGCTCCAGCCCCCGCTTCACCATTCCAGACCAGACCGGCAAGATAGTTGGGCTGGACACTGTCCAAGAGGCTTGGATCGACTATGGTCCCTGGCGTCAGCACGCGAGTAACCTCTCGCTTGACGAGGCCCTTGGCCTCGGCTGGATCCTCTACCTGATCGCAAATCGCGACTCTCAAGCCGGCTCGAATGAGCTTTGCCACATAGATGCCCATGGCATGATGAGGGACACCGCACATTGGCGCCTCATTGTCAGTACCCTTCTGGCGTGCGGTCAGAGTGACCTCGAGTATGGGCGCCGCTTGTACGGCGTCTTCAAAGAACAGTTCATAGAAATCACCCATCCGATACAGCAGGACACTGTGCGGATGCTGCGCCTTGACCTCCAGGTAATGGCGTAGCATAGGTGTCAATTGAAGGGGTTTTGACATGAACGTTCAGTATAACGAGATCGAGTACCCACCGGATCTGCAAAAACAGTCCATAGTCATGGCCCTGGACACGGGTTCCCCGGTTGTGAGTGTCGCCGTTGGTGTCGATTGCGAGGTCGTCGTAGAGCAGTCTCTCGAGCTCAAGGAATCTTCTGCTCGCCTGATGTATCTAATCGATTCCACCCTCGAACAGGCGGAGCTACGGCTTTCGGACGTAACTACTCTTTTGGGTTTGCGGGGTCCAGGAAGCTTTACTGGACTGCGAGTTGGCATGGCCACCCTTCAGGGGCTGACTCAAGCTCTTGGAGTGCGAGTGGGTACGCTGTCGACGTTAGAGGTCCTTGCCACGCTGGGACCCGCGGAGCACACTCTCAACTTGGCCTGCGTAGATGCACTGCGAGGAGAGTGGCTGGTTCAGGGTTTCTCTGATGGCAGCGTGTTGGGTCCGCCCGAGCTATCCCGGGTCGACGAACTGGTAACGAGGTCCCCTTGCCACTTGATCGGGCACGGCATCTCGACGCTGCGGCAACAGGTCGAAACTGCGCCGGGGCTGACCTTTGTCGAACCCGGTCCTCTGGCAGGCCGGGCTATCGAGATATTCGAAGAGGCTCGGGTGAAATGGGGCTTCGAGGGCCTGAAAAACCCCTTATATCAGCGTCCTCCCTCAGCTATTCTGCCCGATCGATAACGTTGCTCCGAGATCATGCGAGGTGATATCCTGATACCTGTTAGCAAGTGAAAAATTCTTCGCAACAGCGCGTAGCGTCAATTCCTGACATCAGAACGTCCACTGCGGATTTGGTGGTCTACGACCCCAGAAAGGGAGGCTGAGTTCATGGGAAATCTTGAGGATCCACTGAAGAAGGAGCTCTTCGAGACCGACACTGAGTTCCGTTCGCTCTATGAGCAGCATCAAGAACTCGAGCGCAGGCTCGGGATACTCTCGGTACAATCGCTTCTGTCAGAAGAGGACGAGCTCGAAGAGAAGCAGATGAAACGACAGAAATTGTTCCTCAAGGACCGTATGGAAGTCATACTACGATCCCATCGAGCGACACAGGTTCCGGCCTGATCGATACAAAATTCGTTCGGTATCTAGCCTGCTCAGAAGAAACTAGAATCGTCCGCAAAAGTCGACCATGAGCTTCGCCAAGGAAGCATGGGTGTTCGTGTTGCCGCTGGTAGCGGCTGCGATTCTTCTTGTCTGGTTGGACAAACAAACCCTGGCCGCGGTCCTGTTTGTGATTGCGGTGATCACACTTCTGTTTTTCAGAATACCCTCTCGACTATCTACCGCATCGAAGACGTCCGTCCTTGCCCC